>NZ_JBAVFV010000033.1:0-5230 GCF_049684335.1 Trichococcus sp.
TGAGTAAGATGGAAAATTGCATTCTTCATATCATGCCGGCGTGGCGGAATTGGCAGACGCGCTGGACTCAAAATCCAGTGCCCGCAAGGGCGTGCCGGTTCGACCCCGGCCGCCGGTATCACACAAATAAGCTTGCAACGATGAAATCATCGTTGCAAGCTTATTTTTTTGCCGAAGTTTTTTAAAACGGTAATCCGCTACTTTTAAAGCAGTATTCGCAAAGAAAAAATATTTTCTTTTGGTTTTCCCTTTACAAAAAAATATTTTTTTGTATAATAAGAGTATAAAGGTTGGATGCGCTATCATATCGCTGAAGTTGCGATCGGTCAAAAAACTGATGGTTTAAGTGCTAGGTAGGCATCAAAGCTGGAAACAATCAAGAGGACGATATTTCTCAAGGAAAAGGAAGGGTGAAGCGTAATGAAATGGGGATTTAGATGGTATGGGGAAAAGGGAGATACAATTCCGTTGAAACATGTTCGACAAATACCGGGAATAAACGGTGTTGTGGGTACTCTGTTGAACAAACTGCCTGGAGATGTGTGGGAAATTTCTGAGATTCAAGAATTGAAAGAGTCAGTGGAAAAAGGCGGTCTGGAATTACTGGGGATCGAAAGTGTGGCGATTCATGACGCAATCAAAGCGGGAACTTCTGAACGCGATCAATACATCGAAAATTATATCCAGACGATCAAGAACTTGTCCAAATGCGGTGTGCACATGATTTGCTACAGCTTCAAGCCGATTTTTGGATGGGCAAAAACAGACTTGTTTTATGAAAACAAGGATGGCAGCTTCTCTCTTGTTTACGACCAAGCTGTTGTGGACAACATGGAAGCGAGCGACATGTTCAAACTGATTCATAGTCAATCGAAAGGGTTCAGTCTACCCGGTTGGGAAGAGGAACGCTTAAACAAATTCAGCAGTTTAGTTGAGATTTATGAAGGCGTGACGGAAGAGATCTTATTTGAAAACCTGAGCTATTTCTTGAAGAAAATCATTCCCGTATGTGAGGAAATGGATGTCAAGATGGCGATTCACCCTGATGATCCTCCATTTGCAATCTTTGGGCTTCCGCGCATCACGAAGAATTTGGAAGACCTGAAAAAAATCCTTAGCATTGTTGATTCTCCATACAATGGCCTTACGCTCTGCACAGGTTCCCTTGGAGCGGATCCAGACAATGACATGGTTGAAATCATCCGTGAAGTCGGGCACAGAATCAATTTTGTTCACTTCCGCAATGTCGAATTTTTGGGCGAACGCAAATTTAGAGAATCAGCACATTTGAGCACGGATGGATCATTGGATATGTACGCCATCATGAAAGCTTTAGTAGATGTCGGGTTTGACGGAGTTGTTCGTCCCGACCATGGGCGTACAGTTTTTGACGAGGTCGCAATGCCGGGTTATGGGTTGTATGACCGCGCAATGGGCATTACGTATCTGCAAGGATTGCATGAAGCAATCACGAAAGCAAAAGGATAAGATTCCTTAACGCAAGAAAGTGAGAGTGGAATATGTTAGCAAACATGGAACACGAAATTTATCGACAAATCGAGGAAACAAAACTGTTGCCTCTTTATACCGCTACGGATCTTTCCTGTTTAGATCGATTGGAAGAGATTCTGGTCAAAAACGAGGTACGGTTTATTGAAGTGACGTTCCGAAGCAACTTAGCCTTGGATGCAATGAAGAAATTGGCTCAGTCAGGCGAGCTGATTGTTGGTGCAGGAACGGTAAGGACATTGAAAGAAGCGAAAGATGCGGTTGAAAATGGCGCGAAATTCATTGTTTCGCCTGCGATCGTTCCGGATGTCATCGAGTACTGCATCAAAAATGATATCCCTGTGTTTCCCGGGACGGCGACACCTGGCGATATTCAACGCGCTACGGAATATGGCATCAAAGTGGTGAAATTTTTTCCCGCAGATATTTACGGTGGTTTGAAAGCGATCAACGCTTTGAGCGGTCCTTTCTACGATGTTAAGTTCCTGCCGACTGGCGGAATCAACGAAGATAACTTTATGGAATATGTGCAAAATGATCACATAGTAGCGGTGGGCGGTTCGTTTATCATTTCTGAATCGGCCATCCAAAAAGATGATGGCGAAACAGCGGATAAAACACTGAAATCATTGGTGGACAAAATCAGAGCCTAGAAAATAGTTGAAGGTCAGTTGTTAAACCGATCCTTTGCCAATCATGCTAAAATTAGTGGAGTAATGACACGACTGTGTTGTTGCTCTGCTTTTTTGTTTTTGTTTTTCTTGCCGAGTTGAGTGACTGATTATGGTCAACCGTGACCTGCCTATCGCAAAGTGATTCTCTCGTACTAAATAAACTAGCATTTCCCAGTTGACAATAATGAGAAAAGGATTATAATAAATTAAAATTAAACTAATAAAATCTGTGATGAGAAGTAGTAGCCAATAGCGTTTAGTCAAAGCGAGTTTGGGGCAGTGAAAGCCAAACACTGTAGCTGTTGGTGAATGGATCTCTGAGACGTGATGCGAAAATTATAGTAGCAAAAACCGGGAGTCCGCCGTTAAAAGGACGGGGTATCGATTAACATCCGTACCCGCAGAGCGAGTTTTGTACTGAGGTGGCAAACGAATGGAAACATTTCGTCCTTTTGAGGAGGAAGTGTTTTTTTGATTCTGTAGTATTAGCGCGAAAACAATGCATAGCCTTTTTTGGGTGACGTATTGGGTCCTTGATTCCGTTAGGGAGACAAGGAGCGCAAAGAACGACAGAGTCGATCGTGAGTCAACAGTACAGAACTAATATGGGTGGCACCGCGGCTACATCGTCCCATTATAGGGGATGTTGTGGCTTTTTTTGTACCCAAAATCCCCTAAATCAAGTAGAAATAGCAAAAAAATCTCATTAGGGGTGAATGGAATGTTTAATCTGACAGCAACAGAATTTGCAGCAGCAAAAAAGCACAATAAGGTGTTTCCGGTAAACTTGACGGTCAATGCGGATCAATTGACGCCTATCGGTATGTACTACAATCTCGAAGGGAAGCATAAGTTTTTGTTTGAGAGCGTCTTTTCGGAGCGGGAAATCGGGAGATATTCCTTTCTGGGTTCGAATCCTTACAAAAGCATCACGAGTATGGGTGAAGACGTGACGATCATCACTGATGGACAAGCCGTGCACAAAAAAGGAAAGGTGCTCGATTTCGTAAAAGAGCATGTGTCGATTCCCTATCTTAAGACCGATATCCCGTTGCCTTTTGTAGGCGGAGCGATCGGCTATGTCGGTTATGATGTCATCCGACAATACGAAAAGCTGCCGAATGTGAACCCGGATGAACTGCAGGCGCCTGAAGCCTACTTAATGTTCTACAAGCAATTCATCAGTTACGACCACTACCAGCACAAAATGACGCTCGTCCATAATGTTTTCCCGGAGGATACGGAGGATTATGAAACAATCACCGCCAATTTGGAAAAGTTAGCCGAAACGATGAACCAGACGAACGGCATCCGACCTTTCCAAGAGGTGAATCCGAATCAAGAGGTTTCCTCAAACGTCAGCGAAGCGGAATTTTGTACGCTCGTCGAGAAGGCGAAAGAATACATCAAAGCCGGCGACATCTTTCAGGTTGTCCTCTCGCAACGGCTGAAAATCAAGTCCGAATCCGAACCGTTCGATATCTACAGAAGACTGCGCACGAAGAATCCGTCGCCTTATCTTTTCTATATCGACCTAGGTGATTTTCAAGTGGTCGGTTCCTCTCCGGAAAGTCTGGTCACCGTTCAGGATGGTGAAGTCATGACGAATCCGATAGCCGGAACGCGCAGAAGAGGGAAGAACGAAGAGGAAGACAATGAATTGAAGAAAGAGTTGCTTGCAGACGAGAAGGAGCGGGCAGAGCATGTGATGCTGGTGGATTTGGGAAGGAACGACATCGGTAGGATCAGCGAATTCGGCAGCGTCAAGCTGGATAAGTTCATGGAAGTGGATATCTATTCACACGTGATGCACATCGTTTCGAAAGTGACCGGCAAGTTGAAACCGGGTCTGACCTGCTTCGAAGCCTTGAGCGCTTGTCTGCCTGTAGGGACCGTTTCCGGTGCGCCGAAAATACGCGCGATGGGCATCATCGATGAATTGGAAAGGACGAAACGGGGCATCTATGCCGGTGCGGTTGGCTATTTCTCCTATAACGGCAACATGGATACGTGTATTGCCATCCGGACCATCATTCTGAAGGACGGCTTCGCCTATGTCCAAGCCGGTGCAGGGATTGTGCATGATTCCGTCCCGCAATCGGAATATACCGAGACACTTAACAAAGCAATGGCCCTGAAGGAGGTAATCTGAATGATTTTATTGATCGATAATTATGATTCTTTTACGTATAACCTCTACCAATACATCGGAGAAATCAATCCGAATGTGCTGGTCGTGCGCAATGATGCCCTGACAGTGGATGAAATGAAGGCAATGGATTTGGATTGCATCATCCTTTCCCCAGGACCAGGCGTGCCTGAGGATGCCGGAATTTGCGTCGATGTGGTCAGGGAGTTTGCCGGAAAAGTGCCTCTGCTTGGGATCTGTCTCGGGCATCAGGCCATCGGGTATGCCTATGGCGGGAATGTCATCCGTGCAGAAACGCTGAAGCACGGGAAAACCTCTATGGTCACGCATAACGGCGATCCGCTTTTTCAAGGGATCACTTCCCCTTTCGAGGTCATGCGTTACCATTCGCTAGTAGTCGAAGAAAAGAGCCTTCCCGCTGAACTGGAAATACTCTCCAAAAGTGTGGATGATGGCGTCATCATGGCGATGAAGCATAAGGAGCATGCCGTCTACGGCCTGCAGTTCCATCCCGAGTCCATCTTCACCAAAGATGGTCAGAAGCTTATCCGGAACTTTTTGGAAAACATTGCCAACAAAGCAGAGCAGACAGTGAATTGATATGAAGAGGCATGGTGAGCGGGACAAATCCATCAGAGCATCCGACTGCGGAAGTCGGATGCTTTGGTCGGAATACAGAGGGTTTGGACCGCTAACGCGCATGCCGGATGGAGAACAATTATAACGTTTCCTAGGCCTGTATCGAAAGGTTTAAAAAAAATTGAAAAATCGTTGACAGCGTTCGGCTACGATGATAGTATATAGAAGTTGTCCGCCAGAATCGGCTTTGAAATGATTTGAAAAAATTGTTGACATGCGATTTAGAGCGTGATATTATATAAAAGTTGCTGATCCAAGC
>NZ_JBAVFV010000034.1:0-35376 GCF_049684335.1 Trichococcus sp.
AAACAATGGATGCGCCTGTTTTATTTACCTATCAAAACAAAATCGTGGCGATGTACGAACCGCATCCGAGCAAAAGCGGTCTCATCAAACCCAGAAAAATGTTCCTATCATAAACAGCAAGGAGTTGCTTTAACAATGGAAATAATGCACATACATCATCCCTATAACCAGAAACTGATACCTGACGAGCAAGTGGTATTGGCATTGGGATACTTTGACGGCGTCCATAGAGGACATCAAGAAGTAATCAAACGAGCAAAGGAAGTTGCCGAAAAGAAGAACCTCAAACTTGCCGTCATGAGCTTCAATCATCACCCAAGCATCGTTTTCCAGAAGATGAATCCGGAAACGATGCAATATTTGTCGACCGTCAACCGCAAAGCCGAAATATTCGAGAGCTTAGGCGTTGATTATTTCTTCGTCATCTCATTCACATCTGCGTTTGCCTCATTAAGACCGCAGGAATTTGTCGACCAATACATCAGCGGTCTGCATGCTGTGGCAGTCGTTGCCGGCTTCGATTATACCTATGGACCTAGAGAAATTGCGAATATGAAACAATTAGTGAACTATGCCAAAGGTCGCTTCGAAGTCATCGAAGTTGCCGAATTGAAGGACGAAGCCGAAAAAATCAGTTCCACGCACATCCGGGAAGCATTAGCCGAAGGAAACATGGAAAAAGCGAATGCTTATTTAGGCTATATCTATCAGATCGACGGCACGGTCATTCATGGCGATGCACGAGGCAGGCTACTGGGTTTCCCGACTGCTAATATCCAAACCGAAAAACACACACGCTTGCCAAGGAATGGCGTTTACATCGTAAGCATCAGAGTGAACGGAATCTGGCATCGCGGCACGGCTTCGATAGGGCACAACATCACTTTTGAAGCTGGACGCGACAAAACCGTGGAAGTATATATACTGGACTTCGACAAAATGATTTACGGCGAGGACGTAACCGTCAGATGGCACCATTTTATCCGCAGCGAGATCAAATTTTCCGGCGTCGACCAACTGATCGCGCAGCTTAAAAGTGATGAAGCGGATACGATCGCCTATTTTCAGGATCACCCATTGAACGAGGTGACTCTCTAAATGGCAGCGGCTTATTTGCACATCCCCTTTTGCGAACACATCTGCTTCTATTGTGATTTCAATAAGGTGTTCTTGGAAGGCCAGCCGGTTGACGAATACGTGGATGCTTTGATCAAGGAGATGCAGTTATCGAAGCAGCTTCATCCTCAAGAAGAGATCAGCACGTTCTATATCGGCGGCGGCACACCAACGACTCTGAACGAGCGCCAGCTGGAGAAGCTGTTGAACGGGATTCGCAGCACCTATTCCTTGCCGAAAGGCGCCGAGTTCACGATGGAAGCCAATCCGGAAAGTATTTCTTTCGAGAAGCTCAAAATCATGCGTGATTATGGGGTAAACCGTTTGAGCATGGGGGTCCAATCGTTTAATAACGATATCCTGAAAAAAATCGGCCGCATCCACACGGCCGAGCAGGTATACACTTCTGTGGCCGATGCCCGCAGAGCCGGATTCGAAAACATGACAATCGATTTGATCTTCCGCCTGCCGAACCAAACGATGGCCGATTTTGAAGATAGTCTGAAAAAAGCCTTGGAATTGGATTTGCCGCATTACTCTATCTACGCTTTGATCCTCGAGAACAAGACGGTTTTCTACAACTTGATGCGTCAGGGGAAACTGCCGTTGCCTTCCGAGGACACAGAGGCAGATATGTATGCCTTGGCTATCGAGACGATGTCAAAAAGCCGAAGGAATCAATACGAAATCTCCAACTTTGCGTTGCCGGGTTATGAATCCCAACACAATCTCACCTATTGGAAAAATGAATCCTATTTCGGTTTTGGGGCTGGAGCGCATGGCTATATCGATGGGATCCGTTACCACAATCATGGGCCGATCCAGCAGTATCTGGCGCCTTTGCGCGAAAATAGCTTGCCGATCATCCGTCAACAGCAGTTGTCGAAAAATGAACAGATGGAAGAAGAAATGATTCTGGGGCTGCGCACGATGGTAGGCGTCAGCCAAAAACATTTTGCCGAGAAATTCAAAACCCCGCTGTTAGATCAGTATGCTGTCGTCGTTTCCGATTTGGTTGCGGGCGGCCTGCTTCTGGTCGATGGCGACAGGATCCGATTGACCCAAAGAGGTGTTTTCCTCGGCAACGAAGTATTCCGCTCTTTCTTGATGTGAAATGCGTTCGATGCCAGTGGGGTGCCAAGAATGTTATGAAAAATGATTGTATTCCGTTGACAAAGCCTGTCACCCGTGATAAATTTATTTATGGTTAGCACTCATTGTGGTCAAGTGCTAAAGTGAGGTGAAACTCTTGTTAACAGAAAGACAGTTGCTAATTTTGGATTTAATTGTTAGGCATTACATCGAATTCGAGGAGCCAATCGGTTCGAAGACGCTTCTTAAGGAATCTGCTTTGTCCTTGAGTTCCGCCACCATCCGTAACGAAATGATGCGGATCGAAGAATTGGGCTTCCTGGAAAAAATGCATTCTTCATCCGGCAGAATACCGTCCATCCAAGGCTACCGTTACTATGTCGATCAACTATTGGGCAAAGAAAGTGAAGAAGTCGCTGACGACGTCAAACAGACGATCAAGCATGGTTTTCAGAATCCTTACCGGGAAGTGCAGCAGGTCGTCGAAAAATCAGCTGAAATGCTGTCTTTTTTGACGAACTACACCGCTTTGGCAATCGGGCCTGAAACAAAGGACAGCCGATTGACTGGGTTCCGATTGGTTTCACTCAATGAAGGGCATGTGATGGCCATATTGGTGACTGATAAAGGGCATGTGGAAAATCAAATTTTTTCTGTTTCGCCGCCGGGCTTCTCAGCCTCTGAGATAGAAAAAATCGTTAACATCTTCAATCAGGAACTGGTAGGCCGCACCCTGCAGGAAGTATTCATCAAGCTGCAAACGGACATTCCGGTGATTATCCGGAAGTACGTCGATGCAAAAATCGATTTCACAGCGATCTTCAATGATATCGTTGCGAAGTTGGAGCATGACCGCTTTCATGTAGGAGGCAGCATGAATCTTCTGAACCATTTGGATGCGACGATGGACAAGAATAAAGTCAAAGCCATTTTAAACATGCTGAATGGGTCTCCAGACATCCATGCGCTTTTTTCAAACCCCAATGATGGCGTCGGCGTCAAGATCGGAACGGAATTGAACAATGAGCTGCTTCATAATTTTAGCCTGATTACGGCTACTTATGACACGGCCGGCAACGGTAAGGGCCTGATTGCATTACTGGGGCCAACCAATATGCCTTATCAAAAAATGATCAGTATCATGAAATTTATGCGTTACGAACTTTCTGATAGCTTGAATGATCTGAACAAATAAGCATGACAAAGGAGATTTTGAAGTGGACAATAACGAAGAATTAGTGGACCAGGAACAAGCGACCGTTGATACAACGGTTGTTGAAGGTCAAGAGACGGTTACGGAAGCAAGTGAGGTTGAAACCTTGAAAGCAACCTTGTCCGAAACGGAAGACCGCTTGTTGCGCCTGCAGGCTGAACTTGCCAATATCCAGAAGCGCAACGCAAAAGAAAGACAGGATGCGGCGAAATTCCGTTCCCAGTCTTTAGCGCAGGAATTGTTGCCGGTGATGGACAGTCTGGAGCGTGCATTAGCGATTGAAGTGGAAGATGAAAAATCATTGAACCTGAAAAAAGGTTTGGAAATGGTCATGAACCTATTCACGGAAGCTTTCTCCAAAGAGGGGATTTCACAGATCAATCCGATCGACCAGCCTTTCGATCCAAATTTCCATCAATCCATTCAAATGCAGCCGGCTGCTGAAGGTCAAGCGTCTGATACAGTCGTCGCGGTAGTCCAAAAAGGCTACACCTTGAAAGACCGCGTTTTAAGACCCGCAATGGTTATTGTGGCAGAATAGTTTTATTGATAAACACAAAAAATTTCATATAGAGGGGAATAACATCATGAGCAAAATTATCGGTATTGACTTAGGAACAACAAACTCAGCTGTCGCTGTATTAGAAGGCGGAGAAGCTAAAATCATCCCAAATCCAGAGGGAAATCGCACGACACCATCTGTCGTTTCATTCAAAAACGGCGAAATCCAAGTGGGCGAGGTCGCTAAACGCCAAGCAGTTACAAACCCGAACACAATCAGCTCGATCAAACGCCACATGGGCGATGCTGGCTACAAAGTGGAAGTGGAAGGCAAAAGCTACACACCACAAGAAGTTTCAGCGATGATCCTTCAGTATCTGAAAGGCTACGCAGAAGACTACCTAGGCGAAAAAGTTGATAAAGCCGTTATCACAGTTCCAGCTTACTTCAACGATGCGCAGCGTCAAGCGACTAAAGATGCCGGAAGAATTGCCGGTCTGGAAGTAGAGCGTATCGTCAACGAGCCGACTGCTGCAGCTTTGGCATACGGTTTGGACAAAACGGATAAAGAAGAAAAAATCCTTGTATTCGACTTGGGTGGCGGAACATTCGACGTTTCCATCCTTGAATTGGGCGATGGCGTATTCGATGTGTTGAGTACAGCCGGCGACAACAAATTAGGTGGAGATGACTTCGACAACAAAATCATCGATTACTTGGTTGCAGAATTCAAGAAAGAAAACGGAATCGACCTTTCAAACGACAAAATGGCGAAACAACGTCTGAAGGACGCTGCTGAAAAAGCCAAAAAAGATCTTTCTGGCGTAACTTCAACCCAAATCAGCTTGCCGTTCATCACTGCCGGCGATGCAGGTCCGTTGCACATGGAATTGACACTTACCCGCGCTAAATTCGACGAAATCACTTATGACTTGGTTGAACGTACAAAAGGTCCTGTACGTCAAGCATTGAAAGATGCAGGTCTATCCACTTCCGAAATCGATGAAATCATCCTTGTCGGTGGTTCAACACGTATCCCTGCAGTCATCGAAGCAGTCCGTAAAGAAGCAGGCAAAGAGCCGAACAAATCCGTTAACCCGGATGAAGTTGTTGCAATGGGCGCTGCTATCCAAGGCGGAGTCATCTCTGGTGACGTAAAAGACATCGTATTATTGGACGTTACACCATTATCATTGGGTATCGAAACAATGGGTGGCGTGTTCACTAAATTGATCGATCGCAATACGACAATCCCGACAAGCAAGTCGCAAGTATTCTCGACTGCAGCGGACAACCAACCAGCTGTTGATGTACATGTCCTGCAAGGTGAGCGTCCGATGGCAAACGACAACAAAACATTGGGTCGTTTCCAATTGACGGATATTCCATCAGCACCTCGTGGTGTTCCGCAAATCGAAGTATCATTTGATATCGACAAAAATGGTATCGTCAATGTTCGCGCTAAAGACTTAGGTACTCAAAAAGAACAAACAATCACCATCAAATCATCTTCCGGCCTGACTGACGAAGAAATCGAAAAAATGGTGAAAGATGCAGAAGCGAACGCTGAAGCAGACAAATTGCGCAAAGAAGAAGTTGAACTGCGCAACGAAGTGGATCAATTGATCTTCCAGACTGACAAAACTTTGAAAGAGCTAGACGGAAAAGTCGACGCTGATGAAGTGAAAAAGGCTGAAGAAGCTAGAGACGAACTGAAAGCAGCAGTAGAAGCAAATGATTTGGAACAAATGAAAACGAAGCGTGATGCTTTGAATGAGCTTGTTCAAAACCTGACTGTCAAACTTTATGAGCAAGCTGCTCAAGCGCAACAACAAGAAGGCGCACATGAGTCAGCGACTGACGACGGTGTCGTTGATGCCGATTTTGAAGAAGTAGACGACAAATAGTCAACTCTAACGAGAGGAAGCCAACGCATAACTGCATTGGCTTCTCTCACTGTATAGAGACAAAATGTTCAGATGAAGCCAATCAATGGAGGCGAAACAATGGCGAAAAGA
Organism: Trichococcus sp.; assembly: GCF_049684335.1. Taxonomy (GTDB): domain Bacteria; phylum Bacillota; class Bacilli; order Lactobacillales; family Aerococcaceae; genus Trichococcus. The sequence goes on from NZ_JBAVFV010000034.1 coordinate 5,941, forward strand.
GATTATTACGATGTCTTGGGTGTGTCGAAGGATGCCACAGACGATGAGATAAAAAAAGCTTACCGGAAACTTTCCAAGAAGTTCCACCCGGATATCAACAAAGAAGCGGGCGCAGAAGACAAATTCAAGGAGCTTGCAGAAGCGTATGAAGTCTTGAGCGACGGCAACAAACGCGCAGCCTATGACCAATACGGCCATGCCAGCACCGATCCCAATTTTGGCGCAGGCGGCGGTTATGGTGGCGGTGGCTTCGGCGGCTTCTCGGGCGGTTTTGAAGATATCTTTGATTCCTTTTTCGGAGGCAGCGGCGGTCGTGGCAGAAATCCAAATGCCCCCCGTCAAGGCTCTGATCTGCAGTACCGTATCCATCTCACATTTGAAGAAGCGATTTTCGGGAAGAAAGAAACCATCCGTTATAAACGTGATGAAGAATGTAAAACCTGTAGTGGTTCCGGCGCAAAACCGGGCACGCAACCGAAAACGTGTTCGAAATGTCATGGTTCAGGAGCTGTCGGTGTCGAAAGGAATACACCTTTCGGCCGCGTAATGACGCAAGCAGTCTGTGATGTCTGCAGCGGGACAGGCAAGGAAATCACGGATAAATGTACTACTTGTTACGGACGTGGGCATGTCGAAACGGATCACTCTGTGGCAGTTACAATCCCTCCAGGTGTCGACGATGGACAACAGATGCGCTTGAACGGTCAAGGCGAAGTCGGCAGCAATGGCGGCCCGTATGGTGATCTCTATGTCGTCTTCCAAGTGGAAGCAAGCGATATTTTCGATCGCGAAGGGACAGAGATCCATTACACGCTTCCGATCAGCTTCGCCCAGGCAGCTTTGGGTGATGAGATTGAAGTGCCAACCGTGCATGGCAAAGTCAAGCTGAAGATTCCTGCCGGGACACAAACGGGCACGAATTTCCGTTTGAAAGGCAAAGGGGCGCCACGCTTGCGTGGAACCGGAAATGGTGATCAGCACGTCAAAGTGACTGTCGTAACACCGAAGAACCTTAGCGAGAAGCAAAGAGAGGCAATCCGCGCATTCGCAGCAGCAGGCGGCGATACGCTGGTGGAAGATGACGCCAATTTTTTTGATAAAGTAAAGGATGCCTTCAAAAATAAAAAGTAAGTAAGCCGAATGAACCGATGCGTTGGAAACAACACCGCATCGGTTCGTTTTTTTGTCCCTATACTATTCTGTTAGAGTTATTGTAACTAACATGAGGTCAAAAACACTTTTTTTATAGAAAAAGAATAAATATTCGCTAATTCAATGATGAAAGGGGTTACATTTCGTGGGAATAGGATTATAATGGAAGTATCAAATAAAAGAGGTGACGTAAATGGCTACTATTGAATCATTCAACAGATCCGAATTAAAGAAGACCAACCCTTTACTTACGAAATTCCGGACAACCGTCGAAACAGCTTTTTATGGCAAAAACATGCAGGAAGTCACGGACATGACGGAAGCCTATGAACTCGCATTGAACGCTGACGGTGTGGTCGTGACCGACCTGCCTGTGCTCCATACAAAAGAATTGGGATTGCCGGATGATGCCAAAGTTCTTGTCGAAAACGGCGGCAGAATCATAGGCCGTACTGCCCGCGCCAAACGGATCATCGGAGAGAACAAGGAAGAGGACGAAAAACTTCAAGCCATCATCATGGATGTCATTTATCAAAACAGACTGCGCCATTATTATAAAACGACAGGGTATGTAGGTTTGGATAAAGATTTCATCATCAAGGCGCATATCGCCTTTCCTGAAGGGAACGAAAACAATCTTTACTCCTGGCTATTGAACTTCCAGTGGGACAACCCGGAATATCAGGAAATGTATGCTCATTCGAAAGCATACAACGAAGGCGATATCTACATCTATACCGATCCCGACTGGCGCCATCCGGATTATCCGCTTGGAGTGGCGGTGTTCGAGCCTGATAAAAACGTGGCTTGCATCCTCGGAATGCAATATTTCGGTGAGTTCAAAAAAGGCACACTGACGCTTGCTTGGGGAACGGGTCATCGCAATGGCTACGTTGCTTGCCATGGTGGCCAAAAACACTTCCGCCTGCATGATGGCGGTTCCTATGTCGCTTCCTTCTTCGGGCTTTCGGGTTCAGGAAAATCGACTTTGACCCATTCGAAGCACGACAACAAATATGAAGTGAAAGTGCTGCATGATGATGCTTTCCTGATCGATTTGACGGATGGCTCCTCGATCGCTTTGGAACCTTCCTACTACGACAAAACCCAGGATTATCCCGCCGATCATCCTGAACAGAACTATTTCGTGACTGTCCAGAATGTGGGCGTGACGAAGGATCATGACGGCAAAATTGTACTGGTCACGGAAGACATCCGTAACGGCAACGGACGGACTGTCAAATCACGCTATTCCACTCCGAACCGCGTGGATAAGTTTGAAGAACCGATCAATGCGGTCTACTGGATTATGAAGGACGATGCTTTGCCGCCTTTGGTTAAGGTGGACGATGCGGTCTTGGCGGCAACATTCGGCACAACGCTGGCTACGAAACGCACGACTGCGGAAACGTTGAAGAAAGGCGAGTCGACCGATACACTGGTCATCGAACCATTCGCAAATCCGTTCCGGGTCTATCCATTGGTTGAGGATTATGCCGGATTCAAAGAATTGTTGGCCCACGAAGATGTCGACTGCTACATCATCAATACTGGATTTTTCATGGGTAAAAAAATACCGAAGGAAGTGTCTCTAGGCGTCATCGAAAGTATTGTCGAAGGGACAGCTTCATTCGTGCCATTCGGTGCTGCACCGCATCTCAGCTATCTGCCGGTGGAAGGGTTCAATCCTGATTTTGAAGACAAAGACTATACGAAGTTGGTGAGAAAACGCATGCAGTTGCGGGAAGATTTCTTGGAAGAATTCAATGCTGCCCATCCGAGTTTGCCGTTGCCTGATGAATCCATCCAAGCATTGCAAAATATCATTGATGCTTTTTAAGTTTCAATGGGAAAGAATCCGGCGGGGAGCCTCCGGATTCTTTTTTTTGCTAATTAGCCAAACAAAAGTGAGAAAGGCTTGCTAATCTGAGGAGGCATCTTGTCATAAATGCTTTAGATTGGTATAATTTCCAAGTGAACGAATGGACGTTATAGAAAGTGAGCAACGATAATGAACTTAGAAGAGATGAAGCAACGACAAAAAAGGATCAGAAATTTTTCCATCATTGCCCATATTGACCATGGGAAATCCACATTGGCGGATAGAATTCTCCAAATGACTGATACAGTCGCCGATCGTGATATGCAAGCACAATTATTGGATTCCATGGACCTCGAAAGAGAACGAGGCATCACCATAAAATTAAACGCCGTCGAATTGACTTACAGAGCCAATGACGGAGAAGATTACATCTTCCATCTGATCGACACACCGGGACACGTCGACTTTACGTATGAAGTATCCCGCAGTTTGGCAGCCTGCGAAGGGGCTATTCTAGTAGTGGATGCGGCGCAAGGGGTCGAAGCACAAACCCTTGCCAACGTTTATCTGGCTTTGGACAACAACCTGGAAATCGTGCCTGTCATCAACAAAATCGATTTGCCAGCCGCAGATCCTGAACGTGTCAGGGCAGAGGTTGAAGATGTCATCGGGATCGATGCCAGCGATGCAGTTTTGGCGAGCGCGAAAATCGGCTTAGGCATCCCTGAGCTGCTGGAACAGATTGTTGCAAAAATACCGGCTCCGGAAGGTGATTTGGAAGCACCTTTGCAAGCCTTGGTTTTTGACTCGATCTATGACCCATACCGGGGAGTCGTACTGAATATCCGGATCAAAAATGGTGTGGTCCGCCCAGGCGACATGATCAGATTCATGGCTAACGGCAAAGAGTATGAAGTCATCGAAGTAGGGATTTTCTCTCCGAAACCGATCAAACGCGACTTTTTGATGGTTGGGGATGTCGGCTATTTGACTGCCGGCATCAAAACGATCCAAGATACACAGGTCGGTGATACGGTTACCTTGGCAAACAATCCCGCCAGCGAAGCCCTAGCCGGCTACCGCAAAATGAACCCGATGGTGTACTGCGGCATTTACCCTGTGGATGCTTCGGACTTCAATGACTTGCGTGAAGCTTTGGAAAAACTGCAATTGAACGATGCTTCCTTGCAGTTCGAGGCAGAATCATCGCAAGCGTTAGGATTCGGTTTCCGTACAGGATTTTTGGGCATGCTGCACATGGACGTTATCCAGGAACGAATCGAGCGCGAATTCGATCTGGATATCATCACGACAGCTCCATCTGTTATTTACCGCGTCAACAAAACCGATGGCGAATTTTTGGAAATCGACAACCCTTCGGAAATGCCCGATGCGACAACCATCGAAAGCATCGAAGAACCTTATGTCAAAGCAAGCATGATGGTGCCGAATGATTATGTCGGTTCCGTCATGGATATCGCCCAGAAGAAACGCGGCAATTTCATTACGATGGATTATTTGGATGATTTCCGCGTCAATGTCGTCTATGAAATGCCCCTGTCAGAAATCATCTTTGATTTCTTCGACAGGTTGAAATCAAGCACGAAGGGTTACGCTTCGCTTGATTATGAATTGATCGGCTACCGCCCAAGCAAACTGGTCAAGATGGATATCCTCTTGAACGGGGAAGCTGTCGATGCCTTGAGTTTGATCGTGCATCGCGATTTCGCCTATGCCCGCGGAAAAATAATTACAGAAAAACTACGCGGATTGATTCCACGTCAACAGTTCGAAGTTCCGATCCAAGCGACGATCGGCAACAAGATTCTAGCTCGAACTACCATCAAAGCTTTGCGTAAAAACGTACTGGCTAAATGTTACGGCGGGGATATTTCCCGTAAACGTAAATTGCTGGATAAACAAAAAGAAGGTAAGAAGCGTATGAAGCAAGTCGGATCCGTCGAGGTTCCACAAGAAGCCTTCATGGCCGTTCTGAAGATGGACGAGGATTAACCCAAAAGGGAGTCTTTAGATTCTTTGGAATAAATACAATTAGAGAACGCACCTGGAATGTATAATGATCCAGGTGCGTTCTTTTTCAATTGAGAATGGAAATACCTAATTGAGAATGGTACGTATTCTGCTCAGCTGACTATCAGGGATTTTAAAACAAGTATTTTCCTCATATTAAAGTATCAAGGACATCCTTCTGAAGGACAGTCCGGTTTTTGACTCACTAATCCCTATATTCCTAAAGGTTTTCGGAAGGTGAAATCCACTGTTTTCAAAAATGGGAAAATAATTATAGTTATCAGGTGTTAAAACTTGACCGTTAATGCCGGATTCTATATAGTTATTGATAGGGATTATTCTAAAATAATTATTATAATTGGAGGAATTGAAATGTCATTAATCGGAAAAGAAATAGTGGAATTTAAAGCGAATGCTTATCACAAAGGTGAATTTATTGAAGTTTCATCGGAAGACCTGAAAGGAAAATGGAACATCGTCTGTTTTTACCCTGCGGACTTCACTTTCGTTTGTCCGACTGAATTGGAAGATCTTCAGGACCAATATCCAACCTTGCAAGGATTGGGAGTAGAAGTTTATTCCGTATCAACGGACACACACTTCACGCATAAAGCATGGCACGACCATTCACCAGCTATCGGAAAAATCGAATACACCATGATTGGAGATCCATCGCACGCGATTTCGATCGGATTTGATGTTTTGGATGATGAAGGATTGGCTCAACGCGGAACGTTCATCATCGATCCGGACGGCATTGTGCAGGCAGTGGAAATCAACGCTGACGGTATCGGCCGTGACGCAAGTGGTTTAATCGACAAAATCCGTGCAGGTCAATATGTCCGCACCCATCCAGGCGAAGTTTGCCCTGCGAAATGGAAAGAAGGCGCGGAAACATTGAAACCTAGCTTGGACTTGGTAGGTAAAATTTAAGGAGGCTTCCCATGGCATTAGATACAGAAATAAAAGGGCAACTCGGCCAATATCTGGAACTGTTGGAATCGGATGTTGTTTTCAAAGCCAGTCTGGGCGAGGATGAAAATTCCGGGAAAGTCAGTGAGTTTTTGCAGGAAATTGCCGGTATGTCGGAGAAGATTAGTTTCGAAAATGCACCCTTGACCCGTACGCCCAGTTTTACGATTACACGTCCAGAAACGGAAAGCGGCATTACGTTCGCTGGACTTCCGTTGGGCCATGAGTTCACTTCGTTTATCCTGGCTTTGCTGCAGGTAAGCGGAAGAGCTCCGAAAGTGGATGACAGCATCGTCAAACGCATTAAAGCGATCGACAAAGAGCTCCATTTCGAGACTTATGTCAGCTTGACTTGTCATAACTGCCCGGATGTTGTCCAGGCATTGAACATCATGTCCGTGCTGAACCCGAAAATCTCCCACGTTATGATCGAGGGCGGCATGTTCAAGGATGAAATCGAAGCCAAGAAAATCATGGCTGTTCCGACTGTTTTCCTCAATGGGGAAGAGTTTGCCAGCGGCCGCATGACGATCGAGCAATTGATCGATAAAGCCGCCGGTCCTACAAATGCGGATGAGTTCTCCGATAAGGATATCTTCGACGTTCTTGTGGTAGGGGGAGGCCCCGCAGGCAACAGCGCGGCCATCTACGCTGCCCGTAAAGGAATCAACACCGGCATGGTCGTCGAAATCTACGGCGGACAAGTCATGGACACTGTCGGAATCGAAAACATGATCGGGACGCCTTACACGGAAGGACCGAAGCTGATGGCGCAAGTGGAAGCACATGTGAATCAGTACAAGGTCGACATCATGAAAGGCCAACGCGCGAAAAGTATTCGCAAAAATGACCTGATCGAAGTCGAACTGGAAAACGGTGCAGTGCTCAAAGCCAAGACCGCTATTCTTACAGTCGGCGCGCATTGGCGCAATGTCAACGTCCCTGGTGAAGAAGAGTTCCGCACAAAAGGCGTCACCAACTGTCCACATTGCGATGGTCCGTTGTTTGCAGGTAAAGACGTCGCTGTCATCGGCGGCGGCAATTCCGGTATAGAAGCAGCGATTGATTTGGCCGGTTTGGCGAAACACGTATACGTGCTGGAGTTCTTGCTGGAATTGAAAGCTGATCAAGTTTTGCAGGACCGTGTCCATGCTTTGAAGAACGTCACAGTCATAACGAATGTGGCAACAAAAGCAATCACCGGGACCGAGCAAGTGGAAGCCATCTCCTACGTGGACCGCGCTACGAATGAAGAGCACACCATCGCACTTGAAGGTGTCTTCGTTCAGATCGGCTTGGTTCCGAACACGGCTTGGTTGAAGGATTCCGGCGTTGCGTTGAATGAACGTGGTGAAGTCATCGTCGACAACCATGGTTCAACCAATCTGGAAGGCGTATTCGCTGCCGGAGATTGCACAAACAGTGCTTACAAACAAATCATCATCTCGATGGGGGCTGGAGCGACTGCCGCTTTGGGTGCATTCGATCACTTGATCCGTCAATAAACTCAAATCCAGAAAGGGATTTCGTCTTGAATTCCTTACTGGATTTTTTGATTTACGGTAAATGTAAGCAGTTTTATCAATGGAATGGCCATAAAACACGTTCTTTCTCTTGGTCTATGTGCTAAAATGTATGTAAACATGAAGAATTTGGAGTGATGGTTTTGAAGACGGATATCGAGATAGCTCAAGCAAATGAGATGCTTCCGATCAAAGAAGTAGCGGCAACCCTTTCCCTTACAGAAGATGATCTGAAATTGTACGGCAAATACAAGGCAAAAGTGGACATCAAGAAAATCAATTCCTTGAGTGAAGAGGCGGACGGCAAATTGATCCTTGTCACTGCCATCAATCCTACCCCGGCTGGCGAAGGCAAATCAACCGTAACAGTCGGACTAGGCGATGCGCTGACGCGCATCGGCAAGAAAGCGATGATCGCGATGCGCGAACCTTCACTAGGGCCGACTATGGGCGTCAAAGGCGGAGCGGCGGGCGGCGGTTATGCGCAAGTGCAACCGATGCAAGACATCAACCTGCATTTCACTGGCGATATGCATGCCATCACGGCGACGAACAACACCTTATCAGCTTTGATCGACAATCATATTCAACAAGGCAATGCCTTGAACATCGATCAACGTCGGATCACTTGGAAGCGTGTATTGGATATCAATGACCGTGCTTTACGCAACATCGTCATCGGGTTGGGCGGACCGATCCAAGGTGTTCCCCGCCAGGATGGCTTCGATATTACTGTAGCGAGCGAAATCATGGCGATCCTATGCTTATCGACTTCGTTGACAGATCTGAAGAACCGGATCGGAAATATTGTTATCGGCTATACGTTTGATCGCTTACCCGTCACTGTCAGAGACTTGAAAGTGGAAGGCGCATTGACCTTGTTGATGAAGGATGCATTGGAGCCGAATCTCGTCCAAACGTTGTATCATACACCGGCATTTGTGCATGGCGGACCGTTCGCCAATATCGCACACGGCTGCAACAGCGTGTTGGCGACCAAAACGGCCTTGAAATTGGCCGATTACGTCATTACGGAAGCCGGCTTCGGAGCCGACTTAGGCGCTGAAAAGTTCATGGACATCAAAGTACCGCAACTAGGCAAAAGCCCGGATGCAGTCGTGATCGTGGCGACGGTGCGCTCGTTGAAGATGCACGGCGGCGTGTTGGTTAAAGACCTCAACAGCGGCGAAAATGTCGAAGCGGTCAAAGCCGGCTTCGCTAATCTGCAGAAGCATATCGAGAACATGCAACAATACGGTGTGCCTGTCGTTGTGGCGCTTAATGAATTCACGAACGACACTGCGGCCGAAATCGAAGCAGTCGTCAGCCTTTGCGCGGCTCAGGATGTCGACTGTATCCAGACGGCAGTGTGGGCAAAAGGTGCTGAAGGCGGAGAATTATTGGCGAATGCTGTCGTTAAAGCAATCGACGAAAACACAAAGGCTTTCGTTCCTCTATATGTGGCGGAAGAGAGCAGCATCGAAGAAAAAATCGAGACGATTGTCACCAAAATCTATGGCGGCAAAACTGTCATCTATTCCAAAGAAGCCAAAAACCAATTGCGTCAATATAAGAAGAATGGCTGGGATCGTTTGCCGGTCTGTATGGCAAAAACCCAATATTCCTTGTCAGATGACCAGAAAGCAATCGGCCGTCCGGAAAACTTCGACATCACCATCCGTTCCTTTGTTCCGAAAATCGGAGCCGGGTTTGTCGTTGCCTTGACGGGGGATATCCTGACCATGCCGGGTCTGCCGAAAGAACCGGCAGCTTTGCGCATGGACGTCACCGAAGACGGAGTCGTTACTGGATTGTTCTAATTTCATAAAACTCGTAAAAATAGAGTGGGAAACCTCTCTATTTTTTTTGACGAAAAGCGCTTCTGAAATACGGCTTGATTTTTGGGCCTTCAATGTCCCGCAGCCCAGCTGGATATGTTACAATGTCAAGAGACTATCAAGATCCCTGAACATAAAACGACATGGATTGAAAACAAAGGATGAATGCCACATATGAAAGACTTTAACGCCATTGAGTTAGAAAAATCCTACGGGATGAAGAAACTCTTCAATAAAATATCCTTCACGATCCGTGAAGGCGAACATATCGGCCTGATTGGTCAGAACGGAACCGGTAAGAGTTCCTTGCTGGAGATCATTGCGGGAATCGAAACACCGGATGCCGGCAACCTGGATGTGCCCAGCGATTATCGGGTCGGTTACTTAGCGCAAGAACCCCAACTGAACAAAGAATCGACTGTTTTTGAAGCGGTCTATGAAGGCGAAGCACCTATCATCAAGACGGTCCGCGCCTACGAGGAAGCTTTGGAATTGTTGGTCAACGACAGTCTGAATCCGGATTATCAGAACCGATACAGCAAGGCCGAAGCTGACATGAATGCGCAAAATGCTTGGCAAACGGAGGTTCAGATCAAATCCATCTTGAGCAGGTTAGGTTTGGATGATATCACGAAAAAAGTAGGCGAGCTATCCGGTGGACAACGGAAACGCGTCGGCTTGGCGCAGGTGCTGATCCAAGCGCCGGACCTTTTGTTGTTGGATGAACCGACCAACCATCTTGACATGGATTCGATCACGTGGCTGGAAAACTATCTTGCCCAATACAAAGGCTCTGTCCTTTTAGTGACCCATGACCGCTACTTCCTGGAGAATGCCGTCACGAAAATCATCGAACTGAAGAACGGCGGATTGGAAGTCTACACAGGAAACTACGAAGATTATTTGTTTCAGAAGAGCGAACGTGACGCCATCCAGCAAAAAATGGACGAGAAGCAGCTGAAATTGTACAAGAGCGAACTGCAATGGATGCGCAAGGGCGCCAAAGCGAGGACGACTAAGCAACAGGCACGCATCCACCGTTTTGAGGATTTGGAAAAGGTCACGCAACAAAGCACGACCGATGCCAAACTCGAAATCCAATTGGATGGTTCCCGTTTGGGCAAACGCGTCTTCAATCTGGAACATATTTCGCTTTTTGCGGGAGACAAACAGGTTCTTAACGATTTTTCCTATATATTCCAGTCGAACGATCGCATCGGCATCGTCGGCAAGAATGGGGCAGGCAAGACAACCTTACTGAATATGCTGGCAGGTGAAATAGAAATTGCTAGCGGGAATCTGATCATCGGAGAGACTGTCAAAATAGCCTATTACAAACAACTTTCCGAAGTGCTCCCTGACGATAAGCGCGTCATTAATTATCTGCAGGAAATCGCGGAAGAGGTGAAATTAAGCGACGGCATCATCGTCAGCGTCAAGGAGATGCTGGAAACTTTCCTCTTCCCGCGCGAAACGCACGGTAGCCTGATAAGTTCGTTATCCGGAGGGGAAAAACGTCGCCTGTACTTATTGAAGTTGCTGATGACAAAACCGAATGTGCTGCTAATGGATGAGCCGACGAACGACTTGGATATCGATACGCTGACGGTATTGGAGGATTACTTGAACAGCTTCGGCGGAGCCGTAATCACTGTTTCGCATGACCGTTATTTCTTGGATAAAGTGGCCGACAAGCTGTTGATCCTGAATGATGAAGGCAAACCGGGTGTATTCTTTGGGGATATGAGCGAATATTTGCTGGTGTCCAGTCAAAAGGACAGCGAAAGCGCTAAACAGCAAAACAAAAAAGCAGCCGCTGTCGCATCTCAGGATGCGGTCACGGAAAAGACCAAATGGACCTACTTGGAACAGAAGGAATGGGAAACAATCGAGGATGACATTGCCGCACTTGAGGAAAAAGGGCAGACATTGCAGAGCGCGATGGCCGAAAATGCTTCGAACTTTGAAAATTTGACCCAATTGCAACAGGAACTGGACAACGCGGAAGATGAGCTTGCTGGAAAATGGGAACGCTGGGAATATCTCAGCCAATTCGCCAAAGATTAATGTACATAGGAGAACAAAGATGACAAAACAATATTTGGATTTAGCAAGAACTGTCCTGGAAACAGGCGCAACGAAACACGACCGTACCGGAACCGGCACGAAAAGCATCTTCGGCCATCAAATGCGTTTTGACCTGTCAGAAGGCTTTCCGATCCTGACGACCAAGAAAGTCGCTTTCGGCCTCATCAAAAGCGAACTGCTATGGTTCCTGAAGGGTGACACAAACATCAAATACTTGCTGGAAAACAACAATCACATTTGGGATGAGTGGGCATTCGAGCGCTATGTGAAATCAGCAGATTACACAGGTCCGGATATGGAAGACTTCGGCCGCCGGGTCCTGAAAGAAGACGGATTCAAAGAAAGCTATGCTGCCGAAATGGCCAAATTTCGGGAAGCGATTTTGACGGATGAAGCCTTTGCAGCCAAACACGGCGAGTTGGGCAATATTTATGGGTCACAATGGCGCCGCTGGAAAACGACGCAAGGCGAATTCATCGATCAGATCAGCGATGTCATCGAAATGATCAAGACGAACCCTGATTCAAGAAGGTTGATGGTTTCGGCCTGGAATCCGGAAGACGTCCCTTCGATGGCCTTGCCGCCTTGCCATACCCTGTTTCAATTTTATGTGACGGATGGGAAGCTCAGCTGCCAACTGTACCAAAGAAGTGCGGATATCTTTTTGGGGGTGCCATTCAACATAGCCAGCTACGCCTTGTTGACGCATTTGATTGCAAATGAAACGGGTCTTGAAGTCGGGGAATTCATCCATACATTCGGGGATGCCCATCTTTATCTGAATCATATCGAACAGATCGAACTGCAGCTTTCCAGGGAGCCTTTCGCTTTGCCAAAGCTGGTGCTGAAGCATCCAGAGAAATCCATTTTTGAAATGGAAAAAGAAGATATCGTCCTGGAAGGCTACAAGAGCCACCCGGGCATAAAAGCACCGATCGCTGTATAAATTTTCATCACACTGAGGAAAAGGGGGTTGCCGCCATCAGAATCCATTTAGGGTCCTGATCGGTCCGGGCGTTGGCTCGGCTGCGCGGCAAAACATAAGATGATCGCACTATTATGGGCTGAAGACGACAACGGAATCATCGGAAAAGGTGGAACATTGCCTTGGCACCTGCCGAATGATCTGAAGTATTTCAAAGAAAAAACACTGAACCACAAAATCGTGATGGGCAGAAAAACATTCGAGGGGATGGGGTCGCGCCCCCTGCCCAGAAGAGAGAACATTATCCTCACAAGGCAAACCGATTACTCGCATCCGGGGGTTACCGTTCTCCATGAAGTGGATGAGGTATTGGCTCTGAATAATGCAGAGGACACGCTTTTCATCATCGGTGGCAGCGAGATTTTTGAGCTGTTCTTGCCTTTCGCGGATATCCTGTACCAAACCGTCATACATGCCGACTTTGACGGGGACACTTATTTTCCGACAACAGACTGGAATGAGTGGGAATTAGCCTTGTCAACCTTAGGTGTTGTCGATGACAAAAACCGCTACGAACATGAATTCAAAGTATTCAAACGGGTGAAATAAGCAAAAAGGGCTGACTCCAAATTAAAGAGTCAGCCCGATTTTTGTTTTTTTTTTGATTTTTTTAGACGTACAATAAGATGCCGAAGTACATGAAGGCGGCGCCTGCCAAAACAAAGAGGTGCCAAATGACATGCATAAAGCCATATTTTTTGTTAGAGTAAAAAATAGTTCCCAAACTGTAACTTAAACCGCCTAATGCGATGAGCACAATGCCGTTCAGGCCGAGTGTCTGATACATCGGTTGAATGATGAACAGCGCCATCCATCCCATACCCAAGTATAAGAGGGTGGAAATCCCGTTGAATTTTCCGACGAAAAAGATCTTCAGGATAATGCCGATTATTGCGATAGCCCAAACGGCAATGAACAAGGCTCTGCTTTGGCCGTTACGGACCGCAATCAAACAAAACGGCGTATACGTCCCTGCAATCAACAAATATATAGCTGCGTGATCGATGTAGCGGAAAATCTTTTGAAACCGGGTCATACTGAAACTGTGATAGAGCGTCGACGATAGAAAAAGCAAAATCATCGAAGCACCATAAATGGCATAAGCAACGACTTCTGTAACGTTTCCTGAGTGGGACCCCTTCAAAATGAGTAAGACGCATCCTGCGATGCTTAGCAAGGTTCCGATTCCATGTGTTATGGCATTCAACACTTCGTTTACGATGATTTTGCGTCTGCCTTCTGTTTGCGGAAAAGTAGTCACTTTCATTCCTCCTTGTTGCCTGTCAGCAATTGTTTTTTGGCCAAATAAAAAAACAGTCTCCAACAACGTCCTTCTGAATGCATTATAGCACATTAAATGGTAAGATTTAAGAAAATCGCAGTATCTCTCCCACTTGAAAATGACAGAAACTTTCACGGGAACATTTTGAAAGGGGCAAATAGAATGGGAACCAATCAGCAAAGAAGTGTAAAAAATAGCCCGAATCCATGGAAAATTGCATTCCTCACCTTGTCGCTCATCTTGGGCATTGCGGCAGTTTGGTTGTTCTCGAAAATCACATTGGAACAACCAGGGCAATCTGAAACTGAGGCAGAAGTCACAGCGCAACCGAAGGGTCAACTTTCGGTCGGATTGTCCTTGAGCAATACCGAATTAGCGGTCATCGCCAATGAATATATGAAATCTGAGGAGAGCTTGGCTGGCTATTCAGTGACAATAACAGATGTGGTGACTTTAAAAGGTGTAACGGTACTGTTGGGTCTTTCGATCCCGTTTGCTTTATCAGGGGAGCCGCATGCGACAACGGACGGCAATCTGCAGATGAAGGTGACGGATATTTCCCTGGGCGGGTTGTCTTTGCCCGAAAAAGAAGCATTGAGTCTTTTGGCTCAATTTTTGACGCTGCCTGCATTCGTCAACTTGGATGCAGACTCGGAAACGGTGCTGATGAATTTGGCCAGCATGGACCTTCCGAAAGAAAGTACCATCCGTTTACTTTCCATCGATAAAGAGACGAAAGAATATTCATTTGAAGTAACCATACCAACAGAAAATTTGATAGAATAGAAAGAGGCCTAATTTATGAGACAATCTTTTTACCTTTTCATTCTCACGTACAGAGACCCATACAAAAAAGACGACAAAACAGCATTCGCGAATCGGGTTTCCGAAGATATCGGTTTTCCGAAGCAAATGACCGATTACCACGAACTTGCCGATTACCTGGAGTTGAGCGGAGAGTATACAGAGTTCATGTCCGTCTTTGATGAGTTGTTTGAGGTATACGTTGAGAGGAACAGAAATTAGATAAAGAAAGAAGGAAATGAAATGAGTACACATATCGCAGCAAAACCTGGGCAAATCGCGGATACAGTCTTGTTGCCGGGCGACCCATTAAGAGCGAAGTACATTGCGGAGACTTACCTGAAGGATGTCGAGCAGTACAATTCGGTCCGGAACATGTTTGGTTACACCGGGACATACAAAGGCAAACGCGTCTCTGTCCAAGGCACAGGAATGGGCTTGCCCTCCATCATGATTTACGCCAACGAACTGATCACTGAGTACAATGTGCAGAATCTGATCCGGGTCGGTTCAGCTGGTGCAATCCAAAAGGATATCCATGTGCGCGATATCGTCATTGCCCAAGGTGCGACTACAGATTCCAGTGTCGTCAGCAATACGTTCAATGGTCAAGTCAACTTTGCGCCGATCTGCAACTTCGAACTGATGCACAATGCCTATATGGTCGCTAAGGAACGGAAATTATCCGTCCACGTCGGCAATGTTTTATCCTCGGACCGCTTCTACAACGAAGAGTTGGACAAACAGAAATTGGCTGACTATGGTGTTCTGGCGGTGGAAATGGAAGCTGCCGGTATGTACCTGCTGGCCGCCAAATATAATCGGAAAGCGTTGGCTTTATTGACGATCAGCGACCATATCCTGACCGGGGAAGAAACAACTGCCGAAGAGCGTGAAACAACGTTCGACGACATGATGCTCGTTGCTTTGGAATCTATCTTATAATCGTAAAGAGGAGTAGTGTGAATGGGCAATAACGGGCATAAACTAAAAAACGGCAAAAAACGCGGAGTCAAACTCTCCTTCTATTTCCTTTCCTTACTTATCGTCGCTGCTGCGGCAATCGGCGGAACGTATGCGTGGATCGGGAGAAGTGTCACCCTTCCATCGACCGGAGAAATCATCCAAGGTACAAACAGTTCGACCTTGGATTCAGCTGCAGCGGACCGCATCGGAGCCGTCTATCAGACGCTGCTCAATAATTATGTAGAAGGTGTCGATGAAGAAGAACTGATCGAAGGCGCCTTGAGCGGCATGGTGGAAGCAGTCGGCGATCCCTACAGTCAATACTTGAATACAGAAGCGAGCGATAACTTGGATGAGACGATCTCCGCCTCATTCGAAGGCATCGGAGCTGAAATCATGTCCTTGAATCAGCAAATCGTCATTGTTTCTCCGATCAAAGGCTCTCCAGCCGAAAAAGCTGGACTATTGCCGAATGACATCATCCTAAGTGCGGATGGTCAGGCATTGCAAGGCCTGACAGCTAGTGAAGCAGTCGCTCTGATCCGGGGCGAAAAGGGCAGTGAAGTGGTTCTGGAAATAGTACGCGGTGATCAGACTTTCAAAGTGAACATCGTCAGGGATACGATTCCGATCGAAACGGTGACATTTGAACTCGATGAAGAACATCCAGAAATCGGCATCGTCCATGTCTCCAGTTTCTCCACACCGACCTATGACGATATTGTCAGTGCTGTAACGGATCTGCGCACACAAGGAGCCACATCCTTTGTGTTTGATTTCAGACAGAATCCAGGTGGCCTATTGGACCAGGCTCTGAAAATCAGCAATATGTTCCTTAACGATGGAGACGTCATCATGCAGACGCAAGAAAAAGATGCCGATCCAAATAAAATCGTAGCCAGCGCAAGCGAGTTCGGAGATTTCAAGATAACCGAACCAACTGTCCTTCTTGTCGATGAAGGAAGCGCCAGCGCTTCGGAAATCGTTGCGGGGGCACTGCAGGAATCTTCCGAGATACCATTGGTCGGGACAACGACCTTCGGCAAAGGCACTGTGCAGACAGTGTATCCCTTGACCGAAAGCAGCGAATTGAAATTGACTATAGCGAAGTGGCTGACGCCGAACGGCAACTGGATCCATGAAAAAGGGATCGCAGTCGACTACGAAGTCGCACTTCCTGAATACGCCACATTGACGATCATCGATTCCACAGCAACCTATGAAGAAGGAACTGTCTCGGAAGAGGTCAAGAATGTCGAAGCGATGCTGAATGCTATCGGCTACGCCGTCGAAGCGGACGGTTATTACGATGAAAATACTGTCGAGCAGGTAGCGTCATTCCAAGCTGCGAATGAGCTGGAAACAACCGGCATCGTGACGGGTGACACTGCATTAGCGATAGTCGAACAATTGCGGGAAGTCCTTACGGAGAACGATACACAGTACGATAAGGCTGTAGATATATTGATTGGGAACGAATAATCCGAAAGGTTTGGCAGCTCTTACGAAGTGCCAAACTTTTTTGTGTTGCTTGTAATATTCGCCTTTGGACCGGTTACGATTCTTTTTATGCGCAAAATGTGCTAAACTATGAGTATTGTTTTAGCACATTCTATAACCAAAAAGGTTGATACCGATGAAAGTTGATAAAAAGATGCAGGATGGCATCTGGGATTGGATGAAGGCGATCATTTTTGCCATGCTATTGGTGATCATCATCCGTTTTTTTGTATTCATCCCACTGAAAGTGGAAGGTGATTCCATGAGTCCCACCTTGGCCCAAGGAAACCATCTCTTATATGAGACGTTTTCGGAAATTGACCGGTTTGATATCATCATCTTCAGCAATGAAAAAGGGAAAACGCTCATTAAGCGGGTCATCGGATTGCCGGGCGATTCTGTAGCTTACAGCGAGGATCAACTTTACCTGAATGGCGAACCCGTCGAAGAGTCTTTTCTGGGGACAGAAAAGCAACAGGGGATGGATGTTTTCACTTCGGATTTTGATTTGCTGTCCTTGACAGGAAGGGAGACTGTCCCGGAAGGCAGCTATTTTGTGCTGGGTGATAACCGAGTGCGCAGCAGGGATAGCCGGATCTTCGGCTTTGTCGCGCAGTCTGATATTGCCGGAAAAGCGGCGATTGTGTATTATCCGCTTGAGGATTTTGGCTTTATTGAAAACTAAGTACCAGCTGGATTTATAAGAAAGGGTGATTCGATGTCATTTGGCAATAAAAATCATGACGACCAAAACTCTGGTTTTGTTTCAAGGAACGAAAGATTCGGGGTCGATCAAAAGAAAGAAATCCAACCAGAAAACCGAGGCAGTTTTTTGCGGGAAGCGCTGAATCTGATCCTTTCAGTGGCAATCGCCTTTGTGCTGTTCCTTGTCATCCGGACTTATTTGTTTTATCCGTTCCAAGTTGTCGGTGATTCGATGGTGCCGACACTGGAGACCGGAGACCGGCTGATCCTGAACAAATTGGCTGAAGTCGATCGTTTTGATATCGTGGTGTTCCCTGCTCCTGACGGGACCGATGAAGAATATGTGAAGCGCATCATCGGGCTACCCGGTGACGAAATCACTTATTTCCAGGATGAACTTTACATCAACGGCAAAAAAATCGAGGAGCACTACCTGGAATCGTTGAAAGAGGATAGCGATCAACAATTGATGTCTGATTTCACCCTTTATAGTTTGGATGCAACTGCAGGGTATTCCGTTGTGCCTGAAGATATGTATTTCGTCTTGGGGGACAACCGCAGTGTGTCCAAAGACAGCCGTGTTTTCGGCTTCATTCCGGCAGCACAGATCGAAGGAACCGCTGATTTAAGATTATGGCCGCTGAACAAAATAGGGATCATCGATGATAATGGTGCAGATGAATAAAAGGACAACCGCACACAAGTGTTTTTGCACTTGTGTTTTGTCTTGAATGGAAGTAAAAGGATTTACTTAGAAAAGGAAGTGTCAATATGTTAATACAATGGTTTCCAGGCCACATGGCAAAAGCGAAACGTGAAGCGTTGGAAAAATTAAAAATGGTCGATTTGGTGATTGAGTTGCTGGATGCGCGCCTCCCGGTATCAAGCCGGAACCCTTTGATCGATGACATCATCGGAAACAAACCACGATTGATTGTCCTTAACAAAGCCGATCTTGCGGATAAGACAGCCACAAAAGACTGGGTTGAATACTTCAAACAGGATAAGAAAGCGCAACGGGCCGTTTCGATGTCGACGCTGAACAATAAAGATGTAGAGAACATCAAAAGAGAACTGAAAGAGATGATGGCCCACAAAACGCAGGCGATGATCAATAAAGGCGTCAAACCCCGTGCTATCCGCTTGATGATCCTTGGTATCCCGAATGTCGGAAAATCAACCTTGATCAATAAGCTGATGCAAAAGAACCGCGCGCAGACCGGCAATCGCCCCGGCGTTACAAAAGGGCAACAATGGTTGAAAATCGGCGGCGATTTCGAATTGCTGGACACGCCAGGGATACTCTGGCCTAAATTCGAGGATCAGCTGATCGGGCAAAAGCTTGCCCTGACGGGAGCGATCAAGGATACTGTTTTCCATAAGGATGATGTCGCTTTATTTGCGTTGCGTCATTTTATGCAGCATTATCCGGGCAGATTGCAGAATTTCTATAAGGTAGACGAAAAAGACTATGAAGGTGCCGTTCCGGACCTGTTGATGGAATTGACCACGAAACTGCGTTTTGGTGAAGACTACAGCCGAGCCAGCGAAAAAATCATTTTTGACATCCGCGGCGGCAAACTGGGACCGTATACGCTGGACCAAGTTCCCGTAAAGGCTGCGGAGGCTGAAGAGGGCTTAGTGGAATGAACAAACCAGTGAGCATCACTGCCATCAAGGAGCAATTGCAGGGAATCGAGTCATTGGATGATCACCGTTGGGAAGCAATCCGAGCCGACTCCCGCAAAGGCGTCCAAGCTGCAGTCAAATCCTGGGAGCGCAATTACCAACTCGATATTGCCCTAAAAGAGCGGCAAGTCCAGATGATGGTCTTTGAAGAAGAGTTGAAGGCGAAAGGACGTCTTGCCATCGCAGGGATCGATGAAGTCGGCAGAGGCCCATTAGCCGGTCCTGTGGTCGCTGCTGCAGTCATTTTGCCGGCAGACATCCCTTTCCTCCCGGTCAACGATTCAAAACAACTCTCAGCCAAAAAAAGGGAGCAACTTTACGATCAGATCATGGCCATTGCCGACGTCGGCATCGGATTGATTTCGCCAGAAACGATCGACGCCGTGAATATTTATCAAGCCACGAAACTGGCGATGATGCAGGCGATCGCCAATCTGAAGCAAGAACCGGACAGTCTGCTGATCGACGCAATGAAGCTGCCGTTGCCTGTAGAACAGCAATCGATCATCAAGGGCGATGCCAAATCCGTCTCGATCGCTGCCGCCAGCATTGTCGCGAAAGTATACCGTGATCGCCTGATGTGCGAGTATGCTCTGCAATATCCGCACTACGGATTCGAGAAGAATGCCGGTTATGGAACCCAACTGCACTTAGCCGGATTGGATAGTCATGGCATCACGCCGATCCACCGGAAGACGTTTGATCCGATCAAAAGCATGCTGAGAGAGCAATAAAAATTAAACAACATAAAAAGCAGAATCCGACTCCTTTCGTATTATCTTAACAGATGGTACGCAAAGGAGTTTTTTTATGGAAACGAACCACGAGGATCTGACGGTCCGGGACAAATTGATTTATCATGCAATGACCGGCATATGCACGCCGAATTTTATGAAGCATCTGTACTTGTCCTGGATGAGGGATCCTTTCTATTCAATAGAAGAAATCGTAAACAGCTATGTGCCGATAAGCAACGAAACCAAACAACAGAAGTTGAAGATGGCGCTGGAAACGGCATACAGCAAGACGCCTTATGAAGAGCTGAAGGAGCTGTATCGGATCAAAAACATCCAAATTTTGACGATCCAAGACAACAGCTATCCGGATGGCTGGCTGAACAGCTATTTGCCGCCTGTCGTGGTGTTCTGTGCGGGGAATATCCGTTTATTGGAGCAGCCTTGTTTGAGCGTCGTCGGCAGCCGCAGTCCGACCGTCTATGGAAAGGCGGTCTTGGACGAAATGATCCCTCCGTTGGTTGCGGAAGGTGTCACGCTCGTAAGCGGGCTCGCCAAAGGCATTGATCAAATGGTTCATTCCTGTGCCATCGCAAACGGCGGAGCCACAATCGGCATCATCGGGGCAGGTCTGGATGTTACTTACCCAAGGGAAAATGCTGCCCTGCAGCGGCAAATGATGGCAGAACAGCTCGTCATCAGTGAATATCCTTTAGGCTCGAAACCGGAACGTTTCCATTTCCCGATGCGCAATCGCCTGATCGCCAACCTTTCGCTGGCCACGTTGGTGATCGAGGCGACGGAAAAGAGCGGCAGCCTCATAACCGCCAATTTGGCGCTGCAGGAAAACAGGGATGTTTATGCGGTTCCCGGAAATATTACCAGCCGGCTCAGTGTCGGCACCAATCAATTGATAAAGGCCGGCGCAGCTTGCGTTTTGAACGCGACTGACGTGCTGGAAGAGATGAAAACGCAGTGGAACTGATGCGTCCGCGAAATAACTTCCATTTGACAAACACCTAGTTTATGGCATAAGATGGGAAACGATTTAAATGACAGAAATATACATACAAAATATTTCGTTGAGAGGAGTCGTTTCTTTGGCTTATAAATATTTAGTCGTCGTGGAATCACCTACCAAAGCCAAGACGATCGAAAAGTATCTTGGCAGAAACTATAAAGTGGTAGCAAGTAAAGGCCACTTGCGCGATTTACCAAAGAGTCGCATGGCAATCAATATCGAAAATGACTATCAGCCGGATTATATTTCCATTCGTGGTAAAGGCGACCTGATTAAAGAATTGAAAAAATATGGCCATAAGGCCGAAAAAATTTACCTGGCTTCCGACCCGGATAGAGAAGGGGAAGCCATCTCGTGGCACCTCGCTCACCTGTTGGGCCTGGACCCAGCAGACAATATCCGCGTCGTTTATAATGAAGTAACCAAAGATGCAGTTAAAGAAGCACTTAAAAATCCAAGACCGATCAATATGGATCTTGTTTCAGCCCAGCAAGCCCGAAGGATATTGGATCGCTTGGTCGGATACTCGATTTCACCCATACTATGGAAGAAAGTCAAAAAGGGTTTGAGTGCCGGACGGGTCCAATCCGTTGCCCTGAAACTGATCGTCAACCGCGAAGAGGAGATTGCCGGGTTCGAACCTGTGGAATCCTGGACGATTGATGGCACTTTCCTGAAGGACAAACATGTTTTTCAGGCAGCCTTTTATGGATTGGGCGGGAAAAAGCTGAAGCTGAAGACCAAAGAGGAAGCGGATGCGGTCTTTGAAAAGATCACTTCCAATGTTTTTGAAATTTCCGATGTAACGAAGAAACAGCAAAAACGCAACCCGGCTCAGCCGTTCACGACCTCCAGCCTTCAACAGGAAGCCGCCAACAAACTGAATTTCCGTACGCGAAAAACGATGATGATCGCGCAGGAACTCTATGAAGGGATTCCGCTCGGCAAAGAAGGCTCAGTGGGATTGATCACCTATATGCGAACGGACTCGACACGTGTTTCCGCAGGTTCGATAGAGGAAGCGCATGAATACATCACGGGCACATACGGTCCGGAATATGCCATCGAAAAACAGCGCGAGAACAAAAAGGCTCCATCGGCACAGGATGCGCATGAAGCCATCCGTCCTTCCAGCGTTTTAAGAGTGCCAAGCGAAATCGAAGCCTTTTTGACGAAGGACCAGTTCAAATTGTATCAATTAATCTGGGCGCGCTTTTTGGCGAGTCAGATGACGCCAGCGGTCTTCGATACGATGAAGGTGGACCTCAAGCACGAGGACGTCATGTTCCGGGCGACGGGTTCCAAAGAAAACTTTGCCGGTTACCGCAAAGTCTACGTAGAAGGCACCGCCAAAGAAAAAGACAACCTTCTGCCGGAAATGGCTGTCGGCGATACTGTGTTCTCGAAGGACATCGAACCGAATCAGCATTTCTCACAACCGCCGGCCCGCTATTCAGAAGCGACGCTCATCAAGGCTCTGGAGGAGAATGGTGTCGGAAGACCTTCGACCTACGCTCCTACGATCGAAACGATCCAGAAACGCTATTACGTAAAAGTGACGGCAAAACGTTTCGAACCAACCGAACTGGGTACGATCGTCAATGGCTTGATCTCCACTTATTTCCCGGATATCGTGAACATTTCCTTCACCGCCGGGATGGAGCAGGACCTGGATAGTGTCGAAGAGGGCAATATGGAATGGGTCAAAGTAGTCGATCGTTTTTACAAGCCATTCGCCGAAGAATTGGCGAAAGCGGAAGTCGAGATCGAAAAAATTGAGATCAAGGATGAACCAGCCGGATTCGATTGCGAATTATGCGGACATCCGATGGTCATCAAAATCGGCAGATTCGGAAAGTTCTATGCTTGCAGCAATTTCCCGGAATGCCGGAACACGAAACCGATCGTTAAGAAAATCAACGTGACGTGCCCTGTATGCCACAAAGGCGAGGTCATCGAACGGAAATCCAAGAAGAACCGGATATTCTATGGCTGCGATCAGTATCCAGAGTGCGAATTCATTTCGTGGGACAAACCGATCGGCCGCGATTGCCCGAAATGTCAACATTATCTTGTTGAGAAGAAGGTCAAGGGCGGCATCCAAGTGAAATGCAGTCATTGTGAATACGAGGAAGATGTACAGAAATAACGTTATGGGGGCATACTATGACAGATAAAACAGTTACCGTAATCGGAGCCGGCTTGGCCGGAAGCGAGGCGGCTTTTCAAATAGCGGAGCAGGGCATCCACGTCGATCTCTATGAGATGAGACCCAAAAAAATGACGCCTGCCCACCATACCTCAGGTTTTGCGGAATTGGTCTGCACCAATTCACTGCGGGGGAACCAAGTCACGAACGCCGCGGGATTGATAAAGGAAGAAATGCGTCAGCTGAATTCCCTGATCATAAAAGCGGCAGATGCGACCGCCCTGCCGGCGGGTGGCGCACTGGCTGTCGATCGCGACAATTTTTCAGCCTATGTGACGAAAACTTTGGAAGACCATCCCAATATCACGATCCACTTGGATGAACTGACGGCATTGCCGGAAGGGATTACGGTGGTAGCTACAGGCCCGTTGACTTCTGAACCAATGAGCCAATCGATCCAAAGCTTTATTGAGATGGAAGGGTTGTACTTCTATGATGCCGCCGCACCGGTGCTGGAAAAAGACAGCATCAATATGGAAAAGGTATACTTGAAGTCGCGTTACGACAACGGCGAAGCCGCCTACCTGAACTGTCCGATGACAAAAGCGGAATTCGAAAATTTCTATCGCGAACTGATTGCTGCTGAAGTGGCCCCTCTGGAGGAATTCGAGAAGGAAAAATACTTCGATGGCTGCATGCCTTTCGAAGTGATGGCCTCAAAAGGCGAAAAAACGCTGCTGTTCGGTCCGATGAAACCGGTCGGGCTAGAGGATCCGAAGACCGGAAAGATTCCCTACGCAGTTGTGCAGCTCCGTCAGGACAATGCTGCCGGCTCCCTTTACAACATCGTTGGTTTCCAGACGCACCTGAAATGGGGAGAGCAGAAGCGGATCCTGCAGATGATCCCGGGATTGGAAAATGCTGAAATCGTGCGTTACGGAGTCATGCACCGGAATACGTTCCTTAACTCTCCAAAAATTCTGCGTTCCACCTATCAGAGCCAAAAACGCGACGACTTGTTTTTCGCCGGCCAGATGACCGGGGTTGAAGGATATGTCGAAAGTGCCGCCAGCGGCTTGCTGGCGGGCCTTAATGCCGCCAGAATGGCGAACGGACAGGAATGTATCGTCTTCCCTAAAGAAACGATGATTGGTGCTATGTCGCACTACATAACGAACACTGACAGCAAGCACTTCCAACCGATGAACGCCAACTTCGGTATCATCGAACCGTTAGGCGGCAAGAAAATCCGTGATAAACAGCTTAAAAACCAAATGATAGCCGATAAAGCGTTGGTTGCCTTGGACGAATTCGTGCAAACAATTTAAGTTCTTCAGCTTACATTGAAATCTCTTCAACACTGTGATAAATTTAATCATAAGATGTTGGAGGGATTTTTTTGTCTAATCAAGAATTAATCGATCGATTCATAAACTATTTGGCAATTGAGCGGCGCTATTCCGACGAAACAGTCAAGGCCTATCTATTCGACTTGAAAAAATTTGAATCTTTTCTCGAAGAAAGTGGAACCAGCGACTTGATAGCGGTACAATTGTACGATGTCCGCCTGTATCTCAGTTTTTTGGATGAACAAAAGCTGAGCAGAAACACCATTTCGCGTACGTTGTCGAGCTTGAGGGGATTCTATCATTTCTTAATCCGCAATGACCTTCTGGATGAAAACCCTTTATCCTATATCTCTTTCAAAAAAAAACAGTTGCGTCTGCCTCAGTATCTGTACGAAGAAGAATTGGAAAAACTTTTGCATGCAGCAGAAGGGACCGAAGTACTGGATTATCGGAACCGGGCGTTGGTGGAATTGTTGTATGCGACCGGAATCCGCGTCAGCGAATGCAAGAACATCAAGCTGCAGGATATTTCCTTCGACTTGGGCGTCATTCTGATTTTCGGAAAAGGGAATAAAGAGCGCTATGTGCCGTTCGGGCATTATGCTGCCGCAGCAATCCAGGAGTACCTGGAAATGACCCGTTCGGAATTGATGACAAAGCACCAACGCAGCCATGACTATCTTTTTGTGAATCGCTTGGGCGATCCGCTTACGGCAGGCGGGATTGAATACATACTGAAACAGATTATGAAAAAAACCGGTTTGACCGGGACATTGCATCCGCATATGCTGCGGCATACCTTTGCGACCGATATGCTGAATAACGGAGCGGATATGCGGACAGTTCAGGAGCTTTTGGGACATGCCAGCCTGTCATCCACTCAAATCTATACACACGTAACGAAAGACGCCCTGCAACGGAATTACAACCAATTCCATCCGCGGGCGAAACGGGACAGCAAGAAACAGGGGGAATAACATATGACAACAATCTGTGCAGTGCAGCATAACGGACGTTCAGCCATGGCAGGAGACGGCCAGGTGACGATGGGCGAATCCGTCATCATGAAAGGGACCGCCAAAAAAATCAGACGCATCTATCATGATGAAGTCATCGTCGGCTTCGCTGGCGGTGTAGCCGATGCTTTCACCCTCGAAGATAAATTTGAAGAGAAACTCAATCAATATAAGGGCAACTTACTGCGTGCCTCCATCGAGGTGGCCAAGGAATGGCGCGGCGATCGTGCCCTTCAGAAGCTGGAAGCGTTACTGATCGTCATGAATAAGGAGCAGATGCTGCTTGTTTCCGGAAGCGGGGAAGTCATCGAACCGGATGACGGTATCCTTACGATCGGCTCGGGCGGGAATTATGCCTTGGCTGCAGCAAGAGCCTTAAAGCGAAGAAGCTCCCAGCTTTCCGCTAAGGAAATTGCCTATGAAAGCCTCAAGATTGCCTCAGAAATCTGCGTATTTACTAATGACAACATTATTGTTGAAGAATTTTAGATAGGTGGCTAGTATAATGAAGGAACAGCACAACAGAACACCAAGAGAAATCGTCAAGGAGCTCGACCGCTATATCATTGGCCAGGATGCAGCCAAAAAAGCAATTGCTGTCGCTTTGCGGAATCGCTACCGGAGACAACAACTGGATGCTGATATGCAAAAAGAGGTGACTCCGAAAAATATTCTGATGATTGGCCCAACCGGAGTAGGGAAGACGGAGCTGGCGAGACGCTTGGCGCTGTTGGTCGAAGCACCCTTCGTTAAGGTTGAGGCAACCAAATTCACGGAAGTCGGCTATGTCGGCCGCGACGTCGAATCGATGGTCCGAGACCTAGTGGAAAACGCTATCCAGATTGTCGAGAAACAAAAACGCGGTGACGTGTATGTCAAAGCTTATGAAGCGGCGTTGCAACGCCTTGCTAAAGTCATGAAGCCTGGGGTCAAAAAAGCGAAGCCCAAACAGGAAGGGATGAATGACTGGCAAAATATGTTCAAAAACCTGGGAATGCCTCTGCCTGAAAATCAGGAGGAGGAAGCCGAAGAAGTGACTGCCGAAATCGCCAAGAGCAGAGCGGAGATCATCGAGCAATTGCGCAAAGGCCTGCTGAGCAACCGTGAAGTCTCTATAAAAGTGGAGGAAAAACAAGCCAATCCATTAGGTGGCGGTGGAAACAACGAACAAATGATGATGTTGCAGTCGGCATTTGAATCCATGGCGCCGAAAAAGAAAATCCAGCGGATACTTTTGGTCGAAGATGCCATTGAGGTGCTTGTACAGGAAGAGACCGACAAATTGGTCAACAAGGATGATATTTCCCAGGAAGCTTTGAAGTTGGCCGAAACCAACGGCATCATTTTCATTGATGAGATCGACAAGATCACTTCCAAGTCACAAAACACCGGCGAAGTGTCTCGAGAAGGCGTTCAACGGGATATCCTTCCAATTGTCGAAGGGAGCCAAGTTTCCACCAAATATGGAGCGATTCAAACGGACCACATCCTCTTCATAGCATCAGGCGCTTTCCACGTTTCCAAGCCGAGCGATCTTATCCCTGAATTGCAAGGACGTTTCCCGATTCGGGTGGAATTGAATGACCTCACGGAAGATGATTTCGTCAGGATTCTTACCGAGCCGAATAATGCAATGCTGAAGCAATACATCGCGCTGTTGGCAACGGAGGACGTTACTATCACCTTCACTAAGGAAGCCATCCGGAAAATGGCCGTCATCGCGACAGAAGTCAACCAAGAAACCGATAATATCGGTGCCAGAAGGCTGCACACGATCATGGAGAAATTGCTGGAGGATCTGTTGTTTGAAGCCTCCGAAATTCCCGGGACAGAGATTATGATAACGGAACATTATGTGGAAGAAAAACTTGATAAAATTGTAGAAAACAAAGATTTAAGAAGATATATCCTTTAAGCATAAAAAAATCCCCTTTAGGTTGGATGAACCTTGCGGATATTTTCTGATGGATGATCGTATGGGGGGGAAACATGGACGAATTATTAGAAAAGTTGAGAAGGATCAATTATATGTTGCAAAAAGAAGGAGGCTTCGTTGCTATTAGCGATGAAGCGACGGCATTACCTTTTACGGAAATGGCAAGCGTGCTCGGCGACATATTAAGGGCCAACACGTATCTGATAGATCTGTCCGGCAATTTACTGGGCTACAGCGAAGCGACCGATATCAATAATGCCCGCATCAAACAAATGCTGGAGGACAAGAAATTTCCCGAGCAGTATGCCCACAATCTGTCTGCTTTACTTCAGACGACCGCGAATATCGGCATCGAATCCGATTTTACAGCCTTTCCGATCGAGAGTAGGGATCTATTCATTACGGGTGTCACAACGATCGTTCCGATTTTTGCTTCCGGCAAGCGCTTAGCGAGTCTGGTATTGGCACGTTTGCTTCCGGTCTTTGACAGCAGCGACCTGATCCTTGCCGAACATGGTGCCACCGTTATCGGCATTGAGTTGCTGCATGCCATCAATTTGCGCACTGAAGAAGCAACACGCGTGACCACGCTGACCCAGATCGCCATAAAATCGCTGTCTTTCAGCGAAACAGAAGCGGTCAAAGCGATTTTTGAGAATTTTCCATCCTTAGAAGAACGCATCACCGCATCGAAAATTGCAGCAGAAAAAAATATAACGCGCTCCGTTATTGTGAATGCCTTAAGAAAACTGGAATCAGCCGGTATTCTCGAGACGAGATCGCTTGGTATGAAAGGAACATTCATCAGAGTCGTTTCTGCAGAATTACTTGATGCTTTAAAAAAGGCTTTGTATCCAAAAAATGATCAGTAAGCAAAATGGTGTAAAGCCAAACTAGGGGGAAATGTCATGGAGTTTGTAATCGAAAACCAGCACCTTAAGGTAACCGTAAAAGATAAAGGTGCAGAAATCACCAGTGTAATCGCAAAGAAAACCGGCATCGAATATATTTGGCAGGCTGATGAAAAATTTTGGAACAGGCACGCACCCATTCTTTTTCCGTTTGTCGGACGCCTGAAGGATGATACCTTCCGACATAACAACAAAACTTATGCAATGGGGCAACACGGATTTGCCCGCGACTCGAAATTTTCGGTGCATGAGCGTCTGTCTGATAGCATTACGTTCATTCTCGCGCCGAATGGTGATTTCAAAGATGTTTATCCATTTTTGTTTGAATTGCAGGTGACTTATCAATTGTTCGAGAGTCAATTGTCGATCAGCTATAAAGTGAAAAACCTTGATGCAAACAAGATGTATTTCTCGATCGGTGGACACCCAGGTTTTAATGTACCGTTGACGGAAGGTGAAACATTCGAGGATTACTACATCAAAATGACTCCGGAAACATCCCGCCAACGCTTGTTACTGGATGGGCCTTATCTCGCAGCCGACAAAACGGTTGAAGTGGAACAGAACAAATTCCAATTGCAAAGGGACCTCTTCCTGAATGATGCCATCATTTTCAAAACGCCGGAACCGACAACCGTGACGCTGGCTTCCGATAAAAGTGAGCATGGGGTCACGATGTCCTATGAGGATTTCGAATACTTGGGCATCTGGACGAAGCCTCAGGAAGACGCCACTTATGTTTGTTTGGAACCTTGGTGCGGACTTGCTGACCGGTCGGATTCGGACGGGGAACTGGAACGGAAAACAGCCATCCAATCGCTTGAACCCGGGAATAAACGTTATTATGTCCATCGGGTTGATTTCTTTTAATTCAGTCGTCTGATAGCCCCGGCAGTATTTGTCTTTGGGCCAGACAAAAGGCGGGGCCGTAAATCAGCTACGATTTACGGCCCCGCCTTATTC
>NZ_JBAVFV010000035.1:0-59200 GCF_049684335.1 Trichococcus sp.
GCTACTTCAGTTAATTGCTCATCAGTGATGCTCTTAACGCCGATATCCTCTAGACAAACTGGTAATCCAATCGATAAAGAGAAGTCTAGTACTTCGTACAACTCTTCCGAGGGAGCGTTTTCAAGAATCAATTGGCAGATTACACCAAAAGCAACCTTTTCACCATGAGTAGCACCATGGGCGTCATGTAAAATAGTTAAGCCATCATGAATCGCATGGATTGCTGCCAAGCCACCACTTTCAAAACCGAGTCCTGACAATAAGATGTTTGCTTCAATAATATTTTCCAAAGCTGGAGTTACAACATTTTGATCGCTGGACTCTTTCGCTTTGACCCCATCTTCTAAGAGTGTTTCATAACAGAGTTTTGCCATTGCTAAAGCAGTCTTAGTACTTTTAGCTGGTGGACACAATCCTTCACGAGCTCCACAAGGTAATCCAGCATTGACATTAGCAAAAGCACGAGTTGTTGCCCGAGCTTCAAAATAAGTCGATAATGCATCTCCCATACCCGAAACCAAAAACCGAGTGGGTGCATTGGCAATTACAGTTGTATCGATTAATACAACGGATGGGCTTTGCATAAAATATGCGTAGTCATCAAACTCGCCATCTTCAGTGTATAATACAGCAGAGTGGCTGGTTGGAGCATCAGTGGCAACAATTGTAGGAACAATAATCAAGTTTTTTCCTTCAGCGACTACCTTAGAAGTGTCGATAGCTTTGCCACCACCAAGACCAATAATACAGTCACAAGACTCTTGTTTAGCTAGCTCTTGCAAACGAGAAGCCTCCACACGGGAAGCCTCACCGTGAAAGTTAGTTTCCACAAATTCGATACCAAATTTTTCTGCCGTTTTATCAAGTTTTTCACGTACGCGATCCACATCGTCTTTATTGGCAATTAGCAATGCCTTTTTCCCAAATGTTTGGACAAAATAG
This sequence comes from Trichococcus sp., assembly GCF_049684335.1. Taxonomy (GTDB): domain Bacteria; phylum Bacillota; class Bacilli; order Lactobacillales; family Aerococcaceae; genus Trichococcus. The sequence goes on from NZ_JBAVFV010000035.1 coordinate 943, forward strand.
CCTAAATTCAATAATTCATTTTCACCTTGGACATATTTAGTTGGACAAATAAACGCTTTTCTCATTTTTATTCCTCCTAATTTTTTTATTTTTTTCGAAATACAATAACTCATTGAATTATCTGCCAAAGTAACCCCTTACATTATTCAGATAATTCCCTTCCTTGAAACTACGCTCAGTTTACCAAGTAAGCGTTATCCACTCAACAGACAAACAACGTCCTTTGTCCGATTCAATTGTTTTAAGGATGATGTATAATGAAAAATAATAAAATATGATAGTTAATACGTTTTCGAAGGGGTCACACAGCATGAACCAACAAAACGCAACGAAAGAAATCATTGCTTATTCCTTCAAATATCTCGCACGTGAAAAGGATATTGATAAAATATCAATTACAGATATAATGGACCAGACAGATTTCCGCCGTCAGACTTTTTATGATCATTTTGATGACAAGTACGATTTAATTACTTGGATTTTTTCATATGAAACCTCTAAATTAATTCAATCACTTACGGTTTGGGAAAAGTGGCAAGAAGGATTACTCTATCTATTGAATTATCTTGAAGAAAACAGTAATTATTATAAGAAGGTTTTTTCAAACATGAAGTTCGATTCATTTAAGGATTATTTTGCATATTATATTAGGCAAATTGTTCAAAAAGTCGTGAATGACTATTTTCGAATACACGTTATTTCTAATAACAACCCAGCTATTATTGTGACAACAACTGACTTTTATGCTTATGGATTGTCAGAAATGCTATATCGCTGGGTTCTCGGAGGCTGCGAGCTGAATAGCGAAAAATATTACAAATTGCTTATTCAAGTGATTGGCTATAGAATTCAGCCTTAAATTGCTTTGTTATTATGTATCTAACTTACAACATAAATAAAAAAATATTGACTATACACTGATTAGAAGGAAGTGATTGTTTATGCAAGAATATATCTTAGCGATTGATCAAGGAACAACAACAACTCGTGCAATTATTGTTGATCGCCAAGGAAATTATATTGGCACTGCATCTCAAAAATTTGAACAACTTGTTCCACAATCTGGCTGGGTGGAACAAGATCCGAATGTGATTTGGCAATCAGTCTGTAATGTGATTCATAAAGTTATGGAGGGGTCTTGTATATCATTCCATCAAATTAAAGCGCTTGGAATTACAAATCAACGCGAAACATCTATTGTATGGGATCGGCAGACCGGGCAACCAATTTACAATGCAATTGTCTGGAGTTCCAATCAATCACTAGCTATTATTAACGAATTAAAAAAAGATGACGTTGAAGATTACATACATGAGAAAACTGGATTAGTATTTAGTCCCTATTTCTCTGCTAGTAAAATTCGCTGGATCCTCAATCATAAACCAGGCTTACAAGAGAGAGCAGAACGTGGGGAGTTAGCTTTTGGAACAGTGGATAGTTGGCTTATTTGGAAACTGACAAATGGTAAATTACACTGCACCGATCACACAAATGCATCACGGACGATGTTATTTAATATTCACACCTTGGAATGGGATGATTACTTACTAAATCTATTTAATATTCCAAAAAATATGTTGCCGGAAACTTATCCAAGCTCTTATGTTTATGGACTGACCGATTCAGATATTTTTGATGGAGTGAACATTCCAATTGCTGGCGTTGCGGGAAATCAGCAAGCAGCGTTATTCGGTCAATTAGCCTTTCATCCTGGCCAAGTAAAAAGCACTTATGGTCAAGGAACTTTTATTGTCATGAATACCGGCTCTGAACCGAAAATGTCTAAACACAGGTTACTCACCACAATTGGATATTCGATTGACAATCAAATAACTTATGCACTTGAAGGATCTGCTCTTATTTCAGGTAGTGCAATTGAATGGTTGAAAGAGGGATTAAATTTATTTGAATCAATAGAGGATTCAGAAATTTTTGCACTTGAAGCTGAAACTAATTCCGGAGTTTACGTTGTCCCTTCCTTTCGAGGAATAGGTGCTCCATATTGGGATTCAAGCGCACGAGGATCTATTCTGGGAATCAATGAATCCACAAGCCGACGAGAATTGATTCGAGCAACTTTGGAATCCCTTGCCTATCAAGTCTATGATATTATTGAATTAATGGAATCAGATACTGGTATTGTAATAGACATCCTTTACGTTGATGGCGGAGCTGCACAAAATAATCTATTAATACAATTTCAAGCAGATATTATCAGAAAAACAGTTGAGCGTATCGAACGATTAGAGACCACTGGACTAGGGGCCGCTTATCTTGCTGGTTTAGCAGTTGATTATTGGCGTAATCAAAACGAACTTGCTGTTTTAGTATCTGCTAACGAACAATTTAAACCTAATATGATTATTAAAGAACGCCAAGAACGATTACATGGTTGGCATAGTGCTGTTAAGGCAACACGATATTATGCCAAATTATTACATAAATAATTATTATTCCACACGAGTTGTAGAGCTTTATCAAGTGCTTTTAAGTACGAATTTATCAACGCTTTTTAATTTCGAGAGAAATTGACCATGTACTTTTTCAGGATGAATCCATGATCCGGACTATCAGGCAATTCAGAAGACTTGGTTCCTGAAGGGATGAATATTTCGGCAAAAAATACGCTAAAACAACTGCACAAGTCATGCTGCGGTGGCAATTGCAAAGTGGTGTCGTTTCACTTTCCAAATCTGCAAATCCAGCACATGTGCGCCAAAACTTCGACATTTTTGATTTCGAACTGAACGCAGAGGATATGGCAAAAATTGCTGCAATCAACACAGATACAACCGTTTACGCTGACCACCATGCTGCGCAAACAATTGAAAACTTAGCAGGTTATATCGGAAAATCCTATTAATTTGAATGAAGTGTACAAACTCAGTAAAAAGAGGCGAGAAATCTCACCTCTTTTTCTTTTTGGATAAATGAAAACAAGCTGTGACAGAAATTTTTTTATGTTTTACAAATGAATGTCGTGACGGTAGATCATTTTCTACTGCCCGGCTAACCACTCAACTAATTCATCTTGAGAGGAAACAACAGCTTCATCTTCCACAGCAAGTCAAAAGCAAATATATGTTCAATTTTCCAAAACAAAGAAAATACAGCCCCAAAAGATTTCTGTACAGAGAGCCGAAATCTTTTGGGGCTGTATTTTTCATTTATAAACTAATCCAGCATATCCTTGTAAATATCCTTCAATGTCGCCAGCTGTTCATCCGTCCAGGTGCCGCGCTGGCGTTGGTCGCGGAAGCGGCGGCTTTCGCCCTCCAAGGCTTTTTTGGAGCGCTTGATGTCCTTGTAGAGTTCGTTGGCGGAGATGCGCTGGGCGCCTTTCGAGAAGACGAGCTGCTGTTCGGCCAAATCGCTAGTGGCGACGTAGACTTCCGTCAGCACATTGCGCAGTTTTTTGACGACGCCTTCGATGTAGGTGTCGGCGGTCTCACCCTGTGCGGTGAAGATGACCTTCACTCGGTATTTGGAGTATTCTTTCGTGATGCCGGGAACGAACTGGGCGTCGAAGACGCACCAGACTTCATTCCCTTCATAGCTTTGATAATCGGACAGCGCCTGCAGCAGTTGATCCCTGGCCTCTTCGATGAGGTCCTGGTTCTTCAGCTTCACCAGTTCCGGCCAGGCGCCGATCATGTTGTAGCCGTCCACTATCAAAATTTCTTTCTTCAACATGGCCTTCACCTCGCTTCTTCTCGTACGCAGACGCTGCAGATCAAATGTGGCGTTTACGGAAAACTTCGTACATCATCAGTCCGGCTGCGACGCCGGCGTTTAGGCTTTGGACATGGCCGACCATCGGGATGGTCAGCAGGCCGTCTGCGGATTCCTTCAACAGGCGGGAAATGCCTTTGCCTTCGTTGCCGATGATCATCGCCAACGGCAAAGTCGTGTCCCACTGGCGGTAATCCTGACCGGACATATCGGTAGCGTAGATCCAGACACCGCGTTCCTTCAGTTCTTCAACAGTGCGATGCAGATTCGTGACGCGCACGACAGGCACATGCTCGATTGCGCCTGTCGATGCTTTGGCGACGGTCGCCGTCAAGCCGACTGCGCGGCGCTTCGGAATGATGACTCCGTGTGCGCCGCAGGCATCCGCGGTACGCAGCACAGAACCCAGGTTATGTGGATCCTCGACACCATCGAGGATGATGAAGAACGGATCTTCGTTCTTGGCGGCAGCCGCTTCGAACAAATCATCGAGCACGGCATACTGGAAAGCGGCCGTAGCGGCGATGATGCCCTGATGGACGGCATTGTCGGACAACATGTCCAGTTTGGACTTCGGCACCGCTTGGATCTGGATCTTGCGGTCCTTCGCCAACTTGATGATGTCGCCCAATTTTTCTCCGCCCAGTCCATCCTGGATGAACAGTTTGTTGACGTCGCGATCGGAGCGCAGCAATTCCAGTACCGGGTGGCGTCCCATCACGAAGTCTTCGTTTTCGGGTATTTCTTTTTCTGCTTCATCGCGTCGTTTTGGTTCCGGTCTGCCCTTTTTCGGTGCATTGCGGGTGTCTTTGAACGCGCGGTTCGGTTTATTTTTCATAATTATTTCCCTCGACTTCTTGGATACACCAACGGATCAACTCTTCAAGCCGTGCCTCTTGCCCGGAAAGATGCAGATAGCCCATCAACGACTCGAAACCGGTCGCGATGCGGTAGGTTGTTACGTCCGCATTTTTGGCAATCGTATGGCTCTTGCTGTTGCGGCCGCGACGATACATGTCCATTTCTTCCACACTCAGGAAGCCATCTTTGGCAAGCATCGCGTGCATCAGCTTCGCTTGGGCTTTAGCCGAAACGAAAAAAGTCGCACGACGGTGGAGTTGGTTGGGTTTGGTGTGCCCTTTTTCTAATAAATGTGTTCTGATATAGGTCTCATAAGCGGCATCGCCGACATATGCCAAGGCAAGACCGTTCAATAAGCTCCAATTGTGTTCTGTCACTATGCTCTTCTCCATCTGGTGCCCTGCGAAGTGTCATCCAGGATGATGCCCTGATCTTTCAGGTAATCGCGGATTTCATCACTGCGGGCGAAATTTTTGTCTATTCGGGCTTGTGTCCGTTCATCGATCAGCGTTTGGATGTCATCATCCAACAACGCTTCTTCCTCCAGCACGACGCCGAAGACGCCGACCATCGCTTTGTACAAAGCAAGTGCTTTAGTGATGACCGCTTCGGAAACAGCTTCGCCTTCTGCGTAGATGTTCAATTCCTTCGCGAACTGGTAAACAATTGTCATGGCGTTGTCCGCCTGGAAATCGTCATCCATTTCGGTAACGAACTGTTCCTGCAGATTCTGGAACAAAGCCTGTTTTTCTGCATCGTCCGGCAGTGCCGCAACGGCATCCTGCAGGCGATAGTGGGCGTTCTGATAGGCGATTTTGACCTTATCCAGGTTGATTTTGGCTTCTTCGATGGCTTTGTCGCTGTACTTGACAGGACGGCGGTAATGCGCTGTTCCGAGGAAGAAACGCAACACCTGCGGATCGACTTCCTTCAGGATATCATGCACCGTCACGAAGTTTCCGAGCGACTTGCTCATCTTTTCAGCGTCTTCGCCAATTGTGACGAAGCCGTTGTGCATCCAGTAGTTCGCGAAAGTTTTGCCGGTTTTGGCCTCGCTCTGCGCGATTTCGTTCTCGTGATGCGGGAAAGTCAGGTCATGGCCGCCGCCATGAATATCGATGGTGTCGCCCAAATATTTGGTCGCCATCACGGAGCATTCGATGTGCCAGCCCGGGCGTCCCGGACCCCACGGCGATTCCCAGGAGACTTCATCCGGCTTCGCTTCTTTCCAAAGCGCAAAATCGAGTTGATCTTCTTTCTTGATGTTCTCTTCCGCGTCCAAGCGTTCGCTGGCGCCGACGATCAGGTCCTTGATCGATTGATCGCTCAGTTTGCCGTAATCCTTGAACTTGCCGGTGCGGTAATAGACGTCCCCGTCAGCCGCATAGGCATAGTCTTTTTCAATCAGTTCGCCGATGAAGGCAATGATTTCCGGAATGTTTTCCATCACGCGCGGATTCAGCGTCGCTTTTTCAACATGCAGCGCCGCGGTGTCTTCATAGAAGGCTGCGATGAACTTTTCGGCGACTTCTTTTGCGGAAATGCCCAGCTCTTTTGCGGCGCGGATGATTTTGTCATCCACGTCGGTGAAGTTGGAGACGAAATTCACGTCATAGCCGCGGTATTCCAAGTAGCGGCGGACGGTATCGAAGGCCACGGTGCTGCGCGCGTTGCCGATGTGGATGTAGTTGTAGACGGTCGGACCGCAGACATACATGCCCACCTTATTCTTTTGGATCGGTTGGAACTCTTCTTTTTCGCGCGTCAAGGTATTGTAGATTTTTAACATTGCGCACTCCTTTCCAGCTTCGAAAAAAGGGCTGACGCCCTTTTTCGTTTGCTAATCATTCAATTGTTTTGTCTTCTTTATGCTTATGGTAACGGACGATTTTTGCCGGTATACCGACTGCTGTGACATCAGGCGGAATTTCGCTGACGACGACAGCTGATGCCCCGATTTTGGCATTGTCGCCGATTTTGATTGGCCCCAATACTTGCACATGGGCGGATAACAGCACGTTATTCCCGATGGTGGGATGGCGCTTGCCGGTGTCTTTCCCGGTGCCGCCCAACGTCACGCCATGGTAGATCATAACATCATCGCCGACTTCGGCTGTTTCCCCAATGACGATCCCCATGCCGTGGTCGATGAACAGACGGCGACCGATCGTCGCTCCCGGATGGATCTCGATTCCGGTCAAGAAACGCCCGAGATGCGAAATCACCCGACTGAAGGTGTACCATTTCTGCTTATAAAAAAAATGAGCGATATCATATACAAGGATGGCGTGTAACCCCGGGTACGTCAGAACGACTTCCAACGTACTCCTTGCAGCCGGGTCATGATCTTTTATGGTTTGAATCGTTTCGCGTAATCTATTCAAGTCATTCCAGGCCCCTTTTTGGATTATCCATCTATTATATAGAATAAGCTCATTTTTGCTAGACTTTTTTATCGGTCCTACATTTTATCCAATACGCTGTTCAAGTGAGCCAAGCTCTTCTCTCTGCCCAGCACTTCGATGGTCTTGCCGATTTCAGGCCCGTGCATTTGGCCGCTGACGGCGACACGGATGGCCATGTAAAGGTTCTTGCCTTTGATTTTGGTTTCCTTTTGGACTGCTTTGATAGCACCCAGAATTTCGGCTTCTTCGAACGGTTCGATGGCAACCAATTGTTCTTTGAATGCGGCAAGTACAGTCGGCGCCGTTTCAGCAGCCAGAATTTCTTGCGCTTCTGCGTCCAGATTGAGTTCATCCGCGAAGAACATTTCCGATAGGGCAACAATCTCAGCGGCATAGCTCATTTGCTCATGGTACAGACTGATCAGCTTTTTCGCATATTCGCTGTCGGCTTCAGTAGGGTTTTTCGGCAATTTGCCGGCAGCCACCAAGTGGGGCGCGGCCAAAGCCACGACTTCATCCAAGTCGGCGCTCTTCATGTACTGGTTGTTGATCCATTCCAGTTTCTTTTGGTCGAAGGCGGCAGGCGATTTGCTCAGACGTTCCGGATCGAACATCTTGATCAGATCGTCTTTCGAGAAGATTTCGTCTTCTCCGACCGGTGACCAGCCCAACAGCGTGATGAAGTTGAACATCGCTTCCGGCAGGTAGCCCAAGTCTTTGTATTGTTCGATGAACTGAAGGATCGTTTCATCGCGTTTGCTCAATTTTTTGCCGGTTTCACTGTTAATGATCAACGTCATGTGTCCGAAAGTAGGTATTTTCCAATCGAAGGCTTCATAGATCATCATTTGTTTCGGTGTATTGGCGATGTGGTCATCCCCGCGCAGGACATGGGTGATCGCCATCATGTGATCGTCCACGGCAACCGCAAAATTATAGGTCGGGAAACCGTCACGTTTGCGGATGATGTAGTCTCCGCCGACGCTGCTGGCTTCGAATGTGATCGGTCCTTTGACGATGTCGTCAAATGTGTAGGTGTTTTCGATCGGCACACGGAACCGGATGACCGGCGTGATGCCTTGTGCTTCTTTTTCAGCTTGTTGGGAAGGCGTCAAATTTGCGCATTTGCCGCCGTAATGAGGCATTTCGCCGCGTGCTCTTTGTTGTTCGCGTTCCGTTTCCAATTCTTCCTCGTTGCAGTAGCACTTGTAGGCGCGGTTGGAAAGAAGCAGTTGATCGACCAATGGATCGTAGATATGCTGTCTTTCGGATTGACGGTACGGTCCGAATTTGCCTGGTTTGTCCGGGCCTTCATCCCAATCCATCCCTAACCATGCCAAGTTTTGCAGTTGGCTTTCTTCGCCGTGTTCAAGGTTGCGTTTTTGGTCCGTATCTTCAGTACGGATGATGAATTCACCGTCGTTATGGCGGGCAAACAGATAGTTGAACAATGCGGTACGGGCGTTTCCGATATGCAGGTTACCGGTTGGGCTTGGTGCATAACGTACGCGGATTTTCTTTGTCATATGAAGTATCCCCTTTTCTGTGGAGCTGGTTGTATCGTGCTGGATTTTCTATTTGATGCCTTTTTGTGAGTGCGCAGGCTTCGCGAAGATCATGCGGCCGGCAGCTGTCTGTAAGGCGCTTGTGACGACGACTTCGATTGTCTCATTCATGTAATGCTGTCCCTCTTCGACGACGATCATCGTGCCGTCATCCAGATAGGCCACCCCTTGATTGCGTTCCGTCCCGACTTTGATGACGGTGACGACCATATATTCACCGGGTATGACGACCGGCTTCACGGCATTAGCCAAGGCATTGATGTTCAATACCGGAACATTCTGGAACTCGCAGACTTTGTTCAAGTTATAGTCGTTCGTGATGACAATGCCGTCGATTAGTTTCGCCAAACGGATCAGCTTGCTGTCAACTTCAGGAATCTCTTCGAATTCACCTTCGTAGCTTTCCACGACGATATCCTCTTCTTTTTGGAGTTTGTTCAGGATATCCAATCCCCGTCTGCCCCTGACACGTTTCAGGCTGTCCGAGGAATCCGCAATATACTGCAGTTCGCGCAACACGAAGTTCGGGATGACGATGACGCCTTCCAGAAAACCGGTTTTGGCGATGTCGTAGATGCGCCCGTCGATGATGACGCTCGTATCCAAAATTTTGTATTTGCGGAAAGTATCATCCGCTTTGCGGTCAAGCATCTGTGTTTCTTCCTGCTTTTTCGGTTTCGCTGCGAACAGTTTACGGAATTCTTCGATCCGGGTAGTCCCCACGCGGAAGCCCAGATAGGCCAGGATCAAGGACAGGATAGCCGGCAGCACATCGTTGATGACCGGAATCCTCAGTGATGTCAATGGGATGCCGATTAGCCAAGCCAACACTAGCCCGATGATTGTTCCGATCGAACCGAACAGCATGTAGCTCACCGATAAGGTGCTGAAATAATTCTCTATCTTTTGCATGACGTCCAAAATCAATTTCATCAATAAAAATGACAATAAATAAAATATAAGTGCTCCAACCCCAAAATTAACAAAAACATTATTGAAGAGATTATTTTGTATGCCCGCTAATTCCCACAGGTAAGGCAGTGCTGTAATGCCAGCGCTACCGCCCACCATCAGGAAGACGGCCGTAATGATTTTCCGTTTCAAAGGCTTTCCTCTCTTTCCTTCTGTCATCAATTTTTATTCGGAAATACTTTGCGCAGCGTTTCTTGAAGCGTTGCGACAGGAATGATCTGGATCCCGTCTGGATGCTTCCAGCCAGCCATATTATTCTTAGGCAGATACACTTTTGTGAAGCCCAACTTTTGGGCTTCATTGACGCGTTGCTCGATCCGGCTCACCCGGCGGATTTCACCGGTCAGGCCGATTTCTCCGATAAAGCACTCTGTCGCGGAAGTTTCGCTGTCCCAGTAGCTTGAAGCGATGCTGACCGCCACAGCCAAGTCGATGGCCGGCTCATCCAGCTTCACGCCGCCTGTCGATTTGAAGTAGGCATCCTGGTTCTGCAGCAGCAAGCCCGCCCGTTTTTCCAGCACGGCCATGATCAGCGAAACCCGGTTGTAGTCCAAGCCGCTCGCAGTCCGGCGGGCATTCCCGAAGACAGTCGGCGTAATCAGACATTGGATCTCGGCCAAAATCGGGCGCGTGCCCTCAAGTGAGGCAACGACTGCCGATCCGGAAGCTCCGGCAAGCCGCTCTTCAAGGAACAGCTCGGAAGGATTCCGCACCTCGCGCAGACCGCCTTCGATCATTTCGAAAACGCCGATCTCGTCGGTCGATCCGAAACGGTTTTTGACGGCGCGCAGGATCCGGAAAGCATGATGACGATCGCCTTCGAAATACAGCACCGTATCCACCATATGCTCCAGCATCCGCGGTCCGGCGATGGCGCCTTCCTTTGTCACGTGTCCGACGATGAAGATCGCGATGTCGTTGCTCTTTGCAATCCGCATGAATTCGGCGGTGCATTCGCGCACTTGCGTTACGCTGCCGGCCGTGCTCGTGATGTCCGGATGGATCATCGTCTGGATCGAGTCCACGATGACGAATTCCGGCTTGATCCGCTCGATTGTGGTGCGGATTGCGTCGATATCCGTTTCCGGGTAGATGTAGAAGTCGGTGCCCTTCACCCCTAGCCGTTCCGCCCGCAATTTGATTTGACTCGCACTTTCTTCTCCAGAGATGTACAGAACGCGGTGACCACCTTGGTTGATCTGCGCCGAAACCTGCAGCAGTAAAGTGGACTTGCCGATGCCGGGATCGCCGCCGATGAGAATCAGCGAACCGGGTACGATGCCGCCGCCCAGCACGTGGTTAACTTCTTCCATCTGCGTCTTGACGCGCGGCAGATTCTCGGTCTTGATGTCCTGGATGGCAATCGCTTCAGGTACGTTCCCGCTGAAATTGGAACGCTGCTGTTGCTTCACTGCTTTCGTCGCTTCCCGTTCTTCCTCCATTTGGTTCCAAGTGTCGCAGTTCGGGCAGCGTCCCAGCCATTTTGGCGACTCGTATCCGCAAGCCTGACAAACGTATTTCACTGCATTTTTTTTTGCCAAATGAATCTCTCCTTCAAGTATGAACCAACTTATCTTATTTTATCACAAAAAGCCTACTCTACGTATAACAATCCGCAAATACACGCCGATTTGGCTTTTCTTTTTAGGCCTGTCCTGACGAGCCGAAACCGCCTGTGCGTTCCGATCCTTCTGCTTCATCTTGGTCGGCTTTCAGGAACTGCAGGAAGATACCTTGGCCGATGCGGTCGCCCTTGCGGATGACTTTGTCGCGCAAGCCGAAATTCAGGAACTGGAAGTAGATATGCCCTTCGTTGCCCTCGTTATTGTAATAATCCGCATCCACAATGCCCACACCGTTCGGTAGCACGATGAAATTTTTCAGCGGATTGCTGGAACGGTTCGTCAATTGCAAGTATTCGTCTTCCTGCATGTAGGCTTTGATCCCGGTAGGCACCAAAAGCGGCCGCAAAAGCTGTTCTTTTTTTTCGAGTGCCTCATCTTTGTCGCTGTTGAAAATTTCCGTAAGATGCGATCCTGCGCTTTGCACGACCGTCTTCCAGATCGCCGGCAAGACGATTTCTTCGGCTGCTTCAAAATCGTATCCCGCTGCGTGTTTCGTTGCACGCTTGGGCAATTGGATGTTTTTATCGGTATAACTGTTGATGACTTCAAACCCTCTTTTATTCATGGATCAAAACTCCCTTTTCTCTCTAGTATCGCTGTATCGATCTCTCCTGCATCAAAGAACCATTTTACCAAAACAACCGCTGTTTTTCACGGTTTAGTTGTGTGCTTGCCTTTTCCTACTGCCATCGGGGCGAGCGCTATATACACTATAGCAATGAATTGAGACTTTTTCATGACCAATTCCTGAGATTTTTCTAAAAGCTTTCCGCGCTAAGAAAGCGCCTTCGGCATAATGCCCAAAAAACCAGCACCTTTTTTGGGCAGTTTCCCGTGGTTATGGAATCCGCTTTCAAATAAGATAAGGACATAAAAGAAAACCAAAAAAATTCAAAAGGCAGGTACAAATAAATGGTAGAGATCCAATTAAACAGCATCCATAAAAAATATGACAATTCCCCAAATTATTCCGTAACAGATTTCAACTTGCATATCCAAGATCGCGAATTCATCGTCTTTGTCGGTCCTTCCGGTTGCGGAAAGTCAACAACGTTGCGTATGATTGCAGGCCTGGAAGATATTTCGGAAGGCGAATTGATCATCGGCGATACCGTAATGAACGATGTGGCACCGAAAGACCGCGATATCGCGATGGTTTTCCAGAACTATGCACTCTATCCGCATATGACCGTATTCGACAATATGGCTTTCGGTCTGAAACTGAGAAAGTACAGCAAAGACGAAATCAAGAAGCGTGTTGATAATGCAGCCGACATCCTGGGCTTGACGGAATATTTAGACCGCAAACCGGCAGCTCTATCCGGTGGGCAAAGACAGCGTGTCGCCTTGGGCCGCGCAATCGTGCGTGACGCAAAAGTCTTCCTGATGGATGAGCCGTTATCCAACTTGGACGCAAAATTACGTGTGGCCATGCGTGCTGAAATCGCAAAATTACACCGTCGCCTGAACACGACGACCATCTACGTAACCCATGACCAAACCGAAGCGATGACCATGGCGGATCGTATCGTCATCATGAAAGATGGCTTTGTGCAACAGATCGGCAGCCCGAAAGAAGTTTACGATACACCAGTTAACGTTTTCGTAGCTGGATTCATCGGATCGCCTGCCATGAACTTCTTCAACGTAACTTTGCAGGATGGCATCATCACGAACGGCGAAGGGCTTAAATTGACCTTGCCGGCCGGAAAACGCAGAGTCTTGGAAGAAAAAGGCTACAACGGCAAAGAATTGATTTTCGGTATTCGTCCGGAAGATATCCAAAGCGAGCAGATTGTTCTTGATACCAACCCGACTTGGGCTGTCAAAGCGGAAGTGGTCGTATCCGAATTATTGGGTGCTGAAACCATGCTTTACAGTAAAGTCGGCGCAACAGAATTCATTTCCCGTGTGGACGCGCGCGATTTCCATTCGCCAGGTGAGGTCATTGATTTGGCCTTCAACATGAACAAGTCCCACTTCTTCGACAAGCAATCCCAAGATGTGATCACCATCCCTTAACCAGAGGATGGCGGCATCACCTGAAATACACTTACCAGTTCTACCCTCCCCCATAGAAAAAGGCTGTCGCTCATTTTTGAGGACAGCCTTTTTCTTATGGATTTTGGTGGTATGTTTGTCTGATCCGGGTTCGCGTTCGTGTGGATTTCCCCGTCAAAACAGTTTTGGCGGGGAATATCGTCTTGTCCGCGGGCGTTTTTCCCCGCCAAGGGAGTTTTGGCGGGTTTTATGACTGTGATTTGAACTGTTTTTCCCCGCCGAACCGCGTTTGACGGGTTATTTCAGCATAAATTCAATTCCATGCAGCCACTTTTTATGAGATGTTGCTGTTGTTCTGAAAGACTCTACCCTTCCACCACGGACTTATCGAAGGCTTGCTCCGGAGTGATGGCATCCTTGACCCAGACCGAAATCGAACCGGCATTGACCGGGAAACGGCCATTGCCGTCCTTGCCGATTTCAACTTTTTCCTCACGGTTGCCCGTATAATCCGCGAAAGTCTGTCCGGCATACTGTTCGCCGACATACATATCCTTGAACCCTTCATCGCTGTTGGAAATGACCGTAGCCAAACCATACGGATGCTCTTCATTGCCCAGACGCGTCCAGCCGACGCAATTGCCGTGATCGAAGTAATCACGTTGTTCACCGTAGGCGTGGTTGGAGCGGAGATAGAGCAGTTTATCCAAGGAGGCTTGTTGGCCGTCAACCGGATTCGGCCCTTTAATGCCGTAGTAGTCCCCGTAGAACAAGCAAGGGAAACCTTGTTCACGCAAAAGCGTTATGCCGTATGCCAACGGTGTGAACCAAGGCTCGACATAGGACTGCAAGGCTTGATTTGGTTGCGAATCGTGGTTATCGACGAACGTAACCGCATGGGTAGGGTTTTTGGCGACCAGCGTCTGATTGAAAAGGTTCCGCAAATCATAGTCCTTGCCCTGCTGGGAAGCGACATGGAAGTTCTGATGCAGTGCGACATCGAAAAGATCAAAGGTGAAATCTGTTGCTTCCAAGTATTCCTTGATCGCCCCGTATTTATACTTCCAATACTCCCCGACCACATAAAAATCATCGCCGTGCTGTGCGCGGATCGTCTGCACGAAATCCTGCACGAAGTGGTCATTGATGTGCTTGATGGCATCCAAACGGAAGCCGTCAACGCCGGTTTCCTTGATGTACCAGTCCGCCCATTTCTTGATTTCCTCCACTACCGCTGGATGGCTGTAGTCGATATCCGTATACATCAAATAATCATAATTCCCATGCTCACTATCCACACTTTCGTCTTCCGCCCAACCTTTATCGAGACCTTTGAACATGTAAATAGCTTTTTTGCCGTTCTCATTATTGAAGTCCGTTCCGGTGAAATGTTCCCAGCTCCATTTGAAGTCAGAATATTTATCGCCGCGGCCGGGGAACGTGAATTTCGTCCAGCCTTCGATGTCATATGCTTTTGTCTGCTTCTCTTGACGATTATCCGGATCCACTTCATAGGCAAGGAAGCGTTCCGTTTCGTCCGCGCCGGCTTTGTGGTTCAGGACAACGTCAGCATAGACTGCGATCCCTTCCGCATGCAGCGCTTCGATTGCAGCCAAATACTCTTCTTTGGTTCCGTATTTTGTACGGACGGCCCCTTTTTGGTCGAATTCACCCAAGTCATAGAGGTCATAGACGCCATAACCGACGTCATTCGTCCCTGTCGCTTTGTAGGCCGGGGGAGTCCAGACAGCCGTAACGCCCAGTTCCTTCAGATGCTTTGCATCCTCTTTCAGGCGATTCCATAATTGGCCATCATCGTCCAGATACCATTCAAAATATTGCATCATCAATCCGTTCTCTGCCATTCGACCACTGCCTCTCATCCATTCTAGATTTGTTGTAGTCTACAAAATACTTTTCGCTCTTCTCATTATACACGCTTCTCTTACATTTACCTTTTGGGACGCCTCCCGAGCTCCGCTTTCTTCTTGGCGGGGCAAAATGCTTGCATCTTGAATCGGACCCCGGTATACTGACATTAAGTTAGCTGAACTGCTGATTTCTTTTTTTGGCTATATATCTCGAATTAGGAATATACGAAATAGAATACATAACGAAATGAGGAACCGATCCATGAACACATTAAGAGGAATCCACCACGTCACCGCCATCACCAGCAGCGCCGAAAAGAACTATGACTTCTTCACCAACATCCTCGGTATGCGCTTGGTCAAAAAAACCGTCAATCAGGATGACATCCAGACCTATCACCTTTTCTTCGCCGATGACCGCGGCAGCGCCGGTACGGATATCACTTTCTTCGATTTCCCGGGCATCCCGAAAGCCGTCAGAGGGACAAATGAAATCTTCAAAACCGGTCTGCGTGTCCCTTCGGATGAAGCATTGGCATACTGGGTGAAACGCTTCGACAAATATACCATCACGCATTCCGGCATCTATGAACAGTTCGGCCGCCGCGTGATCGACTTCCAGGATTTTGACGAGCAGCTTTATCAGTTGGTTTCCGATGAGTCGGATACCGGCGTGGCTCCCGGAATCCCGTGGCAAAAAGGCCCTGTTCCGAATGAGTACGGCATCCGCGGTTTGGGCCCGATTTTCGTCCGGATTGCTGATTTCAATTTCTATAAGCAAGTATTGGAGTCCGTATTGGGATTCCGAGCGGTCTCTTCCGAAGGCGATGTGCATCTCTTTGAAGTAGGTGAAGGCGGCAATGGTGGCCGCATGATTGTGGAGCATAACGCTTCGCTGGGTCAAGCACAGCAAGGGTTCGGCAGCGTCCACCACATGGCCTTCCGCGTGAAGGACCGCAAAGAATTGGAAGAATGGATCGAGCATATGGGTTCGTACCGTTTCCCGATCTCCGGCTATGTCGACCGCTTCTACTTCGAATCGCTTTACGCCAGTATTGCTCAAGGCATCCTCTTGGAGTTTGCGACGGACGGCCCGGGGTTCATCGATGATGAAGAGCCTTACGAAACATTGGGTGAACGTTTGGCCTTGCCGCCTAAATTCCGGGATTCCCGCGAAGAGATCGAAGGCTTAGTCCGCCAATTCGACACCGTGCGCAGCACGAAGGTGTTTGAAAAAGAATACTTGGACTGACAAAAAAGCAGGGGGCTGTCTCGAAAACGAGATAGCCCCCTACTTTTTTGCATTTTAAACAGATTGTGTTTCCTTCAGCACCAAACAGACACTTTGGTAATCCCCTTGCAGGGCATCCTTCAGGTAGAGTCCACGGTTCATCAGCTCATCTCCGCCGATTACCCCTTCATACCCGCTGACAGTGTAGAATTTAGCGGCATTCAAGCCTTTGAACATCACTTTTTTCTTCTTCAGGTTGGCCCGGTCGAGAACCCGGTAGTAGAAATAGAGTGCCTCGTCCTGTTCCGGACTCACGAAGATCCAAGCGGCCTCGTTCTGCGTTTCGAAGGGACTGAGGATGCGGTGGAAGACACCGTATTGGACGAGTCCGCGGTGCTCCTTGTAGAAGCTGATCTGCTCCTTCATCTCCTGTTTCTCGGCTTCGGACAGCGTCGTCACGTCCAGTTCGTAGCCCAAGTTACCGGCCATCGCCACATCACCGCGCATCTTCATCGAAGCCATCCGATGCGTCTGATGATTCGGGATAGCTGAGACGTGCGAACCCATGCTCGAAATCGGCATGACGAGGCTAGTGCCGTATTGGATTTCCAGTCTCGCCACCGCATCGGTGTTGTCACTGGTCCAAGTCTGCGGCATATAGTAGAGGATACCCGGGTCGAAGCGCCCGCCGCCGCCTGAGCAGCTTTCGAAGAGGATATGCGGATATTTCGTCACTAGCGCCTCCATCACTTCATAAAGGCCCAGCATGTACTTGTGCAGCACTTCCCCCGGCAATGCGCCTGGAGCCGCCGTACCGATTTCGGTCATGTTGCGGTTGTAGTCCCATTTGATGTAGTCGATTGGTACTTCATCCAAAATTTCCATCATCTGCGCCAAGATATTGTCTCGTACTTCTTTGCGACTGAAATCAATCACATACTGGCTACGGCTAAGTGACTTTTCTCTTCCGGGCGTATGGATGCACCAATCTGGATGGGCACGATAGAGATCGCTGTCCTCGGAGATCATTTCCGGTTCGAACCAAAGCCCGAACAGCATACCTTTCGCCTTGATGTTCTCCGCGAGCTGCTTCAAGCCGGACGGCAATTTCGCGGTGTGGACATGCCAATCACCCAGCGAAGAGTAATCATCGTCACGTTTGCCGAACCAACCATCGTCCAGCACGAACAGTTCGATCCCCAAAGTGGATGCTTCATCGGCCATCGCCTCAATCTTTTCGGCCGTGAAATCGAAGTAGGTGCCTTCCCAGTTGTTGATCAGGACCGGACGCTCCGCAAATTGGTGCTGGCCGCGGATCAGATGCTTCTGGTAGAAAGGATGCAGCGTCTGCGACAAGCCATTCAGGCCGTTTTCGCTGTATACCAATACGACTTCCGGTGTCTGGAACGCCTCTCCGACAGGCAAATGCCATTGGAAGTGGGTAGGATTGATGCCCATCTGAATGCGGGTTTGTGCATAGGTATCCACTTCGATATTAGCTCTGAATTCGCCGCTATAGACAAAATGGAAACCATAGACGGCGCCTTGATCTTCCGTCGCCGTTTTTTCCGCCAACGCTACAAATGGTTGATAGGCGTGACTGGTAGTGCCACGCTTGCTGTCCAGGGTATGGATGCCGCGAACAAGCGGTGTACGCACGATTTGGCGTTCCCTTCCCCAAGCACCCGGCAACTGGATCATATCAAAATCAGCATCCGGGAAATCGATGGACATGCTCAACGCTTTGTTCAGGTGGATAGCTTCGGAACCATTGTTGTGGAAGCTGGCCGAGCGTGTCAGCACTGGATAGTCCCGGAACAACGTATAGCTCAAAACGACCTCCACTTTTGTGACGTTATCTTCTAAGGTCAGCAGCAATGTTTCCGCTGGTTCTTCCTTTGTTTCGTAAGTCTGTGGTAACCCTTGCAACGGCTGTTTGCCTGTCACGATTTCATGGCTCTTATAGGTCAACAGGCTGACGGTTGTTTGATCGGGATACAGGCATTCGAATGCCGATTCGCGGAAATCGCCGCTGCCGTTGCCCGGAAATTCCTGCGGCAAGGTCGCCAGCGAAAACTCACGGCCAGGCACCTCGAACGGATTGGGCGCAAAAGCATTGTCTTGGCGCGGGTAATCAGCCACTTGCGAAAAACTGTTGATCCGTTTCCCCCAATACTGATGGGACACATATTTCTCTTCTTCTAATGCAATCACATAACTCACTGATTCGTTCTGCAAATGAAAATATTTTTTTGTTTCATCAAATGTTATCGTCACAGTCATCACTCCTTAAATCCACTCATTTTTCTAAAATATTTGTTTTTCCCCTGCTTCAGTCCGGTGAAGGATGGAGAATGTGTTTGTTGGCAAGTCAACCGTCAAGCTAGCTGCCTCTTCGGCAGTGGACCACGTCAAGGTGAAGGCACCTTCGTTAATATTGGTTATCTCCAAATCTCCATCGAAAGCTTTAGCCGTGTTGCGGAAAGCCAGCAAGCGGAAGAGGTCTTTTACGACCGGACGCTCGATTTCTTGCGCGATTTCATCTAGTCCATAGTAGTGCCTATTGATGTTGCGGCCTTCCTTGCTGTTCTCCAGCAACTCCAGATCGTTTTCGCCAGCAAGCAAGCCTACGTAATAAATCTGGGGAATCCCAGGAGTGAAGCACTGGATTGCCCGCGCCAACAGATAGGCGGCATCGTTGTTTCCCAAAGCCGAATAGTACGTGCAGTTGATCTGGTAGATATCCAGATTGTTGTAGGCTTCCGAGCTGTAAATCCGTTTCAGGTTGGCACCTTTTTCATAGAGGGATTCCACTGTGAAGTCCACTTCTGCTTGGGTCATCAGATCCTTCACATCGACGACACCGATGCCATCATGCGTGTCCAAGGTCGTGAACTGGTCGCGCGGGCAGATGTCCAGCCAATGCAGCAGCTTATCGGCTTTGCCGCTGTAAAGGGCATGCAGCACGAGCATCGGCAGAGCAAAATCATAGACCGGAAAGCCTTTTTCCGCGATTTTCTGCTGGATTGTGTAGTGCTCATGGATTTCGGGAAGGACCGTCACATCATAAGGCTTCAGGATTTCCACTGCGTATTCCAGCATCTCCCAGATTTCTGGTTCCACGAAGAAGCAGTTCGTATCCAATTCCTTGATGGCGTAAGCGAACGCGTCCAAGCGGATGATCGAAGCCCCTTTGTCCGCCAGGAAACTCAAGGTATCCTTGATGAACTGGCGCGTTGCTTCGGTCTTCACGTTCAAATCGATCTGTTCTTCCGAGAACGTGCACCAGACTTTCTCCGTCGTGCCGTCCTTGAAATGAGCATCCACGTAAGGCGCTTTGGGTTTGCGTTTATAGATCAGGTCGATGTCCGCATCAGTCGGCCGGTTCTCCGGCCAATAGTCGTTGTAGCGGATGAAGTAGTCCTTGTAAGGGGACGCCTCTTTTTTCTCCAGGAAATCCAAATAATAGGGAGATTGCGCGGAAATGTGGTTCAGCATGAACTCATACATCATGTAGAATTTTTCGCTGATGCGTTTGATGTCATCCCAGCCGCCGAACCGCTCATCCACTTTCGTGTAGTCCATCGGCGAAAAGCCGCGGTCGCCGGATGATGGGAAGAACGGCAGGATGTGCACGCCGCCGACTACCCCTTTCAGATGGGTGTCCAGCACATGCTCCAGATCTTTCAGGTTATTGCCCAGACTGTCCGGATAGGTGATCAGCATCGCTTCATTTTTTATCTTCATTATCAGTTACCTCATTCTCAAATATCGTTAAGTTACGTTCTGCTTTTCTGTTTATTTTCCACCGGTTGTGGCGATGCCTTCGATGAATTGTTTTTGGAATATGATGTAAAGGATGATCATCGGGATGATCGCGATGACCGATCCGGCCATCAGTTGCGGATAATTGGTTGTGAATTGCCCTTGTAGGCTGGCCAATCCAGCCGACAGCGTCATTTTGTCCTGGGACATGTTGACGACGAGCGGCCACATCAAATCCTTGAAAGCGAACAGTGATGTGAAGATACCCAAAGCCACCAAGCCGGAACGCGCCAACGGCATATAGATGCGGTAGAATACTTGCCAGGTCGTCGCACCATCAATCGTTGCGGCTTCCATCAGTTCATTAGGCAATTTTATGAAAAATTGGCGCAACAGGAAAGTTCCGAAAGCGGAGACGATGCCTGGGATGACCAAAGCGGAGATTGTGTTCAAAAGTCCCAGATTTTGGACCAACAAATATTGCGGTGTCAGATAGATCTGCGAAGGGATCATCATCTGTGTCAGCACGATGGCGAAAAACAGGTTCTTTCCTGGGAAGGACAGTTTCGCAACTGCAAAGGCCGCCATGGCGCTGAAGAGCGTCGATGTCAATACCCTGAGGGCGATCATCAACCCTGTATTGATATAGAAACTGACGAATGGCAAGGAATCCCATACCGCCCGATAGTTCTCGATTTGAAACACTTCCGGGAAAATTTGCGGCGGTATTTGTGTGGATTCGCTGATTGTTTTGCCTGAGGTCAGGACCATCCACAAGAACGGCACGACCATCAGCAAGGAGCCGATGATCAGCACGATGTGGATCAATGCGGTCGTTTTATTCATTTTTATCTTCATATTTATTCACTCCTAATCGTAGGTGACCCATTTTTTCTGCGCCAACAGCTGAATGCCGGTGATCGCCATGATGATAAGAACCAATGAGATGGCAACAGCCGAGCCGTAGCCTTTATCATTGAGTACAAATGATTCATTGAAGAACATGTACACGAGCGACTGCGTACTCTTCAGCGCCAGATTCGTGCGGTCGAACATCATGAAGATGACGTCGAATACCTGCAAGGCACTGATGACGCTCGTTACGGAAACAAAGAAAAGTTGTGGCGAAAGCAAAGGCAGTGTGATTGAGAAGAATTGCTTCAGCGGTCCGGCGCCATCAACGACAGCCGCTTCATAATATTCTTTCGGTATTTCCTTCAAACCTGCCAACAGTAGAATCATGTTGTAGCCGACATTTGTCCAGATTCCGACGATGATGATCGACCAGATTGCCACTTCAGGATCGGTGATCCATAAGATGTTTCCGGAATAACCGAGTTTATCCAGCACCGCATTCAGCAAGCCGTATTCCGAATTGAACAGCCAGCGCCAAACCATGGCCACGGCAGCCGGGGCGGCGATCATCGGCAAGAAGAAGATTGTTCTGTACAGTCCGACCGCTTTTATCTTCGTGTTCATCAGTACCGCAAAGAACAGCGACAGGATCATTGTGATGGGTACTTGGATGGCGGCGTAGAAGAAGGTATTTTTCAATGATTGCCAAAATTCAGGATCTTTCAGCATCTGCAGGTAGTTGTCCAGCCCGACAAAGGTTGAGGTGCCGAACGTACTCACGCTCTGGAAGCTCATATACAGCGACTGGAACAATGGGATGACGTTCAGGATCAAAAGCCCGATTAATGTTGGAGCGATAAAAAACCAGCCCCACATCGCCATTTTCCTTTTGCGTTCCTTAGGTGTCACTGTTCTTACCGTTTTTTCTTTAGGGATTGTTACATCCGATTTCATCACATTCACCTCTATATATTTGAAAGCCACTTATAGGGATAGTCCCCATAAGTGGCCTTCTATTTTTTATTTTTCGTTCGCTAAAACTTTTTCAACACCCGCGACGATATCTGCAGCGACTTCTTTAACAGTAGCTTTACCGTCAAATACTGGCATCAAAGCATTGTTTTCAACATCTTCCCAACGAGCTGTTTCTGCTGAGTAAGGCTTGATGTAGGCATTTTCCATTTGATCCACATAGACTTGCATATTGAATTGGCTGTAGGCATTTACGAATGTCTCTTCAGTTCCTTCATACGCCGGAATTGCCGCGCCGTTCTCGCCTTGCAGACGCATCGCTTCCTCTGTTCCCAGGAATTCAACGAATTTCAGAGCCGCTTCTTCATTGTCGGTTGAAGCTGCAACAGAGTTCGCCAAGCCATTGAATATTGTTGCTGCTTGTTTACCTTTTGGTAATGGCGCTACATCGGCATTGGCAGCCGTATAGTCATTGTTGGCCATTTCCCCAGTCATCCATGAGCCGAAGAAGCCCATTGCGCCGCGTCCTGATTGGAAGAAGGATAAGTTTGTGTTCTCAGCAAATTGACTTTGTGTCGGTGACACGCCATATTTTACGCTCAGATCCGCATACCATTGCACAGCATCGATCGTTTCGTCCAGACGGAAACCGGATTGGGTCTTGTCATCGGACAATACGTAACCGCCGTTCTGGAAGATGAAGTTATGGTAGCCTTCCTGTCTGTTCAAGGGAGCCAGGATGCCGTATACGCCGTTGTCAGGGTCGGTCAACGTTTGAGCGGCCGCCAACATCGTGTCCCATGTCCAAGTTTCATCCGGATAAGCAACGCCCGCAGCATCGAACAGCGTTTTGTTGTACCATAGTGCGATTGTGTCGTAATCTTTCGGGATACCGTAAAGCGCATCGTCAGCAGAATACAATTCGACCAATTCTTTCGGGAAATGATCCAAAGAAGTCACTTCACTGTTTGCGTAGGTTTCAGACAAATCCATCAAAACGCCGCCAGTCGCGTATTTCGCGATTTCGTTGGAGTGCATCCAGAATACATCCGGCATGCTTTCGCCTTTTGCGCCCGCTTCCAATTTCGTCCAATATTGATCCCAAGGTGTTACTTCAACCTTTACATCTATACCCGGGTTTTCCGCTTCGAAAGCTTCCGCTATCGCTTCCATGCCCGGTTGTTGGATTTTGTCCCAAATGCCGTAAGTGATGGTCACATCACCCGAATCTTTTCCGCCGTCGGAACCGTTTCCGCACGCCCCTAAAACAAGTCCTGATAATAACACTGCAGCTAATGATACTTTCTTCCAATTCTTTAACATCTCTTCTCCACCTTTTCTTTAATCTATAAAATTGTATAGTTGAAAACAAAGGAACTTTTAGACCCTAGAAAAATTGCGCATGAGCTATTCAAAAACAACCACCTTGTAAACGTTTACTTGTTTTGATGTCCTTATAATACCAAATATAAGAGGCCTCTGATAGATATTCAACCATACAAAAACATGCATTTTTGTTGATTTTAAATTCATCAGCGTATATGGCCCCAAGATCATGCTATTAAAGCAAAAAGGCCGGACCTGCCCGGAACCGGATTTACAGCGGTGCCAAGCGGCCCGACCTTTGTTATCAGCCTTACCTTGCTATACTATTTCGTTTTGACTTTCTTTACATAAGCCCTCGGAGACATCTCCATCTTGCTTTTGAAGATGCGCGTGAAGCTCAAAGGATTTTTGTAGCCGACCTTCTCGGCGATTTCGGCAATGCTGAGATCCGTCGTTTCCAGATATTCACGGCTTTTGAAAACACGGAACTCGATCAAATATTCATGAGGCGTCCGGTTTGTCGTTTTATGGAAAACCGAAGTCAAGTAGGAATCGTTCAAAGACAGTTCCCGACTGATATCACCGATCTGAAAATCTATATCCCGATACCTGTCTTTAATGATTTCAAGCGCCCTTTTTGTATATTCGACGCCTTTGTTGATTTTCTCGATCTGTTTGATTTCGGTGCCGTTCAGATCGTGCCCCAACAGGCTTAACAGAAGGTACAACTGCCCTTGCAACCGCAGCCGCGACAAGATATCGAATGGATTGGCCGCCATGATTTCCTGCATCATCTCTTTTACTTGGCCGAAATTTTTCACATTCCCCACAGGATGCGAAACCCGGAATCCGATGGCCTCCAGCAAGGCCTCCAACTGCTCGCCTTGCATGCCTATCCAGTAATATTCCCAAGGATCCTCTTCATCAGCTTGGTAATAGGTCATCACGTTCGGATAGATGATGAAGAATTGGCCTTCTTTCAGGTTGAACCGGCTATTGCCAATCTCGAAGTAGCCCTTACCCTTCATAATGATATGGATCAAAAAATATTCCCGGACAGTTGGTCCGAAACTATGATTGGGAGCACACTCCTCTTTTCCTTTGGTTGTGTAATAAAGGTCTCTATAGTAAATTTCTTCTTTAAAAAAATCCTCATCCATTTTTATCACCTCGGTCTTATTCCACTTAAAGCTGTTGCTCTCATTATAGAATGGTCTCGTTGCTATAGCAAACCCGCGTTTTTATCCGCAGCTAGCTTCCCACATGAAATTCCGCCCTTTCGCAATCACAGATTCTCTTGTACAATGAGAAAAGATTGCCTGCATCGTGGCAAGTCCCCAACAACCTAGATAATCCCATACTTTTACTATAGATTTGGAGGCACCACCCTTGAAAAAGACAATATTCTCCACGCTGCTGCTCCTTCCGCTTTTCCTGCTTTCCGCCTGCGGGACCGCTCTGCCGGGGGAAGAAGTCATGCAGAACTTGATCAACCGTTCCGCCGACCTCGATAGCTACCACCAGTTCGTCGCGTTGACCACAACGACCGCTAAAGAGGACCTGAATGGAGCTACAGCGGTGAACGAGCAGTACACAACCGCCGACGCGACGCTGTTCCCGGAAGAGAAATCCGGTTACGGAAAGCGGATAGACAAAAACAGCAACTATCCCGCAACAAAATCCGAGTTCTATGTGACGCCTGAAGTGGGTTACATCCGGACCGATGATGCCGACTGGACCTCCTATGCCACCCCCGATGTCCCATTGGCCAGTCTGCAGGTTTATCCGCTGGAGACGTTTATCGAACTGAGCCAAATCATTGAAGAATACGGCACCCTTGAACTGGATGGGGATGAGTACTTGCTGAAATTTTCCGGCAGCGATGATGCAATGAACAAAGAGATCAACTACCTGTTCCAGACCCTGCCAACGGAAGATACCGATTACGAGATCGCTATCCATTTGGATGCCAAAAGCTTCTACCTGACCGATTTCCATTACCGCTCCACAGCCATTCATCCGGATCAGAAGACGACCGCCACGACGGAACTGACCGGCGAGTTCGACCTTTACAATCAAGCGCAAAAATTGAAGTCCGTGCCTGATTTCGATTCAGCGGAGAGTGTCGCTGAGACGGCAGATTCCTCATTTTGACAAAAAATCCCATCAGTAAGTCAACCAACATCCTATCTTCAGGTTGCCGGTTGACTTACTTGTGTACTATCCATATAATACACTTATACATATATTTTTTACCCCAAGTGTATTAATCGATTAATACACTCGATCGGAAAAGGCAGGTGGGAAAAGTGATTTTTGACAAAAGAAGTCCGGTCTATGAACAGATTATCGAAATGCATAAACAGAAAATCGTCAGCGGCGATTTCCAACCGGGACAAGAAATACCATCGCGGAGGGAACTGGCTACACAATTGAAAGTGAATCCGAATACCGTACAGCGTGCCTATAAGGAAATGGAGGGGCTTGGTTTGATCTATACAGATGGAAATTCTCTCAGCAAAATAACGGACAGTCAATCGAAGATCCAGACATTAAGGCAAGAGACACTGGAAGATGCCTTGCAGGCGTTCATCGAAACGGTACGGACAATCGGACTGGAAGATGAGGCGGTCCTGAACTTGATCAAAACGCGCTTGAAGGAGGTGAACCCCAATGATTGAAATCAATAATTTGGAAAAAAAATATGGAAAACGAGCAATTTTGGAAGATGTCAGTTTTACCATCAAAAAAAACGAGGTGACTTGCCTGACGGGAATGAACGGTACCGGAAAAACAACTCTCATGAATTGCGTCATGGGCCTGGTTCCGCGCAATAACGGTTCGATCACGATCGACGGGGAGGACATCCAACAACAACTGTACGAGAGAATCTCTTATATCCCTGACTCGCTGACGATGCCCCGTTGGATGACGATTGCGGAATCGATGCAGTTTATGAATACCTACTACACGAATTGGAATGCCGCCAAAGCGGATGAATTGCTCTCGTTCTTCCGTTTGGAACCGGATATGCAGCTGAAAAATCTATCTAAAGGGAATAGCGCAAAGGTGAATTTCTTGCTGGGGCTTTCCTTGGACGCAGAGTACTATTTGATGGATGAGCCATTTTCCGGTATAGATGTCTTTGCCCGGGAGGATATTCTGGAGGTCTTCACCAGCAAATTTGTGAAGAACAAGGGCGTCCTCATCGCCACACACCATATGGATGAGGTCGAAATGCTGCTGGATCGGATCGTCATGCTGCGTAACGGTCGCGTCGTCAAAGACTTTTATGCAGAAGACCTCCGACAAACCGAAGGAAAAGCGATCATTGATGTGATGCGGGAGGTGTATCAGCCATGAAAAAATTTATGGAACTATGGATATTCGAATGGAATCGGGCGAAACGATTCTATGGCTTCCTCTTGGCCTTTGTGACGGTTTTACAGGCTTATGCGGTCTTCCATGAATACCATTTCTGGAAGGATGGGTATGAAAACTATAGGCAACAGGGCTACGCTGTAATGTCCGAACAATATTTGCAGGACTTTGGGAACGTCACAACCGCAGCCGTGACAAGCAATTCATTCTTTGTTTTTTCGATCATGACGGCCGTCTTTGCGCTGCTCTTCTATTCCGTATTCATCTGGTATCAGGATTGGACTGGAAAAAATCGCTTCTCTTTACGCTTGCTCAGCCTGCCGGGCAACCGTTTCGCTGTGTATGCCGCAAAATTCGCGACCATTTGGCTCCTGATTACGGGACTGCAAGTTTGGCAAATCGGGCTTTTGTATCTGGAGGAGCTAGTCTTTTCCGGACTTATTCCGGCGGATATCTATCTGGATATTCCTTTGCAGATGGCATCGACTAGCGCTTCTCCATTATCATTGGCTTTACCAAGTCTATTTTCCAATTATCTGCTCTACTATACTATTGGCTATACAGCGCTCACTTTAGGATACACGTTCATCCTGATGCACTTGAGCGGACGGTGGAAAGGCGTTCTCTTCGCGGGCATTCTTGCGGTCGGCCTTATTGCCGCGATAGTTCTCTTCTTGCGTACGGGCATCACAACGAGCCTGTATGCGGAAGAAAAATATTGGGTGATGATTTCCGTGAGCTTGGTTCTCTTCCTGTCCGGGACATGGGCCAATTATCGGTTGCTTGAAAAACGCATCAGCGTATAGAAGGAGGACAAAATGAGAAAACAAACGATTTTATTGCTGAGCTTCCTCCTGCTTGTCGTTCTGGGGGGGTTTTATGCCCAACCGCTTTTTGCAAAGGATGAGCCGCTGAAAATGGACATCCGGACGATTTCCGGTGACGATGCATTATTGGAAGGTTTGACCTATTACGGAACAGCCAGCACTCAGTGGGAGGCGACAACATTCAGTTTGGACCGTTCAGGGTTGCACCCTTCCGAAACACAACGGCAGGATGTGTTCTTCCAGGATTACGCAGACAGCGCTGTACTGGCATGGCGCGCCGACTACCGCTCCTTTATGCGCGGCAAGAGTTCCTACTCAGGAAATTATGCAGAGACGGAAGGCCAGTTGTATTATGTAGTGGAAGAAAATGACGGGTTTTCGTTGGAGATATTGGATAAAGCGAACGGAATCGTTTCGGAAAACCTGCTTGCCTATCCGGAAAAAAAGCAAAAGACTTATTATTCCGTCAGCCGCACTTTTTTGCTGGACGGTAAAGTGATTATCGAATACAGTCGTTATGGTAACTACTCCGATTATCTCGGCAGCGATATCGCAATCTACGACCCGACCAGCGGCTCATTGGAAGAGCACTTTGTCTTCGAGATGCCTGAAGGTGTCGCTGGCCATCAGAGCATTTCGGCAGAGATTTTGACACAGGATGATCAAAAAGCCCTCTTCGTGATGGTCCGGACCGAAGAAAACGATTTGGAAGCGACCGATTATGTGCCACCTGTTATCTCAATAGCGTTCAAGCGCTACGACTGGGATACGAAGCAATGGACCGATCTCGCCAACACCCAGGATTTTTCAAAAGAGGACTTGCCGTATACAATCGAGGACGGCATCTTCTATCAGTTGAATCAGTCGGGTGGCGACTGGACCATCCAATCCCTTGACCTTATGCAGGATAAGGTATTGGAAACAATCGTCCTCGAAAACGCCGACGATTGGGAATTCACGTCCGCTGCAGATTGGAAAATCCTCATTGCAGGCAATAATGCTGTGTTGACACAGACTTATATTGAGCCTGATCGGGCTGCACAGCTTGCAGCATTCGATATCGGGACTGGTGAAATGCTGTACAGCGGAGAAATAACCACTTCATTCGGAACCAACAAGGAAACGGGCAGTCTCTACTTTGATAGGATTATTTACGAACCATAAAATAGAAAAAGAACAAGATTCCAAATGGAGTCTTGTTCTTTTTTTCGTTCTCTTTAACTGATGCTGACTTTGTTTAAGGCAGCTTTTTGCCTGCAGCCATGTAGAGTGCATACCACTCAGTGCGGCTCAACGCCACATCGGAAGCTTTGCAGATTGCGGCAATGCGCTCAGGATTCATGCTGCCGATGATCGGCTGCATTTTGGCCGGATGACGCAACAGCCAAGCGATCGCGATCGCTTCACGGGACACGCCTTTGTCTTCCGCCATCGCTTCGATTTTTTCATTCAGCTCCACATAATCAGGATGGTCGAAGAACAGCCCTTTTTTCCCGTTTCCGGCTTGGAATGGCGACCAAGGTT
This sequence comes from Trichococcus sp., assembly GCF_049684335.1. Lineage (GTDB taxonomy): Bacteria > Bacillota > Bacilli > Lactobacillales > Aerococcaceae > Trichococcus. Next base: position 29,856 of record NZ_JBAVFV010000035.1, read on the forward strand.
GGATCGTCATGTCAGTGATGCGGCTATACTCCAGAACGGAACCGTCATGCACAAGCGATGGACTGTTCATCATATTCACGTTGAAGCCGGCATCGATCATCGGCGCATGCGTCAGGCTGAGCTGCAATTGGTTGATCAGTAATGGTTGTACGACAACTTTCTTCAATAATTCCACTTGCATCGGATTTTGGTTACTGACGCCGAAGTGGCGCACTTTCCCTGATTTGTGCAGCGCATCAAAGGCTTCCGCGACTTCCTCAGGTTCCATCAACGTATCCGGACGGTGCAACAGTAATGCATCCACATAATCAGTCTGCAGGCGTTTCAGGCTGTCTTCCACTGACGAAATGATGTGTTCTTTGGAGAAATCGAACATGACTCCTGGAACAATCCCGCATTTCGTCTGCAGCATCACGCTGTCCCTCGCGATGCCGAGTTCCTTGAAGGCTTTTCCGAAAATCTCCTCCGAAGTCCCTCTCCCGTAAATATCCGCATGATCGAAGTAATCGATGCCGTTTTCCACTGCCGTGCGGATGACCGCAGTAGCCTCTTCATGCGTCAAAGCGTTCATGCGCATGATGCCGAGCGAAATTTCTGATGCAAAAAGGCCTGCATTGCCGATGTTTATTTTTTTCAATTGTCATACCAGCTTTCATTTCGATTTTTTTGAAAACGTTTCAATAAAATCAGTATAGCATTTTTGATAGCTTTACGTGAACTGAAGCGCACCGGCCTGAAAAGATGAATAAATGAATGTTATCCATCTTTTCAGGCACCATGCGCACCAAAAACATGAATAACGCGATCATATCCATCTTTTCAAGCCCCGCACGCACCAAAAACATGAATAACGCAATCATATCCATCTTTTCAAGCCCCGCACGCACCAAAAACAGATAAGGCTGCCTCGAGGCAGCCCTATCTGTTTTATATTTATGAGTAGCCGTTGGCCCAGAGAATCTTTTCTCCGGCTTCAAGCGATTTTTGCACATCAATGATGGTCTGGTTGGAGCTGCCGCGAAATTTCAATGTCAGATCCCGTTTTGACAGATCGAAGCGTCCATCGACGAGCACATCCATCAAGCGCAGCAATTCCTGCTTATCCTCGGATTCTGAAGCCAGTTCGTCCCAGTAGTAGCCGGTCCAGCCCCAGATGTCCTTGGTTCGGCCGAACTCTGCCCGTATCCGCTGCGCAAGCCGCAGCGCGACCTTCGTGTTGAGGAAAGGTTCGCCGCCCAAAAGCGTCAAGCCTTGCACATAAGGCTGACGCAGATCGGCCATGATCTGTTCCTCTAACTCGTCAGTATAGGCAATCCCATAGTCGAAGTTTTGGACAATTTTGTTGTAGCAGCCTTCGCAGGCGAACAGGCAGCCGCTCAGATAGATGCTGCAGCGCACGCCTTCGCCGTCGACAAAGTTGAACGGTTTGTAGTCCGCCACCTTGTCCTTGCTGTATGTTTCTGCCAACCATTCTTGCGGTTGCGGATTTTTCACTTCACATCACCTAACTGTTTTAATTACTGTTCTGACTTGCAATCCGCATGCAGATGTTTGACGCGTGCCGAAATTTCTTTGTGGCGACCGCGCACCATCGGACGGATCTGCGGGTTGCCGAGATACCCGCATGTACGTTTTACGACATCGCATGTCTGCGGATCGGTATTGCCGCATTCCGGGCATTGGAAACCGCGATCGGTCGGATTGAAGTCCCCTTCAAAACCGCACTCCAAACAATGGTCGATCGGTGTGTTCGTTCCCAAATAGCCGACCTTTTCGTAGGCGAAATCCCAGACTGTTTCCAGTGCTTTCGGATTTTGCTGCAGGTTCGGGTATTCGCAATAATGGATAAAGCCGCCTGAGCAATATTGCGGATATTCCATTTCAAAGGCAATCTTTTCGAAAGGATTCGGGTTCTTGCGGACATCATAGTGGAAACTGTTTGTATAATATTCTTTATCCGTGATATCAGCGATGATGCCAAATTTCTCTGTGTCCATGCTGCAGAAGCGATCGGTCAAACTCTCGCTCGGAGTCGAGTAGACGCTGAAATGATAACCGTATTGGTTGCCCCAAGCATCCGTTTTTTCCTTCATCTTCTTGACGATGTCCAAAGTGAAGGCTTTTGCTTCCGGATTCGTTTCCCAATCCGGTCCGTAAAAGACGGTCGCCGTTTCATACAATCCGATGTAGCCCAAGGAGACGGTCGCACGTTTGTTTTTGAATAATTCATCGACCTTATCTGTTTCGCCCAGACGTTTCCCGAAGGCTCCATGCTGATACAGGATCGGTGCGTTCGTAGGCGTCGCTTCTTTGGTGCGCTCGACACGATAGACAAGTGCATCCTTACAGATGGCCAAGCGTTCTTCGAAGATATTCCAGAAAGCTTCCGGATTCCCCTCCGATTCCAAGGCGATTCTCGGGATGTTCAACGTCACGACCCCAAGATTCATCCGGCCGGAATTGACTTCGTTTCCGTTTTCGTCTTTCCATCCTTGTAGGAAGGAACGGCAGCCCATCGGTGTCTTGAAACTGCCTGTCAATTCAACGATTTTATCGTACATCAGCACATCCGGATACATCCGTTTCGTGGCGCAAGTGATGGCCAGTTGCTTGATGTCATAGTTGGGATCCTGCGACTCCAAGTTCGTGCCTTTTTTCAAAGCGAAGATCAGTTTCGGGAAGATTGCTGTCCGTCTTTCTTTGCCCAAGCCTTTGATGCGCACTTGCAGGACGGCTTTTTGGATCTCACGCGCAAACCAATCCGTCCCCAACCCGAATCCGAGTGTGGTGAATGGTGTTTGTCCGTTTGAAGTGTAGAGTGTATTGATTTCGTACTCTAGGCTTTGCATAGCATCATAGATGTCTTTGCGGGTTTTTTCTTCGGCATAAGCGATTTGTTTCGCTTCGCCTTCTACCCAATCCTTAGCCGTCGCCAGATGCTTCTCATAGTTCAGGCGGGCATAAGGTGCCAGCACTTCGTCGACCCGATCCGCGCTGCAACCGCCGTATTGACTGGAGGCGACATTCGCAAAAATCTGCGCCATTTGAGCAGTCGCCGTGTTGACTGAACGCGGGCTGTCCACTTCAGCGTTGCCGATTTTGAAACCTTCACGGAGCATATTCTGGAAATCGATCAGGACACAGTTCGTCATCGGCGAATACGGCTGGTAATCCAAGTCGTGGTAATGGATATCGCCTTTCATGTGGGCGTTGGAAACGTGTTTCGGCAACATTCTCAAGCCGATCGCTTTCGCGGCAACCCCTGCCGTCAAGTCACGGATCGTATTGAAGACACGGCTATCCTTGTTGGCATTCTCGTTGACGATGCTCTGATCGGCATTCATCAGGCTTTGGATGCGCAATTCGATGTCCTGTTGTTGCAGCTTTTTAACTTTTTTCGTCAATTTGTAGGTATTGTAGGCTTCCGCTAACGGCAGATTTCCCATTTCGGCAAGCGTCGCTTCAACTTGATCATGGATATCATCGGTCGAAACACTTTCCGTTTCTGACGCGATCAGTTTGTCTACGACCAATGCCACGACAGCATCCACATCGTAATCTGCAGCCGCTTCGTTCTGTTCAGACAAGAAACGCTCCGCTTTCTTGATCGCTTTGTATATTTTCTTGGCATGAAAAGGAACAACCCGTCCATCCGCCTTCAACACTTGGATATTCACCTCTGCGTCATCGACTTGAAGATTCGTGCTTTCATTCAAGAAATCCGTTGGTAATGAAGCCATATTTTTTCCCACTCCTTAGTTAAAAATTAACCGAACACGCAAAAAAAGCTAATAAAAAGTAAGAGGTCGTTACAAAATGAGCAAGCTTTCCTTGCGGGACGCGCTTCTCAAGTTGGTTACCTCCACTTAAAGTAGACTCTGCTTCGATTCTCTTTATATACTATATATCATCCACACAAAAAATTCCACCACAATATATAGTGTTTCAAACTGAAATACACCTAGAACCAGCAGACACATTTTTCCCTTTTGGTCAATAAGAAAATGCCCCTAAAATGAATTGTTTGCTATTTCCTTCGCAGACTCCCACATACATAGGCTGAACGGAAACAATAGCCCAATAAACCCAAATTATCTGTTTCGATTCCCGAACAATGCTCCTGATATTAAATATTAAAAAAAATGTTAAAAAACATATAAAGTACATAAAATCAATAGAATTTACTGTACTTTGTAAAAAAAAGCAGTTATACTATGACTTGTCACAAATGTAAGCGATTCATTCTTTTTTTCGGATCCATTTTTCGGTTCTTATGCCGTAGGGATGTCAAAAGAATGAGCAGATAAAAGGAGGGGAAATGCTAGTGTGGAAAAATAGAATGTTGCCTGAAATATCCAAAATTGCTAAATTTAGAATACCGGTCGGAGAAGGCCTATTTTTGAGACAGTGCGCTTCTTGGCAAAACCTTTTCCATCTGCCTTCATCTTATCGCTACCCGACTGGAAGCATCCAGGGCTATATTACACGATTGAATTGGACCGATGAATTTATCATTCTTGAAAAAGAACATAATGAAGCATTCGAATATTTTATTATTGATAGAAGAATTGAATCTGTAAAAGGCCCTTTTTCCATAGAAGGGTTCGAGAAGGCATTAAAAGAGGAAGCGATTGAGCTGCCATTGATTGAATTATCGGAAATGGACTGGATCATCAACTTTTAGAAGATACCAAAAATACCAAAAGCCGTAAGGGACGCATGTGGATCATGTTTCCTTACGGCTTTTTGCTGTAGAATTTTACTTTGCGCCAGATATCCCTGCTGATGTGACTCCGCTCTTGTCAGTGATTCTGACATCCGTCATATTCCCTACTCTCCCATGTTAGATTTATTTTAATCATATTGACCAAAGAAATACAAAACCATCCAACATTACTGCAATTTGATGAGAATACAGATTAACAATCTCATCAAATTTACATTTAAACGCTTTCGAACGCTGGTTTAATAGCTTTGTTATATGTTCTAACACGGAACGTAAGCAGGATATAGCATCAATAAAATTATTTCTATACACTAAGACTATACTACGACAGGAGGAGGAATTATTATGTTTTCATCAGTAGACACATTATGGACCTTAGTGGGAACGGTATTGGTATTCTTTATGCAAGCCGGTTTCGCTATGGTTGAGACGGGATTCACTCGCGCCAAGAACGCAGCGAACATCATTATGAAAAATCTTATGGACTTTGTGCTCGGATCGTTGGGATTCTTCCTCATCGGATACAGTATCATGTTCGGGGACGATATTGCCGGCATCATCGGAACGCCTGCCCTATTTATGGATGGACTTGATTCCACCATTCCCGGAACCGTACACTTCATGTTCCAAAACGTATTCGCGGCAACTGCAGCGACAATCGTATCCGGAGCTGTTGCGGAACGAACAAAATTCAGCTCTTATCTCGTGTACTCTTTCATCATCTCCTTAATTATCTATCCGATCTCAGGTCACTGGATCTGGGGCGGCGGATGGTTAGCTCAAATGGGCTTCATAGACTTCGCTGGATCCACAGCCGTGCATATGGTCGGAGGCATCGCTGCTATCGTCGGTGCTGCTATCGTCGGACCGCGTATCGGAAAATATAAAGATGGTAAAGCACAAGTCATTCCTGGTCACAATTTAACGATCGGTGCCCTTGGCGTATTCATCCTATGGTTCGCATGGTTCGGATTCAACGGGGCTTCAACCGTTGCAGCAACCGGTGACGAAACCCTTGCCTTGATCGGTACTATCTTCTTGAATACAAACTTATCCGCAGTCACAGCTACTCTGGTCACTCTCTTGTTCACTTGGAAAAAATATGGTAAGCCCGATGTGTCGATGACGCTGAACGGTTCATTGGCAGGTCTCGTAGCGATTACTGCAGGCTGTGCCGTCGTATCTCCTTTCGGCGCTATCGCCATCGGATTCATCGCCGGATTTGCCATTGTGCTTGCTGTTGAATTCGTCGATCAAAAGTTAAAGTTCGATGATCCTGTCGGTGCTTTCAGTGTACATGGCGTGAATGGTGCCCTAGGAACACTCTTAGTCGGTGTCTTCGCAACTGATGGCGGATTATTGTACGGCGGCGGGTTCAACATGCTAGGGGTCCAAGCTTTGGGTGTCGCTTCTGTAGCAGCCTACACAGCCGGTTCCATGTACGTAGTCTTCAAGGTCATCCAAAAGACAATGGGTCTCCGCGTTACTGCTGAAGAAGAAATCGTCGGTATGGACGTCGCTGAGCATGGCTTGACTTCAAGCTACCATGACTTTGTCGCAACGACCGCATTCGAAGATTACGTGACGGACAACAGCAAACCTGCTGCAGTTCCTGCTGTCCAAGAAGTAGATCTCAGCAAAATTGGATCCTTCAAATTGGCTGATTCAGGCTTCACGATGAACAAAGTGGAAATCATTGCCAATCCGGATAAACTGGAGCGTCTGAAAGCGGAATTGAACGCTATCGGCGTAACCGGCATGACGGTCACATCCGTGCATGGTTACGGGCTCCAAAAAGGCCAACAAACCTTCTATCGTGGTGCGAAGGCTGAGGGCAATCTTTTACCGAAAGTCCGCATCGAAACGATCATCAGCGAAGTGCCTGTCGAAGAAGTCATCCGTGCTGCCCGTCGCGCTTTATACACGGGTCATGTCGGTGACGGTAAAGTCTTCGTTTCCCCGGTTGCCGATGCCTTCCGTATCAGCAACAGCGATTCAGGTCCTGCAGCCCTGAAATATTATTAAACCGAATAACAAAGACAAAATAAATAATAAATATAAAAAGTAGCCACAAACCACGGCTGAGGTTTGTGGCTACTTTTTTTTCAAACCACTAGTAACCGTCCACACGCTCACCCAACGAATTGAAATTTAATTTCACTAAAACATATTAAAATTATGTAAAATCATATATTTATGAAAAACAAAAAAATAAGGAACATTTTTTAAAAATTTTTCCCAAGAAAAAGTACTCAAAAATCTTGTAAAAACAACCTTTACGAGCCTTAATAAACGTTCGCATAAAAATTTAGTAACATTCATTTGTTAGCCAAGACTTGAAATATTATTTCATTATGCTACAATAAATTTGTTGGAAAAGCGTTTTCAAAGGGGTGGTTCTATGTTAGGCGTTTCGGTATTTCTTGGAGAGGATTTAGCAAAGGAGACAACAAGCTACCTACGTTCAATGAAAGATAGTGGTTTTAAGGGTATTTTTTCTTCGCTACACATTCCGGAAGACAACAGCACAAAGTATCTTGAACGCTTGACCACATTGGGGAGTTGGTCAAAGAATTTAGGGATGGAGTTGATGGTCGATATTTCAGGCTCAGCTTTAAACAAAATTGGGTTGTCTTTTGATGATCCTTCAGCAATAATTTCAACCGGCATAACTGGTTTACGAATAGATTACGGCATTTCAAATCAAGTTATCGCTGATTTGTCGCATTCAATGAAGATTTCTCTGAATGCCAGCACGATCACCAATACAGATGTTTCAGAATTAAGGATTGCTGGGGCTGATTTCCAAAACTTGGAAGCGTGGCATAATTATTATCCTAGACCAGAAACAGGGATGTCTAAAACGGTTCTGATTGCTAAAAATAGGTGGTTGAAACAATTAGAGTTTCGTGTAATGGCTTTTGTTCCCGGGAACGCATCACTGAGAGGCCCTTTATTTGAAAGTTTGCCGACTCTCGAAAAACATCGCCATATGCATCCATTGGCAGCAACGATTGAATTGCTTGAAGACTGCTTGGTGGATGATGTTTATATTGGTGATCCGGAAATAGACTATAAAACCCAACTTCAATTTGAGGCTTATTTCAATGAAGATCGCCTACTGTTGTTCGCGACACCCGAAAAACGATCTGCTTATACACAGATCGTTTTGGGAAACCATCAGAACCGTTGGGATCCAGCGCGCGATGTGCTGCGCAGTGCCGCTGCTCGCTTTAATCAGATTGGAATAGTTCAACCTGAAGGCCAGAAGCCCCGTCCAAAGGGAAGCGTTACTTTGGACAATCAGCTTTATGGACGCTATGCGGGAGAAATTCAAATAACGCTTCATCATTTGCCAGCCGATAAGAAAGTAAACGTCGTTGCTCAGATTATTCCAGAGGACATTCCATTATTGGATTGGTTTGCCGCTGGTCAACAATTCGAGATTCAATTGAATAAAGGCTTAAAAAGAGGGGTTTATGAGAATGGATTTAGGTAAATTAGCAACAGAAACAAGAAACGAACAAACAATGGTATTGGATACATTATCCACGGAAGAATTATTACGGCTTATGAACCAAGAGGATCAAACTGTTGCAAACGCCGTATCACTTGAGATTCCACAAATCACTAAAGTAGCCGATGCAATCATACAATCTTTTAATCAAGAAGGACGTTTAATTTATATGGGCGCTGGAACGAGCGGACGATTGGGAGTATTGGATGCAGCTGAATGTGTACCTACTTTCAGTGTCGATCCAAGTATGGTACAAGGATTGATTGCTGGCGGAATGAAAGCAATGACCTTGGCTGTAGAAGGCGCTGAAGATTCAAAAGAATTGGGCGCACAAGATTTGGCAGCGATCGAACTGACCAAAAAAGATATTGTTATCGGAATTGCGGCTAGCGGAAGGACACCTTATGTCATTGGCGGACTGGAATACGCCGGAAAAGTTGGAGCAATGACGGCTACGATTTCATGCAATAAGGCGGCTGAAATTAGTGCGTTTGCTCAACTTCCTATTGAAGTTGAGGTCGGACCAGAGATTTTGACCGGTTCAACACGCTTGAAATCAGGAACAGCCCAGAAATTAGTATTAAATATGCTATCGACAGCCGCCATGGTCGGAATCGGAAAAGTTTACCAGAATTTAATGGTAGATGTAAAGCCGTCTAACAAAAAACTAGAAGAACGCGCTAAGCGAATTATCATGGATGCAACGGAATGTTCATATGAAGTCGCAAGTGGAATGTTTGAAGCTGCAGATCATCAAGTAAAACTTGCAATCGTCATGATTTTAACCGACTCTTCGCAAGCAGAAGCCCGCGAAAAATTAACTGCTGCAAAAGGGTTCATTCGTAATACAATCGTGTAAAAGAACATTAACCTAGGAGGGTACAAAAATGGCTGAAACAAAAGAACAACGTTTAGCTAGAGAAATCTATGCGCAAGTTGGCGGTATGGGAAATGTCAATAAAGTGATTCACTGCATGACACGGGTACGGATGGACATCAAAGACAACGCAAGCGTTAATTTAGACGGATTAAAAAAAATCGATGGTGTGCTGGGGATCGTTGAAGATGACACCTTGCAAGTTGTCTTAGGCCCTGGAATTGTAAATAAAGTAGCAAATGAAATGGTCGGCATGGCGGGTGTGCGGTTAGGAGAAATCATCCCGATGCAACCATCAACCAACGCGGCTTTGTCTGGCCGCGAAGAAGCTGAAAGGAAAGCTGCGATCACGAAAGCCAATCAGAAAAACAAGAACAACACTCCTTTTAAACGAGCATTAAAGTCCATCGCTAATATTTTTGTTCCATTAATCCCAGCATTCGTTGGAGCCGGTATTATTGGCGGAATAGCGTCTGTCATGCAGAATATGCTGACCGCTGGCTCTTTGAGCGGCGAATCATGGGTAACCCTTGTCGTTGTGTTGAATATTATTAAAAGCGGCCTCTTTGCCTATTTAAACATCTACGTTGGGATCAATGCTGCAAAAGTATTTGGCGCGACAGAAGGACTCGGCGGGGTTGTAGCCGGAATCATCTATCTAACCGGGATGAATCCGGAACTGCCTTTGCCAAATGTATTTACAGGCGGCAATTTAGTTGCAGGACAAGGCGGAATTATTGGCGTTATCTTTGCGGTCTTTCTTTTATCCATTGTTGAAAAATGGTTGCGCAAATTCATTCCTGATTCCATCGACGTCATTGTGACACCAACAATCTCTTTGCTGCTAATCGGAATATTGACGATTTTCTTGATTATGCCGATTGCAGGTGTTATTTCTTCTAGCTTGGTCGGAGCAATCACTTGGGTCTTAAATGTGGGCGGCGCTTTTGCAGGATTCGTTCTGGGCGCTACGTTCTTGCCAATGGTGATGTTCGGACTCCATCAAATATTAACGCCGATTCATATCGAAATGATTTCGACGCAAGGTATGACCTTACTCTTGCCAATCCTGGCAATGGCAGGTGCCGGTCAGGTTGGAGCGGCATTGGCCCTTTGGGTAAAGTGCCGTAAAAATAAACAGCTGACGAATATGATCAAAGGGGCATTACCTGTTGGAATTTTAGGAATTGGAGAACCACTAATTTACGCAGTAACGTTGCCTTTAGGCCGTCCGTTCATCACCGCTTGCATTGGTGGCGGTATTGGCGGCGCAGTGATTGGTGCAATTGGCGGAGTTGGAGCAACAGCGATCGGTCCGTCAGGTGTAGCTTTATTGCCGTTGATTTCGAACAACCTGTGGTGGGGATATGCATTAGGCTTAGTAGCAGCTTATGCGGGAGGATTTGTAGCAACCTTTTTATTCGGGGTTCCTGAAGAAGCAATGGAACCTTCAGAATTGCCTTCAAGTGAACCAGCAAATCCTGAGATGGTTGACCTGGAAGAATCAAGTGTTGTAAGATAAAATAGTCGAAGAATAAAAAGGACCTCTAAGTCTGTTGATTTAGAGGTCCTTCTTTTTACTGAAATGGGAGGAGAGGTCTTATGCAGAGCAATCTTTTATTTAGGATCAAAGAAAAAATGGTGGATTTACCCCAATCAGAAAAAAAAATTGCGGCTACGATCTTAGCTGATCCAACAGCCGTAATCCAAATGAATGCGACAAGTTTAGCTTTGCAAGCCGGTTCCAGTCCTGCCGCAGTCATACGTTTTTGTCATTCAATTGGTCTAAAAGGATTTACCCAATTAAAGTTAAACTTATCAGCGGATACTCAAGGAATCCAAGAAAAACTGTACAGTGAAATTCAACCGGATGAAAAACTCGAGCAAATCAAAAAGAAGTTTTTAATGCAAACCTATCATGTTTTTGAAGAAACTAACCAAACCTTGACAAACGATTGTGTCGCACGAGTCACTCAATGGTTTCATGAAAGCAAAGTAATCTTTGCTTACGGGGTCGGAGCTTCCCATTTAGTAGCCTTGGATTTGCAGCAAAAATTCAGCCGGATCGGAAAATCGATTATCTGCTCGCAAGACCAACATCTACTTGTGACATCAATGTCGGTAATGGAAGAAAATGCAGTTTTTTTTGGCGTTTCCAATAGCGGTGAAAAACAAGAAGTTATCGCCTTAATGAAAACTGCTAAAAAACTCGGGATAAAAACTATTTCACTAACCAAAGACACGACCAATCCATTAAGCCAACTGTCAGATCTTTCGTTAAAAACAGCCAACAGCCCTGAAGCCCCTTTGCGAAGTGGCGCCACTGTCTCGTTATTAGCACAAATGTATGCTGTTGATTTATTATTTTACGATTTTGCAACCAAGTATTACGATACAACGATTGAAAATTTGGAGAAATCAAAGGAAGCTATTCATAGCTTAACGCATGAGTCAGAAGAACGTGATTGAACGAATCAGTTCAGTTTTTCTTGTGAACTGATTGTTGTAAAACGCTAACCGTATCATTCGTCCGATGGTTTTGATACTGGAGTATTCCCGGTTTTTTGTTTGCCTGTGCTTTGCTATAATAAGGACTATGATGGTGGCTCTCCACCAATTGATGAGGAGGAAAACGTATATGTGGGTCATCAAACCTTTTGAAGAACTGACGGCGAGGGAACTGCACCTTATCTACAAAGAGCGGGTCTCTGTTTTCGTTGTGGAGCAGAATTGCCCCTATCAAGAGGTGGATGACACCGACCTGGTCAGCATCCACTTCTGGAAGCAGGCGGAAGATAGACTATTAGCCTATGCCCGGCTGATCCCGGAAGCGGAGGGCGTGCGTATCGGACGCGTTCTGGTTCCACAAGGCGAACGCACCCATGGCTACGGCCAAGAATTGATGCAGGTCGTGCTGGAGTATGCAAAGACGCATTTCCCGGGACTTCCTGTGCATGCACAGGCGCAAGCCTATCTGCAGGATTTTTATTGGACTTTCGGATTCCGGCCCGTATCGGATATCTACCTGGAGGATGATATACCGCACATCGACATGATCAGCCCTACGCAGAATAGCCAAACAGAAAACATAAACCAACAGGAGGAAAAACGTGAATAAATATCTTACCGCAAGCATACTAGGTATCATCAGCATCGGAATCAACGTTTGGATCATGTATCAGACACGCTATGACAAAGGTCTGAATCCGATCACAAAGAAAAATTTGGAAAAATTATCCTACGCCCTGATCGTCGCCGCAGTAATGTTCATGACGTTCGGTTAACCCAAAATAAAAAAGCCCATCGCGGGCTTTTTTATTTGTCAGAGTTATTATTTTTCCTTAACGATTATCTTATGTTACACCTGGATCCGCAGATCTTTCTTGTTGTAGATCAGATAGCTCAAGCCTAATGTTAACAAGCTTCCGATGATGCAGATGACCATGTACTCCCAGGAAATGCCTTCTTCCAGCAAAGCTGCTGGATGGGCGTATTCGATAGGCGACAAAACACGCAGGAATTCATAGTCCTCAACCATCATCGAGACAAGGCCGATCATATACGTGCCGAACACTAGCAATAACGCGACTCCACTTGTTGAACGGCTGCTCGCGATGAACGTCGAGAAAAGGAAGCCGATTGAATAAAAGAACAACAATACCAACGACTCCGCGCCGAAAATCAGCGTGATATCTTTTATGATTTCCACAAAATCGGCTCCATCCTCCTTGAACAGATAGATGAACAACAAAGCCGCACCGTACAGGACGATCCAAAAGATCATCAGCAACACCAAGTTAGCGATGTACTTGCTTGTGACAATAGCTTTTCTGCTGATCGGTTGGGCATACAGATACTCGATTGTGCCGTTCGTCTCTTCCTTGATCAGCGCCTGCGCCCCTTTCATCGTTGCAAAAATACAGGCGGCTAAAAAGAGATACTGAAAAATATAGGCAAAAAATCCAGTAGCCTGCAATAAGCTCGCTCCATTCGTGAGTGAAAAGGCCTCCAGCAGCTCCGGCGGCATCGCATCGAGCTTAGTCGTCAAGATATCCTCCATCCCTTGATTCGCCATGACGGGAAACATAGCCATCATCATCCCCATAATCAGGACCATAAAGAAAAGCCATACGAATAACCCGCCGCGTTCTTGTTTCCACTCCAATCGGATGCTATTCATGGGATTCACCTCCACCGTATAGGGTCATGAATTTTTCCTCCAGATTCTGATTACGGATTTCGATATCTTCTAATTCCAGAGGTGCCATATCTGCCAAAATCTGTTTCACGTTGTCCTTGTACAACAACGAAACGACACGGTCTGTCCTGGAAAGGACACGGTACCCTTTGGATTCGAAATCCTCCGCTCCGATAGCTGAACCGGTCAGCGTCACCACTTTCCCTGGCTGATAACCGGATGCCATATCCTCCACGGAAATGATTTTCCCCTCACGGATGAAGGCAGTACGCGTACAAAATGCTTCCACTTCCGGAAGGTTATGCGTAGAAATGAAGATGGTCGCCCCTTCCTTGTTGTGGTAGTTCAGCTCCTCAAACAAACGGTGCTGCATCAAAGGATCCAGCCCATTCGTAGGCTCGTCAAGTATCAAAAGTTCCGGATTAAAAATCAGACTGTTCACGATCGCGACTTTTTTCCGATTCCCCAGCGACAGGTCCTTCATTTTCTTTTTTGGCTCCAACGCAAAGCGTTCCACGTAATAAGCCATCATTTCCTTTATGTTCTGGATATGGTGGAATTTTCCCGTCATCAGCAAAATCTCTTCCACAGTCAGGTTGCTGTAGTAGTGTACATCACTCGGGACATACCCGATGATGCGTTTCAGACTTTCAGAGTCTTTCTGAGCATCCAATCCGAAAATTCTGGCATTTCCTTTGCTCGGCTTTATAAAATCAAGCAACAACTTGATGGTTGTCGACTTCCCGGCCCCATTCGGCCCGATGAACCCGAACCGTTCGCCTTGCTCCACTGTGAGGTGGATATTGTCTAATGCCACGCTCTTGCGGTATCGTTTGGTCAAACCTTCCATTTCGATTGCTTCCACCGTAATCCCTCCTCTAAGAACTTTACATATATCCATTATACGTTTTCTCATCGGAAGTTTACAGCAACAGCACGTTTTTCTTCCCCGAACGAAACAAAAGACCGAGACAAATTTGTCTCGGTCTTTTAGGGAAGTGCGTGAATCATCACACTCTTCGTAAACGCGTTCTGAATCCCAGAAATCTGTGCCTAAGCTGACTACCACACAAGGACAAAAAGCGTCCTCTTTGTGTTAGTCCTCTTAGTGCTCGATTTCTAGAGCGGGATTCATCTCGCTCTTAGTACATATTCAAGTATTGTTCTCTTTCCCACTCTGTTACTTGTTGGATGTAAGACATTACTTCGATTTCTTTTGATTCGATGAAGTTGTTGCTGATATGGTCGCCTAATGCGTCAACCAACAATTGGTCTTTAGAGAACTCTCCAAGAGCTTCATGCAACGATGTAGGCAAATCCAAAATTCCGTTTTCGTAACGGTCTTCAGCTGACATTTGGTAGATGTTGCGGTTGATTGGAGCTGGAGCTTCCAATTTGTTCTTCACGCCATCAAGACCGGCAGCCAATAAAGTAGCTAAAGCCAAGTATGGGTTAGCAGCTGGGTCAACGCTACGCAATTCAACACGAGTGGACATGCCGCGTGATTCTGGGATACGGATCAGCGGTGAACGGTTTTTTCCGCTCCATGCGATGTATACTGGCGCTTCGTAGCCAGGTACCAAACGTTTGTATGAGTTAACGATCGGGTTACAGACAGCTGTGTATCCGCGCGCATGTTTGATCAGACCAGCGATGAATTGGTAAGCTGTTTCGCTTAATTGACGTTCATCGTTTTTGTCAAAGAAGGCATTGCCGTTTTCGTTGAATAAAGACATGTTGAAGTGCATTCCGGATCCGTTGATTCCGAACACTGGTTTAGGCATGAATGTTGCATGCAAGCCATGTTTGCGGGCTACAGTCTTAACGATCAGTTTGAACGTTTGGATGTTGTCGCAGGCTTCAACAGCATTTGCGTATTTCCAGTCGATTTCGTGTTGTCCTGGTGCAACTTCGTGGTGGCTTGCTTCAATTTCAAAGCCCAAAGCTTCCAATTCCAATACGATATCACGACGGCAGTTTTCGCCCAAGTCAGTAGGAGCCAAGTCGAAGTATCCACCTTGATCGTTCAATTTCAATGTAGGTTGACCTTTTTCATCCAATTTGAACAGGAAGAATTCAGGTTCAGGTCCTAAGTTGAATTCAGTGAAACCTAATTCTTTCATTTCTTTAAGAGAACGCTTCAAGTTGTTACGTGGATCTCCTGCAAATGGTGTGCCATCAGGCATGTAGATATCACAAATCAAACGAGCTACTTTGCCTTGTTCAGTGCCCCATGGGAATACTAACCATGTATTAAAATCTGGGTACAAGTACATATCGCTTTCTTCGATACGCACGAAACCTTCGATGGAAGAACCGTCGAACATCATTTTGTTGTCTAATACTTTTTCTAACTGGCTGATAGGAACTTCCACGTTTTTGATTGTTCCTAAGATGTCAGTGAACATTAAGCGTAGGTAACGGACGTTATCATTCTTTGCTGATGCGATGATTTCTTCTCTAGTAAATTTTGGCATTTGTATTCCCTCTCCTTGACTGTGCTTTGTGTATTTTTTTGTTTTTTTATAATCTTCCCCAAGGTTTACTTGAATCCCCAGGGTTAAATCCACTTGCGTTAAGAATTTCTTTGTAGAGGATGCGACGGACATCTTCGTCTGTCAAGTTTTTGTGCTTGTTTTCAAGCTCCTCTTCTTGCTGCTTCTTCAGCCTTTCGGTACTGTACATCCGCTTGATTGCAGTGATGTTCAACCCTTCAGCCAAATAGTCTTTGACTTCCAGCAACCGATCGACGTCGTTCAATGAAAACATCCGGCGATTGGTGTCTGTCCGCTTAGGATGAACGAGGTCTTGCTCTTCGTAATAGCGAATCTGTCTTGCTGTCAGATCCGTCAGCTGCATGACTGTTCCGATGGTAAAAACAGCCATCGAACGTCGTAGCTCTTTTTCTTTCATACCAACCCCTCCATCGAAGCTTCTGAGTTGAGTGAACCACAGATGTATCCTTCTTCTTCAGGAGTTAACGCCTGTTGAGAAAAAGGTAATTCTTTTCAGCAATTAATTGTATTTCCTAACAATTAATTGAGTGATTTAATACAACAAGAATACTCCAAATTCTCATACAAGTCAACGCTACCTTAACATAGCATGTAACATTTTCTTACATATACATAAACCCTTGTCAGAATAACATTTGAAAGGCATTTCATCTCCCCTTGATAGGCCAATTTCCTCGCATGGGAATTAAAAAAGAGACCTTTAATGAAAAAAATATTAAAAAAAAATGTGAATGATGCGGCTGAATCGCTGCCTATAGATCGGCAGCGCTGGGGACAGGAAAGAACAGCCACGACCACGAAAAAAGGCCGGAACATAAGTCCCGGCCTGCATATCTGTTATACCTATCAAAAAGCAACACTTGCCCTAATACCTAATCCACTCGGGTAAGCTGGCTTGCTTCCCTTGTCTTCAAAAACAGTGGAACCTGTTCAATGACCAGATTTGTATTTTCCAACCCAAACCACCTCGCGGGTGAGCCTGTCCATGCCTTGATATTATATTTCAAACTCAAGATGAAGCGACTGAAGATGGAAAGATCGCTTTCGGGGGAAATGGCCTTGCGGACCAGAACAAAACAGAAGTCGCCGATCTCTTTTTCGTGATAGATTGTGTACGTCTGCTTTTGGGGTTTGATTCGTCCCTCCTCCATCATTTCCTGGATAATCTGACGCAAGTATACATTGATCCGTTGCTCAATCTTGAAACCCAAACGAAGCTGTACTTTGAAGCAGAAGTCTGTGCCGTAATTCTCCACCTTGTATTCCTGGGTATACGGCTCGTCGGTGACGGCCACGTTAATGAACCAATACACATCGGCTCGCTTCGGCCGCTTGTCCAAAATGGAATAAAGAATATCGCGATCAACCGAGCCTGTATTTTGATTGCTCGTCAGGAAGACAAGGTTATTCGCATATACCGGCAAGGAATTATCTTCCTTCAGTTTTTTGAACTGGCCGATGAAATCCGTCATCGGGTATTCCAATCGCTGTAATGATTCGATTTTATTCCCTTTATGCCAGACAAACATGATGGCGAAAAGGATTAATCCCATAAGGATTGCGATATATCCGCCATGGAAGAATTTTGTCGCGCTGGAGATAAAGAAGGTCGTCTCCAATGTGCCGAAGAACACGAACATGAGCAGAGAAACGATGACATTGAGATTCTTCATGCGCAAAAACTCAAACATCAGTATCGTAGTCATCAGCATCGTGATGGTGATCGCCAAACCATAAGCTGCTTCCATCCGGATCGACGTCTTGAAGTAAAAGACAACCCCCAGACAAGATAACCAAAGGATATTGTTCACCAAAGGAACGTACATTTGGCCTTTTGTCTGGGAAGGGTATTGGATCTTCAGATGCGGCAACAGACCCAGACTGATTGCCTCTGAAACAAGCGTATAGGACCCGGTAATGAGCGCTTGCGAGGCGATGATTGCGGCGAGGGTACTCAATAAAACCGCAAAAAGCCGCCATCCGCTCGGTATCATTTCAAAAAATGGATTGAAGTCTTCGATATGCTGAAGGGCTGTATTTGATTTTTCCTGCATCAACCAGGCCCCTTGTCCGAAGTAATTCAGCAACAGTGACGCTTTGACAAAAGGCCAACTGCCATAGATATTCTTCTTGCCGACATGCCCCATATCCGAGTACAATGCTTCCGCACCGGTCGTAGCCAAGAAAATGCTGCCCAAAATCATAAAGCCGGCATTGTTCTGCTCGCTCAGGAGCAGTTCGATACCGCGCATAGGATTGAATGCAAGTAACACGCTTGGATTACTGAGTACTTGCCATAGCCCCAATCCGCCGATAAACGCAAACCAAAAGGCCATAATGGGCCCAAAAGCTTTCCCTATCGTTTTCGTGCCGAGGCGTTGGATCATGAATAATGCCGATATGATCGTCATCGTTATCGCCAGTATTTTCCCTTGGCCCTCACCTAGGAAGCCCTCGAAGAATGGGATGCTGCGCAAGCCTTCGACGGCCGTTGTGACCGTAACCGCCGGGGTCAAAATACCATCAGCCAACAAGGCCGCCCCGCCTACCATAGCCGGAATGATCAGCCATTTCGCACGTTTGTGAACAAGTGTATAAAGTGAGAAAATACCGCCTTCGCCATGGTTGTCGGCCTGCATCGCGACAAGCACATATTTGATTGATGTCAGCAATGTGACCGTCCAGATCACCAAGGATAACGCACCGATAATAAATGAATCTGACAATGATGCGAGTCCACCGTTACCGGCCACAACAGCTTTCATGACATAGAGCGGCGAGGTGCCGATATCCCCATAAACGACTCCCAGCGCCACCACAACCGCTGCCATGCTCAGGGGAATCTGCGGATGCTTTTCTTTGTGCATTTCCAATCTATTTTTCCTCCAATGTCCTATATATCTTTTTTATTTTAAAAACTACCTAATTATAGTCCTTTTTTAGAGTCCGTCAAGCACCTTTTGAAGGATTGGATTGGAGTGCTTATGAGTGCCTCCAATCACATGAAAATACCTGCCATCTCAAGTACCGACGCGATGTCCAACAACCACTCTTCTTTCCCTTTGGGGGCGGTAAACTGCACACCCAAAGGCAATCCGTCAGCGGTGCAGTACACCGGCAGGCTGATGGCAGGCTGCCCGGTTAAATTCGCTTGCTGCGTGAATGGGGTAACACCCAAGCTCTCTTCAAACATGGTCCAGACAATCTCTTTCCGGTCCGCTGCTGACAGCCGATCCGCGCTGCGCATCCGTTCCTTCAGTTCTGCGCTTTGGAAAGAATAATCGATCCGAGGAGCGCTCGCTGCCGTAGTCGGCTGCAGCAGTAGATCATAGTTTCCATGGAACTGATCCATTGTGGCCGCAGCTTGATCCCAAAGGCCCAACGCCAAGGAGTAGTCGCCTCCGGAGATCGTCCGGCCGTACTGATAGAGGGACCACGAAACCAATTCCATGTCATCGGCTGTCAATGGGCGCATCAGTTTCGCGGAAAAGCCTCTCAGCATGGCCTCCGTTTCGGCTCCATTCATCGCATAGTAGGCCTCCATCAAACGGATGCCATCGATGTCGGGCGTTTTTTCTTCCACCTCGTAGCCCAACTTTTCCAGCGCTGCCACCGTTTGGAGTACTGCCCGCTTTGCGTCCGCGCTGACGATGGATTTCACCGGCGATTCCAATGAATAGGCAATCCGGAATTTGCGCTGCTTACCGGATTGCTGTTCCTGAAAATGGCTCCCGGGAAACAAAGGCGTCTGGAACGGAGCTGCCGCTTGGACAGTCTGCAAGGCATCCAGCATCATCGCCGTATCCCTTACCGTCTTCGTCAAGGCAAAGCTGATCGATGCGCCTTGCCAGCCGCGGTAAGATCCCGGCCCCACCGGCGTTCTTCCTCTTGTCGGTTTCAGTCCCACCAAGCCTGTGAAAGAGGCCGGGATCCGGATCGAGCCGCCCCCATCACTGGCGGTGGCGATGGCCACCATATCCGCCGCGACAGCCGCTGCCGCACCTCCGCTGGAACCTCCCGGAGAATGATCCCGATTGAAGGGGTTTCTGGCCGGGCCATGGATGACGGCATCCGTGATGTTCTTGAACCCGAATTCGGGTGTACTCGTCTGGCCGATGACGATGAAGCCGGCCCTCTCAACCGCTTCGATAAAATGGCTAGTTCGGGGAGCGACATAATCCCTCAGCAACCGCGAGCCTGATGTCGATGGCTCCCCTGCAAGATCCTGGCCCAGATCTTTGATCAGGATTGGCACGCCTCCAAATAAGGTATTCCCGAAATCTCGTGTCCTGGCTTCATGCAGCGCTCTTTCCATCCGCGTATGCACGACGGCATTGTAGCGGGGATTTTCTTTCTCTATCTTTTTGAAAGCATCCTCAATCAATTCTTCAGAGGATACCTTTTTCATTTTTAAAAGTCCGGTGTAATACAGGGCATCTTTCTGGCGATCCATAAAAAGCCTCCTTCTCATTTTCATATTTTCTTCCATTGTAGGTTCCCCGCCCCAAAAAGGCAACGGCTGGCCGGTGGCTTTGCCTTCCCATTCCTTATCCCGTCAGTATTCATCAGGCTGGCGTCATTACTTTTAAATCGTTTTTAATGACAACCAAACTGAAATATAGTAGAATCCTTCTATTGTACCAATTTTGGAAAGTGTACAAAAACAGACAGATTAGATGAGAATTCATAGGAAATGGAGCAGGACACGATGAACGAAAGATATATGGACTTAAAATTGGCGGAACAGGGTGCACGACTCAGCATGGTTGCCTATGTCACACTTTCTTTTGCAAAACTCTTCATCGGAAATGCCTTCGGTTCAGCTTCTTTGAGTGCCGATGGATTGAACAATTTCACGGACGTCATTTCCACCGTTGCAGTCATGATCGGCTTACGGATTGCTCGTCGTCCAGCTGACGAAGATCATCCTTATGGCCACTGGAAAGCGGAAACGATAGCGAGCCTCTCCACTTCCTTCATCATGCTTCTGGTCGGTCTGCAGGTACTGTTCTCAAGTTTTTCGAAACTGACAGGTGGAGAGTTCACCACTCCTGATGTGCTATCCGGTATTACCGCCCTGATTGCAGGGTTCATCATGATAGGAGTCTACATATACAACAACCGCCTCGCAAACCGCATCAACAGTATTGGCTTGGCCGCTTCCGCCAAAGACAACCTGAGCGATGCCCTGACCAGCTTTGCGGCAGCAATCGCCATTTTTGGCTCCATTTTCGGACTGTACTGGTTGGACGGTGTCATGGCTGTCGTCGTAGGCATCGTCATCATCAAGACCGCGATCGATATTTTCCGCGAGAGTGCCTTCTCCCTATCCGACGGTTTCGAAACGAACCATTTGGCGGAATACCGACAGGCCATCCTCGACATTCCTGACGTCGAACAAGTGACGACCATCGCCGCACGCAGCTATGGGGCAAATGTCTATGTTGATGTGACTATTCTGCTGGATGCGGAGCTGACAGTGCTGCGGAGCCACGAAATCACTGAAGAGGTAGAAGAGCGCATGCGCACGGCATTCAATGTTTTCGAAACAGATGTCCACGTAGAACCTCTAACGCACTGATGTTACAAGTTTTATAGGCCGGACGTCATTTTGATGGTATAATAACAGACGGATTTATACAGATTATTTTGGCGGACGCAGCTGTCATTAAGATCTGTCCGTCTTTTTTTTTGGAAAAAAATACATTTATTGGGAGGATTTATGAAAGAAGAGAAACATTACGGCTTATTCACCGCAGTATCCATGATCGTCGGCATCTGCGTCGGATCAGGGATTTTTTTCAAAGCCGATGACATTTTGGGAGCGACCGGAGGAAACGTAGCATTAGGGATTTTGGTTTTCTGCATCGGCGCATTCAGTATCATTTTCGGAAGCATCACATTGACGCAATTAGCTAACCGGACCGAAAGAACCGGCGGCGTCGTCGCTTATTTCGAGGAGTTCATCTCCGATAAAGCAGCGAGCGCGTTCGGCTGGTTCCAGTTATTCGTTTACTTACCGACAATCATAGTCGTCGTGAGCTGGGTATCCGGCATTTACACGTGCATGTTGTTAGGCTTGCCGAACACCTTGGAAACACAAACACTTATCGGGACGGGCTACATGGCATTCTTCTTCTTGTTGAATTATTTTTCGCTCAGATTGGGCGGCTATTTTCAGAATCTCGCCACCATCATGAAACTGATTCCGCTGATTGCTGTCGCTATTGTCGGCATTTTCTGGAAAGAACCGGCTCCAATCGTTCCTCCTGAATTGGCGGTTCCGGTCACAAATGTCGGCTGGGGCTGGCTGGCTGCACTGGCGCCAATGGCCTTCTCCTACGATGGTTGGACAATCGCAACAAACATCACGCATGAAGTAAAGAACCCCAAACGGACTATGCCTTTAGCTTTGACAATCGGACCCTTGGTAGTGTTGGCCATCTATTTGACCTATTTCAGCGGCTTGGTCTCCATCGCCGGCTCAGAGTACATCTTGGCGGTGGGCGATGAGGCCACCACAACAATCGGCATTTCCTTGCTGGGCGAACGTGGCGGCAGCATCATTCTTTCCTTTGTATTGATCGCTATCTTGGGCGTAACTAATGGTGTAATCATGGGTATCCTGCGTTTGCCGCAAGCATTGGCAGAAAAAAACATGTTGCCGAACAGCTCTAAGGTAAAACGGATTGATCCAAAGAGCCAACTGTCCCCGGCAGCCGCACAAATTGCCTTTGCGGTATCCCTTGTGTGGATGTTATTGCACTATTTGAGCCAAAAATCCGGGATTCTGGGTGGCGGAGATGTCAGCGAAATCGCGATTGTCTTCAGTTATATGACTTATGTCATCCTTTATCTGAAAGTCATCAGCATGAAAAAAGAAGGTATCATCACCAGTTCTTTCTTCGGTTCGATCACCCCGGTATTCGCGATTATGGGCTCTGCCATCATTCTGATCGGCGGCATCGTGTCCAATCCGACTTATGTACCGATTTTCATCCTGTTCTGCTTCGTGGTTTGCTTCATCGGCTATAAATATTACGAGAAAAAAATAACAGCTTAATCAAAATACCCCGGTTTATCAGAAGGAAGTTCTGATAAACCGGGGTATTTTTTCCTATCTATGCAAATCTCTATTCGCTCTGCTGTGCCGTCTCCGAAACAACCGTCGAACGTTTAAATACGAACACAAAAACGATCCATGCAGCCAACGTCGAGCCGGCTGCAAACAAGGTCGGAAGATTGATGTTGATGGTGGTTAAAAAGGCCGCCAAAATGGGAGGCAGCGCCTGCGCCATACTGACGATGGACTGATTGATGCCGAGAATTTCGCCTTGCGATGAACGGTCGGACATACTGGATACAATCGCCGTACTGTTCGGTTGCGTCAATCCCTGGAAAATCGCAATGAAGGGGATGATCACGTAAATCCAGCCGGCTTGATCAGGAAGCAGCAGGAAGGGAAAGGTAGCCGCCAACAGGATACTTGAAACCGACAGGATTTTCATCGGTGAAAATCTTTTTGAAAGCGGCCGTAAAAAGGCGCCCTGTGCCACTGCAATCCAAATACCCATGTAGGCGAATAAATCGCCGATTTGAGATTGATTGAACTGGAATTTCCCTACCAGAAAGACCTGGAAAAACTGCGTGAAAAAATTGAAGCCAACAGTCAGCAAAAAGATGACTGCGAATATGGTTCGCATTTCTTTGATTTCAAAAGCTTTGCGGATGTTCTTGATTCCTGCCAGCGGATCAATGCGGCCGGTTTTTTTATTTTTCAACGTTTCAGGGAACCGTTTAAGGACCATCAGGATATTGATTGCGGTCAACACTGCGGCAAACCAAAACGGCGTTGCAAAATCGAACCAACTCAAAATGGATGGGTCAGATAATTTCCCGCCTAGATAGGGTCCGATAACAAATCCCAAGCCAAACGCCATACCGACCAGGCCAAAATTTTTGGCTCTGTTGGATGCATCGCTGATGTCGGCAATAGCAGACTGAGCAATGGAAATATTTCCGCCCGTGAAGCCATCGATTGCACGGCCGATGAACAGTAGCCAGATGTTTTGAGTCAGAATCCCGATTGCAAACAATAGATAACCCACTAACGTCCCTAACAAGGAAGCGAGGAGAATTTTTCTGCGTCCCATCCGGTCAGCGAAAGCACCCAGCATCGGCGCGCCAAAAAACTGCATGAGCGGATAAGAAGCAATCAAAAAGCCATAGATGATGGTGCGCAGCGAAAAGTCGTAGTCCATCGGCAGTAAGCCCGCCATAGGGTTGAGAATGACCGCCGGCAAAATCGGGATGATGATGCCCAGACCTAAAAGATCAATAAAAACAGTAAAAAATATGGGCAGTATGGGATTCACTTTATCATTTTTCATAAAAACAGCTCCTAACACGAATTTGTGTATCATTACACAGTTGTGTATACTTTCTTTTTGCTATTTTTTATTGTAAACTAAAATGAAATAAAATCAAGTATAACGAAAGGTGATTGTGATGGAAAATCCTACGAAATCACGGACAATGAAGAAGCGCGATAAGACCCACCAGGATATCCTCACCGTTGCGGCTGAACTCATCAGCGCAAAAGGATCGCTTAGTGTCAGTCTGGAGGAAATCTCATCGCAGGCAGATGTTGCTCGAAAAACGATATACAATCATTTTGAAAATAAAGAAGCGCTCATCAACGAATTGTTCACACCACTCTGCACCCATGCAAGGGACTATCTTAACCGCTTTGATCAGGAACAAGCGCTCACTCTCGATCACATATGGGACTATTGCCTAGAACTGTGGGAACAAGAGGATTATCACGCCATGGTACTCTATCAAGTGAGTCCGGAAGACTACCCAAATCTCTCCGTAATCAAGGATAGCTTCATTTTTATGTTCAAAAAATTGATGGAACGCATTCCGGAATGCAGTAGCCGATCAGATGAAGAACGCACACAAGCGGCAAATTGCATATACCTGACCTATTTGCCACTCCTTCAGGTTCTTGAAGGACGGAAAAACTACCAAAAAGCGTTCCGGTTGGCAATGACAGGATTGACCCGCGGAGTTTTATTGACCGACTAAAGATTCTGTTGGTAATCATTTCGAGAACAAAGAGAGGCTGGGACTTTTGTCCCAGCCTCTCTTCGCATTATAATTAATTTTTGAATGAGTGGATCGGTGCCGGGCTGCGTCCGCCACGATTGATGAAGTCAGCAGAGCTTTCTTTGTGGACCGGCATTACAGGAGCGCGTCCCAGTAATCCCCCAAATTCAACGAAGTCGCCTACTTCACAGCCGATTGCCGGAATCACGCGCACAGCAGTTGTTTTGTGGTTTTGAACACCAATTGCGGCTTCATCAGCGATCATGGCCGCGATTGTCGTCGCAGGAGTGTCACCAGGGATGGCGATCATGTCCAAACCAACAGAACAGATGGCAGTCATCGCCAGCAACATGTCCAAACTGATTTGGTTTGCTGCCGCAGCATCTATCATGCGGTGGTCTTCCGATACAGGAATGAACGAACCCGAAAGTCCGCCGACATGGCTGCATGCCATTACGCCACCCTTTTTGACTGCATCATTCAGTACAGCTAGAGCAGCTACTGTTCCGTGCGTACCAACTACACCCAAACCAAATTCTTCAAGGATTTCACCGACCGAATCGCCGACTGCAGGTGTCGGAGCCAAAGCCAAGTCGACGATGCCGAAGGGCACGCCCAATTTTTGGGAAGCGATGTTCCCGACCAATTGACCCATGCGGGTAATCTGGAAGGCTGCTTTCTTGATTGTATCGGCAACGATGTCCATCGGTTCGCCTTTTACTTTTTCCAAAGCACGTTTGACGACACCAGGACCGGAGATTCCGACGTGGATTTCACAATCAGCTTCTTCCACTCCGTGATAAGCGCCTGCCATAAAGGGATTGTCGCCTACTGAGTTTGCGAATACTACTAATTTCGCACAACCGAATCCGTGTTGTTCAGCTGTTTTTTCAGCCGTTGCAAGCACGATTTCACCCATCAATTTCACAGCGTCCATATTGATTCCGGCTTTTGTGGAGCCGATGTTGACGGAACTGCAGACCTTGTCCGTAACTGCCAAGGCTTCTGGAATGGATTCGATCAGGATTTTATCACCCTTGTTGTAGCCTTTTTCGACCAAAGCCGAGAATCCGCCGATGAAGTCGACACCGACTTCCTTCGCCGCAGCATCCAACGTTTTTGCGTATGCCACATAGTCCGTATCATCGCTTGCACCGGCAATCAAGGCGATCGGTGTCACCGAAATCCGTTTGTTCGTGATCGGAACGCCGTACGTATCTTCGATTTCCTGCGCTACGCTGACCAGGTTCTTCGCTTTGGTGGTGATTTTTTTGTATATTCTTTCTCGAGCTTTTTCGCCATCGCTGTCGATGCAGTCCAATAAAGAAATCCCCATGGTGATGGTACGGATATCCAGATTGTCCTCTTCGAACATGCGAATGGTGTCCAAGATATTGTCAGTTCTTAACATTCAAATGTCCCCCTAGATCCGATGCATTGCATGGAATGTGTCTTCTGCCTGTAAACGGATGACCAAGCCTTGTTCTTCTTCAACTTTTTTCATCGCTTCTTTTACTTCTTTGACTGAATTATTTGCTTCATTCAATTCGACCATCAAAATCATGGTGAAGTATTCCTCCATGATGGTCTGTGAGATATCCAAGATATTCACGCCCAAACGCGCCAATTCCACCGATACGCTCGCTACGATTCCGGTATGGTCTTTACCTGTTACGGTCATGATTGCTCTCATCTTTTTTCGCCCCTGCTTCTCTAATTTTTTGTTGAGTCCATTATACCATTTTACACCAATATGAAAATCCAATTAAAAAATTTCTGTTCCTATTCTATCACACATAAAGGGAATACCTACTGTTTTTTTGGTGAAACGGAAAACAGTAACCGCTCTCTAATCATATTTTTCAGTGTACTTTCCCGAAACACGAAAATTGTTGCAGGTATTGCATTAAATCTATCGTTTTTTAAGAATAATTGCTACACTGGATATAAGCAAGTTCTAATCCAATATCAAGGAGGTTTTCTTAATGCAATTGATTCATTTTTCAGAAGACGACCAAAGCCGCATCGGCATCAAGACGGAGCACGGTTTCCTGAATGTCGCCAAAGCGGCTGCGGCTTTATCGCTGCCTTTTCCTTCCTATATAGACGATGTTTTGAAGGATCCAGAACAGGCTGCCCAACTGGACGCCATTCTGGCCCACGCGGAAACGCTGGAGAATCTCGCCTGCTACGTTTCCATGGATGAGGTCACATTCCTGCCCGTCCTCTCCCGTCCCGGCAAGATCCTCTGCATTGGCAAGAACTATGCCGCCCATGTTGCAGAAACAAAAAGTGAAGCCCCGAAAAAACCGCTTGTTTTCAGCAAATTCACGAGCGCTTTGGCTGCCCACAAAGAAGGCATTCCGATTCCAGTGAACACCAGTAAGGTCGATTACGAAGTCGAACTGGTGGCAGTCATCGGCAAAAAAGCGTATTGCGTCTCCCCGGAAGAAGCTCTTGATCATGTCGCAGGCTACACAATCGGCAACGACGTAACCGCACGCGACTGGCAAAAAGGCTCTCCGCAATGGTTATTAGGAAAGTCCCCGGATAAATTTGCCCCGCTCGGACCGGTCTACGTGACTGCCGATGAAGTGGATCCGACAAATCTGACCATTTCCCTTAAATTGAACGGCGAGGTTCGCCAGGACAGCAACACAAAGCACCTTATTTTCGACATCGCGACGATCGTTTCCTACATTTCCCAACACTTTGCGTTGGAACCCGGCGACATCATCTTCACCGGCACACCGGATGGGGTCATCCTCGGTTATCCCGAAGACGAACAAGTCTGGCTGAAACCAGGCGATGTCATCGAATCCACCATCGAAGGCATCGGGACATTGGTAAATACTTTCCGATAGAAAACATCCAAAAGGCCGCCGCATTAATCCTGCTCAGGATAATGCGACGGCCTTTTCTTTGCTGAAATGATTTTGTTTAAAAGGCTGGTTCGGTCCCGACTGCCTGCAGTTGGAAATGCATCATTTCCATCGCCTGCAGCAAGGCCTCGGCCGTATCCAGCGAGGTCAGGCACGGCAGGTTATTGTCCGCTGCTTCGCGGCGGATGAAATAGCCGTCCGTCTCGTCGGTTTTTCCTTCGGTCATCGTATTGATGACGAACTGGATGTTCCCATCATGGATGCTTTTCAGGATATTTTCCCGTTTAGCTTCGCCATTTTGGAGGACAGTGACTGGCACATGTGCTTCCAGCAAGACTTGTCCAGTACCCTTCGTTGCAAGCAAACGGTAGCCGACCGCAACCAATCTCTTGGCCAGAGGCAGGATTTCGTGCTTGTCCTTGTCCGCAATCGTCAGCAGAGCTGTGCCGTACTCGGGAATCTGGATATTGGCGGCACGGAAAGCTTTGTACAGCGCTTTGGAAAGGATGGCATCCTTGCCGATGACCTCCCCCGTGGACTTCATTTCCGGTCCCAGTACGGTGTCGACTCTCTTCAGTTTGTTGAAACTGAAGACCGGCATCTTCACGTATACGCCTGATTTCGGCGCAACCAGTCCGGTCCGGTAGCCATGATCTTTCAATTTGATGCCGAGGATGCCTTGCATCGCCAAGTTCGCCATCGGAATGCCGGTCACTTTGCTCAGGAACGGGATCGTCCGGCTCGCGCGCGGGTTCACTTCGATGATGTAGACCACGCCTTCGCTGATGACGAACTGGATGTTCACCAAGCCGATGGTGTTCAAGCCTTGCGCCACGCGGATCGTATAATCTTCGATCGTTTGGATCAATTCAGGTGAAAGGTTTTGCGGCGGGTAAACAGCGATCGAGTCGCCCGAGTGGACGCCGGCGCGTTCGATGTGTTCCATGATGCCTGGGATCAGGACGGTTTCGCCATCGCAGATCGCATCGACCTCCAGCTCTTGTCCGATCAGGTAATGATCGACCAGGACTGGACGCTCGGGACTGGCCACGACCGCTTCGCGCATATATTTCTCCAGATCGGCTTGGTTGTAGACGATCTGCATCGCCCGTCCGCCCAATACGTAGGACGGACGCACCAAGACCGGATAGCCGATTTCGTCCGCAACTGCCACCGCTTCTTCAACGGTCACGGCTGTTTTGCCGGGTGCCTGCGGGATATCCAAGTCACGCAACAACTGTTCGAACAGTTTGCGGTCTTCGGCGCGGTCCAGATCTTCCAGGCTCGTGCCCAGGATCTTCACTCCGTGTTTTACTAATTTGTCGGCCAGGTTGATGGCCGTTTGGCCACCGAACTGCACAACAACGCCCAGCGGTTGTTCCAGGTCGATGATGGCCATCACGTCTTCTTCGGTCAAGGGTTCAAAATACAGTTTGTCGGAGATCGAGAAGTCCGTCGAAACGGTTTCCGGGTTGTTGTTGACGACGATTGCTTCGTAGCCGGCTTCCTGGATCGCCC
>NZ_JBAVFV010000036.1:0-115499 GCF_049684335.1 Trichococcus sp.
TAAGTACAAGTAAGATGGAAAATTGCATTCTTCATATCATGCCGGCGTGGCGGAATTGGCAGACGCGCTGGACTCAAAATCCAGTGCCCGCAAGGGCGTGCCGGTTCGACCCCGGCCGCCGGTATCAGACAAAATAAGCTTGCGACGATGATCTCATCGTTGTAGGCTTATTTTTTTGCGTAGCGAATCCGTATTTTGGGTTACAATATAACCAGTGAATTTATATGCGAAAGTGGGTAGGGTGATGGGTATCGTTATCAGGAAATATAGCAACAATGATTTGGTTGCAATGACTCAAATTTGGAATCATATCGTTTTGGAAGGTCAGTATTTCCCGTCATCGAAACGAACGGTCAGGACTTGTCCAGCGACAATCTGGAAATACAGGAGCCACTAGCTGTTCCTCAGTAGTTGATGCAGGGGCATAGATTTAATGCTTCCTAATACATGATCGAAAAAAGAAGTCGGAAAGAAACCACTATGGGTGGGAAATCTTTCAGACTTCTTTTGGCGTCAACCTTGTCCGTTTGATGTATACTGTATGCGAGAAAGGGTGATGACTTTATGAATATCTCTGAGGCTGCAAAAATTATGGGGCTAACAGCTGCAACCCTGCGTTACTATGAACGTGAGGGGCTGATTCCTCCCGTGACCCGAAAAAATGGTGGGGTTCGGGATTACCAAAAAGATGATCTTGGTTGGATCGATTTCATTAAATGCATGCGCAGTGCCGGGATGTCGGTCGAGTCACTGATTGAATATACGACCTTGTTCAGAAATGGGGAGCAGTCCGATGAAGCGCGCAAAAATATTTTGATCAGGGAAAGAGATCAACTGATTGCCAAACAGAAGGAAATCAGTGAAACGATCGAGAGGCTGAATGGGAAAATCAAAAGCTTCGAAGGCGACCTGCGGGATTCCGAGGATAGTCTCCTGCATTAAAGATATGTACAGTTTTCATAGTTGGAAAACAATACCAATAAAACAGTATGAAGCCTGTTATGATTCACAAAAAAATTACCCTCCGGCTTGACTTAACCTTAAGATGAAGTGTTAAAGTGAAACCATCAAAGGGTCAGAGGAGGAAAATAAAATGAAATCATTGAAAGAAAAAGTGGTCATTATCATGGGTGCTTCTAGCGGAATTGGGGAAGCGACCACGCGGCTATTGGCCGAAAAAGGGGCAAAACTTGTGATCGCGGCCCGTCGCGAAGACCGCCTGGCTGAAATCAAAAATTCATTGCCGGATGCAGAACTTGTTTACAGAGCTACGGACGTATCCAACTATGAGGATGTAAAAAAGTGGTTGATTTGGCTGTCGAAACCTATGGCCATGTCGATGTGCTGTTCAACAATGCGGGAGTTATGCCTACCGCGCCACTGGTTGATGGTCGCCGGGACGAGTGGAAAGAAATGTTGGATATCAATATCATGGGTGTGTTGAATGGCATTTCTGCAGTACTGCCCTTGATGGCAGAGCAAAAATCCGGTCACATCATTTCGACCGATTCAGTAGCAGGACATGTCGTCTACCCTGATTCAGCGGTATACTGCGGCACAAAATTTGCTGTGCGCGCCATCATGGAAGGATTGCGTCAAGAACAACGCATGAACAATATTAAATCGACCATCATTTCTCCGGGGGCTGTACAAACAGAATTGTACAAAACAATCAGCGACAGCAAGACGGCCGAGGAAGTGCGCAAAGCACAAATAGAATGGGGCTTGACGTCGGAAGATATCGCTACGGCAGTAGTATTTGCGATCGACACGCCAGATCGGATGTCCATCAGCGATATGATTGTCCGTCCGACAACGCAAGAGGTATAGCAAGGAACCAGCAAGACAGTGAATAAGTCAACCCAAAAATCCCTTCCGACATCAACTGCTCAACGTCGGAAGGGATTTTTTTATGATGTGATGAAATTATCGGGACCGGGCAAGTGCCGTGAAATGTTTTAAGCCAAAGCTGCCAGCATATCCTTTACGATCCACTCTGCTGTCAGATGGAATTCTTCATAAAGTACTTCCAGCGGAACATTGTCCGTGAAAGCTTTCTTCGCGCCAAAGTTCAAAACTTTACAAGATGAGGCGCCATAAAAGGCAGCAATCTGCTCGCCAAAGCCACCTGCCAATGAACCATCTTCAAGCGTCACAATCAGGTCATGGGTTGTTTCCAGTTCCTTCAGTGTATCTGCATCGACCTCGGTGATGGAGCGCGGGTTGATCAGGGTGATGTCCTCACCGGCTTCAGCTTTCATCTGATCTACGACTTGTTCGCCGAGGGAAAGGAAAGAACCAAGCGCCAGGACTCCCACTCTTTTGCCTTTGCGGAGAATCTCATAGGTTGGCGATTGGAAGTCGGCCATTTTATTTTCTCTGGAGACAACCGGCCCGTTCGGCAATCGGATGGCTATCGGTCCTTTCTCCTGTTGCAGAGCCCAATCCAGCATCGCCAGCAGTTCTTCCTTGCTTGTCGGCGCAAGATAGTTGAAATTAGGAATGCTCTTGATCAACGGAATATCGAAAAGCCCCAGATGCGTCACTGCTCCGCCAGATATATTCCCGCCGCCGATGATCAGGACGGCCGGTAATTCGTTGATTGCCAAATCATGCGACAATTGGTCGTAGGCTCTTTGCAGAAAGGTGCTCGAGTGGAAGACGACCGGTTTGACGCCTTGCGAAGCCAGTCCGGCTGCAAACGTAATCGAGTGACCTTCGGCGATGCCGACATCGAAATAGTGTTCCGGATGCGCGGCCTTGAATGCGTTCAGGCCGAACATGCCAGGGATGGCTGCATTGATGGTAGCAAGTTTCATTTCGTCCTCTTTCACCTTTTTGATCAGATGATCCATGATGATGGAATTGTAGGATTCACCACCAGCTGTTCTCAGGCTTTCACCTGTTCCCAAGTCGAATGGGGAGCGCCAATGATAGTTCATTTTATCCTGGGTGGCTTTTTCGTAGCCATGGCCTTTTTCCGTGTGGACATGGAGCACGATCGGATGATCAATGTCCTTGACCTCGCGGAATGTTTCGATCATTCTCGCCAAATCATTTCCTTCCTCAATGTAGTGATAATCAAAACCCAGAGCTTTGAAAGGATTGTTTGAAGCTTCCCCATTTGTCGCACGCAGCTCAGCCAAGGAACGGTAGAGGCCGCCGAAATTCTCATCGATCGACATTTCATTGTCGTTGACGATGATAATCAGGTTGGAATTCAGTTCAGCAGCGTTATTCAGACCTTCAAAGGCCAGCCCGCCGCTCAGGGAACCGTCGCCGATCAAAGCAACGACATTTCCTGTTTCTTTCTTCAGATCCCTAGCTTTAGCCATACCGACAGCGAGACTGATCGATGTGGAAGTATGCCCCACCGTGAAGAAGTCATGTACGCTTTCGAGTTGAGAAGTGTAGCCTGTGACGGAATGGAAGTTTTCCTTGTCGAGGAAGCCATGCTTGCGACCGGTCAGAATTTTGTGTGGATAGGATTGATGGGAAACATCCCAGACGATTTTGTCCTTTGGCGAATCGAAAACATGGTGGAAGGCAATCGTCAATTCGGCAACGCCCAGGTTCGGTCCGACGTGGCCGCTGACCTGGCTGACTTTGTTCAATACCAACGAGCGGATCTCTCCAGCTAATTGCTCCATTTCAACGAGGTTCAGTTTCTTCACGTCTAAAGGGCTGTTCACTTTATCAATAATTGTTGTTTGTAGTGTATGCAAATCCGAATCGCTCCTTTTGTTTGTACCTGCTGTTATCAAGAATGGTCCTGTTCGTAATGTTCGATTTTCTTGTTCAGTTTGTCCAGTGTTTTGCCTAGTTCCTCGTAACGTTCCTGCAGTTTCTTCTGTTCTTCAATCAGGATGTCCTTCCTGGCAACGACGGTATCCTTTCCTTCATCGAACAAAGCTGTGTATTCGATCAAGGATTCGATCGACAAGCCGGCATTGCGCATGCACTTGATGAAATCGATCCATCCAAGATCGGATTCTTCATACAACCGGACGCCGCCGTTGCCCCTTGTTACGGGCGGGATCAAGCCGATCCGTTCGTAATAACGCAGGGTTACCGCTGTCAGCCCTGATTTTTCTGCTGCTTCTGAAATATTCATGCTTTTAACCTCCTGAATGCGATAACTTGTTTAATAGCTAAAGCATACAACTTAAAGTGAAGGTTAAGTCAAGCGAAAATTTCGAATGAACCCAACTTTCCTGTTGACTTTAAGTCAACAGGAAAGTGGATAGCCTGGAGGTGCATGATACACATGATCCTCAACTCCGGTCAGGGAAGGGGATTACTCACCGGAGTACAGCTTAAACTACCAATCGCAAATCCGACGAAGATCTCCTCGTCGTAGCTGGCGATCAAAATATTGGCTGAACGCCGGTGGAGACTCTATTAACCGGAGCAGGTGCAATCGTAGCATCACTAGTGCTGCACGCACACAGAAAACAAAAAGAAAACACGCACATCCTATACCGGTGTGCGTGTTTTGAAATTTATGGGGACTCGCTTATCAAGCGGGCTGTGTTTCAAGAACAGTCTCTTGGTTTTCTTGCTCAAAGTCATCCTGTTGCAATGTTTTCCGTTTGACTGTGTAGAAGAGGATGATTAACAAATTGAAGGCAATCAAGATCGCCAACAGGATGAAAAGATCCGCGGAGATGCTTCCACCGATACCGAACAGTTGGCGGTAGGCATCGATTGAATACGTCATCGGCAGGTAGGGATGGATCGCCTCGAAGAAGCTGTTGGACAACTGTATCGGGTAAGTGCCGCCAGACCCCGATAACTGCAGGATGAGGAAAATCAGCATCAAGAAAGAGCCGACTTTATCAAATAGCAAGTTGAAGAGCATGACAATCGACACCGATACGAGCGCAGTCAAAATGGTGATCAAAAGCAGTTTTCCGATCGAGGACGGGGCCAATCCATTAACGCTCAAGAGGAGGCCGACCATGATGAGTGCTTGGCAAACGCCGACTGCCGCTAGCACAGAGATTTTGCTGGCCCACCAGCTGATGCCGTTTTTCGGGTATTTCCGCGGGGTAAAGCTGTCGTACATCAGGTTCAAGCTGATTGCCCCTACGAAGAGGGCGACGGACATCATGTAGGGTGCCATCCCGGTGCCGTTGTTGACGACTGGTGCCGTTTCGATCTGGTTCGCGATTACCGGTTCAGCCATCATCGCGTAGGTGTCCTCGTTTGTATCGACTTCGTTCAGAGCGGTGCTCCCGTCGAGCAATTTAGAACCCAGTTCATCTGTGCCGCTAAGCAATGTCGTCAACCCGGCATTCAGTTGCTCTGAACCATCCGCCAATTTACGGGAGCCGTCGCTTATTTTAACAGCGCCTGTTGCAAGTTGGCTGGTTCCGTCTGTCAGCAGGCTGCCGTTTTCGACTAGCTGCATGGTTCCGTCGGCCAGTGACTGTGTTCCATTCTGGAGTTCCGTTGCGCCTGAAGCAAGGATTCCGGTCTGTTCATTTAGGGCCCGCAGACCGGTGCTTACTTGTGTGTTGCCTTCCGTAAGGTTCTGTCCGCCTACAGCCAATTGTTCGGAACCAGCTGCAAGTTTGGACATTCCGTCAGCCAGTTTTTGGGAGCCGTTTTGTGCGCTTCCGATGGCGGTCTGCAATGATTGGGCACCGGATAAGAGCATTTGGCTAGATTGCCCGATTTGGCCAAAGCCCGATACAAGCGTCGTCGCTCCAGCGTAGACATTTGCATAGCCGGCCGAAAGACTGCTGACGCTGGACTGGAGTGCGGCTACTTGTTGCCCGATGGCAGTGGCATCGATGCCACTCAATCCGGACAGAGCGCTGAGGCCAGTTGCCATTGTTTGGATCGAACCAGCTTGTTCATTTGCGACGGTCGCTAGCTGTGCAGAGACAGCTTGGCTGACGGCTGCTTCCTGTTCAGAGGTCAATTCGGTACCGCTTTGTGCGATTGCGTCCATGATGGCTACGGTATTGCTGGTGGGATCCGCAGCAGCATTGATAGTATTGAGTTCGGTTTGAAATGACGCAATCGTGGTGGATAAGCCGTCGAATTGGGATAGGGTGATCGCCAAATCTGATGAAAGACTGGATTGCTGCAGTTGACTGTCGAGCGTTTCGATGCCGTTTTTCATTTGGTTGAGTCCGCTCTGCAATGCAGTCAGTTTTGCTTGTTGTTCCGCACTGGTGAGACTCGTGTTAAGTGCCGCTAAGCCTGCGGTCAACGAAGCACTGCCTTCCGACAGTTGGCTCATGCCACTGTTCAAGGTGTCCATACCTGTCGAAACCGTGAGGCTGTTCGTCGCCAAACTGGAAAGCCCGTTGCTCAATGATGCACTGCCTTCAGCTGTTGCAACCGCGCCGTCATTCAGTTTACCGACGCCTGTTTGCAATGTCGGCATGGAAGCTGCCAGTTTGGCTGCACCATCGTTCAATGCAATGGCTCCAGCATCCAGTTGGCCGACTCCGTTCAGATACGTTTGCAGTCCAATCGCCAGTGTTTCGGCACCGTCACGGAAGCTGAGGGTGCTGTCCGCAAGCGTTTCGAGATTTGTGGTTAAGCTTTCGTTGCCTTCCTTAATCTGGACGGTTCCGTCGCTGAGTTGCGCGCTTCCGGCAGCCGCTTCCGTCATCCCATCCGCGACAGTCTGCAGTTGGTCAAAGACGGTTTCCGCGTAGATGGCGGTCACTTCATCAGAGATAGTGTCCTTGATTTCTTTTGCGGCGGAAGCGGTCAGCTTGGAGGCGATGTAGCTTCTGCCTGCGCTGGTCCGGTAAGTCAATTCCATCTGCTGGGGTTTTTCATCCAACAAGGTGGTCGCATTTCCCGAGAAGTCCTCCGGGATGGTGAGCGCCATATAGTAGCTGCCATCCGCCAATCCGGCTTCCGCTGCTGCCTGCGAGACGAAATCGAAGTCCAAAGCATCGGATTCCTTCAAACCGGTGACCAGCGAATCGCCGACCGCCAAATTTTCTTCATTATAGTTGACGGCCTTGTCCTGGTTCACGACGGCGACCGGCAGTTCGGCCAGTTTACCGTAGGGGTCCCACATGGAACTGAGGAAAAGGACTGTGTAAAGGGAAGGAATCAAGCTGATCCCGAACAGGATGATCATCATTTTTTTCGTTTTGAAAATTGACTTCCATTCTTGCTTCAACAAAATAGTGCACTTCCTTCATTTAAATTTCTGTAGACAGGACGATGGATTCCCAATCTACGTTTTCGACCCTGTCCGAGCCTTCGACCAAGAGCGAATCGAGTGTATATTTCTGCAAGCGGGTTTTGAATTGCTGCTCTGCATCGAAGAATACCGCGAGGACTTCCTTTTTTTTGTCCTTGATTTTTTCAGCACGCAGGAACACCTTTTCGGCCAGGTTGGTCGGCCGGACAAAACTGTGCGTTCCTTCTATCGCTTCATAGATATGCAGCATCGTGATTTCTTCCGGAGTTCGGTTCAGTCTGAATCCGCCATCCTTGCCTGCCTCGGAATCGACCAAGCCAGAAACGACAAGGGAGCGCATCACTTTCTTCAGGTAGGAATCGGAAACAGACAGACGCTTGCTCAGGATGGTGCTTTTGATGGGACGTTGCTCGATTTGGGTCGCCAGCATGATCAGAATGCAGATGGCCTGTTCCACGCCGCTTTTCATTTTCATCTTTTTCGCCTTCTTTCATAGATGTATTTTATCCATGGATGTATTTTATCTCTTAATGTCTGATTGTTCAAGTGAAAGTATTCGTTTTGAGTGCAAAAAAAAAAACGAGCAAACCAAAAAGGCGGTTTGCTCGGTCTTTTCTTTATAGATCAGAAAATTTCAATTTTTCGTTTGGAAAGTACACTAGGTTCTTTTTTCGGAAGCACTAAGTTCAAGACGCCATCCGTCAGAGTAGCTGTAACATCTTCTTCGTTGATGCCTTTCAAATAAATTTCCCTGTGGACGGAACCCGAAGAACGTTCTTGGCGGATGATTTGTCCTTTATCGTCTTTTTCGATTTTTTCCGATTTGCGGACGGCTGAAATGGAGAGAATGTCGTTGTCATAATCCACAGTGATATCCTCTTTGCTGTAGCCGGGCAGATCGGCTGTAACTTGATAGTTGTCCTCGGTTTCATGTACGTCTAATTTTATTTCCTGAAAAAAACGATTTTGGAACATCGATCCGGTGTCCGACAGCAGGTCGAAGAAACTGTTGCTTTTGCGTAATTCATTTGACATTTGAAAAATCTCCTTTCTTTTTTTTGAAGCTTTTGTTCACCCTCAGTATATACCTACTGCCACCAGAATTCCATCAAAATGAAGCCGGTTCCAAAAGGTGCGATAACGAAAGAAAAAGCTGATTCCAAACGGGTTGTATGGTAAACTGTTGGAGGAGTTTTTAGTCAGGCAATGCCTCGCACCGGGTAGCCGGAAGGGGCAGAGAAAGGAACGTTAATTATGAAAAAAATTGAGGCGGGCAGTCTCTATCTGAAACAGCATCGGAATCTCTTCCAGTGCCCTATCTGCAAAGGAAGCTTTGAAACGGTGGATGGGCATAGTGTCGTCTGTGCGAATGGCCACCGTTTCGATGTCTCAAAAAAAGGCACGCTGCATCTTTTGATGAAAGGCGGCCAGAACGAATACGGCAAAGAGATGCTGTCTAGCCGGAAAAATTTGGCGGATACGGGCTTTTTCTATCCGTTATTGGATGCCGTTTATGCGCATATCGATAATCCTGAGGAGGCGACGGTTCTGGATGTCGGCTGTGGAGAAGGTTCCCATCTGCATTATTTGACCGAAAAGGGTTTAAAGGGAACAAAAATAGGCTTTGATATATCGAAGGATGCGATCCAGTTGGCGGCCGGGAACTTTTTTGAGGATGCTTTCTGGTGCGTAGCCGATCTGGCGCATTCACCTTTTGCGGAGAGTGCTTTTGATGTCATCTTGAACATCTTTTCGCCATCGCAATATCAGGAATTCGACCGTGTTCTGAAGCCGAGCGGAAAGGTCGTCAAAGTTGTGCCGAATACACGTTATTTGATCGAGTTGCGGGAGCAGTTGTATGCCTTGGATACCACAAAGAGAGAGTACGACAATCAACAAGTAGTGGACCGATTCTACGATATCTATCCGGATGCGGTCAGAGAAGAAGTCATCTATACCGTGGCTCTTGATGAAAAAAGCTATGGCTGGCTGATGGAGATGACGCCATTATCCTGGGGTGCTTCCGAAGAATCACTAGCAAATGCGGTGGCAAATCCTTTGAAGTCCGTCACTGTGGCAGTCACGCTTTTGGTTGCCAGCAAAACGGTCTGATTTTTGCGTAACCGGAACACATCCCAAGTTTCCGAAAAATATTGACACAGTGGTGTGATATGCTATAATACGTATATCATTTTGTAGCCATTATTATCGTTTTGTTCCACAAAATGACCTTGACCAACGTATCGCATTCGCCGTGCCTGACACCGAAACGATACGTTTTTTTGTGCGTATTTTCGCAATCTTTTTCGGAGCTCGACGAAGCCACCGAACGGTACAACAAAATACTGATTGTCAGGAGCAAGAAAAATGGATTTTGCCGCATTGAAGGCTGAAATAATAAAAGAAAGCAAAAAGCTAGGTATCGATAAATTGGGTTTCACGACTGCCGAACCTTTTGAATATATGTTGGAAAGTTTGAAAGAGCAGCACGCGAAAGGCCATACGGTCGGGTTTGAGCACCCGGTTCTGGATGAACGGATTTATCCGGATCGGATATTCGATAAGCCGCAATCTATCCTTTCTCTCGCACTGGCTTACCCGAGCAAAATGACTGAAAAAGCGGAACGGATGCGCGGCGAACGTCGCGGTAATTTTTCGCGCGCTTCCTGGGGGACCGATTACCATGTCATCCTCCGAGACAGGATGGACCGCTTGATTGCTTTCATCCAGGAAAAAATTCCGGATGCCCGTTTCAAGCCGATGGTGGATACCGGAGAGCTGATCGATACCGTGGTGGCGCAACGGGCAGGCTTGGGTTTCATCGGGCGCAACGGGCTGTTGATCACGCGCGAGTTCGGGTCCTATGTCTACTTGGGGGAAATCATCACGGATATACCTTTTCCCGCGGATGAGCCGGGTGTTTTCGGCTGTGGGGAGTGCATGCGTTGTAAGGATTTCTGTCCGACCGGAGCAATCCTAGGCAACGGCCAATTGAACCCGAATATTTGCCTTTCCTATCAGACACAAACAAAAGGGTATATGCCGGAAGAGTACCGAAAAAAGATCGGACACGTCATTTACGGATGTGATATTTGCCAGCAAGTCTGTCCTTATAACCGAGGGATGGATCATCATTTACATCCCGAGATGGAGCCACAACCGGAAAGCGTCACCCCAGTGCTGCAACCGATGCTGACGATCTCGAACCGCGAATTCAAGGAGCAATTCGGACATCTGGCTGGTTCGTGGCGCGGCAAGAAACCTCTGCAACGCAACGCGGTCATTGCTTTGGCGAATTATCGCGACCGGACGGCTATTCCGGAGCTGCTGCGGATGATTGAGCAGGATCCCCGGCCGGTATTGCGCGGGACGGCTGCTTGGGCCGTCGCGGAAATTGTGCGCGAAGCCAATCCGGAATTGTTGGCATTTTTCTCCGAACGGCTTATAATCGAAAAGGACGAAGAAACCAAAGCCGAAATGGAGAAAGCTTATCTGAAAATACTTGAAATTAAGGAAGCAGATTAACATAACAGAATGAAGGAGTCTCACTTATGACCAACCATATCGTACTATTTGAACCGCAGATCCCTGCGAATACTGGCAATATCGCGCGCACGTGCGCTGCAACCAATACAACTCTTCATCTGATCGAACCGTTGGGCTTTTCGACCGATGATAAGCAACTGAAACGTGCTGGGCTCGATTATTGGCATGACGTAAATATCATCCATCATACGGATCTGGCCGCTTTCCTCGACTATTTGGGCGATCGTCAGCTGTATCTGATCACAAAGTTCGCCGACCGCATCTACAGCGAAGCTGATTTTACGAAGGATGAGGATGTCTTCTTCATCTTCGGCAAGGAGACGACTGGGCTGCCAGAGTCTTTCATGCAGGAAAACGCTGAAAAATGCCTGCGCATTCCGATGAATGATGAGCATGTGCGTTCCCTGAATCTTTCGAACACTGCCTGCATGATCGTCTACGAGGCGCTCCGTCAGCAAGGCTTCCCCAATCTGGAACTGACCCACACCTATGAGAATGACAAGTTGAAGGGTTGAACGAACCCGTTCCGCTTTTAAACCGTTCGGCCGAAGCAAAAAAGCTTCGGCCGTTCTTTTTTTATTTCCGTCGAATAGGTATAATGGATGTAACGGAAAATCGAAAAGGGGATGGAATGATGGGAAAATCTGCATTATTGGCCTTACAGAATGGATCAGATGTTCGCGGGATTGCGATAGCGACAGAAAAACATGAAGCGACACTGACGACGGACAAAGTGACGCGCATCGGATATGGTTTCGTGGACTGGCTGCAAAAGGGGAAAAACATCAACCTAAACGGTGAAAAGAAAGTCAAAATTGCGATCGGACAGGACAGCCGTTTATCCGGAGGGGACATCAAAGCGGCGCTTATGGCAGGCATGGCGCCTTATGCCATCGAAATCATTGATGTCGGCCTCTGCACTACGCCGGCGATGTTCATGTCAACGCAGTACGAAGATTACGCGACGGATGCAGCAATCATGATCACGGCCAGCCATCTTCCTTTTGAATACAACGGGCTGAAATTCTTCACCAAAACGGGTGGAGCGGAACACGAAGATATCGAAGAAATTCTGGAATACGCCTACGAAATGCCTGAAGCATTCGCGGAGAAAGAACAAGCCGCAGTTGTGACCGAGATGGATCTGCTTTCGACTTATGCAGCCGATCTCCAGGAAAAGATCCGCAAAGGCATCGATTCAGCAGAAAACCCTGAGAAACCTTTGACCGGACGCCACATCATCGTGGATGCCGGCAACGGAGCGGGCGGATTCTTTGTGGAACGGGTGCTACAGCCTTTGGGAGCCAACACGTCCGGCAGCCAATTCTTGGAGCCGGACGGCACTTTCCCGAACCACGTCCCGAATCCGGACAACAAGGCAGCAATGAAGAGCATTCAAGATGCGGCCATCGCAAACAAGGCTGATCTTGGAATCATCTTCGACACGGATGTGGACCGTTCTGCGATCGTCGACAGCGACGGAAAAGCGTTCAACCGCAACAATCTGATTGCATTGATTTCGGCGGTGCTGTTGACTGAAGAGCCAGGCGCAACCATCGTCACGAATTCGGCGACTTCCGCCCACTTGGAGACGTTCATCACGGGACTTGGTGGGGTCCAGGACCGTTATCTTACCGGTTACCGGAATGTCATCAACCGCGGCATCGAATTGAATGAGGCAGGCACTAATGCGGTCTTGGCTATCGAAACGAGCGGACATGCGGCACTGAAGGAAAACTATTTCCTGGATGATGGTGCCTACTTGATCGCAAAACTGTTGATTGCCGATGCGCAGCTGTCAGCTGAAGGAAAGCGTTTGGGGGATCTGATCGCGACGCTTGGTCAGCCGGCGGAAACGATGGAATACCGCTTTACGATTATCGAAGAACCAATTTTTGAAGTGGGCAATGCCATCATCAAAGATTTTGCAGCCTTTATCGCTGCGACCGAGGACATGGACTTGGTCGCGGATCATCTAGAGGGTGTGCGTGTAAACCTGAGCGGACAGTACGGGGAAGGCTGGTTCATCTTGCGTTTGAGCCTGCATGAGCCGTTGTTGGTATGGACAATCGAAAGTGATGCAGTCGGCAAACTGCCGTTGATCGCGAAGACAGTGCTACCTTTCTTCAAAGGGCGTCCCGAGTTGGATACAGGGAATCTCCATTAAGAAATCTCATCAAAAAAAACTTTGCGGCAGGCGTTCAAAAGCCTGGTCACAAAGTTTTTTTTGCTTATTCGGTTACTTCGGGTTCTTCTTTTTCTTCTGAATCGGCAGATTCGATATGATTTTTCGGCTTTCTTGTCGTGAAGATGTCGATGACGAGGATCGAGTTTTTCTCTTTTTGGATCGCCTTGAAGCGGTAGCCGTGATATGCGATTTCTTCGCCTTCCTTGACGTCATATTTCTGGTCCAGCAGCCAGCCGCCCATAGTATCCACGTTTTCGTTGTCGATATCCAAACCGAACAGGTCGTTGACATCATCGATCAACATGCGGGCACTGATGCGGTAATGGTTTTCGCCAAGCATAATGAATTCGGGTTGATCTTTCGTCTCGAAATCATCACTGATGTCGCCGACGATTTCTTCCACGATGTCTTCCATCGAAACAAGGCCGCTTGTGCCGCCGTATTCATCAATCAAAATGGCGACTTGGTTGTGTTCCTTCTGCATTTTGACCAAAAGTTCCTTGATCGGAATCGTTTCGATGACCGTGATGACCGGACGAACAAAATCAGTGACGGTGAATTTGCTTTCGTCCTTGTTTTGGACAGCTTCGACAAATGCAGCGAAGACTTCTTTCGTGTTGATGACGCCTACAATCGAATCTTTATCCTCGCGCATGACGGGATAGCGGGTATATTTTTCCAGCTGGACGACATTTGCGATATCGCTGAGCGACATGTTGAAGTCCACCGCTACTATTTCCGTACGCGGAACCATAATTTCGCGCGCCATCCGCTCATCGAAGTTGAAGACATTTTCCACGAATTGGTATTCTTCGCGGTTGATTTCGCCGCTCTTCAAGCTTTGGCTCATGATCAGGCGAAGTTCTTCTTCGGACACATTATCATCCGATTCGCCGATCGTTTTCATCCC
Organism: Trichococcus sp.; assembly: GCF_049684335.1. Lineage (GTDB taxonomy): Bacteria > Bacillota > Bacilli > Lactobacillales > Aerococcaceae > Trichococcus. Next base: position 13,825 of record NZ_JBAVFV010000036.1, read on the forward strand.
GATCGCTTTTGAAATGCCGTTGGCGGTTTTGTTCAGCACAAAAATGAGCGGATACATCACACGGTACCAAATACTCAATGGTTTAGCGATGCGCAAGCCTAATTTTTCCGTGCGGCTCAAGGCGACGTTTTTCGGGACAAGTTCACCGATGATGACTTGTATGGAAGTCAAAACAGTGAAGGAAACAACGAAGGACAGGATGGTCGCAATGGCATCAGGAATCGGCAGGTTTCCGAAAAGCGTATCGAACAGGCGTTTAAAGGTAGGATCCCCTAACCAACCAAGAGCAAGGGATGTTATCGTAACCCCCAGTTGCGTCGCTGAAAGATAGCTGTCCAGTTTCACGGTCATATTTTTTAATAATTTTGCTTTCGGATTCCCTTCTTCCACAAGGAAATCCAGCCGGGAAGGACGTATCCTAACGAGCACATATTCGGACATGACGAAAAAAGAAGCGATGAAGAGGATGATGAAAAATAATAGTAATCCGGTTGTAATTGACATAATTGATTGCCTGCTTCCGTTGAGGACAGCAGACTTCACCTCCTGTGAAATAATGATCCTGAATAGGAAATTTCTTCACGAGATCTCTGGTTTCACGCTGAAACAAATGAAAGCGACCAAAAGAATCCCTGAAAATACGCGTTTTCGAAAATTCTTTTGGTCTACAGATGATTGCCATCTGATGCGTTCTGTCCCACTGGTGCCACCTACCTTAATAATTATTTAAGCAAAATTCGGTTATTTCAAAACGATACTTATGCTAAAATTATAAATCAAAATAGAGAAATTGCAATACGGGGGCACTTCTGCGACTTAAGTCGGTTTCTTATTTGAGTGATTCCTGTTACTATGATACGGAATCCTGTTATCGAAAAGTGTGTTTATGTGACAAAATCAAGTTGTTTCTCCACTGCCACACGCACCGCAAAGGCATTCCGAAGAGTAAGCCGGGGGGGATGTAGAAAATGAAGAAGGATGAAAAAATGCAAAATAAATCATTTAAGGAAATGTTTAAAGCCGGGTGGGTCCGTTTCAACGAGAAACGCAAAAACCTTTGGCGCAAATATCGGATCAACAAATTTATCTTATTGTTCTTGTTGATCGGGACATTGATTAGCAGCACCTATCTTGTTTTCTTGGCAAAGACAGCCAATGTCGAAAACCTGAAGGCTGGATTGGAACAGACAACGGTCATCTACGATCGCTACGGCAATGAAGCCGGAGAACTCTATTCGCAAAAAGGGACGTTCGTGACGATTGACCAGATTTCGACGAACATTCAGACTGCGGTCGTGTCGACTGAAGACAAGCGTTTCTATACGCATACTGGAGTTGATCCGATCGGAATCGGACGTGCTGCTGTTGGCTTCGTGCTGAATGGCGGGAATATCGTCGGCGGGGGTTCTACGCTTACCCAACAGTTGGCCAAAAATGCCTACCTGACTTTGGATCAGACGCTGATCCGCAAAGCCAAAGAACTGTTTTTAGCATTAGAAATCGAAAGTAAATACACGAAGGGCGAAATCCTTGAGATGTACCTGAACAACGCCTACTTCGGTTCCGGGGTGTGGGGTGTCGAAGATGCTTCGCAGAAATACTTCGGGATATCAGCGAGTGAAGTCAGCTTGTCGCAAGCGGCCGTTCTGGCCGGGATTTTGAAGTCGCCGAGCTATTACAATCCGATCGATAATTATGAAGCGAGCACTGACCGAAGGAACACCGTCCTGCAGCTGTTGGCGGACAATGCTTTTGTCGATCAAGCTACGGCTGATGCCGCAATCGCTGAAGATATCATTGTGGTCGATAACTATTATGCCGACAGCGGCTACAACTATCCCTACTATTTCGATGCGGTCATCGACGAGGCCATCAATACCTACGGCTTGGATGAAGAGGACCTGCTGAACAGGGGTTACAAAATCTACACCGGCTTGGATCAGGATTATCAGAATCAGATGGATACCGCCTATGCGAATGCCTATCTGGCGACTGCTGAAGAAGAAATGCCTTTACAGAGTGCTTCTGTGGCCTTGGAGCCGGCAACCGGGGATGTGCTTGCAGTCGTCGGTTCAACGGTTTATAAGGGTTTTCGGAGCTATAACCGTGCAACGCAGATGCCTATGGCGCCGGGATCGACGATCAAACCATTATCCGTCTATACGCCGGCTCTTGAGGCTGGCTATGAAGTGGATGCGGAAGTGCTGGATGATGATTCCTTGACTTACGGCGATGACGATTATTCTGTGTGGAACTATGATCGCAACAGCTTGTATGACACTTTACCGATGTACCAGGCGCTTGCCGAGAGCAAGAACACGTCCGCAGTATGGCTCTTGGACAAACTGGGCATCCAAAAAGGAATCGCCAAGTTGGAGGACTTCGGTATCTCCATCGGCGAAGCGGATCAGAATCTGGGCGCGATTGCGCTCGGAGGGATGAGCACCGGGGTAACACCGGTGCAGTTGGCCAGTGCCTATACGACTTTCGTGAACGAAGGAGTGCGAACGGAAGCGCGCTTCATCACGAAAATTGTGGATGCGACCGGAGCGGTGATCGTGGACAATACCAATCCGGAAACGAACCGGGTCACGACCGCCGCAGTCGCGGAGGAAATGACGAGCATGCTGATGGGCGTCTACGCTGAGGGTGGTACCGGTGCATCGGCACAACCATCGAACGGCATGTTGATCGCTGGCAAAACCGGAACGACGGAGCTTGATCGGGAAACAGGTTACATCAAGTCACAATGGATGGTGGGATATACACCGGATCTTGTCGTAGCCACTTGGTTGGGGTATGACGAAACCAATGAAGCCCACAATCTGAACAATGCCGGAAAGACGATGGCGAATTTGTACAGTGCCGAAATGGGTGCCTTGCTGTCAATCAGCCCGCAGACCGAATTTGCGGTCGCTGCGGCTGAGGACACTTATGACACAGGCATCATGGGCGGTCTGAAAAAAAGCATGGAGGAATTGATCAACGGGATGGATTCTTTCGGTCAAAGCATCGGTGAAGGTTCGCAAAAATTGTTCGATTGGGCTAATGATGCTTTCGGACAATAAAAATTGATTGATGAGAAGACAGGCTGTGATAGCTTGTCTTTTTTTTATGCTTGATTCCTACCCGGGATTCATCACGCTCTGCGTAAACGCGTTCTGAATCCCAGAAATCTGTGCCTAAGCTGACTAACACACACGGACAAAGAGCGTCCGCTTTGTGTTAGTCCTCTTAGTGCTCGATTTCTACCCGGGATTCATCACGCTCTAATAAGAACATATTTTCGTGTTTTTTGATGGCTTTATTGTTCGGATAATGTTATAGTTTATGTAATATGCGAATGGAAGGAATGGGATAATGAGTAATATTTATGATACGGCTTATGAGTTGGAAAAAAATCTGCGTGAGGCTTCTGTTTTTACTGAGTTGTCTTCAGCTTATGCTGCAATGAGAGAAGATAAAGTGGCTTTTGAGTTGTTTGAAGAGTTCCGTAATGTGCAAATCGGGCTGCAACAAAAACAAATGACAGGCGGAGCGATCACTGATGATGATGTGGCTTCTGCTCAAGCCATCGCTGAAAGAGCATCCGGCAACGAAGTTATCCAATCTTTGATGGCTAAAGAACAACAGTTGAGCCAGTTGATGGAAGAAGTCAACGCCATCATCACAAAACCGTTGCAAGAATTATACGCGCCTGCACAAGATTAATACTTAATTTTTTACGATAAGCTGTGACCATTTCCGAAAGAATGGCCGGATGATAGATAAGGACAGGTTTCAACGCATTGCCTATCAATGTGCCGTCCAATGTTCTTCATCCGATATTTGGCGGAAATGGCGCAGTTTTTTTGATTTTTTATGAACGATTCCAAGGCGATTTAATTTGTCAGATTTAGCATAGAATGCGGAAAGAAGGACAGCTTGTGATTACATTTATCCATACAGCGGATCTCCATCTGGATAGCCCTTTTAAGGGGATAAAACAGCTGGAACCGCAACTTTTTGATGCCATTTACCAGTCCACTTTTGATTCCTTTCGGGAATTGGTGACGCAAGCCATCGCGGCAGAAGTGGATTTTTTTCTGATCAGCGGGGATATCTACGATGAGGAGAATCAGAGCGTAAAGGCGCAAGCTTTTCTGAGGGATGAACTAGGGCGACTGGGTCGTTCCGGCATCCCGGTTTATTTGTCGCATGGGAACCACGATTTTCTCGGAAGGGAAGCACTCAAACTGCAGCTTCCCGAAAACGTCACGGTCTTCGAAAAAGAGGTCACGATCGAAATGCTGACTACTAAAGCAGGGGAGCGGGTGGCCATCACCGGCTTCAGTTACCCTTCCAGATGGGTCGAGGAACGGATGATCGTCGAATACCCGAACCGGAATCACAGCGTGGATTACCAAATCGGGATGCTGCATGGTTTTTTAGAAGGCTTGAACTCTTCCGAAGGCGTCTATGCGCCGTTTTCTTTGGGCGAATTGAACGCGAAAAACTATGATTATTGGGCTCTGGGGCATATCCACAAAAGGCAGCAGCTGCAGACGGCTCCGCCTGTCGTCTATTGCGGCAATACGCAAGGACGCAATCCGAACGAGACCGAAGCGAAAGGCGCTTATTTGGTGACGCTCCAAAAAGGGATGGCGCCGAAGCTGTCTTTTCTCCCGACGGCTCCGATCGTTTGGGAAAAAGAAACAGTGTCGTTGCTTGGATGCAAAACCCTGAATGATGTATTTGTGAGCATCGAGGAACGAATGGATCATCATCGCTCCCAGAGTGGATCGAGCGTTTTGTTGTCGATGCTATTCACGGACATCCAAGAGCTTCATCCAGATGTCATCAAAAAGATCGAGGACGAAGAGATGCTGGAGGGTGTCAAACAACGCTTGGACCGGCCGTTCATCTATCTTTATCAGTTGAAAATTGCGGTTGATACGGAAAAGGAACTGTTTTCTTTTGATCAGGTCATGAAGGAAAGTTTTTTGAAAAGTTGGACGGAAATCAGCGGAGATGACGTATTCTATCAACAGCTGGATAACTTTTTCCAACATCCGCTCATGAGGACTACGTTCCCTGATTTAAAAAAAGACCGAAGTTTCAAAGAGGAAGTGCTGGCTGCAGCAAAGACCAGACTCGTGCAGGCGGTCGCGTTTGAGGAGGAAGACAGTGAAGATACGGAAGATTGAAATATACGGCTACGGAAAATGGGTGAACCAGACCTTTGAAGATGTGCAGGATCTGCAGGTCTTCCACGGCAAAAATGAAGCCGGCAAGAGTACTTTGTCATCCTTCATCAACAGCATCCTCTTCGGGTTTCCCAGTGCCCGCAAGAAAGATCAGAATCTGTATGTTCCGAAACAGGCGCAAGCATATGGCGGCCGCTTGTTTTTGGAGGACACGCGGTTCGGGGATGTCATCGTTGAACGGGTGAAAGACCGCAACAAAGGGCAAGCCCTCGTTACGCTGCCGGATGGTGTTCAGCAGACGACAAAAAATATCGGGCGTTTCCTGTTGGGGATGGACAGGGAAACTTTCGAGTCGTTATACACATTCAAAATAGACAGCCTGCTTTCCTTGAAAAAAACCCAAAAAGATGAGCTCAATCATTATCTGTTGAGCATCGGCACCAGCGGGAGCGAGCGTTTGTTACAATTAGCTAAAGAATACCGTGACGAAGCCGCGAAACGCTTCAAACCGACAGGCAGCGTTCCGCCATTGAACAAGAAGATACAGGCTGCTGAAAAACTTCAAAGGAAGCTTCAGCAAGCAAAAGCGAAAAATGCATCTTATGAAACGTCGCTGCTGCAGTTGTCGGACAGCCAAACACAGCAGACCGAGCTATTATCCCGTCAACAGGAACTGGAGCAGGAACAAACCGCAATCGCAGAAAGCTTGCGGTTGGCGGACAGTTATCAGGAGTGGAAACGGCTGAACAAAGAAATTACGGCAGTCGACTACAGTGAAGTGCCGGAAGATGCCCGTTATCAGTGGCAGAATCAGCAGGAAAAAATGGCCGATTTGATCCAGGCGCAAACGCAACTCCAGGAAAGGTTAGCGCAGCTGCAGAAACAGTTGGGTGAATACGTCCAGGTGGAATGGTACAAAGGGCATCAATCGGAGTTTGCGGCTTTGCAGCACAGTGTAGCCAAAACGCAAGCGGATCTGAATAAGATCACTTATCTGGAAAATGAGATCAGCAACAATAAAGCTGATTTGGCCAAACAAAAAATGGCCTTGGGGTTGAATCTGGCCCTGCCCGCTCCGGAGCCGCTCAAAGAAGAAGAACGAGGGCAGTTGCAGCAGCTTGCGCAGGACATCCGACAGATCGAAGAACAGTTGCTGCGGTTGGATCACAACATCGGATTCCATGAGGAACAGCTGGAAACCCTCCAGCAAGAAGAGATTCGCCTCCAACACGAGAAGCTTACTGATGAAGCGTATGCCGCACTGCAAAGCGATGTGCAACAGCCGAATCAAAGAATTGCTGCACCCTCCCCAACGAAAAGAAATCCGCTCGGCATGATTTTACTGGCGGTTGCAGTTGTGTTTGTGGTCTTGTCCTTTGTTCTGGCGGAATTCAGGATGATTGCTTGGGTATTGACCGCTTTGCTTGCTGTCGGTGGCGTTTTCCTGATGGGAAGGAAGCCTCAGACGACAATCAAGGATGCTGCCTTCCAAGAAGGCTCCTCCGAAAATGCGATGGAGCAATTTCTGAAGCAGGCCGCTGTCAGGGAAAGAATCTCGGCTGTAACAAGAGAGCTCGAAGAGTTGCAGGATAAGTTTTTGGAACTTTTGAACAGCCGGGAAGAACTGGAAGAGCGCGGAAATATGCTCCAAACCGAATGGACGACCTTCCTGCAGCAGAAAGGATATCCGGCGCGCATGACGGCAACGGAACTCCTGCAATTGGACCCCGGTGCCGTGTTGGCGGAGAAGGCTGCCCTGATCATCCATCAGGAAGCCGAAATGAGCAATCTTAATTTCGCCGTGAATAAATGGAATGAGCAGACTGCGTTCATCCGCAGCCGTTTCCATTTTGAACATCTGACAGTCACTGAAATGATCGCACGCTTCTCCGAGATACAGAATGCCGTCATTTTGGAAGAAAATATGGCTTCGAATGTTCAGGATAAAATCAATGAATTGCAGCAAGAGTTGAAGCAGATCCAACACGACCTTGCCGAGTCCCATCAACAGAGGCAGCGGCTATTGGATCAGGCAAACGCAAAGACTGAAGCTGAATTTTACCAGTTGTTGGCTCTGAAGGAGAAGCAGGAGCAGAACCTCAAACGCAAAGAATTTTTGGATGAGCAGGTCAACGGTCGCGAGCAACTCTTGGATCGTTATGGCGATGCCAAGAAAAGCACGTCCCTTTACGAAAAGAATGAACTGGAAATGCAGCGGTTGAAGGCTGAATTGTCGAAACTGCAGAGAACGGAAGTGGAACTGAAGCATCAGTTGGAACAATTGGAAGAAGGTGGGACCTACAGTGCCTTGCTGCAGGAGTTTGCTTTGGCCGAAACCGAGCTGAGGGAACTTGCTATCGAGTGGGCCAGCTTGGTTACAGCCGGAGAATGGATCGAAGGGGCATTAAGGTACGGGAAAGAGGATCGCTTGCCGCTGATGCTTGATGATACGATAGCCTTCTTCAGTCGTTTGACGGAAGGGGCATACACCGGTATCGCGTTCCAAAAGAACGGCATGAAGGTGCAGCGTAAGGACGGAACAACCTTTTTACCGAATGAATTGTCGCAGGGAACAGTGGAACAGTTGTACATTGCATTACGACTTGCGTTTGTGAAGAACACTGCTGATATCGTCAGTATGCCGATCCTGATCGATGATGGTTTTGTGAACTTCGATGATGACAGGAAAAATATCATGTTCACATTGCTTGAAGAGCTGAGTGAAGATGTGCAGGTACTCTTTTTCACGTTTGATGACACTTGCGTTCAACGATTTTCACAGAAACAAGTATACATGTTAAAATAGGAGTGAAAGGGGCTGGTAGGCGTGACCAAAAAAATATATGAACACGAAATAGATGATAATTTTGAAATTTATGTGCTGATCAAAAGTGCGGATATCCGTCTGGCAAAAAATGGCAAGAAATTCATCGCCTTTACTTTTCAAGACCGCAGCGGTCAAATCGATGGGAAGTATTGGGACGCAAAAGAGGAGGATATCCAGCAATTCCAAGCTGGCCAAGTCGTTGCGGTAACCGGCAAAAGGGAAATGTATCAGAACAATCCCCAACTGCGCATCACAAAACTAAGGCTCGCCCGCGAAGGTGAACCAAGCCGACCGGAACTCTATATGGAGCGTGCACCCTTGAAATCCGAAGAAATGGTGGAGGAAGTCAGCCAAATCTTGTTTGAAATCACGAGTGCACCAATCAACCGGATTGTCCGCCATATACTCAAAAAATATCAACGGGAATTTTTCGAGTATCCTGCTGCAAAACGTCATCACCACGCTATCGTAGGTGGACTGGGTTTCCATACGGTATCGATCTTGCGGATGGCGAAAACGGTCATCCAATATTACCCTTCAGTCAATAAATCTTTGCTGTACGGGGGAGTAATTCTCCATGATATCGGGAAAACGATTGAGTTGAGCGGCAGCATGTCGACCGAGTACACCCTGAAAGGGAATCTGATCGGCCACATCGTGCTGATTGACGAAGAAATCACCAAAGCTTGTCTATCTCTGAATATCGATGAGGACAGCGAAGAAGTGATTTTGTTGAAACATATTGTGTTGGCGCATCACGGTAAGCAAGAATTCGGTTCACCGGTGACGCCGCATCTTTTGGAAGCCGAAATTATCCATCACCTTGATAATTTGGACGCTTCCATCAATATGATCGACACTGCTTTATTGCGCACGACACCGGGAACGTTCAGCGAGCGTATTTTCGGTTTGGAGAACCGTAGCTTCTATAAGCCGGTTTTTACCCAACCAACTGAAGAAGGGTAATAAAAAAACACGCAGGCTACCAGCAAAGGCTGGTAGCCTGCGTGTTTTACAATGTAGGGATTAGTTTGCTGATTCAGCAGTTGCAGATTCGGATGTAGCTGATTCCGCTTCTGAACTAGCTGCTTCTGAAGTTGTTGCTTCAGATGAGCTTGTTTCTTTAGCAGGCAAGAATTGATCGATTGCTGCTGCCAAGTCTTCGTCCTTGATTTCAACATTTGCTGCTTGTACGATTGTGGACATGACGGAAGTCAAGTAATCGTTGTCGGCAAGTTTTTCGTCCATCATCACTTTTTCGATGTTTTCACGTTCTTCTTCCAACGTTCCTTTTTCTGGCTTCTCGATCATCTTGATGATGTGGTAGCCGTATTCGGTAGCGACTGGTGTTTGTGTCACTTCGCCGACTTCAAGGGCATAAGCTGCATCTTCAAACTCTTGGACCATGTCGCCCGCTCCGAACAGCCCTGTTTCTCCGCCATTTTCAGCTGTTGCTGTGTCTGTGGAGTTGGCTTTAGCCAATTCCGCGAAATCAGCGCCTGCGTTGATTTGGTTGATCAGATCTACAGCAGTGGCTTCATCTGCAACCAAGATATGCTGTACGTTGATTTGTGGTTGGTAAGCTTCATAATAGGCCTCCACTTCTTCATCAGTGAAAGTCGTTTCAGCTCTTACTGCTGCTTCGATAAGTTTGTTCAAATACAATACATCTTGGTATTCTTCTTTATTTGCGAAGCCTGATTGTGACAAGATGTAGTTGAATGTTTCTTCTCCGCCGTATTGTTCGATGGTCGTCAACAGTTCAGCTTCTGTTTCAGCTTCTAATTTATTGTCTCCGATTTTATCGTTCAATACATCGATCAAAATCAGACGTTGCAAGACGGTTTCGCCGATTGATGCTTTCATTGCGTCGTATAATTCATCTTTTGTGATATCACCTGCTGGAGTCGTTGCGACAGTTTCGCCGGTCGAGCAGCCTGCTAATGTGATGGCCGTCAGGAAAGCAACGGACGTCAATGCTAATTTCTTTTTCATGAATGTGGCACTTCCAATCTATTTCTATTTATCTATCTCATGAATAACCATCTATAAATATATCATAAACGCCTTGATTATGGAAAATATTCCTTAAAAACGCTAGCAAACTTCTCAGAAACTTCATATCTGCCGGCCAATCCGGAATCTAACGAAAAAAGCAACATAGAACAAAAGCGGGCACGCTGTCAGTGAGTCACGGCGAATTGCTCAAAATGCTAATATTTGGTATCATAAGCTGATAAAAAGAAAGGAATGGGGGATCATTGTGAAGTGTGAAATGAGTTCTGCGTTTTGCCAATGGCTGGAGATCAACAATTTTCATCTGAAAGTCGAGAGTACGTTGGAAAAAAGTTTGCAGACGAATCATAACCTTTCTCTGAAAGAGTTCTATGTCCTTTATTTCTTATCACAGGAACCGGATCAAAAACTGAAGCTCCAGGATCTGGAGGAAAAGGTCGGCTTGAGCCAAAGCGCAGTATCGAGATTGGTCAGCAAGTTCGAGGCGAAGGGCTGCGGAGCTTTGGCGCGGAATGTCTGCGAGCAAGATCGGCGGATCATCTATACGTCCTTAACGAAAACTGGTGGGGCAAAACTGGATGCAGCGGCTGCGACAGTGGAACAGGTGCTCAGGGAATCTTTCGCAGAAATGCCGATACAGAAATTTATTAAGCAGGCTGACAACAAGAATGGGTAGCGGGTTCTTGAGTGTACTCAAAAGGTTCTATGCGCAGAAAAATACGACGTTCCAAATGACCGTTTATCCGGTGTGCATTTGGAACGTCGTATTTTTTCTGTCCGTTATGAAGTTGGCACATCTGTATGTACAGGCATTTGTGATTCCATGCTTGCAGCGACTTTTCCCATATCTTCAGTCAACACGGCAAGCTTATCGTTGATTCGGTTGATTCTGGGTTGTGCTTGCTGAGTGAATTTTTCAACAGATTTTGTCACGTCCTCAGTGACTGTTGTGACGGAAGCCAAACCTTCATTGGTCAATGATTGGATGGCGTTGCGCAACCCTTGGAGGCTTTCGTTGAGGTCCTCGACCGCAAGCGTATTGTCTTCAAGGTAAGCTTTCGCTTTCGCGCGATTATCTTTTCCGCTGCGGGGTGTATTCAGTAATCCCAACAGGCCCCCGACTACAGTACCGAATAATATTCCTTCCATAAATGAACGCATATTTATTCCTCCAGACTCTCTTTGATGGATGCAACTACTTTTGCCAATTCTTCCTGCGAATACTTTCCTTCGTGCGTCTTCCATTTCAAACCGAATCCATCCGAGTCCGAATCTTCGTAACGCGGCAAGAAGTGGATATGCGAATGGAAAACAGACTGGTAGGCTATGGAACGGTTATTGTTCAGGATGTTCAGTCCCAAAATGTCATCGCTGGAACGTTCGATTGCGCGTGCGATTTTAGGGATGCGCGAAAATACTTCTTTCGCCAATTCTTCATCATATTCAAAAATATCAGCGACATGTTTCTTGGGTACCAACAGCGTATGTCCTTTTGTCACTTGTGATAAATCCAGGAACGCAATGACGACATCATCTTCATAGACAATGCTGCTCGGGATTTCGTGGTTCGCGATTTTGCAAAAAATACAATCTGTCATATTCCTTACCTCTTTCTGTCCGTAATCTACTTTATTTCTATGTCCTAACTTTATCATATTTGCGTTTTATTTGATATCCTGGGGTCAAAATGACGCTTCGGGCAGCAAGATATTTGGGATGAGGCAAGGCTGTGCTATAATATAAGGCACAAACGCATGTGAAAGGGACGGTTAAATGTCACTATTATTGGAGAATGTCACGGGCGGCTATACGCAATTGCCTGTCATAAAAAATATAAATTTTGAGGTCAAAGCTGGTGAACTGACTGGATTGATCGGATTGAACGGAGCAGGCAAGAGCACGACCATCAAACACATTATCGGTCTGATGATGCCTTTCAGCGGAAAAATCGCCATCGATGGCTTGACGTTGCGCGAAGATACGGAGCGTTATCGCCAGTCCTTTGCCTATATTCCCGAGACGCCGGTGCTCTATGAAGAGCTCACTTTAAGGGAACATTTGGAAATAACAGCGATGGCCTACGGAATCACGGAAGCAGTCGCTATGGAAAAGGCGATGCGCTACATTCGGGATTTCCGTCTGGAGGACAAGCTGGACTGGTTTCCGGCCTATTTTTCAAAAGGCATGAAACAAAAAGTGATGATCGTCTGCGCATTCATGTTGGATGTGCCGGTATATGTCATCGATGAACCATTCCTGGGTCTGGATCCGCTTGGCATCCACTCGTTCCTGGAGATGGTCAGGGAGAAAAAAGCGCAAGGTGCAGCTATTCTGATGTCTACGCATGTGCTGGCTTCCGCCGAAAAAGAATGTGATAATTTCGTTCTGCTTCACCACGGTGAGGTCAAAGTGACGGGCACGATGGCAGACCTGCAGGCTGAAATGGGTATGCCGGGAGCGAGTCTCGATGAGCTTTACATCAGCTTGACGAAAGAAGTGGCGCAACCATGAACTTGGACAGTATCTGGAAAAGAAGGCAGCAACTTCACCTGAAAAAATTCAGCCGCTACAGCAAATATATCTTCAATGATCATTTCGTCCTCGTGCTCCTCTTTCTGTTGGGAGCTTTGGCTTACCAATATTCTGAATTCGTGAAAACTGTGACGCCGGACTTCCTATGGGGAAAGCTTCTGATTGTGGCTATTTTTTCAGGCAACATTTTTATCGGTAAGCTGGCCACCTTTTTGGAGCCGGCCGATCAAGTGTTCCTTCTGGCTAAGGAAAAGGAATGGGGGAGCTATTTCAGCAAAGCGAAGAAATACAGCTTAATCCTTCCGGCGATTCTGTTGTTCTTTTTGGCAGCCGCGGCGATGCCGATGCTTTTTGCCGGAAGAACGATCGGAGCAAGTGATTTGCTGCCGATTTATGCAACCTTGCTTCTATTGAAAATCATTCATTTGGATCTGCAGGAACTCGGCCTGAAGATAGGCGACAGGAAAGTTAGCCAAAAAAATAATCTCTACTTGGCTTGCGCGGCGATTTTATCTTTCAGCGTCGCGATTTTTTTTCATCCATGGGTTGCGCCGGTACTTGTAATTCTGTATACTATGTTTCTGCGTAAAAAAGTACAAGTGGCGTATGAGGCGCGCTATCCGCTCTATCAATGGGAGCAGATGATCGCCTCGGAGGAACAACGAAAGGCTCGCATAAACCGGGTCATTAATCTGTTTACGGATGTTCCGCAAGTGAAGAGCAAAGCAAAAAGAAGAAAATATTTCGACGGCTTGTTGCGCCGCGTTGAAGGCAAAGGCAATTCCTATCAGTATTTGTACGCGCGGGCATTTTTGCGCGGAACGGATTACAGCGGCTTGTTTTTCCGTTTGTCGGCCATCGGGATGCTGTTGCTTCTGTTTACGCCATCTGCCGGCTTTTCCCTAGGTCTCAGTCTGTTATTCCTTTATTTGACAGGATTCCAGCTGTTGCCGCTGTATTTTCATTTCAATGAAAATATGCTGTACCGTCTCTATCCGACGCAGCATGCAGATAAATTTGCCGGCTTCAAGCGTTTATTGGGTTACTTGTTGGGAGTGGAAGGATTCCTTTTTGCGGGAATCATCTTCATCAACAACAGTTGGCAGACTGGATTGGCTGCAGTGGCATTAAACGCCGGTTTCATCTGGTTGTTCATGCAGTTTTACATGGGCGGGCGTACGGAAAAAAGAGAAGCGGCAAATTACTGATGCACGGGTTAAAATCGGTTCAGTTCCGAAACCCCATTGAATATTCTTGACTGAATATATAAAGAAATCTAAAATGATAATGTATGCGAGTGATGGTCGCGGCGCTTTCAGCGCAGAAAAATCAGCATCGCCTAATGAACATGTAGCGTATGAACAGAAGAGCAGACTTAGATAGCTGGGGCTTTCGTCCCGGCTCCTTCTTTTCAATGATATAAATTTATAAAATTAAAAGTGCATCACCTTTGGTGCTTCACAAGTTTTCAAAATATTTCATACACCTAAAAAGATGTCTAGCGGTCCAAGCCTGCCTCTCGGAAATTAATAAAGGAACCCCTTGTCTCTATCGAGCCAAGGATACTGATCGACTAACCTGCTGATGCAGGAAGTCTCTCAGCAATTGCGCTCTGCGATGCTCATTTGCATGGGAGTCTTAGGGATTCATCCCTTAGACTCCCAGTACAAGGTGACCGCAGGGAACGTTGCGAGGCCAGATTTCCTAAATTTCTTTCGAGGCAGAGCGAGCTTGTACCGCTTTTCAAAACTAAAGACAGAGTAAGGAATGAGCTCGATGGATTATAAAATGGACTCAGGGTGGCGGCTACATCCCATCGGAGGAGACACAGGACAAGCTTATATGGGCACTAGAGCCGAGGAAAGGGTTTTTTTGAAAAGAAACTCTTCACCTTTCTTAGCTGCGCTTTCCGTTGAGGGGATCACACCGCGATTGATTTGGACCAAACGGGTCGGCAATGGGGATATCCTGACAGCTCAGGAATGGCTCAACGGCAGGGAATTGAATCCGGATGAGATGAAAGGGGAGACTGTGCGTGACATCCTGCATCGCATCCATCATTCCGAAAATCTCCTGAAGATGCTTCAGAAGGTAAAAGGGGAAATCTTCAATCCAATCAATTTCTACAACTTGTATGTTGCGGATCTGCCGGATGATCTGAAATCCAATTCGGTCCTTCAACAGGCAACTGAATATGTGAAGAACAGCATCGCTAGCATCGACGACTCGCAAAAAACGGTCTGCCACGGAGACGTGAATCGGAAAAATTTCCTGTTGGATGAGGAAGACCGCTTGTACTTAGTGGATTGGGAAATGGTCAAAATTGCCGATCCATTCTCAGACATCAGCACCTTGCTGGTGCAATACGTTCCCTACGAGGAATGGGGAGTATGGTTGGAGCAGTACGGATTGCGGATGAATGACAATATGGAACGCCGGTTGGAGTGGTACAGTATGATGGTATGCCTCTGCATGATTAAAAAGAGCCATTCGCAGGAACGCAATGTTGAAATGAATCAACTGATCCTGTTGCTGAAACAGCTTTATCAGAATCGCCTAAACAGTTATTTATGAAATCCTCTTCGTGTTTATACGAACGGAAAGGATTTCTTTTTTCGAAAAAAAACAGATAAGAAAGAGGACGATTATGCGCGTAAGAAATAAACCTTGGGCTGCCGAAAAATTGGCTGAGAGTACCCAATATGTAGTGATGGAACCAGCGGATTGGAAAGGGAAATGGCAGGAACGCTTCGGCAACGAGCAACCAATCCACGTGGAAATCGGTTCCGGCAAGGGCCAGTTCATCGTCGAGATGGCTCGCATGCATCCGGAAGTGAATTATATCGGTATCGAACGCCAGACGAGCGTGGCGGTCATGACGCTTGATAAGATGATCGAATCAGGTCTGGAAAATGTCCAGTTGCTGAATACGGACGGAGAGAATGTAGCGGATTTCTTTGCGGAAGGCGAAGTGGATCGCGTCTATCTGAATTTTTCCGATCCGTGGCCAAAGTCCAAACACGACAAACGTCGCTTGACTTACAAAAATTTTCTGAGGAACTATGAGCAAATTCTGGTTTCCGGCGGAGAAATCCATTTCAAGACCGATAACCAAGGTTTGTTCGAATATTCGTTGGCGAGCTTCTCGCAATATGGAATGACTTTGAAGCAAGTCTGGTTGGATCTGCACAAGAGTGATTTTGAGGGAAACATCATGACGGAGTACGAAGCGAAGTTCTCTTCAAGAGGAGACCGAATCTACCGCGTCGAAGCAGCGTTCCCGAAAAAAGCAGAGGCTGATTCTGAAAAATAGACCCCAAACAAAAGGAAGAACCAAAGCTATGATTGCTTTGGTCCTTCCTTTTTCTGTGGTGCCACTAATGATGTCCAGCAATCCAAGCCTGCCTCTCGGAAATTAGATAAATCTGACCCATTGCGCTCTGCGATGCTCATTTGCATGGGACTCTAAGGGATTCATCCCATAGAGTCCCAGTATAAGGTGACCGTAGGGAACGTTGCGAGGCCAGATTTCCTAAATTTCTTTCGAGGCAGAGCGGGCTTGTATCGCATTTCTTTCTTAAAGCTTATACAGATCCAAAATGGTCCCTGTGTAGGCGTCGGCGATGAATTCATATTGCACCAACACGCCTTCCTCTTTGCGGGAAATTCCGCCGTAATACACATCTGTCTTTGAAGAATAACGACTGAGCGGGACAGGGTGCAGTTCGATCCATGATCCTTCGATAGGTGCTTCAGCCAAGAACATCTTTTTGACGTTTTCCAGGATTTTGTCGCCGTTTATGGTCCGTTTCTGTTCATAGCAAAGGGCTGTCACGACTGAGCCAAGTACGAGTCCGGCTCCGAATAAAATACCACCCAAAATTTCTTCTTTGTGTTTTTTGCACATGCATTTTTCTAAAAAGTTCATCCTATGTTCCTCCTAAAAGTGATGCGCTTTCTTTTTTCTCCCCTCAGTATAGCAATAAAATGAAAAAATTAATAGGGAAACGTCGCATGCGGAAGGCTCTTTAAAGGAAACGTTTCCTGGACGGGGCAATGCTTCTGAACGAATGGAATCGTTGCTATGACAACGATGCTGCGCTATAATGGGAAGGATAGTCAGACAATGAAGGGGGACCGGGAGCGGCATAAGGTGAAAGATGTGTCCTGCTCCATTCAAATATGGAAGATAAAACATTTGCTATGATCAAAGAATTGACGGAATTGCAGGGGACAAGCGGAAACGAACGCAATATCCGCAACTATATGCGTGAAAGAATGGCCCCGTTGGTGGACCGCATCGAAACGGACGGTTTGGGCGGTATTTTCGGAATCAGGGAGCATGAAGATAAAACGGCACCGCGCATCATGGTGGCGGCGCACATGGATGAAGTGGGCTTTATGGTGGCCGGCATCACGGATCGCGGGCTGTTCCGGGTCGTTCCGCTGGGAGGTTGGAATGCTTACGTCGTTTCGGCACAGCGTTACACGTTGCAGACGTCCAAAGGCGATATTCCTGTGATTTCTTCTTCTGTCCCGCCGCACTTGTTGCGTGGAGCAAGTGAAGCCCAAAAAGTCAAAGTGACGGATATCCTCTTTGACGCCGGTTTCGATACGAAAGAAGAGGCGCTGGCATTCGGGGTCCGCCCAGGAGATACGATCGTTCCCCAGGTAGAAACGATCTGGACAGCCAACAAGAAGAAGATCATTTCAAAAGCGTGGGACAACCGCTACGGTAACACGGTCGTTCTGGAAACGCTGGAAGCATTGAAAAATGAAAAGTTGCCGAACACGCTGATCGCCGGCGCCAACGTTCAGGAAGAAGTCGGACTTCGGGGGACAAAAGGGGCCGTGCACAAGTTCAAGCCGGATCTGTTCTTCGCGGTGGACTGCTCGGCTGCGGACGATCTGACGACGACCAAGGATACGTTCGGCCATCTGGGGGAAGGTTTCCTTTTGCGGATCCAGGATCCAGGCATGATCACCTTGAGAGGGATGCGCGAATTTCTGTTGGATACGGCGGAAACGCACGACATCCCTTATCAGTATTTCGTTTCCAAAGGCGGAACGGATGCGGGAGCCGCCCATGTCATGAATGACGGGGTGCCGAGTGCGGTCATCGGCGTCTGCGCCCGCTATATCCACACGCATCAGACGATGTTCCACATCGATGATTACGCGGCGGCTAAGGAAATGGTCGCGCAAGTCATCAAAGCTTTGGACAAGAGCACTTATGAAACCATCATGGACATGAACTGAGGAGGAGCTTGATTATGGATAAACTGAAAGATTTGGATCAATTCAAAGAACTGCGCGATTCGGGAAAAACGGTATTCGTCTTCATGACCAGCTGGTGTCCGGATTGCCATTACATCCGTCCGTTCATGCCCGAGGTGGAAAATAAATTTTCGGATTTTCGTTTTGTCGAAATAGACCGCGATGATTTCGGTACGTTGGGGGAAGCCTTGCAAATTTCCGGAATCCCGAGTTTCGTCGTCTATGCCGAGGGAGAACTTCTGGGTCGTTTCGTTTCGCGCAACCGGAAGACGCAAAAAGAGATTGAAGCCTTTTTGGAACAATTGTGATACTATTTCGTTTGGGCAATAATAAATGAAGAAACATAAAGGGGCAAATACAAAATGTGGTTAAGTTTTTATAATCGTGAAGCAGTCGGGGATACATTAATGTTGACGAAAGGGGATATCGCTATCCGCCAAGAACAATCCTGCGAATCAAAAGGGAATGTGACGCGCATTTTCAACAACCGTACAAATGAAACGATGGGCTACAATCTATTTTCGATTTCAGATACGCTTGCGTTGGATGCAAACGGACAAGTGGTGTTATCAGATGAAGAAGTCGGAAAAGTGAATGCATTGATCCAAGCGGCAGGTTTCGGGGATGTTATCGTTGTCGATCGCTCGCCTAAATTTGTTGTGGGCTACGTCAAAGAGTGCGTGCCGCATGAAGACTCCGACCATCTGTCCGTTACGCAAACGGAAGTGGACAACGGAGAAGTACTGCAGATCGTCTGTGGTGCAGCCAACATCAAAAAAGGACAACGCGTCGTAGTAGCCAAACCAGGTGCGGTCATGCTCAGTGGTTTGATCATCTGGCCGGGTGAATTACGCGGCGTAGCCAGCCACGGCATGATCTGTTCAGCCAAAGAATTGCAACTGGAAAATGCAAGCCCTAAAAAAGGCATCCTCGTGTTGGATGACAGCTACACAACAGGCGCAGCTTTTTCCAAATAACGCTATAGAATTTTTACTGAAAAAGAAGTACTATAATAAAGGAATTCCATTGAAACCGGGCATAGGATTGCCGGAAGCAAAATAAGAGAGGAGCTGACTGGATGAGTCGCTATGATGGACCAAGTTTTCTTCGGCATGACCATCGTTCAGGGGTGGAAGGAAGTCATCCTGCAACAAATAAGTATGATTTTCCGAATTACCTAAAAAAAGAGGACGAAGGGCATGGTATCCTGGAAGAAAAAGGCGATTCTGCACAACCGTCCTCCTACATCTCGCAAGATTTGCTGCATCCGATGGACACGGTCCCGTATATCCGCCACAATAAGGAGGCTTTCGTATCCTTCAGGGATCAAGCTGTGAAGCCTGCTGAAGATGTTTTTGCGGCCGAGAAAAAAAGACTGAAGGACGAAAAGCAGAAGGAACGCCGCACTGAATTGGGCATGCACCCTTTCGCTTCCTATAAAAGCAGAAGACCTTTCCAACTGACAGAAGTACCGGAACCTTTGAAAGGCTGGGAAAACCTGAAAGAAAAGAAAATTGATTATCGCGAAATTGCGGCATTGTTGAAGAAAAACAGCTCGGACCTGCTTATTTTCGAACTTGGGGCGCCTGTTGAAGACGATGTGGCCGTGGAAGAAGACAGCGAGGAAAGAAGGGAGTTGCAACCGTTGGAAGGCAAATCCAAACGGGCAATGAACCGCTCACTATTGGGCATTATGGAGCAAGAACGCTCTTATGAGGTGGTCGGAAAATTCGTTCAGGAGCCTGCCGATTCGGTAAACCACTCTTATTTTTAGTCATCGCATTGTAACATGAGGCCGATTTGTGCGCAGCACTTAATGACGCAATGAAATTATTGACATGTTTGACCTCAAATTTTAAATAATTTTAAGTATTTTCTTAATCTGTGCGTGCTATACTGGTTCCGATTCAATAAATGGACAGCAAGTCATCAGGTCCTAAACGACTGTTTTGAGACACAAACATCAGAAGGTAGCCGAAAGACTAACCTTTCTTATTCACTTGGAGGTAATTATGGAAACGGAAACGATTTATCATTTTGTCGGCATCAAAGGTTCTGGGATGAGTGCGTTGGCATTGATCCTGCATGGGAAAGGCTATCGCGTCCAAGGATCGGATGTCGAAACTTATTTCTTTACACAAAAAGGTTTGGATGATGCTGGCATCACAATCATGCCATTCAGCGAAGCAAACATCACACCGGGTTTGACGGTCATCGCAGGGAATGCTTTTCCTGACTCCCATGAGGAAATCGCGAAAGCGAAAGAACTCGGGCTGACGGTCATCCGCTACCATGATTTCATAGGCGACTTGATCAAGAACTATACAAGTGTCGCCATTACCGGTTCACATGGCAAGACAAGCACCACCGGGTTGCTTTCCCATGTATTGGATGGGATTGCACCGACAAGTTATCTAATCGGCGATGGTACTGGGTTCGGTCGGGAAGATGCGAAGTATTTTGTGTTGGAAGCTTGCGAATACAGACGTCATTTCTTGGCTTATTCACCGGACTATGCCATCATCACGAACATCGATTTCGATCACCCGGATTACTACAAAGACATCAATGATGTTTACAGCGCTTTTGATTCATTTGCATCCCAAGTGAAAAAAGGCGTCATCGCTTGCGGCGAAGATGCGTATGTCCGTGAATTGAAAGGCAAATATCCAGTTACGTTTTATGGTTTTGCTGAAGATAATGATGTTATCGCAAAAAATGTCACGAAGGACACAAACGGCAGTCAGTTCGATGTGGAGATAAATGGCGAAATGTACGGTCATTTTGAAATCCCATCTTTCGGCACGCATAATATCCTTAACTCATTGGCCATCATCACATTTTGCTGGTTGGAAGGCTTGGATAACGACAAGGTCGCTGCGCAGCTGAAGACTTTCTCAGGCGTAAAACGTCGCTTCAGCGAGAAATACATTTCGGATATGGTCGTCATTGATGATTATGCCCATCATCCATCCGAAATTCGTGCCACCCTCGATGCGGCCAGACAGAAATACCCTACGAAAGAAATCATTGCGATTTTCCAACCGCATACCTTCACGCGTACGGTTGCTCTGCTTAGTGAGTTCGCTGAGTCGTTGGAGTTGGCCGATAAAGTCTTCCTTTGCGATATTTTCGGCTCTGCCCGCGAAAAGAACGGACAGGTTTCGATCGGCGATTTGGCCGGTAAAATCGAAAAAGGTGCAACGGTATTGAACGTCAACAACATGTCCCCGCTGTTGCAGTTCCATGATGCAGTCGCTATTTTCATGGGCGCTGGGGATGTTCAGAAATTTGAGCTGGCTTATGAAGAACTGTTGAGCCATAGCGTACCGACAACAAATTAATTCAATGAAGTAACGAGTCCAGGGATTGCTTCCTGGGCTTTTTTGATGCAACCAGGGGAGCAGCTTGGATTGCTTTTCGCAATAAATGGTTTCAAACAGCTAAACGGCTTTTATCGGAACGGCGTTTTTGATATGATAGACATATATGTGTTCAAAGAAAGGAAAAGTGAAAATGGGTCTGAAAGATATAAAGCTTGGAAAATCGATTGATGAAATTCAAGAGGGGGATTCACTAACTGTCACCGAAATCATCGAAGACAAAGATATTTTGCTGTATCTTGGTTTGACGAATGACGGGAACCCGCTCTATATTCAACATGATTATTCGCAGACGACGCGGTTCCATAAGCCGATCGTGCCAACCGTTTTGTTGGTGGGAATTTTGACGAGCAATGTTTCCAAACATTTACCGGGTCCTGGTTCACATATTGTGGACGTTTCTTTGAATGTGATTGAACCAATCTACCACAACAGCACGATCACGTTCAATTTTGAAGTGGAGCGCGTGGATGAGCGCCGTGAACAAGTGACAATCAGCGTTGTCGGAACGAATATGGAAAACGAACGTGTGTTGGATGCTGAATTGATCGTAGAGACGCCTCGCAAGTTGATTTTTGATGAGGAAGAAAACGTAATCATGAATGAGCGAACTGAAGATGATGCAGCTGTCGATTCGGGAACTGATTCCGCATCCATGACAACAGACGATTCAGAATAAGCAGAGTTAGGATGTAACCAAATGACTGATAAAAAGAAAAAATTACTATTAGTGGATGGCAGCAGTGTGGCTTTCAGATCCTTTTTCGGATTGCCGAATCTGGATGGGTTCCGCAACAAGAACGGATTGCATACGAACGCGCTCTACGCCTTCAATAATATATTGGAACGCATCTTCCAGACAGAGGAGCCTACGCATCTGTTGGTGGCGTTCGATTCAGGGAAAACGACTTTCCGGAATGCCCTTTATGATGATTACAAAGGCGGGCGTGCCAGCATGCCGTCGGAGTTGTCCGAACAGTGGCCTTATTTCGGCGTCTTGGTCCATGCTTTCGGAGGAAAGACTTATGAATTGGTCAATTATGAAGCCGATGACATCATCGGTACCTATTCGCGGATGGCCGATCAGGCAGGCTATAATGTCGTCATCATTTCTGGCGATAAGGATATGATCCAATTGACGACAGATAACATCCGGGTCGACATCACCGTCAAAGGCGTGTCGGAATTGAAGGCCTACACCCCGGACGTCATCCGTGAAGAATACGGCATCGAACCGAAACAGATCATCGACATGAAAGGTCTGATGGGGGACTCGTCGGATAATTATCCCGGCGTCACCAAAGTCGGCGAGAAGACCGCTTTGAAGCTCCTAACCGAATATGGCTCCATCGAAAACCTTTATGAGCATGTCGATGAACTGAAGAAAAGCAAGATGAAAGAAAATCTCATCAATGACAAAGAAAATGCGTTTATGAGCAAAACATTGGCTACGATCGATCTGGACTCGCCGGTGACTTTAAAGCTCGATGACCTTGCGGTTGAAGGCAAACAGATCGACAAACTGACCGATTTCTATCGCGAAATGGATTTCAATGGCTTCCTGGATAAACTGGGAGTGGCTTCAGAAGACCGCTCGGAATCCTTCGAGGATATCCATTTCGAAGTCCTGACCGAAATCCGTCCCGAGCATTTTACGGACCGGATGGCATTGTATGTGGAGATGCTGGAAGACAATTACCACGACGGGAAAATCCTCGCAGTCAGCTGGGGAACGGATGAAAAAATTTACACAGCTTCATTGGAAACGGTGAAGGCAAGCCCGGCTTTCAAGGAATGGGCTGAAAATGCCGAAGCCAATAAAATCGTATATGACGGCAAACGGACGATGGTCATGCTGCATTATGCCGGCATCGCGCTGACGGGCATCGATTTTGATATCCTATTGGCTTCCTACATCCTGAATGCGAAGGACAACAGCAAAGACCTTGCGCAAGTCGCCCAGGAATATGGCTACAATGATGTCTCCTTTGATGAGGCCATCTACGGAAAAGGCGCTAAAACGGCCGTTCCCGAAGACGCCGTGCTGCACGATCATTTGGCACGCAAAGTGAAAGCGATCCAAGCGCTGTTTGCCCAATTGAACGCGGAGCTGGAAAGCAATGTGCAAAAAGATCTGTATTACGAAATGGAGCTGCCATTGTCATTTGTATTGGCGCACATGGAAATCCAAGGGGTCAAAGTGGAACCGCAGCGTCTGTTGACCATGAAAGAGGAATTTGCCGGCCGTCTGCTTGAAATCGAAAAAACAATCTATGCCGAAGCAGGGGAAGAGTTCAACATCAACTCACCGAAGCAGCTGGGCGTAATCCTGTTCGAGAAGATGGGATTGCCCGCCATCAAAAAGACGAAAACGGGTTATTCGACAGCTGTCGATGTGCTGGAAAAATTGCAGGCGCAAGCGCCGATCGTGGAGCACATCCTGAATTACCGACAGTTGGCAAAATTGCAATCGACCTATGTGGAAGGACTCCTGAAATTCATCAAACCAGAAACCGGAAAGATCCATACCCGTTATCAACAGACATTGACGCAGACCGGCCGTTTGAGTTCCGTCGATCCGAACCTGCAGAACATCCCGATCCGGATGGAGGAAGGCCGGAAAATCAGACAAGCTTTCGTTCCGCAACAAGAAGGTTGGAAGCTGTTCGCCTCCGACTATTCACAGATTGAATTGCGTGTATTGGCGCACATTTCCGGGGATGAACATCTGCGGGAAGCCTTCCTGGAAGGCCAAGATATCCATACATCAACTGCGATGCGCGTTTTTGGCATCGAAAACCCGGAAGACGTCACTGCCAATCTGCGTCGGCAAGCCAAGGCCGTCAATTTTGGTGTTGTTTATGGCATCAGCGATTATGGTTTGTCCCAAAACCTGAACATCACCCGAAAAGCCGCTCAAGAATTCATTGACCGTTATTTCGAAAAATATCCAGGTGTGAAGCAATTTATGGAGGACATCGTCAAAGAAGCGAAAGAGAACGGTTATGTCGAAACGTTATTCCACAGACGCCGCTACCTGCCTGATATCCACAACCGCAACTTCAATCTGCGCTCCTTTGCGGAACGCACTGCCATCAATTCGCCGATCCAAGGCACTGCCGCTGATATCATCAAAGTGGCAATGGTCCGGATGGATAAAGTCCTCAAGGAAAAAGGTCTTCAAGCGAATATGCTTTTGCAGGTGCACGATGAATTGATCTTCGAATGCCCGGAAGAAGAAATTCCGGTATTGGAAAAATTGGTGCCGGAAATCATGGAGCATGCTGTCTCCTTGGCTGTGCCGCTTAAAGTGGACAGTAATTTCGGCGACAGCTGGTATGAAGCAAAATAAACAAGGAACAATCTGATAAAAAGAAAGGGGGCTGCTTATGCCGGAATTGCCAGAAGTAGAAACCATCCGCAAGGGGCTCATCAACCTTGTCGGAGGAGCCGTCATCATAGATGTAGCCGTCTTTTGGGATCGTATGATCACGCCGCCTTTCTCCACGGAGCGTTTCAAGACGGTCTTGCGGGGGGAACAAATCCACACCATCGAACGCCGCGGCAAGTACCTGATATTCTTATTGGATCACTGGGCGATGATTTCCCATCTGCGGATGGAGGGGAAATATGAGGTGAGTGAATCCGATGAACCGATCAAGAAGCATACCCACGTCATTTTTTATCTCGCCGATGGACGTCAATTGCGGTACCTTGATGTGCGCAAGTTCGGTAAATTCACGTTGTTGCCAATCGAAAAGCGGGATGAATATGAACCTTTCAAAAAAATGGGGCCGGAACCGACCGCGGATTTCTTCAAATTGAGCAAATTCAAAAAAGATCTTTCCAAGTCGCATCGGGCAATCAAAGCGGTCATCCTTGATCAGAATATTGTTGCCGGCGTCGGAAATATCTATGCGGATGAGTCGCTTTTCCAAGCCCGGATCCATCCTATGCAAGCTGCCGACACAATCGGACCGGCAGCAGCAAAAAGACTGCAGGAAGCCATCATTGATGTGATCAGTAGATCGGTGGAAGCCGGAGGTTCGACTATCCGGACCTACAAAAACACGTTGGGGGAGGCCGGAAAATTCCAAGTCTCTCTTGCCGTTTACGGTCAAACCGGTCAACCTTGTCCGAACTGCGGCCATCCGATCGAAAAGATAAGGGTTGCACAGCGAGGAACGCATTATTGTCCGCATTGCCAACAACTGCCAAAGACGCATTCGAAGGCAGCAGGCATCACTGATATTGCGTACAAAGGGGCGAGGTAAACGAACATGAGTTATATATTGGGTCTTACAGGAAGCATCGCTACAGGGAAATCGACTGTAGCGAAGCTGTTTTTGTCTGCGGGCATTCCGGTTGTCGATGCGGACCTGGGGGCAAGGGCTGTTGTTCTTCCGGGTGCGCCGGGATTAGCGGACATCGTCAAGCATTTTGGGGAAGACTATCTGCTGCCGGATGGCACGCTGGATCGCAAACGCTTGGGAGCACTGATCTTTTCGGACAGGAAGAAGCGGGCAGAACTGGATGCGTTGCTGAAGGAGCGTATCCGTCATTGGATACATACAGAAAAAGAGCGCTATATCCATGAAGGGCACAATTTGATCGTGCTGGATATCCCATTGCTGTACGAGGGCGGATATAAGGACAGCTGCGATGCCGTGATGGTTGTCTATGTTCCGGAAGAACTCCAATTACAAAGGCTGATGAGCCGTAATCATTTGGATGAGAAGGAAGCAATCCGGAGAATGCAAAGCCAGCTTTCAATCGAAAAGAAAAAAGAGCTGGCGGACTTTGTCATCGACAATTCTGGGACGATCGAAGAAACCGAAATACAAGTCAACGAATGGCTGCGCGGCCGTCTTTCAGTCTAGTCTGTTAGCGCCGGAAAGACCATCTTTTCAAGGATTCTGAGCCCCAAGTATGTTATAATGAAGTGATAATAAACGAAAGAAAAGGGGGAAAGCCGATGCAATGCCCAAAATGTCACTATCACGGATCGCGTGTTGTCGATAGTCGTCCGGCTGATGATGGGAAAGCCATCCGCCGCCGTCGCGAATGCGAACAATGCCATTTCCGCTTCACTACATTCGAAAGGATTGAGCAAACGCCGCTGCTTGTCATCAAAAAAAATGGCGCACGCGAAGAATTCAGCCGTGAAAAGTTGTTGCGGGGATTGATCCGCTCCTGCGAAAAACGGCCGATCGCCCTTGAACAATTGGAGTCTGTCGTCAATGAGGTGGAAGCTGAAATCCGAGCGCTTGGAGAAAATGAAGTATCCAGCATCGTCATCGGAGAGTTCGTCATGGATAAGTTATCCAAAATAGACGACGTCGCCTACATCCGTTTTGCAAGTGTTTACCGCCAATTTTCGGACCGGAAAACCTTCCTCGATGAATTGAAGAACATGGAGAAGAAAAAAGCCCAACAAGCGGCTGCCGAAGCTTCAGACATCAATCCCTCCGATGCTCCTCCCAACGAGGCAGCCCCCGGAAAGGAAGACAATGAATAATGAGCTATCCATGGCAAAATATAAGCCCTAAGGATCCTTTCAGAGCAAGCCAGACGAGTTTGATTTCCGATGTGGACCGCAAAATCCTGACGCAATTGTATCAGCCCATCATCGGACCGCAAGCATTCAGCCTCTATTTGACGCTGCTTGCGGAGATTCCGCAAGAGAGCTATTGGAGCAAAGATCTGCTTCACACCGAATTATTGGCTTTATCGAATAGCGGGATCCAAGAGTTCTATCAAGCACGAGTGAAATTGGAAGGGATCGGTCTGCTGAAGACATTTCTGGTAAACGAGCCTGAGAAGCAGTACCTATACGAATTGCAGCAGCCGCTGTCCAGTCATGCTTTTTTCAGCGATGACCTGATGGGGTTGCTGTTGTATGAAAAAGTCGGTGAACGGAAATACCGCGACTTGCAGCAACGCTTCAGCCGACAAGTTCGCAACGTAAAAAATGCGGAGAATATCACCAAGTCTTTTTTGGATGTTTTTTCTTTCTCGGAAAGTGCCTTTACGGAGCAAGCGCGGATGAGGCAGAACGACAACTCGTTGTTGGGCGATAACGCGGCAAGCCTGCCCGTGATCGAGAATGAGGGGTTTGACTTCGCATTTTTCCGACAGCTGCTGAACAAACAATTCGTCAAACGTGATTCCATCACAAAGGAATTGGAGCACACGATCACTATCCTCTACACGCTGTATGGTTGCGATGAACTGCAGATGGCTCAATTCATTCTGGAGGCCGCCGATATCGAATCGGGCAAAGTAGACGGAGAAGCGCTCAAAAAAATTGTATCCGAAGCCTATGAACAGAGACACAGCACCCGTTTGGAAGTTAAGGATAAAGTCACCCAGAGCATCCAATTGGCTAAAGATACTGAAAAAGGCCGGGAACAAAAATTGATTCAGGCACGCTTTTCCAGTGAAGAAATCGCGTTCATCAAGGCGTGCGAACAATTGACGCCGCATCAATTTTTGACGAGCATCAAAAAGCAAAAAGGCGGCATCGTGACCGCTTCGGAGACGCAACTGCTGCGTACGCTGATGGAAAAGGCTGACTTCAAGCCCAGTGTGCTCAATGTATTGACGCACTATGTGTTGGTCATCCTCAACAATTCGCATCTTTCCAAGGCCTATGTGGAAGCCATCGCAAACGATTGGCTGCAGGACGGTGTCGATTCACCCGAAAAAGCGTTGGCGAAAGCGAAGCAATTCGCCGGCGAGATGAAAGCGAAAGCTGAGAAGCGGGCAGCCAGCCGAACAACCGCAAAAAATTACGGGAAAACGGTGGCGCGCAAGAAAGAAAACTTGCCGGATTGGGCTAAAGAGGAACATAAATCGGTTGTGGAAACACCGCTGACGCCGGAAGCACAACAAAAATTGAATGAACGTATCAAAAAATTAAAAAGTAGCGGAAAGGCAGGGGATGAATGATGGATCATATCGGAAGAGCATTTTACAAATATATGAATAATCCCGAAATCAGCCAACGCTACAAAGGCATGATCGACACAATCATGAAGGATGCTGATGTCCAAGCTTTCTTCCAGAAACACGAAGAGCGCCTGACGCGGGAAATCGTCGAGAGAAGTTATTCCAAATTGCACGAATATGTGCAGGAAAAAGAGAAGATCCGTGTTGGGAAAGAATCACAGAATCCCGGTTATGAACCGAATCTTGTATTGAATGCCGGTTACATAGATGTTGTCTATACACCGACTGATGAGACGATGGCGAGGGAAAAAGAAAAGGAATTGCGGAGTCGCGTCCATTCGATGTCGATGCCGAAGGATGTCCGCACGGCGACGTTGGATCGCTTTGTCCAATCAAACGAGCGGATGCCTGCCATTCTGGAATCGTTGAATTTTATTGATTCATTCAATGGTAATCCGAAAGTGCATCACCAGGCACTTTATTTCTATGGTCCATTCGGGGTTGGCAAGTCTTATCTGCTGGGTGCGATTGCGCATGAATTGGCGATGGGCGGCCATCTGACGACACTGATGCATTACCCGACCTTCACGATGGAGATGAAGCAGGCGATTCAGAGCAACACGGTCAACGAAAAGATTGATGCCGTGAAGAAAGCGGAGATTCTGATGTTGGATGATATCGGAGCAGAAGCCAATTCTACATGGATCCGTGATGAAGTTCTCGGTGTCATCCTCCAGTACCGCATGCAGGAAGACTTGCCGACCTTCTTCAGTTCCAACTTTACGATGCAACAGTTGGAGGAGCATTTGCGCATGGGCAACCGGGGCGATGACGAGCCGATGAAGGCGAAACGTCTGATGGAGCGGATCCGCTTCTTGTCGCGCGAGATTCCTATGACCGGGAAGAACCGTCGCTTCGAGCAATAGGCTGACGTTCAGCTTTTCTTATATTAAACTTGAAAACAATTATTTTTTGTGTTTAAATGGACTACAGATGAAACGAAAGACAAATCGATGAGGAAGACACCGATGGATGAACTGATTTTTAGCGAGGGATGGCTTGGTGGAACATCCTAATCAATCATGTATTGACCCCTTTCGAGAGATTCCCTGAAACTGCAGTAGGGGGAAACGGTACGCTCGTTATCGCGTTCAAGTAAGGATGAGACAGAATCTTAAGCGGATGCCTGTCGCACTCTTTAAATTTGGGTGGAACCACGTAGACACGTCCCATTTCCGGCACAAGCTGGGGATGGGCTTTTTTTATTGCCTTTTTGTCATCACCGAACGCATAAAATATAATTAATTGGAGGAATCAGCATGTCAGAAATCAAAATCACTTTTCCTGATGGCGCCGTAAAAGTATTCGAAGCCGGCGTAACAGTGGAAGAAGTAGCAAAAAGCATCAGCAACAGCCTGGCCAAAAAGGCTTTGGCAGGAAAATTCAACGGAGAATTGGTCGACTTCACACGCCAATTGGAGACAGATGGTTCACTTGAAATCGTGACACCTGATCACGCAGACGGATTGGGTATCCTGCGTCACTCGACTGCCCACTTGATGGCGCATGCCTTGACGCGCCTGTTTCCTGAAATTCATTTCGGCGTAGGACCAGCGATCGAAACTGGCTTCTATTATGATACTGATATGGAAGTGCAGCTTGCAGAAGAGGACTTGTCGAAAGTCGAAGCGGAAATGATGAACATCGTGAAGGCGAACTATCCGATTGTCAGACGTGAAGTGAGCCGAGCGGAAGCTTTGGAAATCTTCGGAAACGATCCATACAAAGTCGAATTGATCACAGCGTTGCCTGAAGGTGACGTCATCACTGTCTATACGCAAGACGAATTCACTGACCTTTGCCGCGGCGTTCACGTGCCGGCAACAGGCAAAATCCAAGTCTTCAAGTTGTTGTCGTTGGCGGGTGCCTACTGGAGAGGAAACTCGAACAACAAAATGATGCAACGTGTTTACGGAACAGCCTTCTTCGACAAGAAAGCCTTGGCTGAATTCATCAAGATGCGCGAAGAAGCAAAAGAGCGCGATCACCGCAAATTAGGCAAAGAGTTGGATCTGTTCATGATCGCTCCTGAAGTCGGCTCCGGATTGCCGTTCTGGTTGCCGAAAGGCGCTACGATCCGTCGTACACTTGAGCGTTACATCGTCGACAAAGAAGTGAGCCTGGGTTACCAGCACGTCTACACACCAATCATGGCGAATGTGGAATTGTACAAAACCTCCGGCCATTGGGACCACTACCATGAGGATATGTTCCCGCCGATGGATATGGGCGATGGCGAAATGCTGGTGTTGCGTCCGATGAACTGTCCGCATCACATGATGGTCTACAAGAACGACATCCACAGCTACCGCGAATTACCGATCCGCATCGCGGAATTGGGTATGATGCACCGTTACGAAAAGAGCGGCGCCCTGTCAGGTCTGCAGCGTGTGCGTGAAATGACTCTGAATGATGCCCACGTATTTGTCCGTCCGGATCAGATCAAGGATGAGTTCAAACGTGTGTTGCAGTTGGTAATGGATGTTTACGCAGACTTCCAGATCAGCGATTATCGTTTCCGTCTGAGCTACCGCGACCCTGAAGACAAAGTGAAATACTTCGATGACGACGATATGTGGAACAAAGCGGAAGCAATGCTGAAGGAAGCGATGGACGAATTCGGTTTGGAATACTTCGAAGCAATCGGCGAAGCTGCTTTCTACGGCCCTAAATTGGATGTGCAGTTCAAGACAGCGATGGGCTTGGAAGAAACGATGTCCACTATCCAATTGGACTTCCTGTTGCCTGAGCGTTTTGACTTGACTTATGTCGGCGAAGATGGCGAAAACAACCACCGTCCGGTCGTTATTCACCGTGGCGTCATCTCCACAATGGAGCGTTTTGTAGCGTATCTGATTGAAGAGTATAAAGGCGCATTCCCGGTATGGTTGGCTCCTGTCCAAGCAACGATTATCCCTGTCAATCTTGATCTGCATGCCAATCAAGCATTTGAACTGAAAGCCGTAATGGAACAGATGGGTATGCGCGTCGAAGTCGATGATCGCAACGAAAAGATGGGTTACAAAATCCGTGCTTCCCAGACACAAAAAATCCCTTACCAATTGGTCATCGGCGATCAGGAATTGCTGAACGGAACCGTAACTGTCCGCCGTTATGGCTCGAAAGAAATGGTTACTTTCAGCATGGATGATTTCTTGGCTGAGGTTCAATCTGAAATCAAAAACTTCAAATAATCTTATCAAATCCACATCTTTCTGAGCAAATCATGATACAATAAGTTTCAGTGATGTAGCTTTGATTCTGTTAGCTTGATGAAGGCCCGGAACATGGCAGTTTGTGTTCTGGGCCTTCATTTTCTTATATATTTTGCTGGATAGGGGATGAAGGGTTTATGTTAAGAGATGAATTGATGAAAATGCTGGATGACCGCGAAGATGATATGATTTCTCTGCGCCGTCATTTCCATGAGCATCCTGAACTGTCATTCGACGAGAAGGAAACGGCTGAGTTCATCGCCCGTTTCTATGAAGATAAACCGGTTGAGGTGCAGACGAACGTCGGGAACGGCTATGGAATCGTCGTCACGATCAACGGGAAACAACCCGGCCGCACCATCGCGTTGCGGGCGGATTTCGATGCGCTGCAGATTGAGGAAGAGACCGGTCTGCCGTTCGCATCCAAAAATCCAGGCGTCATGCACGCCTGCGGACATGACGGACACACCGCCTATCTGATGGTCTTGGCTGATTGCCTGATCCGTCTGCGGGATCAATGGGAGGGGACCGTCAAAATCGTGCATCAGCATGCCGAAGAGATGGCCCCGGCCGGTGCCAAGAGCATCGTGGAATCCGGCTTGCTCGACGATGTCGATGAGATCTACGGCATCCATTTCTACCCGGACTATGAAGTCGGCACCGTCTTTTATACTAGCGGCTTCGCCTACGCAGGCTGCAGCGACATCAAAGTCACGATTCAGGGGACGGGCGGGCATGGTTCGCAACCGCACCGCTCTAACGATACGATCGTGGCGGCATCGAGCTTCGTGATGAATCTGCAGACCATCGTTTCTCGGCGCATCAACCCTTATGACATGGCTGTCGTGACAATCGGCTCCTTCGAGGCGGTTGGCAGCAGTAATGTCATTAAGGATAGTCTGATTCTGCGCGGGGATGCCCGTTACATGGATCTTGAAGTCGGAAAAGTCATCGAGGAGCATTTCCACCGGATTGGCCGCGGCCTTGAGGAGATGTATGACGTGAAAGTGGAGATTGATTACAACTCCGATTACCCGCCTTTATACAATCATCCGAAAGAGACTGCGAAAGCCGCAGCTGTTCTGGAAAAAAATGGTGTCGGCTCTTACTTGAAACAGGTCATCGCAACTTCTGCCAACACGGGAGCGGAGGATTTCGGACAGTATCTGCTGAAGATCCCCGGCGCTTTCTTGAATGTCGGTGCTCGCCCGGATCAGGCAGAAGTTTTCAATAATCATCACCCGAAATTTGACATCAATGAAAAAGCTCTATTGGTTGCGGCTAAATCAGTCGCTGACATCACCCTTGCGGCATTAGCCGGGGAATGAGCGTTTAGGAGGATAAAAATGGATTTAGAAAAGATAGAAACCGCCGTTCAAATGATTTTGGAGGCGATTGGGGAAGATCCGAACCGCTCTGGGCTGCAGGATACACCGAAGCGGGTGGCGCGCATGTATGCGGAAATTTTTTCCGGTGTCGAGAAAGACCCTGCCGATCACGCTAAAGTGGTCTTCCATGAAGATACCGACGAAATCGTATTGGTGAAGGACATTCCTTTTTATTCCACTTGCGAACATCATCTTGTGCCTTTTTTCGGTGTGGGACATATCGCTTATATGCCTAAGGATGGACAGGTAATCGGTTTGAGCAAGTTGGCGCGTATCCTGGATGAGGTCAGCAAAAAGCCGCAGATCCAAGAACGGATCACGACGACGGTTGCGGATA
Source organism: Trichococcus sp. (assembly GCF_049684335.1). Taxonomy (GTDB): domain Bacteria; phylum Bacillota; class Bacilli; order Lactobacillales; family Aerococcaceae; genus Trichococcus. Next base: position 46,997 of record NZ_JBAVFV010000036.1, read on the forward strand.
TCCTGATGGAGCATCTGCAACCGCAGGGAGTCATGGTGGTTTTGGAAGCCGAGCATATGTGCATGACGATGCGAGGCGTGAAAAAGCCGGGCAGCAAGACCGTGACATCCGCAGTGCGTGGCGCATTCAAACAATCATTCAAATCCAGAAGCGAAGTGCTGGAATTGATCAAACTGTAGACACATTACACGCTGACGAGGAGAATGAACCTTGAAATTAACGACAAAGACAAACGTATATGATCTGTCAAGGCGCAGCCATATCATGGGGATACTGAATGTTACGCCCGATTCGTTCTCCGACGGTGGGGAGTGGAACACGGTCGAAAAAGCCGTCGCCCACGCCCTCGAAATGGTTGCGGATGGTGCCGATATCATCGACATCGGCGGGGAATCAACACGCCCGGGCCACACTCGGATTTCTGATGAAGAGGAAATCGCCCGCGTGGTGCCGATCATTGAAGCACTCAAAAAGGCGGTCGATGTGCCACTTTCGATTGATACCTACAAGTCGGCGGTTGCCCGCGCGGCTTGTGAAGCCGGCATCGATATCATCAACGACATCTGGGGCTGCAAGTACGACCCCGAGATTGCGGAAGTGGCCGCGGCATTTGATGTGCCGATCATTTTGATGCATAACCGGGAAAAGCCGGATTATGCCTTTTTGATCGAAGATATGCTGGCTGACTTGGCGGAGAGCGTGCGGATCGCAGTATCCGCAGGCGTCAAAAGGGAAAATATCATCCTGGATCCCGGCTGTGGATTCGGAAAAACCTATGAAGACAATCTGAATGTAGTCCATCATCTGAAGCGATTTACGGAGTTAGGTTACCCAGTGCTATTGGGAACGTCCCGGAAACGGTTCATCGGAACGGCGCTGGGTAATCTCCCTTTCAAGGAGCGCGATCTGGGGACAGTCGCAACGACTGCGTTGGGCATCGTGAACGGCGCCCAGCTGTTCCGTGTGCACAATGTGAAGGCCAATGCGGAAATGGCACGGATGATGGATATCATGTTGAAAAAAGGAGAGAGCCCGATTGGATAAAATCTATTTGAATAATCTGCAGTTCTATGCCTTTCATGGATTGAATGCGGAAGAAAAGGTGTTGGGACAACGCTTTAACGTAGATGTTGTGCTGCACACCGATACAAAAAAAGCCGGCTACAGCGACAAAATGGAGGATTCGATCCATTACGGCCATGCCTACAAAGCTGTCAAAGCGGTAGTGGAGGGCGAAAACTTCAACCTGATTGAAGCTTTGGCGGAGCATATCGCCATCGCTTTGTTTGCGCGCTTCGACGGGCTGAACGCTTGCCAAGTCAAAGTAATCAAACCAGATCCGCCGATCGTAGGCCATTATGATTCCGTTGCGGTTGAAATCTACCGCGAAAGGGAAGGGAGCTAAGCGCATGCCTCTCGTGTACATCGCTTTAGGCACGAATCTGGAACCGCGCGCGGAGCATCTCGAAAAAGCCTTGGAGCTCTTCCGGTCCTTGCCGTATGTGGAAGTGAAGCGCGTATCATCCATTTATGAGTCGAAACCCGTCGGCTATCTCGATCAGCCGGATTTCTTGAACCTAGTGTTCGAAGCGGAAACGGATTTGTTGCCGTTGGACTTGCTGGACAGATGCCAAAGCATCGAACAGGAGCTCGGAAGAGTGCGGACCATTCGCTTCGGCCCGCGCACGCTGGACGTTGACATTGTATTGTACGGAGTGGAAAGTTTCGCAGAGGAACGGTTGATTGTGCCGCATCCAAGGATGCAGGAGCGCGCCTTTGTACTGTTGCCCTTGCAGGAACTGAATCCCGAATTAATTGTTCCGAAATGGAACAAAACAGTCCATGAACTAGTGGCGGAATTGCCAGCGAATGATTTCGAAGAAATCTGGAAATACGCACCGTAATCCTGAATGTCTGAATGTATGTTGAATATGAAGCTTTTTTGAGAAATGCTCTTGACGTTTTCATTGCAACAAGGTATACTATAAAAGTTGAGAAATTAAGCAGAAGCACCCGCTTCTCGCCTAAGTGGACAATTGCGTCTCTGGGCCGGATATGTACAAGTAACTTGCAGCAATGCGAGTATTGTCGGCGGGTTATTATGACCCGCCGGCTTTTTTCTGCGTTCTTTCTCTCAAATATCATGGAGGTGAACGACCATAGCAAAAGATATGATGGTTAACGACGGCATCCGTGCCCGCGAGCTACGCATTATCGGTAGTGACGGCGAGCAACTAGGAGTCAAATCGAAAAGTGATGCATTGCAGATTGCAGAAGCAGCAAATTTAGATTTAGTTTTGGTATCGCCAAATGCAAACCCGCCCGTTGCCCGTATTATGGATTACGGCAAGTTCCGTTTCGATCAACAAAAACGCGAACGTGAAGCCCGTAAAAACCAAAAAGTGGTAAGCCTTAAAGAAGTGCGCTTGAGTCCTTCCATCGACGAAAATGATTTTCAAACGAAAATGCGGAATGCTCGCAAATTCTTAGAAAAAGGTGACAAAGTGAAAGCATCCATCCGATTCAAAGGACGTGCAATCACCCACAAAGAAATCGGACAAAGGGTCCTTGATCGCCTTGCATCTGAGCTTACTGACGTTTCGACGATTGAATCTCATCCTAAAATGGACGGAAGAAGCATGTTCTTGATGTTGGCACCAAAAGCCGATAAATAAATTTGTAACTTAATTTAGGAGGAAAGACAAATGCCAAAACAAAAAACTCACCGTGGTTCAGCTAAACGTTTCAAAAGAACTGGTAACGGCGGACTAAAACGTTGGAGCGCTTTTACAAGCCATAGATTCCACGGAAAAACGAAGAAACAAAGACGTCAATTGCGTCAAGCTTCAATGGTTAGCGCATCTGATATGAAACGCATCAGCCAACAATTATCACAAATGAAATAATTCTAAACAACAATACGAGATAGAACTTTGGTTCTAATAAGGAGGAAATCACTATGCCACGTGTAAAAGGTGGGACAGTAACCCGTAAACGCCGCAAAAAGATTATTAAATTATCTAAAGGTTATTACGGTTCAAAACATACATTATTCAAAACAGCTAAAGAACAAGTAATGAAATCTTATACTTATGCTTACAGAGACCGTCGTCAAAAGAAACGTGACTTCCGTAGATTATGGGTCACTCGTATCAACGCGGCTGCTCGTATCAACGGCATGAGCTACAGCACTTTGATCCACGGATTGAAACTTGCTGGTATCGAAATGAACCGCAAAATGTTGGCTGACTTGGCTGTTACGGACGCTGCAGCTTTCACTGCAGTAGCTGAACAAGCTAAAGCTGCATTAGCTAAATAATTTTTGAATCGTTGCCTTCCCGGTCATTGACTGGGAGTGCGGCGATTTTTTTGTTTTTCTTAGAGTAAATGCTATACTAATATTATGTCATTAAATCAATGGGGGTATTATTTTGGAAGAGAAAGAATTACAGATGCTGATCGATTTGACGGATGCTAGAGGCGTTCCAGGCAATGAAGGCGAGGTCCGCGAAGTCTTCAGACGTTATGCCGAACCTGTCGCCGAAAGTTTTTCTCAGGACGGATTGGGCGGTCTCTTTGCCAAACATACAGGCACGGAAGAGGGTCCGACCATTTTGTTGGCGGGGCACTTGGATGAAGTAGGCTTCATGGTCACGAGCATAACCGAGAAGGGCTTTATCAAATTCCAAACTTTGGGAGGCTGGTGGAATCAGGTCATGCTGGCCCAACAAGTGGAGATCACCAACTCAAAAGGCGAGCGCTACCACGGGGTCATCGGCTGCAAACCACCGCATGTGCTGACGCCGGAAGCGCGCAAAAAGCCGTATGAAATCAAAGAGATGTTTATCGACATCGGTGCTTCTTCGAAAGAACAAGTAGCGGAATGGGGCATCAAGCCCGGCGATATGATTACACCTTACATTTCCTTCAAACGCATGAACGATTCTAAATTCCTGCTAGCGAAAGCTTGGGATAACCGCATCGGACTGGCCGTTGCACTCAAAGTGTTGGAAAATGTCGCAAAAGCTGGGCACCCGAATGTGATCTTCAGCGGCGGGAATGTCCAGGAGGAAGTAGGTCTGCGTGGAGCGAAGACGGCCACGCATATGATCCGTCCGGATATCGCATTTGCTTTGGATACAGGCACGGCAGGGGATACCCCGGGAATGACACCTCAAGAAGCGGATTCCGAATTAGGGAAGGGGCCGCAGTTATTGATTTATGATGCGTCGATGATTCCGCATCGTGGCTTGCGCGACTTCATTGTTGGCGTTGCCGAAGAATGCGAAATTCCATTCCAGTACACCGTCATTACGGGCGGCGGAACGGATGCAGGTGCCCAGCATCAGAGTTTGGATGGCATTCCTTCCTTCGCGATCACTGTGCCTGTACGTTATCTGCATTCGCACACGTCCATGATCCATGAAGATGATTATCTGAATGCGGTCAAATTGGTCACGGAATTGGTCAAACGTTTGGATGCCGATACAGTCAAACAGATCCGCGCAAACGTCTAAAAATACGAACAGCATGAATATCTGTCGAAAAGTATCCACATATTTTCGTTGGTGGATAGAGTAAGATATAGATAATGAAAAAGTGGGTGTCAATAAAGCAAGAGGAGGGGATGACGGGATGGAGAAGATGAAAAGACGTATTGCGATCATTGGCGGCGGACTGAGAGGGTTGACAGCTGCTTATGAAATCGATAAAGCCATCCGGGAACAAAACCTCCCGTTTGATTATGTCATTCTTGAGGATCGAGCCTCGGTTGGCGGCATGATCCATACGATAGATATGGATGGTTATGCGATTGATGTAGGAGCTTCGGCTTTTGATTCGAGACGCGCGGACATTTCCGAGTTTCTGCAGGAATTAGGTTTGGAAGATGAAAAACAATTCAGCCGAGGGGGGAAGCTGGTGTTGTTCGATGGAAATGCGGTCATAGATGACGTTATGCCTACTTACCATGGCATGCCGCTCTTTCTGAATGACATTTGGCAGGCCAACGGATTGACTTTGGATGCAAAGCTCCGAGCGTTCATGAACAGCATTTTTCTGTCCAAAAGCTTGCATGAGAACCCGGAATATTCAACCGACAACTTTTTGGAATTCCGTTTGGGGCGAGAAGTGGTCGACTATATGGCTGAACCGTACTACCCGGATAACGTCTATGGCTCCATGGAACTGATGCCGGTGAAATTATTTGATGAAAATTTGGTGACGATCTATGGGAAGGCCCACATCGGAAAAGGCAAAAAAGAGCAGCTGATGCGCTATGCGGATGGCTCCGGTCAGGAATATACCTTCAAGGGAGGTTTGGCAACTTTAACCAAACGTCTGGCCCAACATACGGAAGGCCATCTATACGTGAATCAGAAAGTTAAATCGTTGAGCAATGTGTCAGAAGACCTCCTTATGATTGAATTGAACGGACGTGAATCCATGCGTGCTGGGAGTGTTGTCATCACGACCAACCCCCAAGAATCCCTTGGGCTTCTGGAGGGCTTGGCTAAGGAGAATGATTTCCCGAAGGCCCAAAGCACGAGTGTCGGTACCGTTTTTTTCAAAATAAAAAAAAAATCAGTTAATAACCTACCTGAAGGGCAAGGATTCGTGATTCCGCGAAAAAGTTCCTTTCATAGTACGAAGGTTGTCGTTTTGAACAACAAATGGCCACTTTTTGAGCAAGCAGATTATTATTATGTGCTTGTGGAATTCGGCAGACGTCTGGAAGAAACCTTGATAGAATTAGCCGATGATCTCGTGATGGATATCATCAAAAATGAAGTGAAGGAAATTTTGGCTCTGACAGAGGAACCTTTGCAGGCCACTTTTTATCGCTGGGAAAAAGCCGTGCCTCATTTCAGTCTGCAGCAAAGACAAGAGATGTTGGAAGAAGTTTATCCAGTTCGTAGAGAGTATGCAAAAAGAGGTATTTTTGTAGGGGGAAATGGAATCACTGGTTATGGTTTGGAAAATGCCATCATTGAGGGGAAACGCATAGCCCATGAGGCGATCTGTTACATGAAACAACTGGAAAATAATGATAGTCCAAATACGTAATGGAACAGTCCGCAAATCTGTGTGTTTACAGATTAAGGTGGACTGTTTTTAAATTCATATAGTGTTTGTTTTTGTTTGGTGCTATAATGAATCCAATAATATAAAACTGTTGTTGTTGATTGTAAAAACTGTTTCTTTATGTTGCCGTGAAAGAGTTTACCATTTTCGATGGCCAAAGGCATGTTATAATCTGAATAGGATTCTTTGCTTATCAGATATTGGATTGGAGGATGTTTAATGGAATTGACTATTTTGGGCTACATGGGTGGCTATCCTACAAAAGATGTCGGTACGACGGCTTATCTGCTGAGATCCGATGACTTCAAACTATTGATCGACGTCGGCAGCAATGCTTTGTTGTCGCTGGAACATCATCTGGATCCGTTGGATTTGGATGCGGTCATTTTGACCCACTATCACGCGGATCACATTGCTGATTTGGGTGTCCTGCAATACACTTTTCAGCTAAAAGAGCCTGCAGAAGGAAAGCTGAAAAAAATACTGCCGATATACGGGCACGCTGAGTCAGAATTTTTCCGCTTGTTGGAGATGCCGGGAGTGAGTGAAGGGTATGCCTACGCGCCAGCGGAAACGTTGGAATTGGGGCCATTCCGGATCCGTTTTTTAAAAACCATCCATCCAGTTCCGTGCTATGCGTTGCGGATCGAAGAAATCGCCACCGGAAAGGTCTTCGTTTTCGGTGCAGATTCAGCCTATTTAGCGGCATTTGTGCCTTTTGTGAAGGATGCAGATCTGTTCTTGGCTGATGCGAACTTGTTCAACGGGAACGAGCTTCACCATGCGCATATGACTGCAGGCGAAGTTGGCGCGATTGCAGAAGAAGCGGCAGTCAAACAGCTGATCCTGACACATTTACCTCAAAAAGGCGAGCTATCCTTATTGTTGGATCAAGCGAAAGAAGCAGCACCGTCCGTATCAGTCACGCTCGCCGAAAAAGACCGGATCATCACAATCTGATCGCATCTATCAACCGCAACAAACCGAATATATAACAAAACAATAAATCAATTGAAGAATGGGAGAGGTATAAGCATATGTATTTTGTGGATAATCAAGGACAGTTAGATCCTAGCGTAAATATTGCATTGGAGACATTTTTATTGAAGGAAAAAATATTGGATGAGCCGATCCTATTATTCTACATCAATGAACCATCAATCATCATCGGTCGCAACCAGAATACGATAGAAGAAATCAATGCGGACTATGTCGAAGCGAATCAAATACACATTGTCCGCCGTATGTCCGGGGGCGGCGCAGTGTATCACGATTTGGGGAACTTCTCTTTCTGCTTCATCACGAAGGATGATGGCGATTCATTCCGCGATTTCGGGAAATTCACAAAGCCGGTCATTTCCTTTTTGCACAGCGTAGGCGTAAAGGAAGCTGAGCTAAAAGGAAGAAACGACTTGGTCATCGGGGAGAAGAAATTTTCGGGGAATGCCATGTATGCGACGAACGGAAGGATGACCGCCCATGGGACAATCCTTTTCGATTCCGATCTGGATGCCGTGACCGGCGCATTGAAACCACGCAAAGAGAAAATCGAATCGAAAGGCATCAAGTCGATCCGCAGCCGCGTGACCAATATCAAACCTTTTGTTGATGAGGCTTATCAAAACCTGACCACGGAAGAATTTCGTGACTTGATGTTGTTGTCGATTTTTGATGTCGAGACGCGTGAGGAAGTAAAAGAGTACCATTTGACCGAAGAAGATTGGAAACGCGTTTATGAAATACGCGAAGAATACTTCGGAAACTGGGATTGGAATTACGGCAAATCACCTAAATTCGAAATCCAAAAACATCATCGTTTTCCGATCGGATCCATTGAAGTCCGCATGAACGTTGAAGATGGGCATATCCAACAGCTAAAGGTTTTCGGAGATTTCTTTGGCTTGGGGGAAATCAAGGATGTTGAAGATGCTTTCATCGGCGTCAAATATGCCAAAGAGGATATGCTTGCCAAATTGAATGAACTTGACATCAAAAAATACTTCGGTAATGTGACCGCGGAAGAATTGCTTGAAGAATTGTACTGATAGAGAAAGAGAAGCCCCGCAATTAGCGGAGCTTCTCTTTTGCATCATTATTGCTGAAAAACCCGTTCAGCATTTATTCTCCAGCTTCACGGGTTAGCCCTTCGGAAATTAGATAAATCATACCTATTGCGCTCTACGATGCTCATACGGCATGATTTCCTAAATTTCTTTCAGGGCTGAACGAACCCATTCAGCTTTTATATTCTATCTGTGGAGGCCGATTGCTGTTTCCATGCGTTTCAGTGTTTCGGAGGCAACAGCATTCGCTTGTTTTGCGCCTGCATCCAAAATATCATCCAGTTCTTTGGAACTCAATAACTCGTAATAACGATTCTGCATCGGTTCCAATTCAGCAATGATGGCATCCGCCAGTTTTTCTTTGAAATTACCGTAGCCTGAGCCCGCAAATTCTTTGACCAAGTCATCGATCGAGCGATCGGTAAAGGCCGAGAAAATCGTCAATAAGTTCGAGATGCCAGGCTTATTTTCTTTATCGTATTCAATAATGCCGCTTGAATCGGTGACAGCACTCTTGATTTTTTTGCGGATGACTTTGGGTTCATCCAGCAAGGAAATGTAGCCTTTTGTGTTCTTGTCGGATTTGCTCATTTTGCTGGTAGGGTCCTGGATGCTCATGATCCGTCCGCCATCTTCTGGAATCATAGGTTCAGGCATAGAGAGGATCTTTTTGCCTTTTCCATACTTATTGTTGAAACGTTGCACAAAATCCCTTGTCAATTCCATGTGCTGTTTCTGATCTTCGCCGACAGGGACGAAATCCGTATTGTAGAGGACGATATCCGCTACCATCAAAGGTGGGTAGGTCAGCAATCCGGCCGAAACCGTCTCTTGTTTGGAAGATTTATCTTTGAATTGGGTCATTCTCTCCAATTCGCCCAGGTAAGTGTTGCATTGGACGATCCACGCAGCTTGCGCATGGGCAGGGACTTCCGATTGGATGAAGATGGTCGATTTGTTCGGATCGATTCCAAGCGCCAAATAAAGAGCCGCCAATCCACGTGTCCGTTCGGTCAAAGTGGCTGGATCTTGCGGAACGGTGATCGCATGCTGGTTTACGATGCAGTAGGTGCAGTCATATTCTTCTTGACGCTGCACGAATTGTTTCATAGCTCCGATATAGTTCCCGATTGTCGGGATACCGCTGGGCTGAACGCCGGAAAATATTTTCTTTTTCATAAAAAGCCTCCTAGGTTAAATACGTCATTGTTTATTATAACGCAAATTGGGTTTGTATTCACGATTTAAATAGAATGCACAAAGTCAGATGAGTGAGGAGGGGATGGAAGCGTTTTTAAAATTTAGACTGAATTCGGAAAAAAATAATTATCAAACGATATTTATTATAAATTGTAAAATTTTGGAATTGAGATACGTTGACCGGAAATGCCGTTAAATAAGGTTTTCACAAACATTTTACTGACTATTGAAAAGCGCGAATGTGTCGTAAATGTGACGGAAGTGTGTGGGGTCATAAAAAAAAGGATAGCTATTGTGAGTGGCTTGGTTTATAATAAAAGTTGTAAGTGGTTCACAAATAAAGCTTACGAATAAAGGAGAGATCAGAGATGGTAACATTATATACTTCCCCAAGTTGTACTTCATGTCGCAAGGCACGTGCATGGCTAGAAGACAATAACATCCCTTACACTGAAAGGAATATATTCTCCGAACCTTTGACAGAAATTGAGATCAAAAGTATCCTGAAAATGACTGAAGAAGGCACTGAAGAAATTATTTCCACTCGATCCAAAGCTTTCCAAGAACTTAACATCGACTTAGACGAATTACCTTTAAATACATTATTCACTTTGATCGAGAATAATCCCGGCCTGTTGCGTCGTCCGATCATTTTGGACGAGAAACGTTTGCAAGTGGGATACAACGAAGATGAAATCCGTCGTTTCTTGCCGAGGGAAGTCCGCGCGCTGGAATTGCAAAAAGCGCAAAGATTGGCAAACTTCTAGTCAACAGCAATTAAACAGCATATGGCAGACAAGTGCACCGGACAAACGGCTGTACTTGTCTTTTTTGACCACTAAACTTTAGCATTTTGACAGGAAAGCAACGCTCAGATGAGAAAATAAATGAGAAGTTGAAAGATTTTGTGCTTTTGTCTTTACATTTTTGCGATTTGATTTACAATGGGTATAAGAAAAATAGGGAAAGAAAAGTGGGGTGAAGCATGATGGAAATGGAAAACATCAACGAAAACACAATTCGCGTTTTGATTGAGAATTCTGATTTAGAGGAAAGAGGTATCACCTTTCTGGATTTATTAGGAAATCAAAAGCAAATCGAGAGCTTTTTCTACAGCATCCTCGAGGAAGTCGATGTTGATAATCAATTTCATGAATCAGATGCAATTACTTTCCAAGTGCTGCCTAATGGGAATGGTTTAGAGTTATTCATCAGTAAAGGGATGAACAATGAAGACGACTTCGATATGGCGAACGGCTCCAATCAATTGGAGCATGTAGTAGATTACATCAAAAAACAGACGAAGAGTTTCAACGCACGCGATAAGACGGATGCTGAATCTGAAGAGGATGATATGGCACCTTTGGAAGTCATATTTAAATTCCAGAGTTTTGATGACTTCTTGGAGTTGGCGAAACGGATGGTCCTGGAGAGCGGCGTATCTTCGCTTTACTATTATGATAATCAATATTATTTGGCGGTTGTCTATTTCATAGATGAGATGACGGAAACGAATATCGACAACGAAATTCTGAAGGCTTTGGAATTTGCGGAGGAATCTGATATCGCTATTGAGATATTGGGCGAATACGGTAAGTTGGTCATCCAAGACAACGCATTGGAATCAGCCAGACACTACTTTAAATAATCTGATCCGACCCCGAAAAGGGTCGGATTTTTTCTTGTCCATTCGCGGATATTATGGGAAAGAGACAGAAAGGGCGGTTGCTTATGCTGATCGCTAGAAATGCTAATGGGGAATTGATTCAGGCTTACCAGGCTTCAAAAGAAAAAGGCAAGAATGTCGGGGAGTATTATTGTCCGGCGTGCAAGGGAAAGTTGGTGCTCAAAAAAGGAAACATCATGATCGCTCATTTTGCCCACCGTCAACATTCGGATTGTGCTGTTTTTTCGGAAGGCGAAACACTTCCCCACCTGAAGGGAAAACAACTGCTTCTGGAGAAGTTCCAGAGTGAGGGGATTGCAGTTACCTTGGAGTGTTGGCTGCCGGAATTGCAGCAGCGCCCGGATCTCCTGCTTGTTCTTGCGGATGGAAAGAAAATCGCCGTGGAGTACCAGTGCAGTCCAATCTCTGCTTCTGATTTGTCGGAACGGACACTGGGATACCAACGATTCGGCTACGAAGTATGGTGGATTTGCGGGATGAACTATCAACCGGGTGGCATCAAAATGACGCAGTCCATCTATCAATTCTTGAAGCATTCCGTCGCACTTGGGAGTTGGATCGGTATTCTGGATACCCAGAAGGAAGAAATGCGTATCCATCACCACCTCAAGTTGGGCAGTGATGATCGTTTTCATTTTGTGAAGACGGCGATTCCGGTGGATGACCTTAAAGTTGCTACTTTGGAAAGTCTTTACAGAAAAGGGTGCTTACCCGGTTGCGGCGATTTGCTGCCGCCTTCTGCCGGGAGAACCTTTGACCGCAAGCATATGCAGGCGAAGGATATCAATCTGTTGCGGTACCGCACCGACCCGGAGCACCGGAAATTTCTGTTGGCAGTCTATCTCGATCGGAAGGACCTTTATCATTTGCCGGCATTCCTGTTCGAATTGCCTTGCCGAACATTAGGCATCCGCACACCGGCTTATATCTGGCGGTACTATCTACTCCGGGATTTCAGCGATCCGGAAACGGCAAAGCCGCTCACAAAAAAACAGCTGCTTGATTGGCTGTCAAAATGCATACGGATGAACATGATCCGGACAAGGACGTCGAAGGAAGCTGATGAGGCGAATTTATGGGAACCGTTACTCCAATTCATGATGCGGCTGGTCGAGGATGGGCATGCCGCAGCCATCGGCAGGGAAGAATGGGTCCTGTTTTCCACGCCGTTGGAAGGGAAAACGGATGGTCATCATTCTTGCTTGAGTTAAAACCTGTATGTTCTTGCCAGTATCCTTTCGGTCCCAAGGTATGATAAAATTATACTATTGAAAAATTAGAGGGGGAAAACTGGATGACAAACACAGAGAAACAATTGAAGAGAGCCGAAGTCCCGGAGGCATCCACATGGGATTTGACAGCTATCTTTGCGACAGACGAAGCTTTCGAGAAAGCGTTGGATGAATTAGCAGGTGCAGTGCCGTTCGTGCGTGCCTTGCAAGGAACCGTCGGCTCGAGCAGTCACGCCTTGTTGAAAGGGATTGAAGAAGTCCTCAAAATCAACCAGAAATTGGAACGGGTCTATGTTTACTCCCATCTGAAGAATGATCAGGATACAGCGGATAGCCTGTATCAAAACCTGCATGACAAAGCCTTGTCGATCTTGACGAGCGTCAGCGAAGCCACCTCTTGGTTCGAGCCGGAAATACTGGAGATTCCGGAGGATGAGTTGGAGGAATACTTGGCAGAAAACGAAAAGCTGCAGATGTATGCGCATCTCTTGGATAGCCTCACCTCTGCTCGCGAGCATGTTCTGTCCGCCAGAGAAGAAGAGTTGTTGGCAGGTGCTGGGGAAATTTTTGCTGCCCCAAGCAAAACTTTCTCGGTTCTCAATAACGCAGACATCACATTCCCGACAGTGAAGAACGAAGAGGGCCAAGATGTCCAATTGACTCATGGGTTGTATGGGCAGTTGATGGAAAGCCCGGATCGGGAAGTGCGCGAAGGAGCTTTCAAAGCGCTCTACAAAACGTATGATGGCCTGAAAAATACGTTTGCGACAACCTTGTCCACTAACGTGAAGGCGCACAATTACAAAGCAAAAGTACATAAATATGAATCCGCCCGTGCATCGGCTCTGGCGAACAATCACATTCCTGAAGCGGTTTATGATACGTTGCTTGATGTGGTCAATGAGCATCTTCCTTTGTTGCATAGCTATGTGGACTTGCGGAAAGACTTGTTGGGTGTCGAGGAGTTGCATATGTACGATATGTATACGCCTCTCACAGGGGAAGCCCCGATCAAATACAGCATCGAGGCGGCGACGGAAGAAACCTTGAAAGGGCTTCAGCCACTTGGACAGGATTATCTGGTTATCCTCCAGGAAGCATTCGGTAACCGATGGATTGACTGGCTTGAGAATGAAGGCAAACGCAGCGGCGCTTATTCTTCGGGCGCATATGACACGAATCCGTATATCCTGATGAATTGGCAAGATTCATTAAATCAACTGTATACCTTGGTCCATGAATTGGGTCATAGTGTGCACAGCTATCTGACAAGAAAGAATCAGCCTTATGTATACGGCGATTATTCGATCTTCCTGGCCGAAATCGCTTCGACAACGAACGAAAATCTTTTGACTGATTATTTACTGAAGACCCAGACCGATCCAAAGGTCCGCATCTATATTTTGAATCACTACCTGGACGGCTTCAAAGGAACTATTTTCCGTCAAACCCAATTTGCTGAATTCGAGCACTACATCCATCAGCAAGCTTTGGCAGGTGTGCCGTTGACGCAAGATTTCATGACTTCTTATTATGCAGAACTGAATGCCAAATATTATGGTCCGACCGTCGAAAAGGACCCTGAGATCGGCATCGAATGGACCCGCATCCCGCATTTCTACTATAATTATTACGTATACCAATACGCTACTGGTTTTTCGGCTGCAACGGCATTGGCAAAACGCATCGTTGAGGGAGAAGAAGGCGCGTTGGAGCAGTACCTTTCCTATCTGAAAGCAGGCAACAGCGACTATCCGATTGAAGTGATGAAAAAAGCTGGCGTGGATATGACCCAGTCCGCTTACATTGAGGATGCCATGAAAGTGTTCGAGGAACGTCTGGATGAACTGGAACAATTGATTGCAGCGCAACAAGTGTAGTCAAAAAGAGCGCCTTTAATAAACTGACACGTTAAAAAAAGCTTCGTGGTCCATTGAGGACCATGAAGCTTTTTCGTATCAGTGTGTGATGCGTAGGTAGTTTTTTCCAATTGTCGTAATATTTGTTTTTTTCATGTTGGCACTCTTCTGTTCGCATGCAACCGAGCAATCTTTGATCACTTCATGAAGTACCTCGGCAGTGATGTTGTCCTCCAACAAAAGGCCGTATTGATAATTCAGATTATCAAAGATGACAAGCGACGGATTCGTTTTGATGTTCATCTCCTGGGCGATGTGCTGATCCGCTTCGTAGCTGCTTTTTACGAAAGGCGATTCCTTGTCCTCAAAAAACATGTCGACGTCCAGATTCGCTTTGGCAGCCACTTCAGCCAACAATTCTTTAGAATAGGTGGTCTTGCCGTCCGCAAGTGATTTCTGCAGATGGAGCAAAAAGTTGCGGCCGCGTTTTTTGCCTTGCATCAAGGCGGCCTTGTATGCCAATGAGGCATCATAGATTGAACTGTATATTTGATTACGTAAGGTTAAATCTTTTTCCGGTAAATTTAATCGCTTCATATACTGAGTGACGGTATTGAAATTATGGAACGTTATGAAACGGAAGTGGACTTTAGGTCCATCCAACGAACTCATGAATTTCAGGACTTCTTGTTCCGTACGGTAGCATTTGTAGCCGATCGGGTTCACAAATAGATAAAGCTCAAAAATCTGTTGAGGAGAAGAGATAGAATCAGTTGTATTCTGTTTTGACCTATACATTTTATCCCTCCCTCTTTCCTATTTTGCTTACTTTAAGTTTACCAAAAAAAAGCCGAAACAAGTAGCAATAAGGCTTCTCGAAGAGCTGCCTTTTGAAGACTGGCCATAGATCTTCCTTGCGACCTTCATTTTTTTTGTTCAGTATCACTTGTTTTATTGTCAAGGTGTATTTTACGAGACAATTAACATTATTGCAACTAAATCGACTGATTTTTTTATCTTGTATGGCCTAGAATCCGATTTAAATAGAAGGATTTCACGTTTTTGTATGTTTTCGCGCAATGAACTAAGCAAAAAGACCCATTCTCCGCCTGGATTTCCGGAGAGTGGGTCTGTCTGTATAAGCCGTTGTCGGGTGCTGACTACTGGTGTGTTGTCGAATTTGGATAGGCCAGCATGCGTTCGATTTTTTGTTTTGCTTTGCGGACTTTTATGCCATGAAGCTCCAGGAAGTTTTGGAATGCGAGAGCCCCTTCTTCCAAAGACTCGGACTCGAATTCCAATTCGTAATCCATTTGATCTTGGTAGAAGCTTTTATCCAAGAAATAGGTCCCTTTGTCCCCGGGAAATTCATAGCGAATGGTTGAGAGCTGCCCGATGATCACAAGATCTTCTATAGCTATGCCTAACTCCTTCAGTTTATCGGCCACATTTCCCGATGCCTTCATTCGGTGGGAGTCGACCAAAGCTTTTGCTTCTTCAAGGGGCAGATCGTCGGTTGTTTCCAATTTTTCATTTTCCTGAATAGGCGTTTTCAGTGTGATTTCACCTTTATCTTCATACATACGGATGCGCAGTCCGCTGTTCAGGTCCTTGAGTTTATAGTCAGGCGTATCAAAATAGACGTTTGTTTGTTTGATAGGTTCAGATTCATCAAGTTTGAAGGCAGTAATCAACGCTTCGTATTCTTCTCTATTCAATAGGTTTTTGAATTCTTTTTCAATATTTTGGCTCATCGTCATTACTTCCTTTCGGTTATGAAGTTCATTTTGGTCGCAGCAGTTGTTTAAAAAATTTGAACCTTCGTTACATTCCGTTCATCAGCGCATATACCATCAGGCGATGCGAAATCTTATTCATATTGTATCATAAGTTTGGCACAGTTGATTATTTAGAGCCGCTGGTGCAGATTGAGTGACGTGTATATTTGTAGAGAAAATGAATTCGGTCCTTTTTGACAAGTATTGTATAGAATCATAAATAATTGTGATAAAATAAAGTAGCATATACTATATGATAGGGTGTCGTTCTATGGAAAATAAGGAAGTTGAAAACTGGGATTCATTTTTAGCGCCGTACGAACAAGCGGTAGAGGAATTAAAAGTTAAGCTGAAGGGCATCCGTAAGCAGTATCGCGATGAGAATGTGCATGCCCCCATTGAATTCATCACTGGGCGGGTCAAAAAGAAGGAAAGCATATTGGAAAAGGCGGAAGTCCGGGATATTGATCTGACCAGACTGGAACAGGATGTGCAGGATATTGCCGGCTTGCGGATCATGTGCCAATTTGTAGAGGATATACATGAGGTTGTGCGCCTTTTACGCGCAAGAAATGACTTTGAAATCATTATAGAACGGGATTATGTTACACATAAAAAAGAGAGCGGTTATCGCTCTTACCATATGGTGATCGAATATCCGGTCCAGCGTATTTACGAAGAAAAGAAAATACTGGTCGAAATACAGATCAGGACTCTGGCCATGAATTTTTGGGCCACGATCGAACATTCATTGAACTACAAATATCGGGGCGAATATCCGGAAGAACTGCATGATCGTCTGATACGTGCGGCAGAAGCTGCTTTCCGTCTCGACGAAGAGATGTCGGAAATTCGCGAAGAAATCAAGGATGCTCAGCGCTATTTCTCTGACAAAAGAGATGATAGCCGATGAGCTCGGTCGGGAGGAGATCAGATATGAAAATTGCACTGGTCCATAACCAGACGCCAGAGACTTTATCAGTCGCGGCGAAATTCAAAGAGATGTGCCTCTCTGAAAAAATCGAGATTGTCACGGATAATCCGGATCTTGTTGTGTCGATTGGGGGGGACGGCACGTTGCTGTCAGCTTTCCATAAGTATGAAAACCAATTGAGCCAAGTGCGTTTTGTGGGGATTCATACCGGGCATCTGGGCTTTTATACAGACTGGCGGACCTACGAACTGCCTGAGCTTATCGAAAGTCTTAAGCATGATAAAGGGGAAAGCGTCAGCTATCCGTTGCTTGATGTCCACGTCAAGTATGCGGATGAGGAGGAGGAAACCCGCTACATCGCTTTGAATGAGGCTAGTCTGAAGAAAATGGACGGGACGATGGTTTGCGATATCTATGTGAAGGATGAACTGTTCGAGACATTCCGTGGCGATGGTCTCTGTGTTTCCACACCTACAGGTTCGACAGGGTTCAGCAAATCACTGGGAGGAGCCGTTATCCATCCACGAACAGAAGCCATCCAGCTGACGGAGATGGCCTCTGTCAATAACCGCATCTATCGGACGCTGAGCTCACCTATGATCATCGCGAAAGACGAGTGGATTGTCATCTATCCTCACAAAGAAGATCGTTTGATTTTGTCTGTAGATCACTTGACATTTAAAAAAAGAAGCATCGAAAGACTGGTTTATCGGATTGCCCGAGAGCGTGTACATTTCGCGCGTTATCGTCATACGCATTTCTGGGACCGGGTCGAAGATGCATTCATTGGTGTGAAGAAAAACGACAGGAACGAACGGGCAAAGGAGCAGTGAATATGGCGACTAAAAAGTGGATGCTGAAGACATGTTTGAAGGAACAACACATCGAAAAGCTAAAAGAACTCTATCCCGATTACGAGATGGTTACCGATGAAGCGGAAACAGAAGCGTTCAGTGAAGTTGAGTGGACTGTCGGCTGGAACGACAGATTGACCACACTGTTGGAGGAAGGGCAGATGCCTTCATTAAGATGGGTCCAAGCGATTTCAGCCGGCGTGAACAGCCTTCCGCTGGCAACCTTTGAAAGACAGGGAATCTATTTGACGAATGCGAGCGGCATCCATAGCGAACCGATTGCTGAATACGTCATCGGCGTATTGCTTTCGTATATGCGCGGATTGCGGACTGCGATTCTGAATCAGCCACAACGGAAATGGGAACAGACCACGGAGCTTCAGGAGTTGAAAGGCAAAACGATGATGATTGTCGGGGCGGGACACATCGGCAATCGCCTGGGAGAATTGGCTAAAGCCTTCGGAATGAAGGTCATCGCTGTCAATCGCAGCGGCAAGGAGATACCTGGTTTGGATGTGACGGTCAAAATGGATAACATCGGTACTGTCATCGACTTTGCGGATGTCGTCGTGGACATCCTCCCCCAAACGGATGAAACCTACCGTGTTTTTGATGATGCTCTTTTTTCACGCATGAAAAAAGGCGTTCTCTTTGTGAACGTGGGGCGTGGGGTCACTGTGGACAGCGATAGCCTCATCAAGGCTTTGGACAACGGGACAGTGGACTATGCGGCTTTGGATGTGTTCGATGAGGAACCATTGCCTGTCGGCAGTCCTTTGTGGAATCATGAAAAGATACTGATCACCCCGCATTTTTCGGGTGTGGTTGAGCATTTCCGGGACAATCTGTTTGAGGTTGTTTCAGAAAATGCGGAGAGCTATAAAAAAGACGGCAAACCAAGCCGTAACCTGATTGATTTTGAAAAAAGATACTAACAGTAAAGCAGGGCTGCGCCAGCGAGTCAGATGGTGCAGTCCTTTTTTGTTGGTATTTTTTCTTGCGATGACGGGGCATGAGTTGTGGAATGGCCTCGTTTTGGTTAGAATAGGAATGTATGTTGTCCAGCGGAAGGCTGAAGGTTTTAAAGCCATTGGATTTGCTGGATAACCTGTTCCAGGTGCGAATCAGCACAAAACAAAGCAAGGCGGCAGGCCCGCAAGTAGAGATTCGGTATAGAGTAGGGGTAGTGTAGAGTGATTTTTAGCTGGATATATGAAAAAGAAGAGACGACACTGATGAAGACTTTTTTACGTTCCAAGGGAATATCAAAAAGTCTGCTGGCTACCATCAAATTCGATGGTGGCAGTATCTGGCTGAATGGCAAGGAAAGAACGGTTTTGGCGACATTGGAAAAAGACGATAAGGTCATGATCCGCATTCCGGATGAAGGCGAACACGAAACGACTGTCGGGGTGGATATGCCTTTGGACATTTTATTTGAGGACGACCACTTTTTGGTTGTGAACAAACCGTTTGGAGCTGCTTCCATCCCATCGAAGGTGCACCCGCGTCTTTCCATGGCGAATCGCGTGAAAGGCTACTATCAGCGTCAAGGCTACGTGGACCAAGTCATCCATATTGTTACGCGTCTGGATCGAGATACGACCGGCGTCATGCTTTTTGCAAGGCATGGATACGCGCATGCTCTGATGGATACGCTATTGCGCAATAAAGAAGTCGATAAAACGTACCGTGCGGTCTTATCCGAACCCGTGCTGACGGAAACGCATGGATTCATCGATGCCCCCATCGGCAGGACAGAGGATTCGATCATAACGCGAATGGTGCGGGAAGACGGGAAACAAGCGCTCACGGAATACTGGTTGGATAAGTCCTATCCGGATGGGCAGACTGTAAAAATCAAGTTACATACGGGCAGAACCCATCAAATTCGGGTGCATTTCACTTCAATAGGTGCGCCATTACTTGGAGATGATCTTTACGGGGGGAAAGCTGACCCGGACATGCTGCGGCAAGCTCTGCATTGTGAGTCATTGGCATTTGTGCATCCAATCAGTGGAGAACCTTTAAAGATAGAAGCACCGCTCCCGGATGATTTCATCAAATGGGAAAGCAGACAGAGGGACAAGGAGGCTGAAATCCATGTTGGAACCACAATATGAATTTGAACTGGATGAAGCGTTGGCAAAAATCCGCGAATCGCTCCAGGGAGAGGATATCGAAAGATTCCGTTCCTATTTTTTGGACTATCACCTCTATGATCAGGCCCAGATTTATCTGGCGTTGGCTCCTGAAGAACGCATAACGATGTACAATTATCTCTCCGCAAATGAAATGTCCGACATGTTCGAAATCATCGAAGAAGACGTCGAATCGATCGAAGCGTATCTTTTGGAAATGAACAATCAATACGCGGCCGATATGTTGGCCAACATGTATGCCGACAATGCAGTCGATATGCTGAAGCAACTGAAGAATGAACGGATTTGGCTTTATCTGCGCTTGATGCCAGTGAAATCAGCGAAAGAAATCCGGGCCTTGTTGAATTATAAAGATGAGACTGCCGGGGCCATCATGACGCCGGAATTCGTCTCAATCGTCGCCAATCAGACAGTGCGATCAGCGATGGCTATCCTTAAAAGCAAAGCGCCTGATGCGGAAACAATCTACTATATCTACGTCGTCAATGCAGATAATGTGCTGGTCGGGGTCATTTCCTTGAGGGATCTGATCGTGAACGATGAAGACATGATGATCGGCGATATCATGAGTGAGCGGATCGTATCCGTGAACGTAAACGAAGGGCAAGAAGATGTTGCCCATAAAATCAGGGACTATAACTTCTTGGCTGTGCCGGTAGTCAACGAAAACAATGTATTGTTGGGGATCATCACCGTCGATGACATCATCGACGTCATCGACGAGGAGGCCGTCAGCGACTTCTCCGGTTTGGCCGGGGTCGACGTTGAGGAACAATCAGAAAACCCTTTTGTGGCAGCATCCAAACGTTTGCCGTGGTTGATTACGTTGTTATTCTTGGGTATGGGAACGTCCACCTTGATTAGTCAATATCAAGGATTGATTTCGGATGCATCGATTCTTTCCGTATTTGTCACCTTGATCACCGGAACATCCGGTAATGCGGGGACACAATCACTTGCCGTCGCAGTCCGGAAAATCGGCATGCAGGATGATGAGGAGAAAAATTTATTCCGTACCATTTTATCCGAGTTGGCGACCGGTTTGATTTCCGGTTTGGTGACTGGTATAACGATTGCGCTTGTCATCGGTGTTTGGAAACAGAACTTCATCTTAGGTGGGATCATCGGCATATCCATGTTGGTTGCCATCACGGTAGCGAATCTGGCCGGTAGCTTGATTCCGGTATTGATGGATCGCCTTGGCTTTGATCCTGCCGTCGCAAGCGGACCGTTCATCTCGACATTCAGTGATTTGACTTCCGTTTTGATCTATTTCAACATCGCAAAACATTTTATCGCCACACTCATGTAGGTGCAAAAAAAAACAGGCAATGGACAAGCAGCCGCTTTGGCTGTGGCCATTGCCTGTTTTTTGGCCCAGTGCTCGATTTTTACCCGGGATCCATCACTCTTCTACGTAAACGTGTTCTGATTCGCAGGGGATTCCACCTAAGCTGCTATTACGTCACGGCCAAAAAGCGGCCGTTCTCGTAATAGCCTCTTAGTGCTCATCCCCTAAACGCGAATCATCACGCTCTATCATTTTATCCATGTCATGATGTAATATGCCCGCTTCTTCGTATTCTTCGCCGCAGATGGTGTAGCCGGCTTTTTCGTAAAAACCGATGGCGTGGTTCTGGGCTCCAAGGAACAGTCGCTTTCCGCCGAGTTCACGGACGTGCCTTTCGATTTCCTGCATCAGGATACTTCCGTATTTCTTTTCCCTTACGGCTTTGCGGATAGCGACACGCTGCACCTTATATTTGCCGTTTGCCATCGGGTAGATGCGGGCTGTGGCAACAGGGATGGCTTCTTCATATCCGACGATATGCAAGGTTTTATCTTCCAAATCATCGATTTCTATGGAGATTGGCACCTGCTGCTCCTCCACGAATACTTCTTTGCGGATGTCCAAGGCATCCCGATAGGTTTTTGATTGTAAATCTTGTGTCCATTCAAAATGCAACAATGTGTATTCCTCACTTTCAAAATTTGTTGGGCTCGCTGGAACCTCTCGTTTAATTCTACATGAATTGGTACTTTTTGTCTGAATTAATTGCTTTTGCCTCATTTACCCGTGTTCTTTTGCTATACTTATCTAATCAGCAAGAGGAGGAAAAGTATGCTAGACATAATTGAAACAATCCAACAATTGACAAACATCCCGTCGCCGACAGGATATACTGCGGAAATCATCGACTTTTTGGATGAAAACCTGAAGCAGAAGGGGTACGAACCTGAAAGAAATCATAAAGGCAGCTTGATGGTGACTGTTAAAGGCACCGAAGATCAAAGCCGGCGCTTTGTGACGGCGCATATCGATACGCTGGGAGCGATGGTGCGGGCAATCAAACCGGATGGAAGACTGAAAATCGACCTGATCGGTGGCTTTACCTATCATTCCATAGATGGGGAATACTGTACGGTTCATAGCGCAGCCACCGGAAAAGACTGGACGGGAACGATATTGTTGCACCAAACGAGCGTCCATGTCTATAAAGATGCGCGCACAGCCGAACGAAACCAGGACAATATGGAAATCCGTCTTGATGCAGAGGTGCATACCGCCAAAGATGTCTCTGCGCTTGGCATCGGAGTAGGGGATTTCATCAGCTTTGCACCTCGGACAGAGATTACTCCGACCGGGTACATCAAATCAAGACATTTGGACGATAAAGCCAGCGCGGCAATCCTGCTGCAGTTCCTGCACCGTATCGCGGATGAAAAATTGACGCTGCCTTATACGACCTGCTTCTTCTTTTCGAACAATGAGGAAATCGGCTACGGCGGCAACTCGAATATGCCGGAGCACACGGTGGAATATTTGGCTGTCGATATGGGCGCGATGGGCGACGACCAGCAGACTGACGAGTATACCGTGTCCATCTGCGTGAAGGATGGATCGGGTCCTTACCACTTCGGACTTCGGCAGCAGTTGGTGGGATTATGCGAATCCCAGGAAATTCCTTACAAACTGGACATCTATCCATTTTACGGCAGTGACGCTTCCGCAGCCATGAAAGCTGGTTGGGATGTCCGCCATGCTTTGATCGGGCCGGGAATCGATGCAAGCCATGCCTATGAGCGTACCCATCGGAAATCCTTGGAAGCCTGCTCCAAACTGTTGGAAGCGTATCTGTCCGCTCCAATGATCGGCAAACAACCTGGTAAACAAGGGGATATTGAATGGAAAAATTAAGGAAAACAAATCTGCTCTATTGGAGTGTGTGGCTTTTAGTGATGGCGTGCCTGATATGGGTGTCCACCAAAATTGATTTTATTTTTTATCCGATCGGTGCCTTCATCTCGACAATCTTCACACCAGTGCTTGTGGCGGGATTTCTGTATTATATTTTTACACCGTTCATCGAAATGCTCGAGAATAGGCTGAAAATCAAACGACCGATAGGCATCCTCATCGTCATGGTTCTTATGATAGGCATCGTCACTTTCTCTTTTCTGGGACTCATTCCGAATCTCGTAAGCCAAATCAGAGAGTTATTGACGAATTTGCCTAGCGTAGTCCGTTCCCTGAATAAACTATATCAACAAGTGGTTGAACAGGAATGGGTGGAGCGTCTGGATATCCCTACCCAATTGTCTCAGATGAGCGGAAATGTCCAAAGCAGCATCAGCGCGTTCCTGAATGATCTGACGGGAAGCATCGGTTCCGTGTTGTCGGCCGTAGCGAACGTAGCCTTGCTCGTCATCATCATTCCGTTGATTTTTTTCTACATGTTGAAGGACGGACATAAGTTTCCTGAAGCGGTCGCCCAGTTGCTGCCGCCTGAATATTCTTCAGATGTGCTTGCATTGCTGAAGGAAATCAACAAAACGATCGCCAAGTACATCAGTGGGCAGGCGCTTGTCTGTTTATTCGTAGGGACATTCACCTTCATCGGCTATCTGCTGATTGGACTGCCGTATGCCTTCCTGCTAGGGGTCACAGCAGCCATCACGAACATCATCCCTTATCTTGGACCATACATCGGCTTGATTCCGGCCGCTATAATCGGGTTGACTGTCGCTCCTTCAAAGGCGCTGCTGGTCTGTATCGTTGTGTTGGTGGTCCAGCAAGTGGAATCGAATATCATCTCGCCCAATGTCTTGGGCAAAACGCTGGATATGCATCCGCTGACGATTTTGTTTTTGCTGTTGGCTGTAGGCAAAATCTCCGGTGTGCTAGGAATGATATTGGCTATTCCCACGTATGCCGTGGTGAAAACCGTCGTTCAATATGTCCATCGTTACGTTAAAAACAGAAGGGAAAAAGTGTTGCATAAACAATAATAAAAAATAATATGGATTCCAAGGGTTATTGATTGCTTTTTACCTTTGGAATCCTTTATTATGTAAAAAGTGTTAAGAGCATAACGAATCAATTTGTGCAGTTTTTATTATGAATTATGAGAATGACAGCGATTGGTTTGTGCAAAATATATTAATGCGGAAAATTTAGGAGGAAGTACAATGAAAGTAATCGTAGTGGGATGTACACATGCCGGAACGTCAGCAGTGAAGACAATTTTGAAGGAGAATCCAGGTACTGAATTAACAGTATACGAAAGAAACGACAACGTTTCATTCTTGTCATGCGGGATTGCGCTTTACGTCGGCGGTGTCGTTAAAGATCCACAAGGATTATTCTATTCTAACCCTGAGGAGCTTGCTTCACTAGGCGCAAACGTAAATATGCAACATGATGTAACAAACATTGATACAGCTGCAAAAACTGTCTCTGTGAAAAACTTAGTTACTGGCGAAGAATTCCAAGATACATATGATAAGTTAGTTTTAACGATTGGATCGTGGCCAATTATCCCGCCAATCGATGGCATCCAAAGCAAAAATGTTTTGCTTTGCAAAAACTACAACCAAGCGAAAGAAATCATCGCACGCAAGGATGACAAAAAGAAAATCGTCGTTGTCGGCGGCGGCTACATCGGTATCGAGTTGGTGGAAGCTTTTGCTAACGACGGAAAAGAAGTTACATTGGTCGATGGTTTGGATCGCATTTTGAATAAATATTTGGATTCTGAATTCACGGACATCCTTGAAGATGACTTGCGCGCACATGGCGTAAAAGTACAATTGAATGAAATGGTTAAAGGCTTCAAAGAGAACGAAGCTGGAGACATCACTACAGTAGTTACAACAGGCGGAGAATACGAAGCTGAAATGGTCATCTTATGCGTAGGGTTCCGACCAAATACGGACCTTGTCAAAGGTCAAGTGGATATGATGAAGAACGGTGCGATTATCGTGAATGATTACATGCAAACAAGCTTGCCTGACGTTTATGCAGCAGGAGACAGCTGTGCTGTAAACTACAATCCGAACGGCGGACATGCCTATATTCCTTTGGCAACGAACGCTGTGCGTATGGGATTATTGGTCGGTAAAAACATCAACGGACCTAAAATGAAATACCGTGGGACACAATCCACTTCCGGACTGTACCTGAATGGCTTCACTATCGGTTCTACCGGTGTGAACGATGCAAGTGCTGAAGCTTTCGGACTTGAAACACGTTCCGTAGTTCTGGAAGACTTCTACCGTCCGGAGTTCATGCCATCAAATGAAAAAGTATTGATGAAACTTGTCTACGAAGTAGGTACGAACCGCATCGTTGGCGGACAGCTGATGTCCAAGTATGACATCACACAATCAGCCAATACTTTATCACTAGCTATTCAAAACAAAATGACGATTGAAGATCTGGCTCTGGTCGACTTCTTCTTCCAACCTCATTTTGACCGTCCTTGGAACTATTTGAACTTGTTGGCACAAAAAGCTTTGGAACAAGAAGCAGAATTAGCTGCCAAATAATTTAAACACGTTACTTTGGAACCCCTCTGTTAATCAATCCGTTGATTAACAGAGGGGTTCTTTGTGGAATAGACAGAGTTTCTGGATAAAACACTTGTATTTTTTGCCGGCTCATTAGATAATGAACGGTAACGATAAACTTTCAAAGAGATAAAAAAACGAAGGAGAAACAATCTATGACCACAGACCCCAGTAATCAGACCTTGCTTTGGCAACTGCTGCTGATTGCGGTATTGACATTGGTGAACGCATTTTTTGCGGCATCCGAAATCGCATTTGTTTCATTGAACAAAAATAGGGTGGCAAATCAAGCCATCAAAGGGGATGAAAAAGCGCGTAAAATTTTGGCGCTTTTGGATCATTCTGATGATTTTTTGGCGACTATCCAAGTTGCTATTACTTTCGCGGGATTCCTTTCCAGTGCTTCTGCTGCCAATACGTTCGCAGCCAGACTCGATCCCTATTTGAGCAATATACCTGGAGCGGAACAGGCTGCCATTCTGATTGTGACGTTAGCGCTCTCCTACATTTCCCTAGTCTTTGGTGAACTGTACCCGAAACAGTTAGGACTGCAACGCCCTGAAGAAGTGGCGCGGGCAGGTGCGGGCTTCATCACTGTCGTCCAAAAGTTGATGAAACCCTTCGTTTGGTTCTTATCCTTTTCCACCAGTGTGTTGGAAAAAATGACGCCGATCACGTTCACGAGCGGCAACGATATGTTTTCGCGCGAAGAAGTGCGGGACCTATTGGAAAAGAGCAGCGATGAAGGGACCATCGAACGCATGGAATTCAACATGCTGAAAGGGGTGCTTTCCATGGATAACAAAATGGCCCGTGAGGTCATGGTGCCGCGGACGGACACCTTCATGCTGAATGTGAACGATGATGTCGATGCTAACATAGAAGCAGCATTGGATTCCCCTTATACTCGCATACCAATCTATGAAGATGATAAGGACAACATCATCGGTGTATTACATCTGAAAAATTTATTAAAGGAATCCAAGAATACCCCTATAAATCAGATTGATCTTCGAAAAATCATGAATGAGCCTCTATTTGTTCCGGAAACAATCATGACCGATGAATTGATGTCCTACCTGAAAAAAAGCCATAACCAATTGGCGTTGCTCCATGACGAATATGGTGGCATGGTGGGGATTGTTACCTTGGAGGATATCCTCGAAGAAATTGTTGGCGATATCGAGGATGAATACGATGAAAGCTATGTCCTTATCGAGCGGATTGGCGATAATGTCTACGAAGCGGATGGAGCTACGCCATTGCATCGCTTCAATGATTATTTTGGCACGCAACTTGAATCGGCGGATGTCGATACGATCGCCGGTTATCTGCTGACTGAGTTGGGGGAGTTTCCGGAAGAAAATGAGGAAGCGTCCATCGAAGAGAGCGGATTGATCATCAAAACGTTGGCGTTCGACAATCGCCGTCTTTTGAAAGTGGGGGTGTCTTATATGAACGAGAATGACCGACCCGCAAAAGAACGTTTTAAAGAGGACGAGGCTAAAGAAACTGCCGATGTAAAAAAAGAAATAGGATGAATGATGAGTAGTTTTGGCTTGATCGATAATAATCGGTCAGGGTGAGACTGCTTTTTTGGTCCACATACTGTTGCAAGGACAATCTTGTGGAATGCTCGGATTTCTTGTATAATAACAAAGGCATTGTCGTGGGTTAGCGTGTGCATATTGCTCATGCTATCTTTTTGTTTAGATAGCATTCACGATAGAGATATTCGAAAAAGGAGAACAATATGACTCAAACATTAGCAGATAAAGTAAAAGCAAGAAGAACATTTGCCATCATTTCCCATCCAGATGCCGGTAAAACGACCATCACGGAGCAGTTATTGTTGTTCGGGGGCGCAATCCGCCAAGCAGGGACGGTAAAAGGGAAAAAATCAGGCAGATTCGCCAAATCGGATTGGATGGATATTGAAAAACAAAGGGGTATTTCGGTAACCAGTTCGGTCATGCAGGTTGATTATGACGGAAAACAGATCAACATTTTGGATACACCAGGGCATGAGGACTTCTCGGAAGATACCTACCGTACTTTGATGGCTGTGGATAGCGCAGTGATGGTAATCGACAGCGGGAAGGGGATTGAGCCCCAGACAAAGAAATTATTCAAGGTCTGCAGCATGAGAGGGATTCCGATCTTTACTTTCATTAATAAATTGGACCGTGATGGCCGCGAGCCGATGGATCTGATTGCGGAATTGGAAGAAGTTTTGGGGATTGAAGCCTATCCGATGAACTGGCCGATGGGCATGGGAAAAAATTTGTTGGGTCTGTATGACATCTACAATAATCGCGTGGAATTGACTCATCCTGAAGAGAATGAAGACAATGATTTCCTTCCGCTGAATGAAGATGGCGAAATCGAAGGCGATTACCAAGTGACGCAATCAACCATCTATACTCAAGCAGTTGAAGATGTTCAATTGCTGAAAGAGGCGGGCAACGCTTTTTCGGAAGAAGCAATCGCAGCCGGGAAATTGACGCCTGTCTTCTTCGGATCAGCTTTGACTGGATTCGGCGTCCAGACATTCCTTGATGCCTTTGTGGATTTTGCTCCGAGCCCAAGTGAACATGTGACCATAGCGGAAGAGATTGTTGAACCTACGGACGAAAACTTTACCGGCTTCATCTTCAAGATCCAAGCAAATATGAATCCGGCTCACCGAGACAGGATTGCTTTCGTACGGGTCTGTTCCGGTGAATTTAAACCCGGAATGGACGTCTATGTTCAGCGTACCGGCAAAAAGATCAAACTGGCGCATACAACGCAGTTCATGGCCGATTCACGTGAGCAAGTCCAGACGGCCGTAGCGGGCGACATCATTGGACTATACGACACTGGTAACTTCCAGATTGGCGATACAATCTATGAAGGCAAAAAGGGCCTTCAGTTCGAAGCGTTGCCGCAATTTACACCTGAACTGTTCATGAAAGTCACTCCAAAAAACGTCATGAAACAGAAGTCATTCCATAAAGGTGTGCAACAATTGGTTCAAGAAGGAGCCATCCAGTTGTACAAAACCTACCATACAGAGGATTATATTCTGGGCGCGGTCGGTCAATTGCAATTTGAAGTGTTCCAGTACCGCTTGCTGCATGAATACAATGCGGAAGTCGAAATGACACCGATGGGCTCCAAAATTGCGCGATGGATCGATTCGGAAGTTCTGGATCCGAATATGTCCTCAAGCCGTAACTTACTGTGCCGCGACCGTTTCGGCAATCCTGTATTCCTTTTCGAAAACCAGTTTGCTATGCGTTGGTTTGAAGATAAGTATCCGGAAGTCAAATTGACGGCTTTGCTTTAATTTGAACAATCAATAAAACAAAACAAAAAACGCACATTGCTGAAAAGCAGTGTGCGTTTTACGTTAAAAAGATTTTTTTTCGATTGCAGAAAATGTCAATCATTTCAGATGAGATAGTTCCACGAAGTTATGACCAGGCATAACTTCCACATCGTCAACGGTAAGGTGCAACAATTTCGTCAGGACAAAGTCGATTTCGCTTTGTTTTACGCGACGGTTTTTGTTGAGGATGATGACATCCTCATGTGTTGCGGCACCGGCAAAGATGACTGTAGTTTGTCCCAAAGAATACACTTTGACAAATTGCGCATCGGTGTTGGCCAATTGCTCACGTACAAGATCAGCGTGGCTATTTGTAACATCGATCAATTTCATGGACGAACACCCCTAACTTAGGTTGGCTGTTTATAGAATAATTATATAACAACTGTTCATTTATTTAAAGGGTAAAGAAATAAATGAATAATATTCATGCCCTTTCAAACGAGAAAGGCAAGAAAAGTTAATGATAACTCAATGACTTTTCTTGCCTCCTGCTGTTCAGTATGTTGTTTCTGTGCGTTCGACTTTGCTGACGACCATCAGATTGCCTTCTTCATCTGCGTCGACAAACAAATCCTTTATTTTCGGATTATCCAAGTAGAATTCAGCTACCTGGTCCTCGATCTGATCCTGGATAACGCGTCGCAGCGGGCGTGCACCCATGCTTGGGTCATATCCCAGATCGATAAGGCGATCTTTTGCTTTCTGCGAGACGGTAACGCTGATTTCCTTATCCTTCAACAATGCGTTGACTTCATCCAACATAAGCGTGACGATGCTGCTCAAATTTTCTTTGGATAATTGATTGAACTCGACTATCGCATCGAAGCGGTTGATGAATTCAGGCTTGAAGTAATCGCTCAAGCGATTCAGGATGGAATGCGTCTTGCCTTTCATGGCTGCGCCAAATCCTACACTTGCTTCCTGGACGCCTGTGCCGGCATTGCTGGTCATGATGATGATGGTGTCTTTGAAGCTGACGGTTCTGCCTTGGGAATCAGTCAGGCGGCCGTCGTCAAGGATCTGCAGGAAGAGATGCATGACATCCGGGTGGGCTTTTTCGACTTCATCCAGAAGCAGAATGCTGTAGGGACTGCGGCGGACACGCTCGGTCAATTGGCCGGCTTCGTCATAGCCAATGTAACCAGGCGGCGAACCGATTAATTTTGAGACGGCGTGTTTTTCCATGTATTCGCTCATGTCGAAGCGGATGATCGCATCTTCGGTCCCGAACATTTCAATCGCCAACTGTTTAGCCAATTCGGTCTTGCCGACACCGGTAGGTCCCACGAACAGGAATGAACCGATTGGGCGGTTTTTGCGGCTTAGGCCGATCCGGTTTCTGCGGATCGCTTTGGACACTTTATCAATGGCTTCGTCCTGTCCGATGACATTTTTCTTCAGATCGCTGTCAAGATTCTTCAATTGTGTTTGCTCTTTTTCAAGCAATTCACCAACTGGTATATTTGTTTTGATTTCAATGATTTTTTGGATATCCTGTTCCGTTACAACGGGATCGCCATCGGCTGGCGTCGGATTTAGTTTCATCTTGTTCAGATTTGTGATCTGATCGCGATAGTAAGCAGCTTTCTCGTAATCTTCTGCATGCAGGGCAGCTTGTTTTTCTTTTTCGGCCGCTTCGATACGTTCCTCGATTTGTTGCGGATCGATGGCTTTGATTGTCAGATTCTTTTTGGATCCGGACTCGTCAAGCAAGTCAATGGCTTTGTCGGGAAGAAAGCGATCCTGGATATAGCGGTGCGACAATTTGACTGCAGCTTCCAGGGCCTTATCCGAATATTTGACATGGTGATAATCTTCGTATTTCGGACGGATGCCTTGAAGAATAATCAGCGTCTGTTCAGGGGTGGGTTCATTCACCCGTACGGGCTGGAATCGACGTTCCAATGCGGCGTCTTTCTCGATTCTGCGGTATTCATTCAGCGTTGTGGCACCGACTAGTTGCAGTTCGCCTCGCGCAAGGGCGGGCTTCAGGATATTGCCTGCATCCATACTGCCCTCAGCGTTTCCTGCCCCGACGATTTCATGGATTTCATCGATGAAGAGGATGATCTGTTTGTTCGCGCGAATTTCATCCATCAGTTTTTGCATCCGTTCTTCGAACTGGCCACGGATGCCGGTGCCTTGAACGAGCGAGACGACATCCAAGCGGATAACTTCTTTTTCCAGCAATTTTTGAGGAACATCGCCGTCCACAATTTTTTGGGCAAGGCCTTCGACTACGGCTGTTTTGCCGACACCGGCTTCCCCTGTGAGTACGGGATTATTTTTCGTGCGGCGATTCAGGATTTCGATGACGCGTGCGATTTCACTGTCTCTTCCGATGACTGGATCGATGCCACCATCGCGGGCCAATTGCGTCAGGTTGATGCCGTATTCATCCAGCAAACCGCCTTTGCTGCCGCCTTTTCCTCCGCGGGCTGCTTCAGGGGAAGGTGGCTGTTGATAATTCTGTTCTTGGTTTTGCTGCATTTTTTTGAAGAAGGAATCCAGGTTACCGAAAGAAAAAGGGTCTACGGGGCCTTGGGATCTTGGATTCGGATTGTTTTGTTGCGATTGAGCTGCTTTGAATTCTTGATAGCAGCTTTGGCATAAGTCGATTTGGCGTCTTTGTCCATTCACACTGGCGTACAGATGAATGGAAGCTTGGTTTTTTTCGCAATTTTGACAAAGCATGGCAATCTTCCTTTCTATATGGATCATAGCTACATGTATATTATAGTAGTAACAGCTAAGGAATTCTCGTGAGAAGGTTTCCTGACCAACTCTGACCTTATGAGTCCATTATACATTGACCTATTTTGACTTTCAAGTGGTTTGACCTGTACAAAGCAAAAATTTTCTTCGCGGGACGGCCTCCAGCCAAATGGGAAGGTTGTATTAAATTAGTGACATTTCAGCAATTATGACAAAAATTTGAACGAATCTGGTTAAAACAGTTGTAGTATAAAGCGAAAGATGGTAATCTTATTCAATGAAAGGGTTATTTTTAATCCGGTTTCCCATTTTTCTGTTATAATGGAAACGTATTAAAAGTACCTTAAATAAATACATCTCAAAAGGGGTTTATGACATGGAAAGAAAAGAATATCACGTAATCGCAGAAACAGGGATTCACGCACGTCCAGCAACTTTATTGGTGCAAACTGCAAGCAAATTTAATTCAGACATCAATTTAGAATACAAAGGTAAATCAGTTAACTTAAAATCCATTATGGGTGTAATGTCATTAGGCGTAGGCCAAGGCGCTGATGTTGTCATCACTGCAGAAGGTCCGGACGAAGCAGACGCTATGGCTGGAATTACTGAAACAATGGTAAAAGAGGGGCTAGCAGAGTAATATGAAAAACCACTTACAAGGAATAGCAGCTAGTGACGGCATTGCAATTGCGAAAGCATATTTGCTTACCGAACCGGATCTATCCTTTGAGAAGCGTAAAGTGGAAGATTCAGAAGGCGAAATTGCTCGCCTTTTGCAAAGCTTTGAAACCGCTAAATCAGAGGTAAGTGCAATCAGAGACAAAGCGGCAGTGTCACTTGGCGAAGAAGAAGCACAAGTTTTTGATGCACATTTAATGGTATTATCCGATCCAGAAATGATTGGATCAATGAATTCAAAAATCCGCGACAACGGTGTGAATGCTGAATCAGCACTTTCTGATGTTGCCGGCATGTTCATCGGTATGTTCGAAGCAATGGAAGACAATCCATACATGCAAGAACGTGCAGCGGATATCCGCGACGTTACGGAGCGTGTATTGAGCCACTTGTTGGGTGTCAAAATCCCTAATCCATCGACAATCACAGAAGAAGTGATCGTCGTTGCCAAAGATTTGACTCCTAGTGATACGGCTCAATTGAACCGTGATTATGTTAAAGGATTCGTTACCGATATCGGTGGACGCACTTCACATAGCGCAATCATGGCCCGTTCTTTGGAAATTCCTGCAATCGTAGGTTCAAAAGAGATCACACAAATCGTCAAAGATGGCGATATCATCATTTTGGATGGTTTGGACGGTAACGTTTACATCAATCCTGATGAAGAAACATTGGCTGCATACAAGAAGAAAGCTGAAGAGTTTTCTGCGATGCAAGCTGAATGGCACAAACTGAAGAATGCAGATACAGTGACAGCAGACGGTAAACATATCGAATTGGCTGCCAATATCGGAACGCCTAAAGATTTGGAAGGCGTTGTCGCTAACGGTGCTGAAGCAATAGGTTTATACCGTACTGAATTCCTGTACATGGACTCTTCGGACTTCCCGACAGAAGATGAGCAATTCGATGCTTATAAAGCTGTTTTGGAAGGCATGGAAGGCAAACCTGTCGTTGTTCGTACAATGGACATCGGTGGGGACAAAGAATTGCCTTATTTGGAATTGCCGAAAGAAATGAACCCATTCTTGGGTTACCGTGCAATCCGTATTTGTTTGGCTGAACCAGAGATGTTCCGTACACAATTGCGTGCATTATTGCGTGCTTCCGTTTACGGTAAATTACGCATCATGTTCCCAATGATTTCAACTCTGAACGAATTCAGAGCTGCAAAAGCGATGTTGGATGAAGAAAAAGCGAATCTATTGGCCGATGGCGTAGAAGTTGCTGATGATATCCAAGTAGGTATCATGATCGAAATCCCAGCGGCTGCTGTATTAGCTCATCAATTCGCTAAAGAAGTAGATTTCTTCAGTATCGGAACAAATGACTTGATCCAATACACAATGGCGGCAGATCGCATGAACCAACAAGTTTCTTACTTGTATCAACCTTACAACCCAGCTATCCTTACGCTGATCAAGCATGTTATCGATGCTTCTCATGCGGAAGGCAAATGGACTGGTATGTGTGGCGAGATGGCCGGCGACCAAACAGCGGTTCCGTTGTTGGTAGGTCTTGGTTTGGATGAGTTCTCAATGAGCGCATCCAGCGTCCTGAAAACACGCAGCTTGATGAAACGCTTGGATTCCAAAGAAATGGAAAAATTAGCGGACAAAGCAATCAATGAATGTACGACTGTTGAAGAAGTCATTGCATTGGTTGAAGAAATGAAAGCTAAATTAGTCTAAGCCGATTCAGGTTAAAAAGGGGCCGGGCATGCTTGCATGCCTGGCCTTTTTGTGTGCCTGCGAGTTGAAACCGACCAGGGATGCAGCCGCTGTTAATTGCGCATCTCGTTTTGGGCGAATATATTTTAAAAAAGTAGGTCTGGCGGATGAGTGACAAATATCAAAATGTTCTATATACTGAACATATTGAGTCATTATAAATTTGATGGGATTTTTTCGAGGTGAAATCATGAGAATAGGCATGTTTACAGATTCGTATTTTCCTCAAGTGAGCGGGGTTTCCACTTCAATCCGCACCTTGAAAGAGGAATTGGAGGCAGAAGGTCATGAGGTTATCATTTTTACCACAACCGACCCGAAAGCTGACGAATCTGAAAAAAATATAATTCGTTTGACCAGTATCCCGTTCTTATCTTTCAAAGATCGTAGGGTTGCGGTCAAAGGGATGAACAAAGCGTTGAAGGAAGCGAAGAGGCAGAGAATAGATATCGTGCACACGCATACGGAGTTCAGCTTGGGCTTGACGGGTAAATTTGTCGGGTACATGCTGGAGATTCCGACGGTGCACACCTATCACACCATGTACGAAAAATATCTGCACTACATCGCTAAAGGGAAAGTCGTGAAACCCCGTGCGGTTAAGATAGCTTCCCGTTATTTCTGCAACAGTACGATGGGCATCATTGCTCCAAGCGAGCAAATGAAGGAAAAATTGGCATCCTACAATATTTATAAGGAAATTCGCGTCATTCCAACGGGTGTCAAGATCCCCGCACAGATTGTCGGGATCAAATCCCGCAAGCGCGAAGAGTTGGGCATTTCGGATTCCGAATTGGTACTGCTCTCTCTCAGCAGGTTGTCTTCAGAAAAAAATTTGGATAAGCTTGTTCATGCCTTTCCTGAAGTTGTCGAAGCCTGTCCGTCCGCAAAGCTTGTGTTCGTCGGGGATGGGCCGATGCGCTATGAGTTAGAGACGCTGGTAGCGGAAATGGATTTGACCCCTAACGTGATCTTCGTGGGCGAAGTCAGAAATGAAGATGTGAGCGAATATTACCAAATGGCGGACATTTATATCAATGCTTCCGAATCAGAAACGCAAGGCTTGACCTACTTGGAATCGATCGTAAACGGGTGTCCGGTCATCGCTAAACGGAACGACTACTTATCCGGTCTGATAACAGAGGACAGCCTAGGGATGCTGTTCGACGAGGATGACAAAATTGGTAAGACCATCATCGCTTATGCCGATTTTTATCACAGCTCCGATGTTGCGACAAACCAAGAAGTGTGGGACGAGCTGATGCAGAAAATTTCTTCAAAAGCATTTGCGGAGGCCGTATTGAGCTATTATCAAACAAGTATCGACATTTATGAATCGCAGCCGCGCGAAGAAGTGAAGTTAAGAGTGAATCTCTTGGAAAAAATCAAACGTTGAGCCGGAACGCCGGGAAACAGATTGCTTGGATAATCTGTTTCTCGGCGTTTTTTTATTTTTATCTGCGCAGAGCGTAGGGTATACTGTTAACATAGCTTTTAGAAGGGGCGGATTTATAAATGAAAAATATTGGATTTATCGGAACGGGTGTCATGGGCTCGTCCATGATCAGGCATCTCTTGAACGCGGGTTATCCTGTCCGTATTTTTAATCGGACAAAAAGAAAGGCCAATGCGGTTATCGCTGAAGGTGCAAAATGGTGCGATACGCCTGCTGATGTGACGGCGCAATCAGATATCGTCATCACGATAGTAGGCTATCCGAAAGACGTTGAAGAGACCTATTTTGGGGAGGACGGCATCTTTTCGAAAGCGGATAACCACCATATTCTCATTGATATGACAACGAGTACCCCAACTCTGGCAAAAAAAATAGACGCTTTCGGAAAAGAAAAAGGGATTCGGACTCTGGATGCCCCAGTATCAGGGGGGGACAAGGGTGCGCAAAACGGAACGCTCACAACGATGGTCGGCGGAGATGAAGGGACATTTGAGGCCGCAAAAGAAGTCTTGTCCGTTTTTTCCAGCAAAGTGATGCTACAAGGGCCAGCCGGCAGTGGCCAGCACACAAAAATGGCCAACCAGATCATGGTGGCCGGTACGATGACCGGTATGACCGAGTTGCTTGTTTATTCAAAAGCTGCCGGATTGGATTTGGACCGCGTAGTCGAACAAGTCGGTTCCGGTAGTGCCGCGAACTGGTCTTTGACGAACTATGCCCCTCGGATCCTGAAGCAGGATTACACAGCTGGATTCTTCGTCAAACATTTTGTGAAAGATCTTAAGATCGCACTGGATGAAGCAGATAAGATGGGAATCGATTTGCCGGCTACAAGACAGGCGGCGGTGCTTTACGAACAATTAGCGGGCAAAGGTTTCGCTGATGATGGTACGCAGGCATTGGTGAAGCTTTGGTGGGGCGAATAAGGCGCAATGCTCAAATATTGATTTTCTTGGATAAATTACAGTAAATTGATGCGCAGTCAGAAAAAAAATGCTAGAATAAATAAGAAGTTAGTCTTGAAAGGGGAAATATCATGAAACCTTCACAGCTCTCAGCGATCCTTCGTCGCCTAGAAGTAATGATGGAAGACAATGGTGATGTCGAAATCCGTCGTTTTGAAAAAGCAGGCGTAGAACGTTGCGTCGTTAAATACAATCGCGATACGGAAAGTTTTGAATTGGAAGAACACGATTCAAACCAATCTTATCAATTTGATGATCTTGATTTAGTTGCCATCGAAATTTACGAATTATTACAAGATTAATTCATCCATCCTTGCATGAACTAAGGCAGCGGGAAAATGAGTAGGCCTCATTTTCCCGCTGCCTTTTTTTGCCCATTCCATTTTCATGGGAATAAAGTGGCAATTATTAAAATTTTTTAATTTTTATGTAGAGTAATTC
The DNA here is from genome assembly GCF_049684335.1 of Trichococcus sp. GTDB lineage: Bacteria > Bacillota > Bacilli > Lactobacillales > Aerococcaceae > Trichococcus. Next base: position 84,067 of record NZ_JBAVFV010000036.1, read on the forward strand.
CGCAACATTCAGTATACTGTGTAATAAGGAAATAATTGAAGAGGTGGAATAATGGCAAACAAGATTTACGTAGGTTTATTAGGACTAGGAACGATAGGGACTGGTGTTGCCCGCATCATCAGTGGCCACCAGAATAAAATCAATCAAGTGGTCGGACAGGAAGTAGTCATCAAAACGGTTTTGGACCGCGATATTGATAAATGTAAAACTTTCTTCGGTGAGGCTGTTCATTGCACAGATAATTTTGATGAGATTTTGAATGACGAAGAAATTTCGATCATCGTAGAATTGATCGGATATGTTCCGGTAGCAAAAGATTACATTTCTAAAGCTTTGGCGGCTGGAAAGCATGTCGTTTCAGCGAATAAAGATCTTGTGGCTTTGCATGGGAAAGAATTGGTCACTCTGGCGAAAGCAAACAAATGCGATTTCTTGTATGAAGCAGCTGTTGCTGGCGGTGTTCCAATCTTACGTGCAATCACAGAAAGTTTCGCTTCAGACAATATTCAAAAAGTCATGGGGATCGTGAACGGTACGACCAACTTCATGATGACGAAAATGGACAAAGAAGGCTACTCTTACGATGAAGCCTTGGCATTGGCACAGGAATTGGGCTTTGCCGAAAAAAATCCGACTAGCGATGTTGATGGATTGGATGCAGCGCGCAAAATGGTCATTTTGGCTCGCCTTGCCTTCGGAACGAATGACGTGACTTTGGATGATGTCGCAGTGACGGGTATCCGCAATGTTTCCATCAACGACATCAAGTTGGCGAATCGTTTAGGCTACAAAATCAAGTTGATCGGTACTGCCGAAAAAATCGACGACAGCGTCAATGTGGAAGTCGGACCGGTATTTGTTCCGGAATCTCATCCCTTGGCCAGCGTCAACAATGAAATGAATGCTGTCTTTGTGGCAGGGGAAGCTCTTGGGGAAACGATGTTCTACGGTGCCGGAGCTGGCGAGTTGCCTACTGCGACAGCCGTCGTCAGTGATGTGATGAATATCGCTAAAAATATCCTTTTGGGAACCACTGGAAACATCTTTAACGAGTATGAAGTAGAGACGTTGATCGCGAAACCTGAGCAGGTCATCAATCCTGTATTCATGCGTTTGGAAGTTACCGATCGTGCAGGCCAATTTTTGGAAGTAGCGAAAATCTTCGCTACTGCAGAAGTCAGCTTCGATAAGATCATCCAAGAGCCGTTGGCAAATGGTAAAGCGATCATTGTCATCGTTACGCATCCGATGTCCAAAGCGCAAGAAAATGAAATCATCCAAGCGATGGAAGATAACGATGATATGAAATTGAAAGTCCATTTCAAAGTGTTGGAACACTGATCGGATTTCTTTCGTATTTCGAACACACTAAAGAGTAAGAAATGATGGACCATCGTTATTTGGAAAGGGTTGATTAGTAGGATGTTTGATATCCGTGTACCGGCAACTTCCGCCAATTTGGGGCCAGGCTTTGATTCCCTTGGATTGGCTGTATCGTTATATTTGACGTTAACTGTAAAAGAAGAGGCCGACGAGTGGGAAATTCTCCATGATTTGGGAGCGGGGATTCCGACAGATAAAACAAATCTGATTATTGAGACGGCGTTATCTTTGGCGCCGCATATGGCACCACGGAAAATCACGATGACGAGTGAAGTGCCTGCTGCCAGAGGCTTGGGCAGTAGTTCCGCTGCCATTGTTGCAGGAATCGAGTTGGCCAATCAATGTGCAGATCTGCAATTGAGCATTGATGATAAAATTCAAATCGCGACACGCATCGAAGGCCATCCCGACAATGTGACGCCTGCCATCACGGGGGATTTCACTGTCGGAACCGTTCTGGATTCCAAAGTATATTGGACAAAAGCAAGTTTCCCTGAGGTTGCCTTGGTAGTGACGATTCCAGAAAAGGAATTGTTGACGAAGGCAAGCAGGGCCGTATTGCCGGATTCGCTTCCGTTTAAGGAAGCGGTCAAAGGCAGCAGCATCTCGAATATGTTGGTGGCGGCTGTTTTTTCGGGTGATATCGAAAAAGCGGGCGCATTGATGGAGCAGGATGTTTTCCATGAGCCGTATCGGGGCGCGTTGGTTCCGGAGTTGAGTCAAGTCCGGGAATTGGGACATAAGATGGGAGCGTACGGTACTTACCTGAGTGGGGCCGGCACAACGATTCTCACGATGATCCATCCTGAAAAGGCAGCTGCATTCATTGCTGCGGCAAAAGCTGCCGTCAAAGATAGTGAAGTCAAGTTGCTTCATGTTGAAAAAAATGGTGTGCAAGTAATCAAATAATAGTGGGCCCAAGGAGAAGTCCTTGGGTTTTTTGTATTTTGGGTTAGTGAAAGCAATCTTAGAAGTGAACGCAGGCAGAAAAGATGAATAACGGAAAGTTATCCATCTTTTCGGGCCGAGCGCAGACAGAAACGATGAATAAAAAAATGAAATTCATCTTTTTAGGTCGAAAGTGAGCAGAAAAGATGAATAATGGAATGTTATTCATCTTTCTAGGCCCGAGCGCAAGCGTCCGGGTGTCTGCGCGCGAATGATTGCGCTCAGCTTAGTCGCGCTCTTGTATTTTTTTGTTTATGCTTTATAATGTTACTGGAATGGGGTTATAATATACAATTGGATAGTAGTGAGGCTGGGTCAAAACTTTTTGTGGGGTACAGGATGCTTGTTTCGGATTGTGTGCCGTGCAGTTTTTTGGTTTTGGGGCGCGACTTGGGGGGGATTTCTCTCGGGTTCTGCTTGAAAAGTGACGTTGTTGCTTTTTCCCGTCCTCTTATTTTTTTGATGAGGAGACATTATGTTAAATAAATTCAAACCGACATGGATGGTGGAGTCCATCTATCATATCACTCCGGAACAACTTGAAAAGAACAACATCAAAGGTGTACTGACCGATCTGGACAATACCTTGATCGCCTGGAATAATCCGGAAGGGACGCAGGAATTGAAGGATTGGATCGCTTTGATGAAAGAAAATGCGATACCTGTCGTCGTCATTTCCAACAACAGCGATAAGCGCATCAAGATAATCGCGGATAAGCTGCAATTGTCTTATGTTCCAAGATCCATGAAGCCTTCCCGCCGCGGCTACGTCAAGGCAGCAGAACAGCTGCAGATTCCGTTGGACCAATGCCTGATGGTTGGGGACCAATTGCTTACGGATGTTTTTGGCGCAAATCGAGCGGGAGTCAAGAGTGTGTGGGTAATGCCGATCATCAATTCGGACGGATGGAATACGCGCATAAACCGATTCTTTGAAAGAAAATTGCTGAAACGTTTGTTGAAAAATGATCCAGGAATGATATGGAGGAAATCACTTGACTAAAGAAGAATTAACAGAAGATCTCTATTGCATCGGCTGTGGGGCAAAAATCCAGACCGATGATCCGACCGAACGAGGGTATACCCCGGCGGCCGCGCTGCAAAAGGGATTGGATTCCGGGCAATTATACTGCCAACGCTGTTTCAGATTGCGCCACTACAATCAGATGGAAAAAGTATCCGTTACGGATGATGAGTTTTTGGCGATGCTGAACACCATCTCGATGGAAGATGCCTTGATTGTCAACGTCATCGATCTGTTTGATGTATACGGCAGCATGATCCCCGGATTGCATCGCTTTGCAGGGAATAATAAAGTGTTGGTAGTCGGAAATAAAGTGGATATTTTGCCGAAGTCGGTCAAACTGTCCCGTGTGAAACAATGGTTGACGGAGCAGGTGCAGTCAGTTGGCTTGCGTCCGGTTGATGTCGTGCTGGTAAGCGGCAAGAAAGCGACATCCATCGATGATCTGTTGGAAACCATCGAAGAACATCGGGATGGCAAAGATGTTTATGTCGTGGGGGTTACGAACGTAGGTAAATCCACTGTCATGAACCAGATTATCCGTGCGGCTACAGGCAACAAGGAAGATGTCATCACGACTTCCCAATTCCCTGGCACAACGTTGGATCAGATCCGTATTCCTTTGGACGATGGGCATTTCCTCATCGATACGCCGGGGATCATCCATCACCACCAAATGGCGCATGTACTGAGCCCGAAAGAATTGAAGCTCGTTGCGCCGCAACAAGAAATCAAACCGATCACTTATCAATTGAACCCAGAGCAAACGCTTTTCTTGGGCGGCGCATCGCGTTTTGATTTCATCAGTGGGGAAAAATCGTCCTTCACTTGCTATTTCTCAAATGACTTGAATATTCATCGCACCAAATTGGAAAAAGCGGATGAATTCTATGCAAAACATCTGGGGACCCTTCTTCAGCCGCCGTCTGCGGAAGACGCAGCAAATTTCCCACCGTTGGTCAGACGTGAATTCAATGTCAAAGTACCGTCCGATATCGTATTTTCCGGATTGGGATGGATAACTGTCCGCAAACCAGGCAAAGTCGCAGCATGGGTCCCGCAAGGCGTGGACACAGTAATGCGCAAACCGATCATTTAATAAATAAGACTGAGGTGTCAAATGGAATTAAGAGGCAAACAAAAACAATATTTGAAAAAAGAAGCGCACCATATGAATCCGCTCTTCCAAGTGGGTAAAGGTGGATTGAACGAAGAGATGCTTTACCAAATCGGGGAAGCGTTGGAGAAAAGGGAATTGCTGAAGGTCGCTCTTCTGCAGAACACGGATGAGGAAACGGATGATGTTGCTGCAGTTATCGAAGAAAAACTGCAAGCGAAAGTCGTCCAACAGATTGGACGCACGCTAGTGTTGTTCAAACCATCATCCAAAGAGAAAAATCGTCGTTATTCGACGGTCGTTGAAAAAATCTAAAGGCAGGCCAATCCATATTTTATTGAGGTGAGAAAAAATTGATCACAACTTTAAATTTGATCGGACAAACGGATTATATGATCATCGAAGAAACCGAGGTCGAGACGCAGATCGCTTTCCAGGACCGGAAACGGATCGGCATTATGGGAGGGACTTTCAGTCCGCCCCATTTAGGCCATCTGATCGTCGCGCAGCAAGTCGGGGAACAACTTGGCTTGGATAAGATTTATTTCATGCCCGATGCCGAACCCCCTCATGTCGACGAAAAAGAATCGATTCCGGCGAATCATCGCGAGTCGATGGTGCGGTTGTCCATTGCGGGCAATCCACTGTTCGATATCGAAACGATCGAGTTGGAGCGGGGCGGCAAGAGCTTCACGATTGACACGATGAAATTATTGACTGCCATGCATCCGGACACCAATTATTATTTCATCATCGGCGGGGACATGGTGGAATACTTGCCGAAGTGGGAACGCATCGATGAATTGGTGCAACTTGTGCAGTTCGTTGGCGTCGCCAGGCCAGGATACGGAAGGGAAAGCATCTATCCGATCATTTGGGTCGATGCGCCGTTGATCGACATCAGTTCGACGGAAATCCGTAAGATGGTCAAAACCGGCCGCTCGATCCGTTATTTGGTGAAAGAGGACGTCAAAGATTACATTTTGAAAGAAGGCCTCTATCTCGATGACGAAGACTGAGCTTGCATATACAGGAATCTATACGGATTGGACGCGGGAAGCCATTTTGGCGGAAGTGGAAAAACAAATGAAGCCGTCGCGTTTCCAGCATGTGCTGCGGGTTGAAGCCTGTTCCATCCAATTGGCGGAACAATACGGTGCATCCGTGGAAGCCTGCTCGTTGGCTGCTCTGCTGCACGACTTTGCGAAAGAACATGACGTGGAAAGCATGAAGGCAATCGTCCTGTCCGAAGGGATGGACAGCGAAATGAGTGGTTACGGCAGCGAAATCATGCATGGACCTACCGGCGCTTATTATGCCAAAACGGTATTCGGAATTAAGGACGAGGCTATCCTTGACGCGATCCGCCAGCATACAATCGGTGGCGAGACGATGACCCTGATTGGGAAAGTCCTCTTCATCGCCGATTACATCGAATCGGGACGCGCATTCAAGGGCGTTGATGAAGCCAGAAGACTGGCTGAAATCAGCCTGGATGAAGCAGCTTACTATAAAATAGAAAAAACAATCATCCATCTGGTGAAGAAAGAACTGCCGATTTATCCCGGTACAATCTATGTCTACAACAGTTGGATCCAAAGAAAAGTGGGGAAATCATAATGAAATTAACAAGTGAAGAATTATTGGAATTAGTGGTTAAAGCAGCAGATGACAAATTGGCTCAGGATATCATGGCATTGGATGTACGCGGGTTGACATCGATCGGTGATTACTTTGTCGTCATGAACGGCCGTAATGAAAAGCAAGTCGCTGCAATCGTGGAAGCGATCGTGGAAAACGTGCACAAAAACAAAGGTGAGGTCAAAAATGTTGAAGGCAAAGATTCAGGCAAATGGACATTGATCGATTTGAACGACGTCATCGTGCATGTTTTCAACCATGAGGAACGCGGCTATTACAACATCGAAAAATTATGGAGTGATGCGCCTATGGTCGACATCTCGGGGATGGTTACTGAGCAATGAGTTACGACATCTTTGCCCATTACTATGATGAAATAATGGACCAGTCTGTCTACGACAGCTGGCTTCTTTATGTTGAAAAACATACAGCCGGGAAATCCGGTCTGGACATCATGGAATTGGCGTGCGGTACAGGGAAGATTGCAGTGGAATTGGCGAAAAAAGGCCATCAGGTGACTGGGGTCGACCTCTCCGACGAAATGCTTTCGCTTGCCTACAATCGGATGCAGGAAGAAGGCGTTACGCTTTCGTTGGCAGTGGGGGACATGCGTTCCTTGGAGCCGATGGGGGATTTTGACGTTGTGACGTGTTTCTCTGATTCGCTTTGCTACATGACTGATGAAGCTGAAGTGGCGGAAGTCTTTCAAAGCGTCATGCGGAATCTCCGACCTGGCGGTGTTTTTTTGTTCGACGTCCACTCGATGCATCAAGTGAACAGCGTATTTCCTGGGTATCAGTACATCTATCAGGATGAAGCGGGAGCTTTCCTTTGGGAGAGTTTTGCCGGAGATGCTGCGAACAGTGTCGAGCATGATTTGACTTTCTTCATGGGATCCAAGAAGAACCCGGAATTGTTTGAACGCCATTCGGAATATCATCGCGAACGCACGTATCCGCTGGAAGTCTATAAGCGGATCCTTGAAGAAGCCGGCTTCACCGAGGTTGCGGCTACAGCCGAATTCGGTGAAACTGACGTGCGCGATGACAGTCCGCGCTGGTTTTTTGCCTGCAAAAAAGCTTAAGTAAGGTAAAAACCTGTGCAACCATACAATGAAACCAAAGGGGGGGCGCTTCGATGAAAGTTTGTGGTGTAATCGCAGAATATAATCCTTTCCACAACGGACACCGCTATCAACTATCGGAAGCCCGGCGGATGACCCAGAGCGATGTCATGGTTGTCGCCATGAGCGGAAATTTTGTCCAAAGGGGCGCGCCCGCTTTGTTGGATAAATGGACGCGTGCAGAAATCGCGTTGCGGAACGGTGCGGATATAGTCGTGGAAATGCCCGTATTGGGAAGTGTGCAGGCCGCGGATCTGTTCGCAAGTGCAGGCATCCGTTTGCTGCAGGCGATGCAGTGCGATGCCTTTGCTTTCGGTGCTGAAGAAGGAACAGCGGAAGATTTCATTTCGCACAGCCGCTTCTTACGAGAACACGAATCGGAAATCGATCGGATTTTTCAGACTTACCGAAATGATGGCAGAACCTATGCTGCGCAACTGGAAACGGCGATTGCCGAAGTCTTGCGCCCACAAGGTTCTGCTATTTCCTTTTCAACGCCCAATAATCAGCTCGGATTGGCGTATGTCAAAGAAAATGAACAATTCCCTGAACCGATGGAAACGGCCATCGTGCTTAGGCGCGGTGCCGGACATAACGACAGTGATGCTTTCGGACAAGAATTTGCAAGTGGGACCGCCATTCGCGAATGGTCACTCCACCACGGAAAAGAAACCGAAAGGAAGGACATTGGCAGGTTTGTGCCGCAAGAGACGTTAGAGGCGCTGGAGAGGCGTCCTCTGCTTGATTGGGCTCCTTACTGGGGAATGTTGCAATATCAGCTCCTGTTGCTTTCGCATACGGAACTCCGGAACATCTATCAGGTTGAAGAAGGTATCGAATACAGGCTGAAAAAGGAAGCCGAGGACGCAGCTGATTTTACGGCCTTCATTCGGCGCGTAAAGACCAAGCGCTGGACATGGGCCAGGCTACAGCGGGTCTGCACCTATATTTTGTTGGGGATAACCAGGGTAGAAGCGAATTCTTTCCAGGAAAAAGCGGATTCCATCCGGTTGCTCGGATTTACGGAGGCAGGAAGACGCTATCTGAACACTTTGAAAAAAAATACGGAAACCCCAATCGTCACGAAATTGCGTGAGCCACATACATCGGACTTGCAGCTGGAAATCCGGAGCGATCGCATCTATCGTTTGGGAGCCAGTGCGGCTTTGGAGGAGCAGAATTTCACCCGGTCGCCCATTTATATCCGTAACGAGCCGAGGAATCAGAGCTAAGTTTTTCAAGGAAATTTATGAAAACTTTAATGAAAAAATGCAAGAAGCGTTTGACTGACCACAACCAAAGAAATATAATGGATAGGTTAATAGATGCTAGAGCCTTTAATATTCGGTTTTAGGCACTAAGGAGGACAATCAAATGAGCGAAGAAGCCAACTCCGTCAGTTTCGTTCCCGTAATCGTGGGGGGGAACAGAGGAGCCTATAGTTTGGCGAGAGCTTTCTATGAAGCGTATCAAGTTAAAACGAATCTCATCAGCCCGATGATCATAGGTCCTATCGGCAATTCCCGCATCATCAAGCATTACATCCAACCGGGAATCGATGACCTGGATCATTTTTTTGAGACTATTCAACAAATCGGCCGTGACTATCCGAATATGAAAAAAATCATTTTTGGGGCAGACGATCGCTATGCAGAACTGTTGATCCGAACGAAGGACCGCTTCGGTGATGATTGGATCATTCCGTACGTGGATGAAGATGTATTCCTGCGGGCAACAAATAAGGAAAGTTTTTATGCCATCTGTGAAAAAGCAGGTGTTCCTTATCCGAAGACTGTGGTTATGGATGAATTTTCACTGAACTTGCCGTTTGAATTTCCGATCATCATCAAGCCTTCGAATGCCATCATGTATCAGGGGTTGCATTTTGAAGGGAAAGAAAAAGTCTTTATCGGACGGGATGAAAAAGATCTTGAACGCATCTATCATTTAGTGCGCGACAATGGCTATACAGACAACCTGATCCTGCAGGAGTACGTGCCCGGCGATGACACTTATCTTGGTGTCGTAACGGTCTACACATCTCCAAGGGATAAGGAAATCAAGCTGATCGCGTTCGGCCACATCCTTTTGGAAGACCATACGCCATCCGCCATCGGAAACCACCTGACGATTTGGGCAAGGGAAGAGCAGAAGATTGTTGCTTCCGTCCAAAAACTGGTTGCGGAAACCGAGTTTTATGGTTTCTCCAATTTTGACGTAAAGTATGATGAGCGCAAAGATGACTATGTTTTCTTTGAATTGAACGGGCGTCTGGGCGTCAGCAACTATTATGTTACCGCCAGCGGCAACAATGTCGCGAAATACTATGTTGAAGATTACATAGCCAAGAAAAAACTTGGTGTTACGATCAATACGAATGAAACTTTGTTCACTATGACACCAAAGAACCTTTTGCTGAAGTACGTCAAGTCCGACGTATTGCGGAAAAAAGTAAAAGAGCTATACAAGGATGGAAAAGTAGTGCACCCGTTGGATGCGCCTTTTGAAGTCAGCCCGAAAAGGAAATTCTATGTGTTGGCTTCCAAATTCAATTATTACAAAAAATTCAGAGAGTATCCGCCAGAGGAATAAGCTGAATCAAGAAACAAACGGGAAACGAGGGATGAGAAAGTATGAAAAAATTTTTTGGTATTCTTGGGGGAATGGGAACGCTGGCGACTACCAACTTTCTTGTTGAAATGAATAAACGTCATTTCCCCGAAAACGACCAGGATTATTTCAATTACGTTCTGATGAACCACGCTGATATTCCGGATCGTACGGAATATATTTTGGATCCGACCAAACCGAATCCGGTGGACGCCGTGATAGAAGATGTTCATATGTTGAATCTTCTTCAGCCAGAATTCATCATCATGCCCTGCAATACTATCCATTATTTCTTCGATGATATTCAAAAGGAAACGGATATTCCGATTCTGAATATGATCGATCTTACGGTCGACTATATTGCGGAACATTATGAGGGCGCAGAAAAAGTCGGATTATTTGCCACAGAGGGAACGCATCAGAGCCGCATCTACGAAAATCGGCTTGTTGAGAAAGGTTACCAAGTGGTATTACCGGACAGAGAACTACAAGACAAGATCAATAAAATGATTTATTATTACATCAAAGAGAGATCGCATTTATTTTTCCCTTTGTATTACGAAATTTTGGAAGACTTTAAAAATTGCGGTGCGGACATTGTGCTGTTGGGGTGCACAGAAGTTTCGTTGATGAACAGTGAAGATGAAGAACAACGCTATCCGATCGTCGACGCGGAAAAGGTGCTTTTGGACAAAACGATCGCGTTGGCCAAAGAATTAAAAGCATAAAAACGTTTTCCTTTTTTGGATGTAAAGGAAAATACATTGACAAACTTTTTTTTCACTAGTATAATTCAATTTGTTATTTTAGGGGTGATGGAAATGAAGTGGCCATTAAAAGAATTACAAGAACATCGTGGTGAACCGTACTATTTCTCTCGGATGATAGACCGGGAAAGTTCATTGATGCAAAGAAATAATGAAATCAAAGCAGTGTCGCCGATTAAGGCGGAAGGTTTCTTATTATACGAAAATCATTCTGTGCTTGCCAATTTCCGAATCGATTTAACGATTACCCTGCCTTCGTCAAGGTCGTTGGAATTAGTTGAGGTACCCTTGCAATTAGCAATCGAAGAAGTGTACACTGAGAGTGAATCGCTCTACCTCGAGCAGGACAATCCTGCGGAAGTCGTGTTGCCGCTTGAAGGTGATGAAGTGAATCTGGTCTCCGCTATCGAGGACAACATTCTGCTGAATCTGCCTCTACAAGTGTTCACGCCGGAAGAGATGGAGTCCGAGGACATGCCTAGTGGCGCTGAATGGGAAGTTGTTTCCGAAGAATCTTTCGCAAGAAAGAGACAAGAGGAAAAAACCGACCAGATCGATCCGCGATTAGCTGGTCTGAAGGCCCTGTTAGAAGACGAAGAAAAAACAGAGTGAAATTTTTGCCGCTGATTTTTAACTAAATACAGCGATTAGTACAGGGAGGTGTAAGGAAATGGCAGTACCTAAAAGAAGAACATCTAAAGCAAGAAAAGCAAAAAGACGTACGCACTTCAAGTTATCAATTCCAGGCTTGAACGCATGCCCTAACTGTGGCGAATTGAAAAAGAGCCACCACGTTTGTGCATCATGCGGTCACTATGATGGAGAAGTAGTTATCGAAAAACAAAGCTAATCCTGAAATACCATCCGCAATTCCAGTCAGCAGAATGAATTTTCTGCTGGCTTTTTTTGTACTCATTTTTCAAGGAGGCATAATTTTCCGGAATGAGGTAAAATGTATTTATGCGGCATGGACGCCATATTTTTGCAAAGGAGCGTTGGAATGCAAAACTTCCACTATTTTGAAATTCTGTTGTATGTTTTTCCGATTTTAGAAATCATTCTGATCAATAAATTTTTTAGGCAGTATCTCAGGTACAAACAAATTATCCAATTGACGGTTGCGGACGTCGTCTTGCCGTTTTTGTTCGTAGGTATCCATCTGCTGAGTGTCTATAGTTTGACTTATTCACTGTTGCCGCACTTTCTGTTGGCGGCCTGTGTCGTCGGTCTGCTGCAGACACTGTATTTCGACAAACGCAAAAAAATCCATCAGCCGAAGCGGTTCTATCGTTATTTCATAAAAATACTGTTTTTGATGGCGCTGCTTTTTTATTACATGTTGGTGCTGTTGCGCATCTATTTCCTTGTAAGAGGATAGTCCAAAAATTGAAGAATGAGGTGGCACATAAACATGAAAGTATTATTGTACTCTGAAGGCATGAAATACATCGGGAAATCCGGTTTAGGCAGAGCCATCGAGCACCAGAAAAAAGCTCTCACACTGGAAGGGATATCTTTTACGACAGATTACAGAGATGATTTTGATCTGATGCACATCAATACCTACTTTGGGCAATCTTACCGTCTGTTGCATAAAGTCAAAAAGCAGGGGAAACCGATCGTTTATCATGCCCACTCCACAAAGGAGGACTTCCAGAATTCTTTCATCTTCTCCAATGCGGCTGCACCGCTTTTCAGTAAGTGGATTCTGCACTGCTACAGTCATGGGGATCTGGTCTTGACGCCAACCCCCTATTCCAAAAAATTGCTGCAGCAGGCTGGGTTGCAAAAACCGATCATACCAATTTCGAACGGAATCGATTTGTCGTTTTACCAAGCGACTGAGGAAATGGGTGCGTCCTTCCGTCAAAAATATGGATATACAGCAACAGACAAGGTTGTCATGTCTGTCGGCCTTTACATCAAGCGGAAAGGGATCCTTGATTTTGTCGCTTTAGCCAAATCGATGCCTGCGTACCAGTTCATCTGGTTTGGATACTTGAACCTCCACCAGGTTCCGCGCGAAATCCGGGAGGCCGTAGAGACAAAATTGCCCAATCTGCAATTTGCCGGATATGTGGTGCCTGATGAGCTCCGGAACGCATACTGTGGTGCTGATTTGTTTTTCTTTCCAACTTACGAAGAAACGGAAGGAATCGTCCTTCTGGAGGCACTCGCCATGGGACAGGAGATCCTGATCCGGGATATACCGATCTATGAGGATGATTTCGTCGATGGCAAGCATGTCTACAAAGGAAAAACCAATGATGATTTCCGAAGGTTGATCAGCGGCATTCTGGAAGGGGACCTGCCTTCTTTGAAGGCTGCAGGCCAAGATCATATACGCCAGAAAGACCTCAGCTACATCGGTTCGGAATTGAGAAGTGCATACGAAACTGCGATCCAGTTGAATAAGTCCGATAAAAGCCCAATCTCGGTCCCGCAAACAAAATGATGTTTTGTGGGAAAAATCCCCACATTCGTTAAATTTTTCGGAAACGGCTGGTCCTATCTAAGCTTTATCTATGTGGCGCTTGCGATGTCCCATCCTTGCGCCGGGCAAAATGATAGATGATAACTGAAAACAAATTGATTTCGATTACTTGTCGAAATCAATTTGTTTTTTTTATGAATTGTTCGGGAAAATGTGGTAGAAAGTGGGGGGATGTGGTAGACTGAAAACATATTTGAAGGTGGGGGCGAGTGTCTTTATGTTGATGGGCGAATTCAAACACAATATAGATGCTAAAGGAAGATTGATCATGCCCGCAAAATTCCGTGAGGAATTAGGCGATACGTTCATCATCACCCGTGGATTGGACGGCTGTTTGTTCGGCTATCCGTTAAGCCAATGGGAGCTGCTACAAGAGAAATTGAACCAGCTGCCCCTTGCCAAAAAAGATGCGCGTGCTTTTACCCGTTTTTTCTATTCAGCCGCTATGGAAGCTGAATTGGATAAACAAGGGCGCATCAATATCCCTCAAACATTATTGGATTATGCGAAAATTGAAAAAGAATGTCGTATTGTCGGAGTAGCCGACCGTATTGAAATATGGAGCAACGAGAAGTGGGAAGAATTTGCTGATGAGGCTGCCGAAAACTTCGAAGATATTGCTGAAACGATGATCGACTTTGGATTGTAGGTGTAAAAATGGAAAAATTTGAACATTATAGCGTGTTGTTAAAAGAGTCCATTGATGGTTTGAACATCAAACCAGATGGTATTTATGTCGATTGCACTTTAGGTGGTGCCGGACACAGCAGTGTGATTCTATCAAAATTAAATGAAAAAGGGCATCTGTATGCCTTTGACCAAGACCGTATCGCAATCGAAAATGCTGAAGCAACGTTGGCGACTTATATCGAAAAAGGCATGGTGACACTCATCAAGGCAAATTTTCGGAATATCAAAGAAGAACTGGAAGACCGTGATGTATTTGGCGTAGACGGCATCCTGTATGATTTGGGAGTGTCTTCCCCGCAATTGGACCAAGCAGAACGAGGGTTCAGTTACCGCTATGATGCACCACTCGACATGCGCATGGACCAAGAACAGGAATTGACGGCCCGCGTCATTGTGAATGAGTGGTCTTTTGCTGAGTTAGTGAAGATTTTTTATCGTTATGGCGAAGAAAAATTTTCAAAGCAGATTGCCCGTAAAATCGAAAAAATCAGAGAAACCCAACCGATCGAGACGACCGGCGAACTGGTCGAAATCATCAAAGACTGTATCCCTGCGCCTGCCAGAAGAAAAGGCGGGCATCCGGCTAAGCGCATTTTCCAAGCTTTGCGTATCGCCGTCAACGACGAATTATCCGCTATTGAAGATTCGATAGAAGATGGCTTGAAGATGCTGAACGTCGGAGGGCGCATGAGCGTCATTTCCTTCCAATCCTTGGAGGACCGGATCGTTAAAGTGCTTTTCAAAGAAGCCAGCTCGAAAGAGGAAACGTTGCTGCTATTGCCTATTCTACCCGAGGAATATGAAGCGGACTACAAGTTGATCAGTCGAAAACCAATCATGCCCAACGAGGCGGAATTAAGTGAAAATTCACGTTCTCAAAGTGCAAAATTGCGCGTCATCGAAAGAGTCAAGAAATAACAGGAGCACAGCAGCTCTGTAACGAAGGATCACCAGTCGGAAGCAATGGATTGTGCCTGAGCTGCATAATTCATTGCGGGGGAGGAGAGGATTAAGTGGCATTACCTGAATATAGAGCGGCATTAGCACCACAACCAACGCTGCCTAAAGAACAGACAGAACCCATAAAAGGCCAACCTGAACCGAAAGGCTACAAGGCCGTTAGAGATAAATATGTCAAACTTGAAAAACTTGCCATCACCATAACGCTGTTAAGTGCATTGGTCGTATTGCTGTTATCACTGGCTACACAAGTGACCCTCTCCAATCAGAACAGAGCCTTGCAGGACTTACAAAATGATAGTGTTGCGATCGGTTTAGAAAATCAAAACTTGGAGCAAGAAGTCCAAGAACTTTCAAGATACGACCGCATCATCGAGATAGCAAAAGAACTTGGTCTGGAAATGAATGAAGCAAACGTTAGGAATGTTACGCGATGAAAAAAACAGCTAATCCTCAAAAAAATCGAAAAAAAATGACTCGCATCATGGTTGGTTTAACAGGTTTACTATTTCTTGTATTTATTTTTCGTTTTTCTATGATCATGATCACCAAGAAGGTAAATGGCGAGAATCTAAGCGAGCATGTTAATAACTTATATACCAGAAGTAGTATCCTTGCCGCAAAAAGAGGTACCATCTATGACATAGGTGGTAATCCCATTGCCTTGGATGCTACTTCTTATTCGTTGGTTGCCGTTTTGACCGATGAATGGAGTGAAGATAAAGAAAATCCGAATCATATCGTCGACAAGGAAAAAACTGCTGAAGCTCTGGCACAATACATCAGCATGAGCAAAGAAGAGATTCTGGCCACTCTGAACCAAGAGGGTTTGAAGCAAGTCGAATTCGGAAGCGCCGGAATTAACCTGAATTATGCGACAAAATCCAGCATTGAAGCGGAAGAACTTCCGGGGATTAGGTTCGAGGAAACACCTTCCAGACTTTATCCAAACGGGATTTTTGCGTCCCATCTTGTCGGCTTTGCGCAAAGTTCAGCCAGCGATGAAGAAGCAGACACAAACGAAGAGAAGAAATTAGTCGGCATGATGGGAATAGAATCCCTGTACGATAATGAGTTGGATGGCAGTGATGGTGAAGTCACCTATCAAGAAGATTCCAATGGCTACAAGATTCCGGGAACGCAGATTCAGGAAAAGGAGCCAGTTGAAGGGAGTAATCTTTATCTGACGCTCGACAGTCGCCTTCAGATCTATCTGGAAAGCCTGATGTCGCAAGTGTATGCAGAGGCCGAACCGGAATCGATGACAGCTATGTTGGTTGATCCAGATACCGGCGCCATCCTTGCGGCTTCCCAACGTCCCACATTCAACGCCACGACCAAAGATGGCATTGATTCTCAATGGCAGAATTTATTGGTTGAGGATACCTACGAACCGGGTTCCACTTTCAAAATTTTGACTTTGGCGGCAGCTGTGAACGAGGGGGTATTCAGCCCATTTGCAACATATACTTCCGGTAGTATAGAAGTGGAAGGAGGAACCATCCGTGACTACAATAAAGATGGTTGGGGCAATATCACCTATCTCGAGGGATTGGCCCGCTCAAGCAACGTGGCGTTCGTGAAACTGGTGCAATCAATGGGTTACGATGTTTGGGAGTCCTATATGAAGGCATTTGGAATCGGACAATCAACCGATTCGGGACTGGAAAATGAAGCAACCGGGAATTACAGCTATACGTATCCGCTGGAAAAGGCGAATACGGCTTTCGGACAAGGGGTAACAGTTACGCCTTTCCAATTGATGCAAGCTTTTACGGCAATCGCAAATGATGGCACCATGATGAAACTGAACTATTTGGATCGCACAGAAGATCCGAATACAGGCAAGGTCACCGTTAACGAACCGGAAGAGGTCGGATCTCCAATCAAGGCGGAAACCGCCCAAACGGTCCTGACCTATCTGAAAGAAGTCGTCTACAACGAGAATGGATCCGGACAGGCTTATCAGATCGAAGGGACAGAGATCGCTGCCAAAACGGGTACGGCGGAAGTGGTGAATTCTGCGACAGGGGCATATTATACTGGCTATTCCAATTATCTATACTCGGTAGTCGGATTCGCGCCAGCGGATGATCCCAGCTATATCTTGTATTTGACAATGAAACGGCCTGCAAACTTGGATAGTCTGAATGGCTCCAAGTATCTGTCGGAAATATTCAATCCATTCATGACAAGGGCAATCGAGTACGACAATCTGAATACGGAAGTGACGGGGGACGTCAACCAGGCTTCGATGCCAGAAGTGACAACTTTATCCAAAGATGAAGCTTTGGCAGCACTGACTGCTGTCGGATATAATGATACAGCAATCATCGGCAGCGGCAGCCGAATCGTGCAACAATACCCATACGCCGGGACACAAACAATCACGAACCAGAAGACGATCCTTATGACAGAAGGGGCTATGACGATGCCTGATGTTTACGGTTGGTCAAAAGACGATGTCCTGAAAGTATCAGAAATCGCAGGCATAAACTTTACTTTTGAAGGGGAAGGCTATGTGGTTTTCCAGAGTCTGGAGACGGG
Organism: Trichococcus sp.; assembly: GCF_049684335.1. GTDB lineage: Bacteria > Bacillota > Bacilli > Lactobacillales > Aerococcaceae > Trichococcus. The sequence continues at coordinate 101,371 of NZ_JBAVFV010000036.1, forward strand.
ATCCATCCTGAACGCTGCCACAGAAGTCAAGATCATTTTGGAGTAAGCGTTCAGAAGCAACACTCATAAAATTAATCAATCAAAAAATGTAAAATACCAATTAGGAGGAAATCATATGCATTGGACAGAAATGCTGTTGCCATTATCGATCAGCTTTGCCATTACAATCAGCATGATGCCAATTTTCATCGGCTATTTTAAAGTGAAACAATTCGGACAGATCACAAGGGAAGAAGGTCCGAAATGGCATCAAGTGAAAAGTGGTACACCGACGATGGGTGGAGTCGTATTCATCATTGCTGCAATCCTTACCGTTATCGGGACTGCAATCTGGAAGGATGTCCTCACCGTAAAATTGGCTATGTTGCTGTTCGTGCTGTTGTTTTTTGCAGCTATCGGCTTTTTGGATGATTTCCTGAAAATATTCAAAAAACAAAATGAAGGGCTGACTTCCAAGCAGAAGTTCATTTCGCAATTGGTCGGGTCTTTCGTCTTTGTCGCGTTGTTCTTCTTTTCGGGTTCAGATCCTTTGATTACCATTCCCTTCTTGGGACAGATCTACAACTGGTTCGTGTTCGCTGCATTCACGATTATCTGGATCACAGGTTTTTCGAATGCTGTGAATCTGACCGATGGATTGGATGGATTGGTTGCCGGCACAGCAGGCATCGCCTATACTGCATACGGCATATTGGCATACCGCCAAGGACAATTGGAAGTACTACTGTTTTGTATCGCGATTGTGGGCGGCCTGATCGGTTTCTTCTTTTTCAACAAAAAACCAGCTAAGATCTTTATGGGCGACGTAGGCTCGTTGGCATTGGGTGCCGGACTCGCCGTTGTTTCCTTGGCGTTGCATCTGGAATGGTCTCTGTTGCTGATTGGCCTTGTTTTCGTGATCGAAACGGCCAGCGTCATGCTGCAGGTAGGCTCCTTCAAATTGCGCGGCAAACGTATCTTCAAGATGTCCCCTATCCATCATCATTTCGAAATGAGTGGTTGGAGTGAATGGCGCGTCGTCCTGACTTTCTGGGCGGTCGGTCTGGTTTCTGCAATCTTAGCCTTGTGGCTGCTTGTCTAAGCGAAAGGAGAAAAAGACATGAAAACAAATAATCGATTCGAAAACAAAAAAGTATTGGTGCTGGGCTTGGCTCTCAGCGGGATGAATGCGGCCAAACTGCTCCTGGAACTGGGCGCAATGGTCACAGTCAATGACGCAAAGGAATTGAACGACAATCCGGATGCGAAGGAGTTGATTTCATCTGGAATCAAAGTCATCGCTGGATCCCATCCGATCGAGTTATTGGATGAATCTTTCTCGTTCATGGTCAAGAATCCGGGCATCCCTTACAACAATCCGATGGTGAAACGTGCTCTTGAATTGGGAATCCCTGTATTGACAGAGGTCGAGTTGGCAGCAGAAATCCTCGAAGGCCGCCTGATCGGTGTGACAGGCACGAACGGAAAGACCACTACCACGACGATGATCACTGACCTCTTGAATGCAGGCAGAAAAATAGGCAAAGCTTATATAGCCGGCAATATCGGCGTGCCTGCATCCGCAGTGGCGCGTGTAGCGACTGCAGACGACGATGTCGTGATGGAACTGTCCAGTTTTCAATTGATGGGTATCGAAGCGATGCGTCCTGCCATTGCCGTCATCACTAATATCACGGAAGCCCATCTGGATTATCATGGGGACCGCAAAGAATACGTCAAAGCGAAGTGGCGCATAACCGAGAACCAAACCACGGATGATTATCTTGTTTTGAATTGGGATCAAGCGGAATTGCGTGAAATGTCTCAGCTTTCAAAAGCGCAAATCGTTCCTTTTTCACGCACACAGATTCTGAAGGAGGGCGCCTATGCGTCAGAAGGTTCCCTGTATTTCAAGGGCGAAAAAGTGATGGATATTTCCGATTTGAGGGTTCCGGGCGAACACAATGTCGAAAATGCCCTTGCTGCGATCGCTGTAGCGAAACTGTCCGGTGTAGCCAATGGTGCCATCGTATCAGCCTTCCACCTCTTTTATGGCGTAGAGCACCGGATCCAATTCGTAGCCGAGCTCAACGGAAGGAAATTCTACAATGACTCGAAAGCGACCAACATCCTCGCAACCAAAACTGCTCTGAGCAGTTTCCGGACACCAATCGTCCTGTTGGCGGGAGGATTGGACCGTGGAAATACATTCGAGGAGCTCGTTCCCTTTCTTGAAAACGTGAAAACGCTGATCGTCTTCGGCGAAACTGCCGAGAAACTCAAGGATGCGGGAGAAAAAGCCGGCATCAAAGAAATCGTTGTGACGGATCATGTCGCCAGTGCGGTTCCGATCAGTTACCAGTACAGTGAAGAAGGCGATACGATTCTGTTGTCTCCGGCCTGCGCGAGTTGGGATCAGTACAAAAATTTTGAAGTGCGCGGCAAAACATTCACAGATGCTGTCCATTCCTTGGTCAAAGCCACGAGTGAGGAGGATGGTTCTTTCTAAAGAACCTATGTGCTTATGAAAATAGTATTATCCGGTGGGGGAACAGGCGGGCATATCTACCCGGCTTTAGCCCTGATGAACCGAATCAAAGAAAAATATCCGGACAGCGAGTTCCTTTACGTGGGAACCGACCGTGGTTTGGAGAGCACGATCGTACCGAAGGCGGGCGTTGCCTTCAAATCGGTCAAAATCCAAGGTCTGCGCCGGAGTTTATCGCTTCAGAATCTGAAGACAATCTACTTGATGATCAAGAGCATTTCGGACTCGAAGAAAATTATTAAGGAATTCCAGCCGGATGTCGTTATCGGAACGGGTGGTTATGTTTGCGCCCCCGTCCTGTATGCCGCATCCAAACTGAGCGTGCCAACCATCATTCATGAACAAAATTCAGTGGCAGGCGTCACCAATAAATTTTTGAGCCGAGTTGTGGATCGCATCTGCATTTGTTTTGAGGATGCCCGCGGAGACTTCTCCTCCTATCCAGAGAAGATTATTTTCACCGGGAATCCCCGGGCGCAGGAAGTAGCCTCCTTGAAGGAAAGTGCTGACCTGAAGGACTACGGATTGAAGGAAGAGTTGCCTACTGTTTTGATTTTTGGCGGCAGCCGTGGAGCCAGAAAACTGAATGACTCTTTCGTAGCCGCCTACCCGCTTTTCAAAAACAGGCCGTATCAAGTGCTGTTGGCAACCGGAGACATCCACTACAATGCGGTGGAGCAATCAATCAATATGTTGACAGACCGTTTGGACAATGTCCGTATTGTGCCCTACATCCATGATATGCCGAAATTGTTTAAGCGTACCGACTTAATCGTATCGCGCAGCGGAGCGACCACATTGACGGAAGTGATGGCTTTGGGCCTGCCGAGTATCCTGATTCCCAGTCCCTATGTCACGAACAACCATCAGCAAAAAAATGCGGAAAGCCTAGTGAAAAACGGGGCAGCCGAAATGATTCTCGAGAAAGACCTGCAGGCACAATCATTATTTGAAGCCATCGATAAGCTGATGACCAATGTAACTGCACGCAAAGAAATGGCATTCCAAGCCAAGCAGATGGGCATAACCGATGCATCAGACAGGATCATCGATGTCATCTTGACTTTGAAGAAGTGAGAAAGGGAGGGAGGCCAGATGATTTTTGGAAAAATCCGGCATAAGCTGAACAATAAGCGTTCGTCGGAAGTGACTCCCTGGCAGCGCGCAACTGCTGAATCGGAAAAGCAAAATAAGACGCAGTTAATGCAGAAAATTACCATAAACGGCCGCATGCATCGTTTGATGAAAGAAAAAAAAGAAAAGTTGAAGGCAAGAAAACACCTTCCCGAAACCACAAAAACAGACAAGCGCCAAGGGTACCTTGGATGGTACAGTATTTTCTTGATTGGGGTCATCGGCAGCAGTTTTCTGATTTCTCCCTACGGTAAAGTCAAGGACATCTATGTGGAAGGGGCCGAAGATGTTCCGGAACAAAGTATCATCGATGCCAGCCACATCACGGGGAAGCTGACCGCCTTGGGTGTCGTCTGGAATGACGAAAAAATCGATGCTTACATTACTCATACTTTGCCCGTAGTCAAAAAAGCGGAAGTGACGCTGCGCGGCATGAACGATGTCACGATCCATGTTACGGAACACGAAACCATTGCCTACGTTTATTCGGGTGGCAGCTATTATAATGTTCTGGAGAATGGCACTGTGGCGGACACGGAGTTGAAGGTTCCGATCGGCAACAATCCGATCATCACAAGCTTTGAAATGAACCAGAATCTGGAGGACCTACTCGAACAATACATGCAATTGACTGACAGTGTCCAGAACAGCATCTCTGAAATCAAATATACCGGAACGGAAGAAAATCCATATGCAATCACGGTATATATGAATGACGGGAATGAAGTGAAGGCGATCTTGCCATCCTTTGCCGAGAAAATCTTATACTACCCCGACATCGTGAGCCAATTAGGCGAGACGAAAGGAACCATTGATCTTGAAGTGGGTGTCTACTTTACTCCCTTTGCGCAAACGACGGAAGAGGAAGCGGCGGCTTCGGCAGATTCCGCCACTCCAGTCGAATGAGCTGAGAGAGATTAGGATTGACTTGCAGTCAATCCTTGAACAATGATCGGTATCATTGTTGAGGGATTGAAGAACTTTTGTCAGACTTCCTTCTGATAGAATTATTTGTAAAAATCTTCGTAAATGAAGAATTATTATGATAAAATGATAAGGTATAGCTTTCTGGCATCACGTATCAGTAACCGATGATTTTTTTCGGAACAATGCGGATGTTTACACAAGCCATTATGTCAAACGGAGGTTTCAATAAAACCATGAAGAATTCAGGAATATACGTCAGTCTAGATATTGGAACCACTTCAATAAAAGTTGTAGTCGCAGAATATGTGAAAAATCAAATGAACATTATTGGAGTCGGTAATGAAATTTCCAAAGGTCTCAGCCGTGGCGTCATCGTTGATATCGATGAAACGGTCGAATCGATCCGCAGTGCAGTCAGCCAAGCTGAAAAAAAAGCGAATATTCAGATATCAAACGTCATCGTAGGCATACCAAGCAATCAAATCAGCATCGAACCTTGTCATGGGATGTATGCAGTCGCAAGCGAAAACAAGGAAATCACAGACAAAGACGTCCAAAACGTTTTTGCTGCCGCAAAAGTTCGTTCCGTTCCGCCAGAAAGAGAAATCATTTCCGTCATCCCTGAAGAGTTCATCGTAGATGGGTTCGATGGCATCAGAGACCCAAGAGGCATGATCGGCGTACGTCTTGAATTGTACGCAAGCATGATCACTGGTCCGAAAACAATCATCCATAACATCAAACGTTGTGTAGAAAAAGCAGGTCTTCAAATCGAAGATATGGTTGTACAACCATTGGCCATTTCAAGCGTAGCCATGAATAAGGGCGAGCGGGATTTTGGGACCATCCTTATCGACATGGGCGGCGGCCAAACAAGCGCCTCTGTCATGCACGACGATCAATTGAAATTTTCATTTGTTGATCCTGAGGGCGGCGATCTTGTCACCAAAGACATTTCCATCATCTTGAACACGACCTTGGAAAATGCGGAGCGCGCAAAACGTGAATATGGCTATGCCATTTCCGAAGATACATCCGATGAGGAATTTTTCCCTGTCGAAACGATCGGTAAAGAAGAACCAGTAAAAGTGGACGAGAAATATTTGTCCGAAATCATCGAAGCGCGTCTTGCGCAGATTTTCGAAAACATCAAACGTGCCTTGGATAAAGTGGAAGCTCGCAACCTCCCTGGCGGTATCGTTCTGACTGGAGGCGCAGCAGCATTACCAGGCGTCGTCGATTTGGCAAAAGAAATCTTCGAAATCAATGTCAAATTGTACATCCCGGAGCAGATGGGAATGCGCAACCCGATCTATGCAACGAGCATCGGCCTGATTAAGTATGTAGCGGGTCTGGATGACATCTACCGTGTTGCCAAAGGAAAAGTGCAGGTGACAGGCAAAGTGATCCCTTTGCAATCCAAAACTGCGAAACAACCGGCAGTCATCGAAGAACCTGTCTATGAAAATGAGACATATGCCGATGAGGATAATTACGAAGAAAGCTTAGTCGGGAAATTAAAACGTTGGTTCAATAATCTGTTTGAATAATCACGCTGAACATAAAAAGAATGGTATGAAATAGGAGGAAATGAAATGGAATTGGAATTCGATTCAAGCATGAGTGATGGAGCAAAAATTAAAGTTATCGGTGTCGGTGGGGCAGGAAGCAACGCCGTTAACCGCATGATCGAAGAAGGCGTTAAAGGTGTTGAATTCATCGTGGCCAATACGGACACACAAGCCTTGAATGCATCAAGTGCGGAAACAAGAATCCAACTCGGGCCTAAATTGACGAAAGGATTGGGCGCAGGCTCAGTTCCAGAAGTCGGTCGCAAAGCTGCAGAAGAGAGTGAACAACAAATCTCTGAAGCCTTGGCTGGTGCAGATATGATCTTTGTCACATGCGGAATGGGTGGTGGTACCGGTACTGGTGCAGCCCCTATCGTAGCCAGAATCGCTAAGGATCTTGGCGCATTGACTGTCGGTGTAGTGACACGTCCGTTCACTTTTGAAGGACCTAAAAGAGGCCGTTATGCTGCAGAGGGTATCGCTGATTTAAAAGCAAACGTTGATACATTGGTCATCATCTCAAATAACCGTCTGTTGGAAATCGTCGATAAAAAGACGCCTATGCTGGAAGCCTTCCGTGAAGCAGATAATGTATTGCGTCAAGGCGTTCAAGGAATCTCAGACTTGATCACAGCTCCAGGATATGTCAACTTGGACTTTGCTGATGTGAAGACTGTCATGAAAGATCAAGGTTCTGCTTTGATGGGTATCGGTATCGCTTCAGGTGAAAACCGTACAGCAGAAGCAACCAAAAAAGCTATCTCTTCCCCATTGTTGGAAGTTTCCATCGATGGCGCCGAGCAGATCTTGTTGAACATCACGGGTGGTTCAGACTTGACGTTGTTCGAAGCACAAGATGCAAGTGATATCGTGGCACAAGCTTCATCATCCGAAGTCAACATCATTTTCGGTACATCCATCAATGAAAACTTGGGCGACGAAGTTATCGTTACAGTAATCGCTACTGGGATCGACGACAAAAAAAAAGATGAAAAAAAAACCGCTAATCGCGGCGGCAGTGCTTTTAAGGGACGTAAAGAAGTAGGGAACGCACCTGCTGCATACCCGGAGAAACAACTTCCGACTGAACGAGCCGAAGAAAAACCAGCCAAAGACCTCTTTGGTGACTGGGATATCCGCAGAGACACAAACGTAAGGGAACAGGCGCCCCAATCGGTCCAACCTGAGCCAGAAGAGTACTCTGTCAAACAAACAGAAGATAATTATCCACGTTATCACGAAAATAAAGAAGATAAAAACGGTGGAGAGGATTCATTGGATACACCACCTTTCTTCCGCAAGAGACGCAGATAAGCATGAATATTGAACAAAATTGCCGGAAAGTGGAGTCAACTGTGGAAGCAGCCTGCTTGACAGCCGGACGTAAACGGGAAGATGTGACGGTTGTCGCCGTCACGAAGACAAAACCTGTAGAGCAAGTGGAGGAATTGTACCGCTTAGGCTACCGCCATTTTGCAGAGAATCGCCTCGAGGGTCTGATTGAAAAGCAAGCAGCACTTCCGCAGGAAGACATCAGCTGGCATTACATCGGTACCTTACAGACAAGGAAAGTGAAGCAGGTGATCAATCGTATCGCCTACTTCCACGCATTGGATCGCCCGTCATTGGCAAAGGAAATCAATGAACGGGCGGAAAAGCCTGTTTCTTGCTTCGTTCAGGTCAATGTTACAGGGGAAAATTCAAAACATGGACTTTCCGCATCCGAGGCAGTGCCTTTCATCAAGAGTCTGGAAAGTTTTCCCAACATCATCGTTGTCGGATTGATGACGATGGCACCCATTGATGCAACAGACGTGGAGTTGCGTCAATGCTTTAAAGATCTGAAAATAATGCAAGAGCAAGTAGCGGCGTTGAACTTGGCTTATGCCCCATGCACGGAGACGAGCATGGGCATGAGTCAAGATTATCCGATAGCGATTGCCGAAGGTGCGACCTTCGTACGTGTCGGATCGGCATTCTTTGCTGAAACAGAAGCATAGACGAAGAAGAAGTGAGGGGTCTTATGGGTCTGAAAGATTTATTCCGAAAGTACTTTGTCATTGAAGATGAGGAAGACGGATTTGAGGAAGTCGATGAACCATCGACTGTCGTTCCAGTCCGCAGGTCCGAGCGCAATGAAGAAGGGGCTCCGTCTCAGCGGAGCACCCAAAAAAGATCGACGAAAGCAAAGGTAATTCCTATGAATCAACAAGCAATGACCGAAAAAGCCAGCATCCATGTCGTGGAGCCCAGAGTCTATTCTGAGGTAGAGAAAATTGCCGATAATCTGCTGAAGAATCAAGCAGTTCTTCTTAATTTCAAAAGAATAGATGCGGAACAAGCTAAGCGGATCGTGGATTTTCTGACCGGAACGGTATATGCGATCGGGGGAGAAATCCAACGTGTTGGCGATGAAATCTTTTTATGCACCCCCGCTTCAGTCGGAGTCGAAGGCGCACTGGCCGAAACACTGGAGGAAGAGCGTTCGTTCTACTAGAAAGGAAACAAAATGACACAAATATTGATTTGGCTTTTACAGATTATCCGTTGGGGTATATCGGCATATTCAACCGTCCTGCTGGTATACGCATTGATGAGTTGGTTGCCGGGAGCCAGAAGTTCCAAATTCGGCTATTTTATCTCCAGCATTGTGGAGCCTTACCTGGATATATTCAGAAGATTGATCCCATCTGTAGGCATGATGAGCTTTAGTGTAGTGGCGGGCATCCTGTTCCTGAATTTGGTGGAGTATGGAGCGCAGGTCGTTATCTTTTTCCTAATCAGAATGCTGAATTGACGGACATTTTTTCATCAAACGAAAAAGTGAGGGATACGTATGCAAGAAGTTTATCAACATTTTCGCAAGGAAGAGCAGCCATTCATTGATAGTGCCCAATCTTGGATTACGCAAGCGGAGGAAACCTACTCACCGTATCTGACGGATTTCTTGGATCCGAGACAACAGTACATCCTTGAGATGATGGTCGGGAAAAAAGGTGAAATCCATGTTCAATTTTATGGCGGTTACGAAGCGGCGGAACGCAAGCGGGCAATCATTTGCCCTGAGTATTTCAGCCCGACGCAAAGCGACTTTGAAATGGAGCTTACGGAAGTTGTGTACCCATCGAAATTTGCCAGTTTGACCCATGGAAAAATACTGGGGACGCTGATCGGAACCGGCATGAAAAGGGAGCTTTTCGGAGATATCCTGTCTGACGGCATCCGTTGGCAATTTTTGTTGGCGTCAAATATAGCAAGCTATGTGCATTCGCAGGTCACTAAGATAGGAAAGGTCAGTGTTCGCCTGGAAAATCGGACCTACACTGATCTGATCACTCCTATCGATGATTGGACGATTGTACATGACACTGTCAGTTCGTTGCGGTTGGACACAGTGATTGCGGCTATCTACAACATATCGAGGCAACGCGCAAAAGAATTGGTGAGCAGCGGAAAAGTGAAATTGAACTGGGCCGCATTTGAACGTCCAGATTTCGAATTAGGGCTGTTGGATATCGTGTCCATCCGCGGTTATGGCCGGATTCAGATAAAGGCTATAGAAGGAAAGTCCAAGAAAGATAAATGGCGCGTCGAATTTGGCGTATTGTACAAATAAGAATGACAAGAACGAAAGGTGTGTATAAGATGAGCTTGACTCCATTAGATATTCAACACAAGGAATTCCCTGTCAAAATAAAAGGGTACGATAAAGAACAAGTCAATGACTTTTTGGATACTGTCACAAAAGAATTTGAAGAAGTCATCAAACAAAATAAAGACCTGCAAAAGCAACTGAAATTTGCCGAAGAAAAACTTCAGTATTTCAGCAACTTGCAGGATGCTTTGAACAAGTCTATCGTAGTGGCGCAGGATGCAGCCGACAGATTGAAAGAAAATTCGCGCAAAGAAGCCGAGATCATTTTGTTCGAAGCCGAAAAGAGTGCGGATCGCTTGTTGCATGAAGCAGCCGGAAAAGCGACAAAAATCAATGAAGAAACTGACGGAGTCCGCAAGGAAAGCCGTAACTTCAAACAGAAACTGCAACTTTTGGTTGAGTCACAATTGAACCTCATCATGAATGATGAATGGAACAACTTGTTGAACGCTTCACCAGAAGGTCAAGTTTCGACTCCTACTTTGAATGAAGTGTTATCCAACCGCACACGCATCATCGACGAATTGGTCGCCAACTCTGAAGATGCTGCCGAATTCGAAGTCGGCGGAAGATTGGCCGAAGAAGCCAGAGCTGAAGAGAAACTTGCTGAAGCTGCAGTAGAAGCTATTGAAATTCCGGAAGAAAACAAGTAAAATCTAGATATTGAAGAATGGAACACCCGAAAAAAAGAAACTTCCAGCGAATTGGCGAATGGTGAAAGGCCAATAAGTCCCTCTATTTTAAGGATCCTCCATGAGAATCTTTTTGAACAAACATAAGTAAAAAAGGTCGCCTGAACAGCGTTAACGGTTTGAATGAGGAAGCATGACAGCCTGTTCCGGCCGTTGTCGCTTTGAATTTGGGTGGTACCACGAAGACTTCGTCCCTTTTGGAGACGGGTCTTTTTTTGTAGAAAAAAATAATGACAAGGGAGCTTCCGACAATGAAAATGAAAGAAACGCTGCACCTAGGGAAAACGGCTTTTCCTATGAAAGCTAACCTGCCTGTCCGCGAATTGGAATGGCAAAAGGATTGGGAAGAAAAAGATATTTATGTTAAACGACAAGAAAAAAATGCGGATAAACCGACATTTGTCCTTCACGATGGCCCTCCATATGCCAATGGTGCTGTCCACATGGGACATGCTTTGAACAAAATCAGCAAGGACATCATCGTCCGCTCAAAATCCATGTCTGGATTCCGTTCGCCTTTTGTTCCGGGTTGGGATACACATGGTCTGCCGATTGAACAAGCCTTAACGAATACAGGCGTGAACCGCAAAGCGATGAGCTTGGCTGATTTCCGTAAATTGTGTGAAGATTATGCTTGGAATCAGATCGACGGACAAAGAACCGTTTTCAAACGTTTGGGAATCGCAGGCGATTGGGAAAATCCATACGTGACCTTGTTGCCGAAATATGAAGAAGCGGAAATCCGTGTGTTCGGAAAAATGGCGGAAAAAGGCTACATCTATAAAGGACTAAAACCGATCTATTGGTCGCCTTCAAGTGAATCTTCGCTGGCGGAAGCCGAAATCGAATATAAAGATGTGAAGTCTGCTTCCATCTATGTGGCTTTTCAGGTCAAAGACGGCAAAGGCCTGTTGGATAACGATACTGCACTCGTCATCTGGACGACTACGCCGTGGACTTTGCCGGCAAACTTAGGCATTTCCGCTAATGCTGATTTCGAATATGTGGTTGTTTCCGCTGACGGCAGAAAATTTGTTGTCGCAAAAGAATTGCTGGGCACAGTCAAGGAAGCCATCGGATGGGAATCTGTGGAAATCCTGCAAGAACTGAAAGGCTCGGAGTTGGAGTACATGACTGTCCAACATCCGTTCTATGATCGCGAATCATTGATCATGGTAGGCGAGCACGTAACGCTTGAAGCGGGTACCGGTTTGGTCCATACGGCTCCTGGACACGGTGAGGATGACTACCTGGTCAGCAAAAAATATGGTCTGGAAGTATTATCACCGATCGACAACAAAGGTTGCTACACAGCTGAAGCTCCAGGTTTCGAGGGCGTGTTCTACGACAAAGCCAATAAACTGATCACCGAATTGTTGGCTGAAAAAGGCGCTTTGCTGAAACTGGACTTCTTCGTCCACAGCTATCCGCATGACTGGCGCACAAAGAAACCGGTCATCTATCGTGCAACACCGCAATGGTTCGCATCAATCGACAAATTCCGTCAAGACATTTTGGACGAAATCGAAAATGTTGAGTGGCTGCATCCATCGGGCAAAGTCCGCTTGTTCAACATGATTCGCGACCGTGGGGATTGGGTCATTTCCCGTCAACGTGTTTGGGGCGTTCCGTTGCCGATTTTCTATGCGGAAAATGGAGAACCTGTCATCACGCCGGAAACAATCGACCACGCTGCTAAACTAATCGGCGAATTCGGATCGAACGTCTGGTTCGAAAGAGAAGCGAAAGATCTGCTTCCTGAAGGGTTCTCGCACCCTGGGAGCCCGAACGGCACATTTACGAAGGAAATGGACATCATGGATGTCTGGTTCGATTCCGGATCTTCGCATGAAGCTGTGCTGCGTGCAAGGGAAGATTTGACATTCCCAGCTGATATGTATTTGGAAGGCTCCGATCAATACCGTGGTTGGTTCAATTCAAGTATTACGACCAGTGTTGCGATCAACGGAGTAGCACCTTACAAAACAGTCCTTTCCCAAGGTTTTGTTTTGGATGGAGAAGGCCGCAAAATGAGCAAATCATTGGGCAATACTATCCTTCCGGAAAAAGTCGTCAAGAACATGGGCGCCGACATCATCCGTTTATGGGTATCCAGTGTCGATTACGAATCCGATGTCAGAGTCAGTGACGACATCCTGAAACAAGTTTCCGAAACGTACCGCAAGATTCGCAATACCATGCGTTTCCTGATCGGAAATACGGAAGATTTCCAACCGAAGGAGCATGCAGTGGCCTATGAGGAACTGCGCAGTGTCGATCAATACATGATGGCGCGCTTGGATCGAGTTGTTGAAACTTGTTTGACAGCCTATAAAGAGTACGAGTTCTCGACCATCTATCAAACGATCATGAACTTCTGTACAGTTGATTTGTCGGCATTCTATCTTGATTTTGCGAAAGATGTTGTTTATATCGAAAAAGAGGATAATCTAGAAAGACGCGCCATGCAGACCGTATTTTACGAAGTATTGGTTAAGTTGGCAAAACTTTTGACGCCGATCATCCCGCACACAACCGAAGAAATTTGGAGTTTCCTGAAGGAAGAGGAACAATATGCCCAACTGGCTGAATTGCCGGAAAGCAGCGTCCGTGAAGACCAAGCAGCGATTTTAGGCCAATGGGAGAAATTCATGGATATCCGCGATGCGGCATTGAAAGCATTGGAAGTAGCGCGTAATGAGAAGACGATCGGAAAATCGTTTGAAGCGCATCTGACCTTGTTTGTTGATGAAGATACAAAAGCATTGTTCACGTCTCTTGATGCGAACCTGGAACAATTATTCATCGTTTCACAGCTTGACATCAAAGAATTGGCAGCTGCTCCAGCTGAAGCGATGCCGTTCGATAAGCTTGCGATCCTAGTGGAACACGCACATGGGGAAACCTGCGAAAGATGCCGTGCCATCAAAGAAGAGGTCGGAACAATCGAGGATGCAATATCCTTATGCGAACGCTGTGCAGATATTGTGAGATCTGAATTTCCGGAAGCACTCGTGCAGGAAGAAGCATAACCTAGCTCACCTTGAATAAAATCGTTTAAATTATGTAAACAATAAGTAAAGAGCACGCAAGCGGAGGTCATTTGACGTCATTCTTGCGTGCTTCTGTTGATTTTAGGTTGAAAGAGCAGCCGTTTTGTCCACGGTTGATTCATTTTCCAAAGAAAGCGCATAACTTTCTCTTGAAATCGTACAAGATGTTCGTTATAATTATATTAGTAACTTGTACTAATATGATAGTAAATATTTGTATTAGCATTTTACCAATGAAAATTTTGGAGGTATTACACGATTATGGAACAAGGCAAAGTAAAATGGTTTAATGGCGAAAAAGGTTTTGGTTTCATCGAAGTTGACGGAAAAGACGATGTGTTCGTGCATTTCTCAGCTATCCAAGGCGAAGGTTTCAAATCTTTAGAAGAAGGCCAAGATGTTGAATTCGAAATCGTTGACGGCAACCGTGGTCCTCAAGCAGCTAACGTTGTAAAATTATAATCCTATTTTTTTAACATTAGCGAATTCAAAGCGCACCGGGAGTAATAAAACTCCCAGTGCGCTTTTTACATGCAAAAAAAAAGCGTTGTTTCGGCAATCCCTCTCAGG
>NZ_JBAVFV010000037.1:0-11815 GCF_049684335.1 Trichococcus sp.
GTTGAAGCAACTTTTGGAATTGTTAGCGCGCGGCATCCCTATTTCACAAACAGATATCGTCACAGCTATAAAAATGTCGGAGCGTGGAAGCCTTGATTTCTTCATCAACCTTTATGAAGAAGAAATCGGCAGGTCGTACGCAGGCAAGCCTATCCGGGCGAAGAATTTCGGCCAAAGGCAATATGTGCAGGCCGTCAAGAAAAAAGATGTCGTTTTCGGAATAGGACCTGCCGGAACCGGGAAAACCTTCTTGGCCGTTGTGATGGCGGTGGAGGCTCTGAAGAACGGTAAGGTGAAAAAAATCATCCTGACCCGTCCGGCGGTTGAAGCTGGAGAAAACCTCGGCTTCCTGCCCGGAGATTTGAAGGAAAAAGTGGACCCTTATCTGCGCCCGATTTACGATGCGCTTTATGCCATTTATGGCGTCGAGCACACAACCCGCTTGATGGATAGGGGAGTCATCGAAATTGCGCCGCTCGCTTATATGCGCGGACGGACACTGGAAGATTCCTTCATCATCCTTGACGAAGCGCAGAACACGACTGTCGCACAGATGAAGATGTTCCTGACGCGGCTCGGCTTCGGGTCTAAAATGATCATCAACGGCGACAAGACCCAGATCGATTTGCCGAAAGGCGCCCTTTCAGGTTTGATTGATGCCGAGAAGAAACTTCAGGGCATCCCTGACATCACTTTTGTCACCTTTGATACTTACGATGTCGTGCGCCATCCGGTCGTTGCGAGCATCATCAAAGCATACGATGTCAAAGAGGAAACAAAACATAATATAGAAAAGTGAGCGATTATATGGAAATAGATATTTTTGATGAAACCGAATCTGTACAGAAAGAGCACACTGAATTGGTCCATTCCTTGATTACTTTTGCGGGGGAGTATTTGAAGTTGACTCCCGATACCGAATTGTCGATCACTTTTGTGGACAATGAGCGCATCCGAGAAATCAATCGTGAATACCGCAACAAAGACCAGGCCACGGATGTCATCAGCTTTGCACTGAACGATGACATGGATGACGATTTCCCGATCAACATGGAAAGCATAACCGGTGCCTTTCCGACAAATATCGGCGATATCATTATCTCGACCGACAAGACCGCTGAACAAGCGGAGTCTTATGGCCACAGTTTTGAGAGAGAACTAGGCTTCCTTGCCTTGCATGGTTTCCTGCATTTGAATGGTTATGATCACATGACGGAAGAAGACGAAAAGGAAATGTTCGGTCTTCAGAAAGAGATACTGGATGCTTATGGACTTAAAAGAGACGAGTAGGGAAAAGATGGGGAAAATCGGAAAGAATCCGAGCTTTTTTGCTTCAGTGAAGCATGCTTTGGATGGCATCGGCATTATCCTCAAAGAAGAAAAAAACATGCGCAGTCATGCCTTGGTTGGCTTGATACCGCTCTTGTTGGCTTGGTTCTTAGAATCGAGCCCAATGGAATGGATCGTGATCATCTTCTGCATTTTTCTGGTCATCATTATGGAGTTTCTTAACACGATATTTGAAAATGTCGTTGATTTGGTGACCGATTACGAATATCACCCGCTCGCAAAGAAGGCAAAGGATATTGCAGCCGGAGCGGTCTTGGTTACGGCGTTCTTTGCCATCCTTATTGCGGCCATCATTTTTTTACCCAAGTTTTTGGAAATATATTATAAGTTAATTTGAGGAGTTTTGTATGAATAAAAAAGAAGGTTTCAAATCAGGATTCGTCTCCATCATCGGGAGGCCTAACGTAGGCAAATCGACACTTTTGAACCACATCGTCGGTCAAAAGGTCGCCATCATGAGCGATGTCCCGCAAACTACCCGGAACAAGATCCAAGGCGTAGTCACTTCGGATGATTCCCAGCTCGTATTCATCGATACGCCCGGAATCCACAAACCGCTGACGCGCTTGAACGATTTTATGCTGAAGAGCGCTTACAGCACGTTTAATGAAGTGGATTTGGTTTTATTCATGGTGAATGCGGCAGAAAAAAGAGGAGCGGGCGACAATTTCATTCTTGAAAAACTGAAGAACCTGCGCACTCCGAAATTTTTGATCATCAACAAAATCGATCAGGTCAAGCCGGAAGAATTACTGAAAATCATCATGGACTATACTTCAGACAATGAGTTCAATGAAGTGGTTCCGATTTCTGCCATAAATGGGAACAATGTGGATGAAATGATGGTAACCATCAAAAAATACATGCCGGAAGGGCCCAAATTCTACCCGGACGATCAAGTGACGGATCACCCTGAATATTTCGTCGTTTCCGAGTTCATCCGCGAAAAGATTCTTCAGTTGACCAAGGAAGAAGTGCCGCATTCCGTAGCTGTCGTCGTAGAATCGATGAAGCGCAACGAGGACGATAAAGTCCACGTCCATGCAACCATCATCGTCGATCGGGCCAGTCAAAAAGGCATCATCATCGGCAAAGGCGGGAAAATGCTGAAAGAAATCGGTGTCCGGGCACGTCGGGATATCGAAGCGATGCTTGGCGATAAAATTTACCTTGAACTTTGGGTCAAGGTCCAAAAAGATTGGCGCGACAAGCAGAGTTATCTGCAGGACTATGGATACCGCCAAAAAGATTACGATTGATCAGCAAATGCTCAATTAATACATAAATAGCAATCAGGAAGAGTTTGGGAGGCTGCCTTCCAGACTCTTCTCTTTTCGAAAGGGTGCGACATGGAGACATATCAGGAATTTGATGGCATCGTCCTATCAATCCGAAAACACAGGGAAAAGGATGCTTTGGTAAAAATATTTACGCGCAATCATGGAAAGCGGATGTTTTTCGTGAAGAACATCAAAAACCCGAACCATTCCTTGAAAGCTGCGCTGCTACCATTCACGAAAGCGACTTATCTGGGCCGCATCAAGGATGATGGACTCAGTTTTCTGCAGGACAGCCGTGAAATCATCCACTTTTCCAAAATGCAGACGGATATCCATCTGAACGCCTATGCGACCTATTTGAATAACCTGGCCGATGCAGCTATCAACGATGCCATCAAGGCCGCCGACCTCTACGATTTGTTGGAGGAATCCCTGGTCGCCATGCAGAACGGGATGGATGCAGAAATCGTAGTGAACATTTTCGAAATGCGGGTGCTGAAATATTTTGGAGCTGCGCCGCAATTGCAGGAATGCGTCATCTGTCACAGCAAGCAGGAACCTTTCGATTATTCGGTAAAATATTCCGGTTCCTTGTGTCAGAACCATTACGGGGAAGACCCCAGAAGATTGCATGCAAGCCCTGCAGCTGTCCATTTTGCACGTATTTTCCAATTGGTCACGCCGAAGCAAGTCGGGAATATCCAAATCAAAGCCGAGACGAAACAGGCGCTCAGGGCCTTTATCGATGAGCTCTATGAAGAATATGTCGGGATCCGCCTGAAAAGCAAGAACTTCATCGATCAGATGTACGCTTGGGAAACGAAGGTTGAGATTCCTTTCCGTTCCGCTTCCGAACCGGAGCCGAACAAGCCGAATGAAAGCGGACAGTCCAATTTAACTAGTTCTTGACATTCTTCCGGAACAAGGCTACTATTGAGAAGAACTAAATACTGGACGTTGAAGATAAAAGTACCTCTGGTCAGTACCGAAAAGCGAATTTGGGATAGTGTGAGCCAAAGCGGGAGACTATTGCGGAAAGGCATATCCGAGTCCTGTAACGAAGTGCCGGCATTTGCCGGAATTAGGGTGGAACCGCGAAAATATTCGTCCCTATGTTTCAAGGAGACTTGATGCATAGGGACTTTTTTTATGTATTATTTCAAGTGGAGGAGATTTATGATGGAAAACAAATTAACTGTGCAAAAAATGATTCAAGCGCTACAAAATTTTTGGGCAGATCAAGGCTGCCTATTGATGCAGTCCTACGATACTGAAAAGGGTGCCGGAACAATGAGCCCGTACACTTTCTTGCGCGCAATCGGCCCAGAACCCTGGAACGCTGCATACGTGGAGCCTTCGCGTCGTCCGGCTGACGGCCGTTACGGTGAAAATCCCAACCGCCTGTACCAACATCACCAATTCCAAGTGGTCATGAAGCCATCACCGGCCAATGTCCAGGAACTTTATCTGGAAAGCCTGAAGGTATTGGGCATCAATCCGATCGAACATGATATCCGCTTTGTCGAAGACAACTGGGAAAACCCTTCATTGGGTTGCGCAGGCTTGGGCTGGGAAGTCTGGTTGGACGGGATGGAAGTCACCCAGTTCACCTACTTCCAGCAAGTGGGCGGCTTGGAGTGCAGCCCTGTCACAAGCGAAATCACCTACGGGTTGGAGCGCTTGGCTTCTTATATCCAGGATGTGAACAGTGTTTACGATCTTGAGTGGACCGAAGGCGTGAAATACGGAGAAATCTTCGGCCAACCGGAATACGAACATTCGAAATATTCGTTTGAGGAAAGCAATGTCGATTTGTTGTTCCAACTGTTTGATTCATTTGAAGCGGAAGCGACGAAACAGATCGAGAATGGTCTCGTGCATCCGGCTTATGACTATGTCCTGAAGAGTTCGCATGCTTTTAACCTTTTGGATGCACGAGGGGTCATTTCTGCGACCGACCGCGCAGGTTATCTCGCACGTATCCGCAATATGGCGCGCCAATTGGCGAAAGCATTTGTCCAAAAGAGAAAAGAACTGGGTTTCCCTTTGCTTTCGGATGATCAAAAAGAACTTGCCCTTAAGGAGGACTAATGTGATGAGTCAAACTGTATTATTAGAAATCGGACTTGAAGAAATGCCTGCGAAATATGTGCGCAGCAGCAGTATCCAACTGAAAGAAAAAATGGCCGCTTTTTTGGAAGAAAACCGCATCAAATTTGATGCGATCGAAATGTATGCGACGCCGAGACGTTTGGCAGTCATCGCCAGCGGAGTCAGCGATAAACAGGCGGATTTGGCTGAAGTCGTCAAAGGACCCGCAAAAAAAATCGCTTTGCAGGCGGACGGCACTTGGTCAAAAGCTGCACTGGGCTTCGTCCGTGGACAAGGCTTGACTCCTGAAGACATCTTCTTTGATGAACTGAAGGGTGTAGAGTATGTTTTCGTCAAGAAGGAAATCAACGGAAAAGCTTCATTCGAAGTGCTAAAGGAATTGAATACAGTCGTTGAGTCATTGACTTTCCCTGTTTCGATGCATTGGGGCAACCATCACTTCAAGTACATCCGTCCGATCCATTGGATTGCGGCATTGGCAGATGATGAAATTATCCCATTCCAGATCTTGGATGTCGTTTCAGGCCGGACCACACGCGGCCACCGTTTCTTGGGTGAAGAAGTTACTCTGGCGCATGCGGGCGAATATGTGGAGAAATTGGCTGAACAACACGTCATCGCCGATCAGGACAAAAGGAAAAATATGATCCGGGCCCAATTCCAACAGATTGAAACAGAAAATGGCTGGATCATCCCTAACGATGAAACCTTATTGGAAGAAGTCACTTCACTGGTTGAATATCCGACAGCATTCTTCGGCGAATACGACAGCAAATACCTGACGTTGCCGGCAGATGTATTGATCACATCGATGAAAGACCACCAGCGTTATTTCGAAGTGAAGGACAAATCCGGGGAATTATTGCCGTACTTCATATCTGTACGCAACGGGAATGGCATATTCATCGATAACGTGAAAAAAGGGAACGAGAAAGTCCTGACAGCAAGGCTTGAGGACGGCCTGTTCTTCTTCAACGAAGACCAACGCGTCACCATCACGCAGTCGGTCGAAAAATTGAAGAAAGTCACATTCCATTCGAAAATCGGCTCCATTCATGATAAGATGGACAACACAGCGAAAATCGCTGCCCATCTTGCTGATGTGCTTGATCTGGAAGAGGACGACAAAATGCATTTGTTGCGTGCAGCATCAATCTACAAATTTGACTTGGTGACCAATATGGTTTCCGAATTTACGGAACTGCAAGGCATCATGGGTGAGGTCTATGCCTTGCAACAAGGCGAAGCGGCTGCTGTAGCAACCGCGGTCCGCGAACACTACCTCCCGGTATCCAGTGAAGGCGAATTGCCGGAAACTCAAATCGGAGCAGTTTTGGCGATGGCGGACAAATTGGACAGCATCATCAGCTTCTTCCTGCAGGGTATGGTTCCTACAGGATCGAACGACCCGTATGCTTTGCGCCGTCAAATGATCGGGGTCATTCAGATCATCGAGAAATACCAATGGGCATTCTCGCTGGAAGAATTGCTGTCAGCCTTGTTGACGGAGGTTTATGCGGTTGAAGATGCAGAATCATTCAATAAAACAATGAATGAACTTGCTGTTTTCGCAAATGGCCGTATCCAACAGAAGCTTCAAACCTATGGCATCCGTTATGACATAGTGGAAGCTGTACTTCAATCCGGCGAAAAAGATGTCAACACCTTGTTCGCTAACGCTAAAGTATTGCAGGCGCACAATGAAGAGGAACCATTCAAAGCAGTTATGGAAGCTCTTGCGCGTGTCGTAAACATTTCCGGGAATCCTGATGAATCGATTCCCGTTCAGAAAGATTTGCTGGAAACAGCCAGCGAGAAGAATCTGTATGTGCAGATCAACCATCTCGATTTGGCTCTGTCCCACGGCGATCCTGAAGCGGATTACGCTGCCTTAGCTGCGATTGCGCCATACATTGAAGCTTATTTTGATGAAAATATGGTCATGGTCGAGGATATTGCTATCCGCAGCAACCGCTTGAACACGCTAGGTAACCTAACCTTGAGCATTCTGCAGTTTGCTGATGTCAGAAAATTGATTCTTAAATAGTGAAGTGATGGAGGCGGGGCTAACATTGTTTACTCCCGGCTCCATCATTTTGTCTTCCACCGTGTGTGGGGAGGATCAAGACCCTCGACACTGTATTTTCTTTTCGTTTTTTGGTTAATATGGTAAATTAAGAGGGAAGAATGAGCGGTTCAGAAGAAAGAAACGCAAATTATTTGTTAAGGATACTTGTCCAAATTTTTGACTGCAGAAGTGCATTTGAAAAAGTTGGACCAATCGAATCATTTTGTTCGGCACAAAGAGTGCCGAACAGTTTTCCAAGGGGGAAAAAAGATGTCAATGTTTTTGGATCATGCAAAAGTGCATGTAAAAGCCGGTAAAGGCGGCGATGGAATGGTAGCGTTCCGTCGCGAAAAGTATGTTCCCGATGGGGGTCCTGCAGGTGGCGATGGCGGCCGTGGGGGAAGCATCATATTTGAAGTGGATCCAGGTCTGCGCACGTTATTGGATTTCCGTTACAACCGGAATTTCAGAGGTAAGCCCGGCGAAAACGGCATGAGCAAAAGCATGTTCGGCCGCGGTGCAAAAGATACAATCGTCAGAGTTCCGCCTGGTACGATTGTACGCAATGCGGAAACAAAAGAACTCATAGCTGATTTGACGGAACCTGGACAACAGGCTGTGGTTGCAAAAGGTGGACGTGGCGGACGCGGGAATAACCGTTTTGCCACTGCGAGAAACCCTGCACCCGAAATCGCCGAAAACGGTGAACCCGGGAAAGAGCTTGAGTTGGAGTTGGAGTTGAAAGTCATCGCTGACGTCGGTTTGGTTGGCTTCCCATCCGTAGGTAAATCGACATTGCTCTCGATCGTGTCAAAAGCAAAACCAAAAATCGCAGCTTATCACTTCACTACGCTTGTGCCTAACTTAGGTATGGTACAAACACGCAGCGGAGAAGAGTTTGTCATGGCCGATTTACCGGGATTAATCGAAGGCGCGTCCCAAGGCGTCGGTCTGGGAATCCAATTTCTGCGCCACATCGAGCGCACAAGAGTCATTCTGCATGTCATCGATATGGGTGGCACAGAAGGCAGAGATCCTTTCGATGACTATGAAAAAATCAACAAGGAATTGGAAAGTTACCAATTGCGTTTGCTGGAGAGACCTACCGTCATTGTAGCCAACAAAATGGATGTGGCAGAGGCGGAAGACAATCTTGAGATCTTCAAACAGCAAATCGCCGAAAAATTCGGGGATGACGAAGCACCAAGAATTTTCCCGATCTCAGCCTGGTCGACCACCGGCGTAGCCGAATTATTGGATTACACTGCTGAAGTTCTGAAGGATACTCCTGAGTTCCCATTATTCGACGAAGAAGAAGTCGAATCATCCGTCCTTTACAAATTCGAAGAAAATCAAGAACAATTCACTATCGGACGCGATCCTGATTCCACATGGGTATTGGGTGGCGAAAGATTAGAAAAACTATTCAACATGACCAATTTTGCTCATGACGAAAGCATCATGCGTTTCGCGCGTCAATTACGTTCCATGGGCGTTGATGAAAAACTGAGAGCCAAGGGAGCGAAAGATGGGGACATGGTCCGTATCATGACCTACCATTTTGAGTTCGTAGATTAAAAAGCATCACCATTACCAATAAATGGGGGATAATTATCGTGACATTACAGACACGCTCCGTTCCTTTGGATGGAATGCGGGCGCTTGCGATTCTTGCCATCATTTTCTATCATTTGATGCCTCATGTTTTGCCTGGCGGCTACTTGGCTGTAAACATCTTTTTCGTTTTGACTGGTTATTTCATCACAGCGTCGGTGCTTGAAGAATACGGCCAAAAAGAGAAGTTGTCTTATAAACGCTATTTGGCCAGAAGGTTCAACAGATTGTTCCTTCCGTTGCTGGGGATGCTGGTATCGGTGACTGCCTATATCACTTTGTTCCAAAGGGACTTATTACTGAATTTGCGGCCATGGCTTCTTTCGTCATTGGGGATGGTCAACAACTGGTGGCAAATTTCTGTTGGCGGGTCTTATTTCGAACAATTCTATGTGCAATCACCTTTCCTGCATCTCTGGTTCCTTTCGGTCATAAGTCAATTCTATGTCATCTGGCCTTTGATTGTTCTTTTGCTGATGGCCCTTTTCAAGGATAAACGGATCATCTTCTCCACTGCTGTCGGGCTTTCTTTGTTTTCTGCCCTTGCGATGGCCTTGCTGTATGTGCCGGGAGAGGACGCCTCACGCGTCTATTATGGGACGGATACGCGCTTGTTTTCATTTATGATAGGCAGTGCGCTATCGGTTGTTTGGCCGTTAACGCAATTGAACGAGCCAGTGTCTAAAACAACGAAGCGAAGATTGACGCTTGCAGGATTTTTCAGCTACGCGATTCTCGGTTTGATGTTCATCAGAATGCTGGATAGTCAGACATTCACTTACAGAGGTGGAATGTACCTAAACAGTATCATCATCGGTGTTGCGGTAATCTTGACAGCACATCCGGCAACGAGTCTTTCAAGAATAATGCGGTTCAAGCCGATTCAGTGGCTCGGCAGGCGGAGTTTCCTGCTTTATCTCTGGTACTATCCTGTACTTTCCCTTTATCAAGCGAAAGTAATCGATACGAGCGTTGATCCTGGGCGCCACATTTTGATCCAACTGGCCCTCATGCTTAGCCTTTCCGAAATAGGTTACCAATTATTCGAAAAAAAACGTTGGAAGATGACATCTGTGCAGTTTTGGAACCCTGCCGATACGATTACCCGAATGAAGGCTTCCGGATCGACAGACTCAGTCAGGCATTTTTCGGCAAAACTTGCGGCATTCGGCAGTTTTTTCCTCTTGCTGACCGCTCTGGCGGGATTTGTCCAAGCACGATCCGGCGAGAATGCTGCTGTGGAGGAACTGCGACAGCAAATTGCAGCCAGCCAAAGTAAAATGGATCAGATGAATCGTGACGAGTCCACCCGCAGTAGGGCCATCAACAATATCGAAGGCCTCGAACGGGAGACCGTGTTGTTTGCTCACGGCGCGGAAATTACCTTCATAGGCGATTCTGTATTACTCTCCGTAGCGGATCAACTGGTTACGATATTCGGTCAAGCGGTTGTGGATGGTGCCGTCAGCAGACAGCTTTACCAAACCTCTGCGGTCATTGGTGCTTTGGAGAAGCGGGAACAATTGCATGATACGGTAGTGGTCTTCTTAGGTTCCAATGGGACTTTCACCCATACGCAAATGGAAACGTTCATAAAGGAAATCGGGACATCCCGGGATCTATTTTTCCTCACGACAAATGTTCCGAGAATCTGGAAGGACAGCGTGAATGAGCAGTTGACGCTTGCCGAAAGTAACCATTCCAATGTCCATATTTTGGATTGGAATGCATACAGCAGTGGGCACGATGATTGGCTTCTGGAGGATCGGGTCCATCCGAATCCAACGGGCGCAAAACAATTAGCCCTTTTTGTGGCTGAAGAAATCTATCAAGAATTAAATGATGAAAATGGGAGCAATTGATTATGAAAATTCAATTTTTAGGCACCGGAGCAGGTGTCCCTTCCACTAGCAGAAATCTTTCCAGCATAGCATTGAAACTGTTGGATGAACGCAATGCTATCTGGCTTTTTGACTGCGGGGAGGGGACACAGCAACGTGTGCTCAAAACAACGATTCGACCCAGGAAAGTCGAAAAAATCTTCATTACCCATCTGCACGGAGATCATATATTCGGCTTGCCCGGGTTCTTGAGCAGTCGGGCATTTCAGGGCGGCAATACGCCCTTGAACATCTATGGCCCTGTTGGAATCAAAGAATTTGTTTTGACCAGTCTGCGTATTTCCCAGTCCCACTTGCGCTATCCGATCTTCTTTCATGAAATAACCGAAGATGGCGTAGTGTTTGAAGATGAGCAGTTCCGCGTGAGTTGCGCAAAACTGAATCACGGCATCGTTTCTTACGGATACCGTGTCGAAGAGGCCGACTATCCGGGCGAATTGCAGGCCGATAAGCTGAAAGAGATGGATGTTCCCGCAGGACCTCTCTACGGAAAGCTGAAAAATGGGGAAACCGTTGTTTTACCGGACGGCAGAACCATCAATGGGCTGGATTTTATCGGGAAAACGACCAAAGGACGTGTCGTAACGATTCTGGGCGACACAAGAAGAACGAAAAACACAGCGGTTTTAGCTAAAAATGCCGATGTGCTGGTTCACGAGAGCACTTTCGGGAAGGAAGACCAAGCAATCGCGTCGGATTATTTCCATTCTACATGCATCGATGCAGCTAAAGTAGCCAAAGAAGCAAATGTTAAGCAACTCTATTTGACTCATATCAGCGCACGTTACCTCAACGGCAACGCGCATCAGTTGCAGCGGGATGCTCGCAAAGTCTTTCCTGACACGAAACTCGTCAATGATTATGATGAGTTCGAAATAGCGCTGACGAAATGATCACCTGAAGCTTGATCCCCTGAGAATCATTCCGTTGCTAAGTGTTGCAAGTTGACTATGCAACGGCAAAAAGATGATAATAAGAGTGGGAACTATCAAAATGAGTGAGGCGATTATAATGAAAAATCAATGGAGATTAGTCGCAGGCATAATTTTAATCATCATCATTGTGTTGTTTGCCGTTTTCAATGTCGATTCTGTGCCGGTCAATTTTGGTTTCGCAGTTGTGGATGGACCGCTTATCATTGTCATCCTTGTTTCTCTCCTGATGGGCGCGCTCATCACCTTGTTGGTTGCGACAGGCAGTGCGACGAAGAAGAATAAAGAATTCAAACAGATGCGCACTGAGATCGACACAAAAGGGAAAGAAATCCAAGCGGCAGTCGATGCGACGAAAGTCGGGTATGAACAGCAACTCACCGATCTGAGAGCGGAACTGACTCAGAAAGACCAAAAAATCAAATCCCTTGAAGAGGAATTGGTCAAACAGTTTACAGTGGGCAACCCGAATCAGCCAAGCGTTTGACGAAAATAGAGTGGCAGATCTATCCGATCGGCCACTTTCAGTTGTAAAGAAAAGACTAGAATGAGTTCAGC
>NZ_JBAVFV010000038.1:0-14748 GCF_049684335.1 Trichococcus sp.
CTCTTAATTTTTTGCTGACTTTATGTTTGCGATACTACGTATCGTCTTCGTTTGCTTCGACCGAAGTCTAAGCTCCTTGCACATTTGGTTCGTTCATTCTTTATTCAGTTTTCAAAGGTCAATCGTGTATCACGTGTTACGTGATTGCTTATTTATATTATCACGGTCACTGCATCTTGTCAACAGTTTTTAAAATTAATTTTCAAACTGTCTGTCGGATGAATCAGCAACTTTCATATGATAACATCGTTTTATCTTGCTGTCAACAATGAATCTTATCTTGCCGTTGCCTTACAAAAGACAACTTCATAATACTATCATCATTTCAAACCTGTGTCAAACAGATTTCAGAATAAAACGCATCGGATTACCGAGGAACTAAACTTTACCACAAAAATGTAAGCCTTGTCAACAGCAGTGCATCAGCATTATTATGGCTCCATTATTTTATGGGAAACCCGAATTATTTTTCAAATATAGAGACGCCTATGCTAAAACAACGAAAGAAAATCAAAGAGGCAACCTCAAAATGCGAGGTTGCCTCACTTCATGCTTGTAGCACTAGTTCCTGTAATTTATCTACCAACACTGGAACCGCTGGTATTTAAAGGTAATGTTCGTTGACATGATCTTCGTTCATGTGAGTCTTACAAACTTCCGGACTTCTTTTCCACTGAATGAGGAACATGGCCACAATATGAAGTTGTATTACTGAAGATTCATCAAACATTTAAACGGGGCATCTCGCCACTCACATTTAAACACGAATCTTCTTTGAGATAACACTTTAAGTTTACTCGCCTAAAATGTTTCTCGATTCTGAACCTTTATCCATCCTATTACGGTTTTAACTTCACAGGTTAAATCAATTCTTCTTAGTTTTTCACGCTAATCTAAATCTTTTCTGCTGCTACGTTACTTTTTTCATTCAATTTGTCATGTTGAATCTTTTCTAGATTTTTCGGGTCTATACTGGAAATCTCTACTCGATCATGAATGAAATTAAAACCATAAACTGCAAGAACTTCAATTGGTTCTATGTAAAGAATTCATTGTATATAACCCTTTCGGATTATATATCCTTCCTTCTTTACACTGTAATCATATCATGCAAACGCTTTCTTATCAAGTGGGAATTAACTATTTTTACAAATTATTTGATTTTTTTCAGGTAGTCATTGCAGTTTGCGAACGAATAGGGCCGCTTTCCAGCAGCCCCCAATTCGATCACAGCTATATCTTGACGACGACAGGTTCCTTCACGTGCACCCATTCATCATTTAAGTAAACAGCTAGCTCTGGCCCTTCTTTCACCGTGAGGGTCACTTCTTCCTTGAGCACTTGCACCTCAAGCAAGCTGCTACGGAAATTGATCTTGAAGTCATAACCTTGCCAATTTTTCGGAACGAATGGTTTGAAATGCAGGAAACCTTCTTTAACGCGCATTCCGGCAAAGCCTTGGACGATAGCCAACCAGGCACCGCTCATCGAAGTGATGTGGAGCCCGTCATCCGTGTCATTATTATAGTTGTCCAGATCCAACCTGGCGGTGCGCGCATACAATTCGACCGCTTTTTCTTCTTTGCCGAGTTCCGCAGCCAGGACAGCATGAACGGAGGGCGACAAAGAAGATTCGTGCACAGTCATCGGTTCATAGAAATCAAAATTGCGTCTCTTTTCTTCCATACTGTACTGGTCATTCAGGAAGTAGATGCTCTGTAGGACGTCAGACTGTTTGATGAACGGGGAGCGGAGTATCTTATCCCATGACCAGTGCTGATTCAAAGGTCTTTCGCTTGGATCCAACGTATCGGCAGGACGAAGGTCTTTATCAAGGAACGTGTCATGCTGGACGAAAACGCCAAGTTCCTCATCATACGGATAATACATCCGGGCAATGATATCTTTCCAGTGGTCCGTTTCCGTTTCCGTCAGACCATGCTCTGCCCACTTCTCGGGGGACACTTTATTGAGCGCGTCCAGCGTGTACTGCAGTGTCCACGTCGCCATATTATTGGTGTGGTAATTGTTATTGACGTTGTTCTCGTACTCGTTCGGACCCGTCACGCCATGGATCATGTATTTTTGGTTGCGTTTGGAAAAATGGACGCGATCCGCCCAGAAACGGGAAATGCCGACGAGGACATCGATTCCCGTTTCGACGAGATAGCTTTCATCCCCTGTGTAGTTCGTATAGTTAGAGATGGCATGCGCGATTGCCCCGTTACGGTGAATTTCTTCGAAAGTGATCTCCCATTCGTTGTGGCATTCGATTCCGTTGAAAGTCACCATCGGATACAAAGCGCCTTTGAGCCCCTGCTGGCGTGCGTTGTGAAAAGCACCCGGCAACTGCTGATGACGGTAGCGCAACAATTGGCGGGTCACTTTCGGATCGGCCACGGATAGGTACATCGGCACCATATATGCCTCCGTATCCCAATAGGTGGCACCGCCGTATTTCTCGCCCGTGAAGCCTTTCGGACCGATGTTCAATCGTTCGTCCTCACCGTAGTAGGTAGAAAAAAGTTGGAAAAGATTGAAGCGGAGCCCTTGCTGTGCTTCGTCGTCGCCCGTTATTTTCACGTCCGCTTTCGCCCATCTCGCTTCCCAAGCACGTTCATGAGCGTCCAGAAGCGTAGCGTACCCTTCCCCAGCAGCCTCAGTGACCATCTTTTTGGCGATGAACGCTTGCTCAGCATCCAGAATATCCCGGCTGGTGATGACAGCGACATACTTGTCCAAAACAACCTTTTCACCCTCGGAAACGAGTCCTGAAAAAGTTTCTTCTACTAAAAGGCCGCTTTCGTTGCTGCCAGTTTGTCCTAATCCTGAAATACGGTTGCTCATCGCTGCTGTGACCGTAAACTGATCGATCCCGAACGGATTCGGAATCGTTTTGACGCTCAGGCTGACTGGTGCATCCATCGTACGCCCCGCTTCTTCCCAGAACATTTCTTCATAATTCGCATCCTCATTCCTGACGTTTCCGTCCAGGCGCGGATGGAATTCCAGGTCAGCGGACCCTTTCAGCACTTCTGCCGTTACCCGCACAAGGCTAAGTTCCTTTTGGGAAATGCTGACAAAACGTTGGAAAGTGAATTTGATTTCCGCAGCACCACCTTCATTTTTCCAAATGAAGCTACGGTTCAAAACACCCAGGCGCATGTCCAATTCCATGTAAAAATCCGTGACAGGTTGCTTCGCCAAATCAAGCGGTTCGCCATCGATGAGGACACCAACCGCAATGAAGTTCATGGCATTGATGACTTTCCCAAAATATTCCGGGTAGCCGTTCTTCCACCAGCCCACACGCGTTTTGTCGGGATACCAGACACCTGCCAAGTAGGTACCTTCATGGGTGTCGCCTGAGTAGCCCTCCTCAAAATTCCCGCGCATCCCCATATACCCGTTGCCGATCGCGGTCAGGCTTTCCTGCAGCCGCTTATCTTCTTTATCCAATACAGCCGTCTTTATTTTCCATGGATCAATATCAAACAGTCTTTTCATGAACACGCCCTCTTTCCGAGATCAGATGCCGCTCCTTTTCGAAGCCCGCATAAGAATGGTTGTTTTGATGACTCTATTATCCCAATTCTGACCACTTCATTGCAAGCACAATCACGGTTAATGTTACTATATTTTACATTTGAGCCAAACCTTTTTCCTGAGCTCAGACTTTGGTCAGCAGCGCCTCGCCATAGCTCTTGAACAATATCGGCAAGCCTCGTGTCTCCAGCATGCCTTCCCGGACTTTGTACTCTTGGTCATCCAACAGATTCCGGTAAATTCCATCCGGAAAATCGACAGCAACTTTGGC
Organism: Trichococcus sp.; assembly: GCF_049684335.1. Classification (GTDB taxonomy): domain Bacteria; phylum Bacillota; class Bacilli; order Lactobacillales; family Aerococcaceae; genus Trichococcus. Next base: position 3,818 of record NZ_JBAVFV010000038.1, read on the forward strand.
CGCTTTCCCGTCCAGACAGAAAATACCCGTCAGCCTTTCATTCCCTAACCGGTAATATCCTATTACCGTCTCCGATCCATTGGCAGCTGTCAGATCATAACTCCCCTCTCGAACGGCCTCTTCCTTTTTGAAACGTTGCAGCCGCTGCAGCAAGGGCGTCAGGTCCTCCTCATAGATCCACGCAATCGGATCCTTTTCGAACAGATCCGGCAGATGTGCTGTCCCGGTCTCCTGTCCGCCATAAAGCAGCAAGGTCCCTTTCTGGAAATAGGTAAAAGCCGTCCAATTCCGCAAACTGCCGATGTCTTCGATTTTCGCGTGGATGCGTGGGTGATCATGGTTCTCCAAGAAACGCAGTTTGACGTAATTCACGGGATAAATGCCATCCTGAAACAGAAGGATTTCGAGATAGTTTTTTAGGCTGATTTCTCCCCAGAAGTACGCCTGCTGGAAGTCGTGCACATCATAGTCGTAGGTGATGTCGAAGGCTTCATATAATTCGCTGTCGGAATGGCCAATATTGCCGCGGTTCCGATTCATCCTCAGAAAACTCGGGTGGACCGACTCGGCCAACCAGACGACGCCTTCTTTGACTTCCGCGACTTCTTTTCTGGCCCGGATCCAAAATTCCAAAGGCACGAGACTCGCTACGTCGCATCGGAAACCGTCCACAAGCGACGCCCACTGCTTCAAGGTTTCAATTTGATAATCCCACAAGTCCGGATGAGTGTAGTCCAAGTCGACGATATCGTACCACTCGCCGACTTTATTGCCCATTTCGCCGTTCGGTCGACGATAAAACCACTCTGGATGCTGTTCGACAAGTCGTGAATCCGGCGACGTGTGGTTATACACAACATCAATCATCACTTTCATGCCTAAATCATGGATCGCGGAAACAAGTGCTTTGAACTCGTCCATCGCCCCGTACGCAGGATTGACAGCGCGGTAGTCTTTGATGGCGTAGGGACTGCCTTCTACTCCTTTGCGCTTCGTTTCGCCGATAGGATGGATCGGCATGAACCAGATGGTGTCCGCTCCTAGCCCCTTTATTCGTTGCAGATCCGGCAGGAGTGCTGCAAAAGTCCCTTCAGGTGTATGGTTCCGCACATATATACAATAGATGATTTCATTCCGTAAGTTCAATAGTGTATCCTTTGCCATAATGATTCCCCTTAACTATTGTAATCAATCTGGAAAACAGCGGCCCCGAAAGGCGCTAGGTACAAGGTTTCCCCTTCCATTCTATTCCCTTCATTCTGCAACAGAATCTGGCGATAACCGTGCTGTTCCAACGGGTGAAGCACAAATTCGCGCGGTTGGTCCGTGACATTACAGATGACCAAACCGACTTTTTTGTCCATCACGCGCTCATAGACAAAGAAGTCATCATGCGTTCCCCAGAGATGGTATTCCCCTTCTACGAACAGATCTGTTTTCTTCAGATCCAATACTTTTCGGTAAAAATGCAGGATACTGTCGAAGTCAGCTTCTTCCGCCGCTACGTTGTATTCCAGTTCGACGTTGACGCCGCTCCACGGAGCAACCGTCGAAAAACCAGCAAAAGCCGACTGATCCCATTGCATCGCACCGCGGCTGGCATCTTTGGAACTTTCCCGCAGATTGTAGAGAACAGCCTCTTCACTGTACCCCAACGCGAGAGCATCCTTATAGAACGTTTGCGCTTCCGGTGAGCGGAACTTTTTGATGTCATTCAGATAAAGGTTCTTCATTCCAAGCTCCTCCCCGTTCAGGATGAATGGAATGCCCTTCTGAAGATACATCAGAGCCGCGAGCATTTTAGCACTGTTATCACGGTAAAGAGTATCATCCCCGACCCTAGAAACAACCCGGGCCATATCGTGGTTGTTCCAATAAAGGGTCGGACCGCCGACATCCGCCATGACTTTCTGCCACTCCTGCAGATTTTTCTTGAAGGCGCCGTAAAGCAGCTTCGTCTTCTGCATATTTGAGGAAAGACGCGGGTCTTTGGACTTTTCATCCATCGTGAAATAACGGAAAGTGATGACTGTGTCACAGCCGCCAGCAATGGGATCCGTATAGGAACGCGCCAGCTCGACGGTAGCGGAGGCCGCTTCACCTACGATGAAAGTATCCGGATAGCGTTCCCTCAAAGTCGAGGTGAAGAATTTCATGTATTCATTGATTTTTGGCAGATTGGCATAATAGTTTTCAGCCAGTCCGATTTCTCCTTCATCCAGCCCTTCCACGTCCGGAAAACCTACTTCCTTTTGCAGATGGATGAAAGCATCCAAACGGAAACCGTCCACGCCCTTGTCGAGCCAGAAAAAGGCGATGTCGACCATCGCGCGCCGCACTTCCGGATTATCCCAATTCAGATCAGGCATTTCCTTCGCAAACAGATGGAAATAATATTGATCACCGGAGGGTTCCTTTTCCCAGACCGTTCCGGTGAAAAACGATTCCCAGTTATTAGGCAAATCCTGCCCGCCATTTTTGCCGTCCGCCCAGATGTAATAGTCGCGGTACGGATTGCCTTTTCCTTTTAAGGCTTCTTGGAACCACGGATGCTGTTCCGAAGTATGGTTCATCACAAAATCAAAGATGACTTTGATGCCGCGTTTATGCGCCTCCAGGATCAACTCTTCAACTTCAGCCATCGTCCCAAAAATCGGATCGATTTCCAAAAAATCGGAAATATCATACCCATTATCGACTTTCGGCGATTGGAATATCGGATTCAGCCAAATCATATTGACGCCCAAGTTTTTTATATAATCCAACCGGTTAATGACGCCGCGGATGTCGCCGACACCATCCCCGTTGGAATCCTGAAAACTCATCGGATACACTTGATACACAATCAATTCATGCCACCACTCACGCACATTACCCATATCAAAAACCTCACTTTTCCAATAAAAAATAGCGATAATAATATCTACCCTAAGCTTACCGAAAGCCCAGAATAAATACAAATTTAGGGTGTGATGATTCACGGTTAGATACCCATGCATTGGAGCGCTTCATCATTTTCTGTACGATTCCCCCATTTCCTTGGTATAATGATGAAGTTACAGCAATCAAACTAACTTACTCATCATCCAAAAGGAGTCCTCACTTATGAAAAAAACAATCGGATTCATTGGCAGCGGGAACATGGGCGGAGCCATCATCGGTGGGCTCGTCAGTTCTGCGCTTGTTGCACCAAACCAAGTCATCGTATCCAGCCAAAATAACGAAAGCCTGCAAGCGTTGAAGGAACAACATGGCATCCGTATCGCAGCCGACAACAGCCAAGTGGCAGCCGAATCGGATATCCTCTTCTTGGCCGTCAAACCGAATATCTACAATATCGTCATCGACGAAATCAAAACTTCCATCAAAGAAAATGTCGTAATCGTTACGATTGCAGCCGGAAAAAGCTTAAGTGACATCGAAGAGCGCTTCGGCCGCAAAGTGAAAGTTGTCCGTGCCATGCCGAACACGCCTGCCTTGGTCGGTGAAGGTATGACTGGCATCTGCGCCAACGAAGTAGTGAACGTCGCAGAGCTGACGGACGTCAAAAATATTTTCGATAGCTTCGGCCGCAGCGAAATGGTTGCGGAATACATGATGGATGCAGTTACAGGCGTCAGCGGTTCATCTCCGGCCTTGGTCTTCATGTTCATTGAATCTTTGGCCGATGGTGCCGTCCGCGGTGGCATGCCTCGCCAACAAGCCTACAAATTTGCAGCACAGGCAGTACTTGGTTCTGCAAAAATGGTGTTGGAAACCGGCAAACACCCAGGCGAACTTAAGGATATGGTCTGCTCCCCGGGCGGAACGACAATCGAAGCCGTTGCAGAATTGGAAAAAAATGGATTCCGATCAGCTGTCATTTCGGCAGTCCAGACAGCCATCGACAAATCCATCGCTATGAGCAAACCGAAAGAGAACTGAATCTAACCAAAACGAACCTCCTGAGCTGTTGCATGCGCTCAGGAGGTTCGTTTTGGTTATAAAAAAGCTCTACCCCACAATCGCGGAGTAAGAGCTCTTAGCTATAAAATTGTTAATGATGGTGGTGATGGCCGGCAGCTTCGGCTCCGTCATCGATGTCTTCTTTTTGAACTCCTTTTTCCTGACACTCAGGACAGATGCCGTAGACTTCCATGCGGTGATGGCTGACTTGGAAACCGGTCAAATTCTCGGCGACCATCTCCACATCATCCAATACCGGATAATAAAGATCGACGATTTTTCCGCAACTTTCGCAGATGGCGTGATAATGCTGCGTATTGCTGAAGTCAAAACGGCTCGAAGCATCTCCATAAGCCAGTTCCTTCACGAAACCAATTTTTACAAAAAGTCTCAAATTGTTGTAAACAGTAGCTGCGCTCATGTTCGGAAAGCGGTCGGCCAATGCTTTGTAGATATCATCCGCTGTCGGATGCATCTTGGACTCGACCAAATATTCCAAAATCGCGTAACGTTGTGGTGTGATTCGGATATTTGCATTTTTCATTTTTTCGATTGAATCATTTACGACTGTGCGGTTCATGGTGTATCCCCCCTCTTCTGGAATCACTTGTATATGATAGTCATTATAATTTACATTTAGCTGAATTCATCATATATCGATTTGCCGAAAATAGCAATACATAAGCCCTTAACATTCGCAAAATAATACTTACTTTTTATTATCTCGCCGCAGATGATAGCGGATGCAAGGCAGCACTTGAATTAGGATACTTTCATCCAATCTTTACACCGGCTCCGGATTGGTATATTCTTAACTTGAATCAATCTGTTTAACAACATACACAAATTATTGACATGGAGCTGAAACTTATGAAACTTGGCGCCCGCACCTTTAAAACGGGTCTAGCCGTCGCATTATCAATGATCGTCGCCCAATTCTTTGGATTCGAAGGCGGAGGCGTCATCGCCGGCATCGCAGCCATCTATTCCACTCAGCCTTCACTTGGCCGTTCTTATGCAAATCTGAAAAACCGGATGATGGCCAACACGATCGGCGGTTTGGTCGCGGTCTTTGTCGTGATGACTTTGGGATATAACATCTATCTGCTCGGCATTTCGGTCATGCTGGTAATCGCCATCCTGAATGCACTCAAGCTCGAAGACGTGATTGGGCTGTCGATTGTTACATTGATTGTCATCATGGTCGGTACAGATGACAACTTGTTGTTAAGTGCAACCTATCGCGTATTGGAAACATTCGTTGGCGTAATCATTGCCTTTTTGGTCAATACATTCATTGCTCCTCCGCGATACGATGAACGCTTGTACCATACTGTGGACTATGCCACTACCGAGTTTCTGATTTGGATCCGTGCCGGATTGCGCAAGAACACCGAATATTCAATCATGAACAACGATCTGAAATGGGCACGCACCCAACTCAAAAAAATGGACAATCTTTATCAATACTTGACCGAAAGTGGTCTATTCAACAAACAAAACAAATATCAGAACAAAAAGATGCTGGTCGTCTACCGCAAAATGATCCATGCGACCCGTTCCGCTTTCCATGTCCTCGAAGTTCTGCATGATTACGAAAATGTTTTCTATCAGTTTCCTGTCGAAATGCGCATTATGATCCGCGAACGCTTGGAAACCTTGATGAGCGGCCATGAACAGATCATGCTGAAATTCAGCGGACGCGTTCGGGCTAATCAAGTCAATTTCTTTGAAGCCGATAAAGCCCAACGTCACGAAATGATGGACGTCTTTTTCCAGCGCGCCCAGGAAGAAAGTGACTTCGGCAAATACAGCAGTTCCGAAAGCTACGGCATCATCCATCTGATGAGTGCCATCTTGGCATACGAAGACGATCTGGTCCACTTCAACAAATTGGTCCGCAGCTACAAAGCAACGCCGGGCAATAAATCCAAGAACATAAAAAATATCGAAGATATCATCCACTGACCTGCCGGTTCAATTTGTTTAGGGACAGCAAAAAGAGGCACGCAGTCGACCAGAAACTACTCTGGTCGCTTGCGTGCCTCTTTTTATATATTCCGAAAATATTTTTTGAGGCTAGCTTTGGAAAGCCCATTTCTCAATAGCGTGGGCCACGCCATCTTCTTCGTTGGATAAGGTGATTTCATTGGCAATACTCTTCAGATTATCGGTTCCGTTGGACATCACAACACCCAGACCGGCAACTTGGATCATTTCGTAATCGTTCTCGCCGTCGCCCAGCGCCATCACTTCTTCCATCGCTATCCCCAGATGATCCGCCAATTTCGTCAACGCGGTTCCTTTGTTCGAGTTCTTCTCCATCACTTCCACAAGGAAATCCTGGCTGCGGACGATATAAAAGTCATCACGCATCTTGTCGGGAATGGCTGATTCGATGACATCCACTTCGTTCGGTTCGCCGATGTAAAGAATCTTCATCAAGCCCATCTCTTCGCTTACCGATTTAGGATCCAATACACTGATGTCCATGTTGACTAGGGTGGCATCTTTTTGCATTTCTTCCATCACTTCATCTTCCAAGCTGTAGAGCTTATCTTCACAGACCAACATCGTACCGGCAGAAAAACCTTTTCCGAATTCGTAAATTTCCTGCACTTCAGCACGCGTCAGTGTCTTTTTGTAGACCGTTTCGTCCGTGTCCGCCCGAAGAATATAGGCGCCATTCTGCGCGATGATGAAGTCCTCATGCTCTCCGAATCCCAGTTCATCCGCGTAAGGCTTAATTCCCGCAGGCGGTCGACCGGTGCAGAGAACGATTTTAATGCCGCGGCGCATTGCCTCTTGGATCGTCTCTTTCACTTTTTGCGTCATTACTTTCTGTTCATTGACCAACGTGCCGTCAATATCGATTGCTATCATTTTTATCATTTGTATATCCCACCTCATCTTTATCGTGCAACATCCTACTTTGTACATTGTACCAAAAAATACTTCAGGATGTGACAATCTTGCATCAGTCCGAATGAGAAATGCCGCAAAGAACGGCAATAAAGCTATCGCCTGGGTCCGCTAACTCCGGCGGCCCAGTCCTTGGCAGGAACTCACCGCGGATTCGTTTGTTCTTCTCCTGCCAGCACCCGGCGGCCGGAGTTAGGCGCGGATTCGACCGCTGCCCTCCGGCCAAACCTCTTTTGGCCGGAGGACAGCTCCGGATCGTTCTTTCATACCAAAAAACGGTCGCCTCAAGTGAGACGACCGCCCGGACTACCATCATTTATTCTTCACAAGCACCGTAACGGAAAGATATTCCACCTTGATGCGGGATAGCCCTTCAACCATCCTCGGTTCATCCAAGTTCGTTTTTCCATCCTCGATCAACACTCTGTAGTCCCCAGCTTCGACATCAAAATCGATTGCGTTTGTCTGACCATTGAAGATGACATAGTATAATTTTTCCGCATCTTCGAGCTGGTAGACAACGATCTGATAATCTGCTTTGAGGATATTCATATGCCCCTTGACTTCATCGATGGTCCGCAACCGGAATAACGGCTCCCGTTTGCGCAATGCAATCAAGCCTTTCATGTAATCCACAGCCTGTTTCATCTCAAAACGGCGGTGCCAATCCATCCGGTTAATCGAATCCGGAGCATTGTAGCTGTTCTCCAGACCGTTCTTTGTGCGCATGAACTCTTGCCCGGCATGGATGAACGGAATACCTTGGCTCAACAACACGAAGCTGCTTGCCAAAAGGTGACGCCGCACACGTGAATCTTCCTCATCCCACGGCATCGAAATCTTCAGTTTGTCATAAAGCGTCAGATTGTCGTGCGCCTCCACATATTGCACCATCTGAGCAGGAGTCTTGTAGTTGCCTCGGCTAGCGGGGTAATACGCGCCACCCTGCAGATTGGTTGCTACCCAACCTTCCATGAACGGTTTACCGGTGACAAAACCGGTATCGTTCCCGCTGTTGAAGTCGGAACCTTTGATTGCTTCACGCAACGCATCATTGAAATGAGCCACGCCGGGCATGCGGTCCGCATTCTGTTGGACAGCCTTTTCGGATGGAGGCAGATTGGTGTTCAGATTCCACCCCTCACCAAGCATAATAATGGAAGGATCGATTTCATCCAATGCGACACGGATTTCGTTCATCGTTTCGATATCGTGGATTCCCATCAAATCAAAGCGGAATCCGTCCATGTGAAAGTTCTTCGCCCAATACGTGATGCTGTCGATAATGTATTTGCGCATCATATAACGCTCCGAAGCAGTGTCATTACCGACACCTGTCCCGTTGGAGAGCGTTCCATCAGCATTTTTCCGGAAATAATAACCAGGTACAGTATTCTCCAAAGCATGCAGTTTCGGTAAATAAACATGATTGTAAACGACATCCATGATGACGCGAATCCCAGCATCATGCAACCCTTGGATCATTTCCTTCATCTCAAGGATGCGCACTTCCGGTTGATAAGGATTAGTCGCGTAGGAACCTTCCGGAACATTGAAGTTCTGCGGATCATAGCCCCAGTTGTATTGTTCCAACGGTTTCAGCTCGTTGACTGTGGAAAAATCTGCCATCGGCAAAAACTGGACATGGGTCACACCCAGCTCCTTCAGGTAATCCAGCCCTGTCTTGTCTCCATCCACGGAGTAAGTCCCTTCCTCGACAACTCCCAAGAATTTGCCTTTGTTTGTAACCCCGCTTGTTGGGGAAATCGTGAAGTCACGAATATGTAATTCATAAATAATGGCGTCGACTGGTGAAGCGATCGGCTCCAATCGGGCTCCCCATCTTTTCGGATTTGTGTTGGCTGCATCCAAAATGACCGAGCGTTCTCCGTTTGCTGTGGTCGCGTAACTATAAGGGTCAACCGTCTCGACGACTTTGCCATCAGGAAAAGTAATCACATATCTATAAGCAGTGCCCGCATAGTCCCCAATCATAATAAGTTCGTGAGTTCCTCTTCCGCCCTTCCCCATCGTGTGTCTTTTTTTCTCTTTGCGATACAGACTTTCATAAACAACAACTTCTACGCTGAGCGCAGTAGGAGCCCATAGCCGAAGAATAGTCCGCTGCGGTGTATAGCTTGCTCCCAATTCTCCATCAAATGAATACTTTTTATCAAAAACAGGCGACTGCACAAATTGCTCTAGTCGATCATCTAAATTATCCAAGTTATCTTGATAATAAGTAGTCGATAGAACGTCAGTCCGTTTCCGTTCATCAACTTGTATGTACATGACATTACCTCCAAAAAATCTCTTTGCTGATGAAATTGCGTTTATGCGGATGGCTATCGTGCGGCGGTCTCCAAATTTTCCTGCATATTTGTGAAATACATAGCTTCGGACCTACACAGAACCCCTTTTATAAAAACGCTTACATCTTTTGTTTACGCCATAATTATACATCACAACCTCAACAATATCAATCTTTCAAAGGTATTCTTAATAAGTTAAAACAATTGCGTTTTTGTGTAGTGATGCAGGGTTCAGATTGTGAATCCCCGATTATAAAGGTTTGACTTTCTCATATTTTTATGAAGTGGAAAATGAAAAAAAGCAGACAAAAAGCCCGCATTTACCGGACAATACGGCTAATGCAGACTATGTATTTATGTTTCGATATGTGAGAATTTGATGAAAACCTATCAATCATACATCATTGCCATAAAAGCTTTTATGAAGCTGAATCCTCGGTTATACTTTGCACTGGCGTTTCTGAAGTCGATGATGAGGTATCCACGCTCGGAACGGGTTCTTCGATAACTGGAGCTACATACGGTGGAGCCACATATGTCGGGGCCACATATGTTGGAGCTTCATAAACTGACTCTTCTTCCACCGATTCTTCGCTGTCGGCCTCTTCGCTGTCGATTACAGTCTCTTCCGGAACGGCTAAAGTTGTAGCAAGCGGGGTTCTTGCTGGTTTCTCACCCTCTACATACAACCCAGTTGTCGTATCGACCATTTTTGTCCGTAGGCTATTCCTAAACATTTCGCTAAACAGTTGCTGTCCGGCTTCATTCAATTCCACCCCGGCCGCATCCATGAAGTTGGCCAGCGATTCGCTGCGATTCGCCACCTCAGCAAGGAAATCCGAATGAATATCGTATAAAGGAACCGTGAAAGTAGCGTTTTCCTCGACCAGATTATTGGTATACTGCTGATAGTCCAAAGTCCGTGAATTCCAAGCTGATATTTTCGCTTCTGCAGGTGGCGGGGTCATCAACACAATCAATGCATCAGGCAGAGCAGCTCTGATTTCATCGTAGACAGTGTAGATGTACAGTGTTGACTCATTTAAACTGATATCAACCACTTGATCTGTTTTTGTGGGTACCATGTAAAAAATCACATCAGGATTACTTTCTACCAATTCTTGAGCATATTGGCTGCTCAGAAAGACCGAACTGCTGTCAGATGGGTGACTAAAGAATGATGTCGTTAGATTTCCAAGCGGAAAATCGGCTTGGATATCCGCAATTGCTAACTTCGCCCAAGCTGCATCCGATGCGACATCCCCAAAAAAAGCAACATTGACTGCATTTTTATGATGATGAACATATTGAAGATAATCGACGACCGATGCAGTGGTTCTGTTCTCGGAAAAAGCGGCCAAGAACTGCGCATAAGCCTCTGATGTGTCGCTCTCTACAACCACTGATTCTTGCGACGATGTCACTTGAAACACAGACTCTGTTCGCTTTTGTCCTTCACTCAACAAAGCTTCTTTTTTCCCGGCTGCATATTTATATCCAAATAGAACAATAGCTATCGTAAGGATGCCCATGAGGGAAACGATTATTATTTCCTTTTTCTTCATTCTGACGCCTCCAAATTTTTTAAATAATTATAATATTGACTCTTTATTCCAGACTATAACAATCATAATATAACGATTGCATTATTGCACGGAATTTTTTTGACGTAAATATATTTTCGATAAAAAACCAGCCGATCTATAAGCTCGACTGGTTTTTTATAATTTGGATTCATCACGAGTTTTGCTG
>NZ_JBAVFV010000039.1:0-16048 GCF_049684335.1 Trichococcus sp.
CATATAACTTAAGGAACCATCTAAATACTCTTTTACAACTTTCAATTTAAATTCTGCACTAAATTTCTTCATAAATTATGACCCCCAAAATGTTTGATTTCACTCTAACTTTTGGGGGGCGGGACCATACTCGAGGAACATCTGATTATTTGGCTCCGTTGCGGGACGAAATTGTCGAATGCTTAGTAACATTCGACAATTTGACCCCAGAGCGATGCAGATTTATCGAATATTAGAGGAACATTCGACAATCTCGCTCCTTAAGTATGCAGAAGACCCGGATCGGCTCAAACACCAATCCGGGTCTATTAAGTTTGTCTACCAATCGTATTTTCCTTAACGCACCCCGCGCACATTTTCGGCATCAAAGCTGAACAAGAAGCCATTTCCGGGCACATCCAGCTGCAACCGCTCGACAATGGCAGCTTCAACGGCGGGAGCAACAGCGGAAGTGACGAGGTTCATGATGATATCCTTGCCGTTTTCGAGTTCGATCCCGAACACTTTCCGGCATTTTTCCGCAAAAGCACCAGTCCCGCGGAAAAGGGTCCCACCGCGTGCACCTGCCGCTGCTGCTGCTTCGACGACTTCATCACCCAAACCGGCGGGAACAATTGTAAAGAAAGCCTCATGATCGGCAAAAGGATGGGCATCCTTTTCGTCCAGATGCAAACGTTCACCGTGCGTACCCATCAAGTGCGAAAGCGGACTTGTGAAGAGGATGCCGCGATTCGGCAACTCGAAATGGAAGAGTGAGCTGATGTGTTCAATGGCAGGCTGCGTTTTTTCGCGCGCGCAGACCATAAAGAGGATCTCTTTTTTTACTTCATAAAAACCGATGGTGCGCAATAAAGCGCTGGAAACCGTGCCGGAACCATGCAGGATGGTCCCTCCGGTGATGCCGCATTTTTTCGCTTCTTCAAGCACTCGGCTGGCTTTGCCGATGTTGACGACGACAAAAATGATATCGTAGAATCGTGTGTTTTCAACTTGTTTGGTCAATCAAAGACCCTCCTTTACACTGTTGCGCTGGTAAATGGCGCCTAACAATTGCAGCGAGATGATCGGCATCATTGCCACCATCGCAATCATTCCAAAACCTTCCAAGAGCACATTAGCATCCGGCGTGATTTCCGCGACCCCTTGGATGAACGCCAGAATGAAAGTGGCCGTCATCGGTCCTGAAGCAACGCCTCCCGCATCAAAAGCGATCCCGACGAACAGCTTCGGAACTTTATAGGAAAGGGCAAGGATGATCAGGTAGCCGGGCACGAGATAGTGCCACAGTTGCAACCAAGGGACGAGTACACGCACGACCGACAACAGGACGGCCAGCCCGACGCCGATGGATAGGAAACCCAACACGATACCGCGCTTAACATATCCAGTTGTAACATCTTCTATTTGATGCGTCAATACATATACTGCAGGTTCCGCCAAAATGACCAATACCCCCAGTACAAAACCGACGATCAGGACCGGAATGGAGCTGTCCATCCCGGCGATCAGCATGCCGAGTTTGCGTCCGACTTCCATGAAACCGGCATTCACGCCGGTCAGGAAAAGCACCAACCCGACAAACAGATAAGCCATCCCCAAGAAAATACGGCGGAAAGCACGCTTCGAGAGTTTTTCATCGGCAAAGAAAACATGGTTGAGCACGAAAATGATCAATATCGGCGAAACGGCCAACAGGATTTCGCCCGCAATCTTCGGCAACTCGTGCAGGAAAGGCGCAAGCCAGTGGGTCACCGCAGCCGCGCTTACAGGTATCGAGCCCGAGAGCGGTTCATCGGAGCGGACGAACAAACCCAGTATCAATACGGCCAGAATGGCGCCGGCTGAGGCGATCCCCACCAGACCAAAACTATCCTCTTCAGCTGACTGCGTTCGCCGGTTCAGGGATGCAACCCCGACCGCTAACGCCAACATGAAGGGCACGGTCAAAGCACCGGTCGTCGATCCAGAGGCATCAAAAGCGATGGCGAACAGGTCGTTTGTGCTAAAGTAAGCCAAGCCAAAGATGGCGAGGTAGAGGAACGTGAAAGCCTTGTTCAGCGGGTAACGGTAAACGATCCGGAAAAGGCCGATCGTCAGCATCACGGCGATGCCAACAGAAACGACGACCAGGAGCAGATTTTTCGGATACATACCATTCGTGACCTCAGAGACCTGCGTCGCCAAAATATGCAGATCCGGTTCCGCGATCGAGATGAAGAAGCCGAGCACAAGCCCCATTCCGAGCACGTATTTCATGCTGTTGCTGCGAGCCAAGCCTCTTCCAAGAAATTTCCCGATCGGCGTGATGCCGAGATCAACTCCGAAAAGAAAGATGGACAGGCCGATGATGATCAATAACGCGCCGAACAAGAACCGCTGCAGATCGATGGTTTCGAGCGGCGTCAATGTGAAGTGGAGCAGGACGACAAGCGACGTGATCGGCAGCACGGACTGCAGGACTTCCCTTAATTTTTCTGTAAATATACGCATAGATTCATTCCTTTCATGGTGATGTTACAATATTGAAGAGTAATATTCGTATATTAAACATAACATGACAACTATTAAATAGGAAGTGAAACGCACCGGTTTGAAAGGAATCGGACAATATCCCGATACTTTCAGGTAATTCACCCTGGTTCCGACAGCAACAAGAGCCGACCATTTTATTTTGACGTAAGCGCTCCAAAGCATTAGAATAAAGGAAACAATAGGTTTTCATGAAGGATGATTAATATGAACGTAAAAAATAATGGTTTGCTGAAGGCTGCCGTTTTGGTGGGCGCCGCGGCGTACCTGTATCTCCAAAATACTTGGATCCAGAAGACCGAGTATACGATTCCGGTCAAGAACTTGGCGCCGGAAAATGAAGGGCTGAAGATCGTTCAGATTTCCGATCTCCATCTGCCGAAAGAGAAAATCGATCTGAACAAGCTGATTGACATGACCAAAGAAGCTGAACCGGACTTTATCTTTCTGACTGGCGACCAGATTCAAGGTGATGAGACCTTTGACCCATCGGTTGTGGAAAACCTGTTCCGGAAATTGGCGGCGATCGCGCCGACCTATGCCATCAACGGCAACCATGACCGCCATTCGCCGATGTTCCATATAGCGGTGGATCTGTACAAGAAGACAGGGATCCGCTATCTGGACGATGAAGCAATCAGCGTCCTGGCGAAAGGCAGAAAGCCTGTTGTGATCATGGGCTTGAGCGACAAAAGCGCAGCCATACAAAGGATTACGAAAGACTTCCTGAAAAAAATTCGACTCCGCAAAGATTGGCAAGGCCAGACCCGTTTGTTGCTGGCGCACCGGCCTGAACATTTCCTGAAGTACCATATCGATCCGGAGAAATCAGCTGACCTAACGTTCGCCGGCCATGCGCACGGCGGACAGATCCGCATCCCTAGACTGGGCGGACTTTTCGCACCCGGACAAGGCCGGATGCCGCAGCATACCGAAGGGGTTTATCAGTTGCCTACGGATCCGGAAAAGAAACTGGTCGTCAGCCGGGGCATCGGTGGGTCATCCTTCCCGTTCCGCATCAACAACCGTCCGGAATTGATCATAGTGACATTGACGAACGGCTCAGTTTCCGAAAAGCTGTAGTCGCGTGCTCTAATTACGCTTAGACGGCGAGGGAAGAGCTTTCCCTCCAGTTTGTTATGTAAGCGCATTAATATCTTTTGTATTTCTTACCAAATTGGGTTACACTTAAGGTAATAAGTAGAAGGAGCGTGGATTATCATGGTAAAGAGCTTAATGGATAGGATGCCTTTGAACGACGGTTTTACAATCCCTGGCATTGGTTTTGGAACATGGGATGTCAGCGATGATGAAGCCGAAGAACTAGTCTTCATGGCCATCATGCGCGGTTTCCGCCTGATTGACACAGCGAGCATGTACAAAAATGAAGCCGGCGTAGGCCGAGGAATTAATAAAGCAATCAATGCTGGTATTTCCAGAGATGACATTTTTGTGGTCACAAAGCTCTGGGAAGACGAAATGGGCTATGACAAAGCTACCGATGCCATCAAAGCCAGCTTTGACCGCTTAGGATTGCAACAAATCGACTTATTCTTGATTCACCGCCCTAGCAAAGAGGATGCCGTGAACCTCGAAACGTGGAAAGCGCTGGAAGATGCGAAAGAATCCGGACGCGTGAAAAGCATCGGCGTCTCCAACTTCTCGCGCGGCGAATTGAAGGAATTGATGGAAAATTCCCGCATCAAACCGGCCGTTAACCAATTGGAGATCAACCCATTCCACAACATGGAAGAGGTGGATGATTTCGGCTACGACAACAACATCGTGTCGATGGCATACAGTCCATTGGCAAAAGGCAGAGCCTTGGAAGAAGGTAAAGTAATCAAAATCGCTGAAAAATATAACAAGACACCGGCACAGATTGTATTGAAATGGGCTGTGCAACGCGACATTATTCCGATTCCGAAAACAAAGGATCCCGACCGCATGAAGGAAAATCTGGACCTGTTCGACTTCATGTTGACGGATGAGGAAATGGAAAAAATTACCCGCATCAAACAAGCCAGCAACTTTGAAAGAGGACACCAAGACCACAACCTCGGCAAGAGAATCGGGGTCGACACGCACAACATCAAGTGATGCCAATCAAATCAAAGCTGGGGGCCTCCGGGTCTCCAGTTTTTCTGTGTGCGCTGAGAGAAGAAACGGTATAATGGAATAAAATATAGAAGAGCAAGGAAGGGAAGCTATGAATTTTCACTACGATGAAGAAGCGATCCGCTATCTGAAGGCCAAAGATCCGATCTTGGCGGACATCATCGACCGGATCGGGTCGATCGAACGGCCGATCGATGCGGATCTGTTTTCGGCGCTCATCAACAACATCGTCGGCCAGCAGATTTCTATGAAGGCCCAAGAGACCGTCTGGAAAAGGATGCTTGCCGCTTTCGGAGCAATCACGCCAGAAAATCTTTGCCGAGTGAGCGTCGAAGAAATCCAGCAGTGCGGCTTGTCGACCCGCAAAGCGACGTACATCCGTGAAGCGGCCGAAAAAGTCCTTTCCGGCGAATGCGATCTGGAGGTGCTGAAGAATATGAGCGACGAAGCGGTTATCGCCGAACTGTCGCAGCTACGCGGCATCGGCAAATGGACAGCCGAGATGCTGCTGATCTTTTCGATGGGCCGTCAGGACGTACTGAGCTGGGACGACCTCGCCATCCATCGCGGACTTCGGATGGTGTACCATCACCGCAAAATTACGAAGCAGCTGTTCCAAAAATATAAACGGCGTTACGCGCCATACGGTTCGATCGCGAGCCTCTATCTGTGGGAAGTGTCCGTCGGCGTCCTACCGGATCTGAAGGACTATGCGCCACTGACCGAAGCCGAAAAGAAGAAGCGCCTGAAGCAGCGCCAAGAATTGAAACGGGCGGAAAAGCAGCTATTATAAGGTATAACGTTAGCATCCCATTTGCACCGGGATGCTGTTTTCGCTTCTAGTGGGATTTACGCCTCAAAAAAATGGTATCGCTAAGCAATCCACCCCCGATTAGTGTAGAATAGGAATAGAATGTTCAAAAGAAAACAGTGAGTGAGGGGATAAAGCCATGATCAGATTAGGTATCATCGGAACGAGCAGCATTGCGCATGCATTCGCTACCGCGGCTAAAGCATCAGGACAATTTGAAATAAAAGCGGTCTACAGCCGCACCCAGTTTAATGCCCAGAGTTTCGGCGAGGGCTACGGAGCGGATTTGTTCGTCACGGAGTTGGATAAATTCACAGCCTTGGAGGAATTGGATGCCATCTACATCGCATCGCCGAATAGCCTCCATTTCGAGCAAGCCATGTCTGCCATCTCGAACGGCAAGCATCTCATCGTCGAGAAGCCGATCTTCTCGAACGCGAAAGAATGGGAGACTGCCTTCTCAGCAGCGAAAGCGAACAATGTCTTTCTGTTTGAAGCTGCCCGTCACCTGCATGAACCGAACTTCACGCTAGTCAAGAACGAAATCGCCAAATTGGGCGAAATCGACGGCGCCAGCTTCACTTATGCCAAATACTCCGCCCGCTACGACCAGGTCTTGGCCGGTGAGGAACCGAATATCTTTTCGCTCGCTTTTTCCGGCGGGGCGCTCTCCGATTTGGGCGTGTACTTGCTGTACGCTGCCATCGCTTGGTTCGGTGTGCCCGATAAAGTCGATTATGCCGCCAAAAAAATCCAGACGGGTGTGGATGGAGCAGGCACGATGCTGCTGAAATATCCGTATTTCACAGTCAGCCTGCATACGTCAAAAATCTACAATTCCTTCGCTGATTCGGAAATCTACAGCGGCAAAAAAACGTTGATTCTCGATGGCGTCAATTTGATCCAGTCGGTCGAATTGGTGGACGGCGAGACCGATGAGCGTTACCAATTGGCCGGAAAATCGTCCGGACATTTCATGGATGACGAGGTTCGTGCATTCGCGCGCGTCTTGAATGATCCGGGAAATCCTGATACTATAGAAGACTATGAACGTTGGACGCAGATCAGCCGAGACGTCAACCAGACAATGGAAGCTTTGCGCAAAAAAGCGGGCATCGTTTATCCAGCGGATTTAGATGAGGCGTAGGTCAGCCGGATGCTTCCGCGCGAAGCATGCATCGCAGCTTAATAACAGGCTGCACTATAAGAAATGAGGAAATAAATGATGATGATGGAAGAAATGGCAATGCCATTCGAGAAATACTGGAACGAGATGAGTTTTCAGTTGCCGACGCCGATCCAAGAAAATGTCTTCAAGCCGTTGATGGAAGGCAAAGATGTCGTTGGCCTATCGCCGACCGGCACCGGTAAAACCTTGGCTTATGCCATCCCGTTGCTGCAAAAAACGGATGCCAACAAGGAGTTGCAATTGTTGGTGCTCGTGCCTTCGCAGGAATTGGCGCACCAAGTAGGGCACGTTTTGGCGGAATGGGGTTCCCTGAAAGACTTGACCGCGCAAGTGATCATCGGTGGTGCTAACGTGGGCCGTCAGATCGACAAGTTGAAGGAAAAGCCGGAAATCGTGGTCGGAACACCGGGACGATTGCTGGAATTGGCCAACCAGAAAAAACTGAGACTACACAACATCAAAACGGTCATCTTGGATGAAGCGGACTACTTGATGCAGGAAGAGCATCTGAGTGCTTTGCGCGAGTTGATCAAAAAAATGCCGGGTGCCCGCCAGATGGGCTTCTTCTCGGCTACGAACAGCGAAAACCTGAAGGATATCCAGAAATGGTTCAACACGGAGCCGCTATGGTTCGACACGACCAAGGAAGGCCAATTCATGGACCAGACTGTCCATGGCTTCATCGAGGCGCCGACGCGTAAGCGTGCTGAAATGTTGCGCCGCTTGGGAAACTTGGAAGGTATGCAGGCGCTCGTTTTCGTTAATTCTACGCAAGAACTTGATTACTTGGCGCAGAAACTGCAGTTCGAGGGCATCAATGTCCGCATGCTGCACAGTGATTACGGCAAGGCACAGCGTAAAAGCGCCATGGAAGAATTCCGTAAAGGCAATGCGACGTTCCTTCTGACGACGGACGTTTCCGCCCGCGGGATCGACATCCAGGATCTGCCGTACGTCATCCATTACGATCTGCCGCTTTCTAAGGAAACCTACCTGCACCGCTCCGGACGTACGGGCCGGATGGGCAAAAAAGGGGTTGTGCTGTCCTTGGTGAATGATCGCAACAGTCGCGATATCAAGCGCTTCGCGCCGCATCCGGATGAAGTAAAAGAATTCTTCATCTACGGTGGTGAGCTCGTCAACGAACTGCCGAGCCGTGAATCACGTGACGCCATTCGCGATGCGCAGAAACCGGCCGCAGCCAAGGCAGCCAAAATCCAGAAAAAAGCTGCCTTGAAAGAGGAAGAGACTGCGAAGGAAGCAGTTGCCAAAAAAACGAAAAAGAAAAAAATCCGCTCCAAAGATCAGAAAAACAAAGGCGCGCGCCGCAAGCCAACAGAACCAAAGCCAACTGAATAACTGAAGAACTTTCCGTATTCTGCCGGAAGGACAGCCCAAAACCGCGCTTGCGGGAGCTGTCCGCGGTGGCGTGCGGATTTTTTGCGTTTTTTGGAATGGGGGCCGGAGCTCCGGCCAGTCGGGCGACCCAGTCCTGCCAGGATCTAGTCCCAACAGCCCAGAAAGCAGATTTCCTCACGGTCCGTTGCGGCGAACCCCTCGCACCTGTATAATCAAAGACAGAGAACCAATATGTATACGGATACGGAATAAAGTCCGCTATGCAGCACAAGAAAGGGGTGGACGCTATCCATGGTCACCATCAATGACATCGCCAAAATGGCCGGTGTGGCGAAGAGCACCGTTTCCCGTTATCTGAACGGCGGGGCGGTCAGCGAAAAAACAAAGGCGAAGCTGGATGAAATCGTCGCCGAGAACGACTATAAACCGAATAAATTTGCCCAAAGTCTGAAAGCGAAGCGCACACACATGGTCGGGACGATCATTCCGCGTCTGAATTCCTTTGCGACGAACGAAGCGTTGCGGGGCTTAGAAAACAGTCTACGCCTTTCCAAAAATCAACTGTTGATCACGAATGCGGATCAGAGCCGCGAGCGCGAAATCGAAGCCATCACCACCTTGGCGAAACAGCGCGTCGATGGCATCGTCTTCTTTGCGGCGGCCATCACACCGGCTCATGTGAAGGCGTTTGAAGAGGCTGATGTTCCGGTCGTCATTGTCGGGCAATCGCATCCTGATTTCCATTGCATCATCCATGACGACGAGAAGGCGGGCCATTCCGTTGGGGCCTATGCGGTGGCGAACGGGCACAGAAACATTCTTGTCTTCGGGGTCGACGAATCCGATACGGCGGTAGGGGTGACCCGGCGCAACGGCATCGAGAAGGCTTTCGAAGGCCACGACATCGACTACACCTTCGTCAAAACGAGCTTTGCCATGAAGGATGCCTACGAAAAGGCGCTGGAAATCCTGCCGCAATCAAAAGCGACATTCGTGATCGGTGCGACCGACAATATTGCAATCGGGATTATGCGCGCTGCCCACGAACTGCAGCTGGAAATCCCGAATCAGTTTTCCTTGGCGGGCTTTGGTGGCTATGAAATCACCGAAGCGGTCTATCCGCGCATTACGACGGTGCATTATCCGTTCATGGAGTCCGGCGAATTGGCGGCAAAAATCCTGATGGAATTGATCTTGAAAAAAGAAGTCGCCCAGATCCAAACGTTGGATAACGAGCTGTTGATCAGGGAATCGACCCAAAAAAACGCTTAGCTATAACTTTTGCATCGATCAATAAACAACAAAAAACGACACTCAAGCAAACCAATGCTTGAGTGTCGTTTTTTAAGCCTTCCGCAATACACAGGAAAAGTACAACCCTGCATAATAGCTTCAAAACACCCGAAACGGAGAACCCGCACGTTTTCCCTGTTTTTTTCATTGTAACCCAACAAAATTGTTTGGTTGACATCATTTTCCGCATATGCCATCATAGATTCAGACGTTATAACAAATAGAATGGAGCAGAATGATGAGCGAAAAAGAAGCTGTATTATCAGTAAAAAATGAAGAACGGGCCAGCAAAAGACAGTCCGCAATGGAAGTAATCAAAAACAAGCTTTTTGGCGGCGGACAGCTGACCAAGGAGGAAGCCATGGAATTAATCGAGGCGCCGCTAGATGAGCTGTGCGCAGCCGCCAATGATGTGCGCGAGCATTTCTGCAGTAATGTGTTCGATGTCTGCACGATCATCAACGGTAAGAGCGGAAAATGCTCGGAAAACTGCAAGTTTTGCTCCCAATCCCGCTATTATCGAACGAAAGTGGATGCCTACTCACTGATTGGATCGGAAATGATCGTCGAGCAGGCGAAATACAACGAAGAGCGCGGCGTACTGCGTTATTCCATCGTGACTTCAGGCAGGGCGCTATCCAGCAAGGAAGTGGACAAGGTCTGCGAAAGCTTGGAAGCCGTCCAAAAGGAATCAGACATCGCACTCTGTGGCTCGTTCGGGCTTTTGGAGGAAACGGAATTCGCCAAACTGAAGCAAGCCGGACTTACGCGCGTCCACAACAACCTGGAAACTTCGAGAAGGAACTTCCCTAACGTCTGCACGACCCACACCTACGACGACAAAATCGCCGCCATCCTTGCTGCACAGCAGGCCGGCTTGACCGTCTGCAGCGGTGGCATCATCGGCTTGGGCGAGACGATGGAGGACCGCATCGATATGGTCATCGACCTCCGCGAAATGGGCATCCGCTCGATCCCTGTCAACTTGCTGAATCCCATCCCGGGCACGCCTTTCGAGGAAAATGAAGTCGTCAGTGACGATGAAATGAGCCGGATCATAGCGATTTTCCGGATGCTGGTTCCCAACGCCTATATTCGGTTGGCGGGTGGAAGAGGGCTGCTTGCGGATAAAGGCAGACAGTGCTTCATTTCCGGCGCCAATGCGGCCATTTCCGGCGATATGCTGACGACAGATGGCATAACGATTGAACGGGACATGCGCATGTTGGCTGAACTCGGTTATGAGGTGGTCCTGCGCAAGGACTGATGGGACCATATAGACCCGCCGGCCCCTCATCGCAATATCCTGTTGAATGCAGAGAACAGAAGGGGTTATCTGTTGATTTATTGTTTTTAGAGATTCGCTCGATAACTCACTTGTGATTTTTTTGTATAATAAGCAGATATTGTCTAGAGGAGGAAAAGTGAAAAATGAATAATGCAAAAGGGTATAAAAAGGTTTTGGCGCTTCTGGGGGCATTCGCCTTATTGGGTCTGAGCGGCTGTGGACAAGAAGAAGTATCTGAAGCGGACAGCAGCGTGCAGGCGACAACGGAACAGACTTCTGAAGCGGCAACACAGGAAGCAACTGAAGAAACAACCGAAGCAGCAGCTGAAGAGCATTTGGATTATGAGAACCAGGATGAATGGGACTTCGAATCCGGCGCGATGCAATCCCCAATTAACATCGAAACGAGTGCAGCCGAAGCGATGACCACGGACGGCTCCTTGACACTGGACTATGCAGAAGAGATAATCGATGTTATCGATAATGGGCACAGCATCGAAATGGAGGATGGCGGCCAAGCGACGATCGCCGGACGCAGTTTTGAGCTGAAACAATTCCATCTGCATTCTCCAAGTGAGCATACGGTGGATGGGGAAAGTTTCCCGATCGAACTGCATTTCGTCCACAAGGCACAGGATGGCCGCTTAGCAGTCATCGCGGTCTTCTTTAAAGAAGGAACAGCAAATGCTGCCTTTCAGGCGATCCTGGATGATGTGCAGGCAAACGAAGCATCAGACGTTGCGAGCGGACTCAGCTTGAACGTTGCCGAGCTGCTTCCAGCCAACAAAAGCTACTACCATTACCTAGGCTCTTTGACGACACCGCCGCTGACCGAAAATGTCGAGTGGTACGTGATGGCGAACCCGGTTGAGGTATCCGCGGAACAGATTGCGGCCTTCAACGAATATTATGAAGGCAACAACCGGGAAGTCCAACCGTTGGGCGAGCGTTCCGTTCTGAAATACGAAGAATAATAAGTCTTTTTCAAAGTTCCGCCGAACCCATTTTGTTGGGGCAGGCGGGATTTTTTTGTTTTGAAAAGATTTGAAACGCGGTTACAAAATGCGAAAGAAAAGGATATAGCCATGCTTTTTTGCTATAATAGAGGGAAAAACGCGAGCAGGGGGAACGTAATGGGGGAAATAGCAGCAAAAGCCGCATCACTGATTTTGATCATCGTGATCGGCTATATCATCAAACGGGTCGGATGGGTAAGCGCAGATGATTTTCCGAAATTTTCGAAAATCGTACTGCGGATCACGTTGCCCTGCGCACTGATCACCAGTTTCAACACGTTCGACATCACCTACAACCTGTTGTTTTTGACCGCAATCGGCCTCCTCGCTAACTTGGTCCTGCAAATCACCGGCTATCTGGTAAATCAGGGGAAAGGCGGCCAAGCGCAGGCTTTCGGAATCATCAACCTCGGCAGCTACAATGTCGGGGCCTTTGCGATGCCATATATTGCCGGATTGATGGGACCGCAGTCGATCATTTTCGCATCCCTTTTCGATGTCGGCAATTCCTTCGGAGCTGCCGGAATCGGTTATGGATGGTCCCGGTCGGTGGCGGATGAGAAACAAAAAACGACCTTAGGCGGCTTCCTCAAGCTCATGTTCCTTTCGCCGCTGTTCGATACATACTTGATTCTGTTGTTGATGCGCCTCTTCGTGCTGCAGTTGCCGGATGCAGTCATCACCTTCACGTCAACGGTGGGCGGCGCCAATACTTTCCTGGCGATGCTGATGATAGGGATCGGTTTAGAATTGGGCTTGGATGCGCACCGCTTCAAGCTGGCCTTCAAATACTTAGCCATCCGCTACAGCTTTTCGCTGATTTTCTCCATCCTGACCGTCCTCTTCCTGCCTGTCTCAATGGTCGTGAAGACGATTCTCTGTATGCTGTTCTTTTCGCCGATTGCATCCATGGCGACCGGATTCACCGACGAAGCGGGCGGGGACGTCGAAACCTCCGCCTTCATGAACTCCGTCTCCATCCTGATCGGAATCTTCGCGATGCCGTTCGTTCTGGCGGTCATGGGATAACAAATGTCAAATGAAAAAAATCAAAACCATTCGTTCTTGTAGCGGGTGGTTTTTTTGTGAGCGGAAGCTTTTCCTCCGGCGAACGCAGGCTACGCCGGAGTTCGGCTCACATATGGGTCTTTTCCTCCGAGAAGGAGGTGCTCGTCGGAGTTGGATCCCGCAAGCTACCGTCGTCCTCCTGTGAGCGGCCCCTCACAGGAGCAGGGCACCGCGCACGCTGCTCAGCTCCGGCCAGCAAAACCCCCACTACTACCCCGTCATATAAGGTTAACCTATAACTGTATATATCAATTAAGTGTTACCTTATAACCCGATTCCATGGCATACTGGAACAACCTTCATAAATGAAAGGCATCAGCAAATATTGGGATAGTGGGCTGACACAGCATCACTATCCCTGGAAATACAAAAGAACTAGGAAAAGGAGGAACAGTAATGAAGAAAGAAACAAATCGTTGGGTGGTCCTGATCGGCTCGATGGGGATCTTGTTGTGCACCGGTATCGTCTACACGTTCAGTGTTTTCGCGGGACCGTTGGCGGAATTGCGGGGATGGGCGGTGCCGGACATCATGATGGCATTCGCGATCAATTCCGCAGTGGGGCCGATTCCGATGATTTTCGGCGGCTATTTCACGGACCGCGGCTGGGCAAAATGGATCGCCCGCATCGGCGTCGTGCTTTTCGGTATCAGCTTCGCGTTCACCGGACAAGCGACAAGCATCTTCCAGTTGTACCTGATCTACGGCATCTTCGGTGGATTTGCCCAGAACTTTGCTTATTCTGCTTGCCTCAGCAACACAATTCGTTTTTTTCCGGATAAAAAAGGGTTGGCTTCCGGTTTGATCACAGGTGGCATGGGTGGCGCGGCAATCATCGCGGCTCCGATCGCGAATACGCTGATCCAACGTTACGGTGTGAGCCAAGCCTTTTGGCGCATGGGGTTGGCGTATGCACTGGTAGGTTTCTGTTTCAGCTTGTTCATCCGCTCAGCTCCCAAACAAATTGTTCCACAAGAGGCTGCGACCCAGGAAAAGTCTCCAGCTCCAGCAAAAGCCATCACCACAAGCAAAAACTGGAAAGAAATGTTGGCAACCCCGGCTTTCTACCTGTTGATCCTGATGTTCGCGATGGGTGCCTTTTCCGGTCTGATGATCGCTTCGAATGCCTCGCTGATCGGGCAGTCCATGTTCGGGCTGTCAGCATCAGCCGCAGCCGCTTATGTCAGCCTCTACTCCTTGAGCAACACATCCGGCCGGGTATTCTGGGGCGCGATTTCTGATCGCATCGGCCAAATCCGCGCAGTCATCATCATTTACAGTGCCATCATTTTTGCCTTCATCCTGCTTGTCAGCGTCAACCAAGTGTGGGCCTTCGCTGTCGGAATCGTTACTTTGGGGCTCTGCTTTGGCGGTGTGATGGGCGTCTTTCCCGGATTGGTCATGGATAACTTCGGCCCGGCGAATCAGGGTGTCAACTACGGCATCGTCTTCATCGGTTTTTCCAGCGCTGCCTTCGTCGCTCCGAAAGTGACGGCATCATTGGCGGCTGCCAATAATGGCGACTTCACGAAAGCCTTCTATGTCGCCATTGCAGTCGTCCTGCTTGGACTGGGCTTGAGCCTCGTCTATGCAATCAGGAAATCCGCGACCAAGCTTGCTACGGAAACTGTCCAATAGACACTTCATTGAAAACAGCCCGCGTTTCGGAGATTTACTCTCCAAAGCGTGGGCTGTTTTTCTGAACAAAAAGGTGGAGTCGCAAGCATGTCGAGGTTTTAACTCAGGAAAGAAGCCCATTATGTTAGCGCTTAAAGCAGAGGAGTCTTATAATGAGAGTATGGCAGATCATTTTCGTATCAAAGCAATCTTATTAAGCAATCATCGTCTGAGGATCCTATCGGAACGGATCCCGTCGTAAGCTCCCGCAATTTTCCTAAGGAGGCTGTTTTTTATGAAAAAAAGAATAAGGATATTATCCCTCTTCGCCCTACTCGTGTTCGCGGGTTGTGCAGACACAACGATTTCGGGCCTGAATGGGGGGAATACTAGCAAAGAGAGCTCCGCCCAAGCCGTCAGCGAAGCAGAAACAGGTTCTGGCAACGAGGCTACGGAAGGCGATGAAGCGCTGATTTTCGCCGACGAAGATATGGAACGTTACGTCCGCAAGCTGATCGGCAAAGAAGAGGGTGAACTTTCACCAATCGATGTCGAATCGGTCGATGCACTCTATCTGGGTAACAAAGATATCAGTGCCATCGACGGGATTGAACACTTTACGAATCTGCGAACACTCCACTTGAACCAAACAGAAGTCAGTGATATCAATGCCCTGGCAGGGTTGACGCAATTAGAATATCTGGATATCAGCCATTCCCGTGTAGAAGATGTTGCCGCATTGGCAAATCTGACTAAGCTCAAGACACTGTACCTCAACAACAACAACAATTTGGAAGACCTCAAACCACTGGCTGATTTAAAACAGCTCGCGACGCTTTATCTGAACGATACCTCCGTCGCTTATATCCGTCCTTTAGCTAGCATGGATGGGCTCCAATCGCTGAACCTTCGTAACACAAAAGTCGAGGATATCGTTGCTTTAGCGGATTTGATGCAGCTGCGCTACTTGAACCTTGGCAATACGCAAGTCACTGACATCACAGCCATATCCGGGTTGACGCAGTTGACCATCCTGGAACTGGAGAACACGCCGATCAGCGACGCGGGGGCCGTAGCAAGCTTGGCCCAATTGATGACACTGGACTTGAGCGGTACGGAAATCAGCGACGGCAGCGGACTTGAGGACCTCGGAAACCTGTTGACACTGGATCTGAGCGATACTGCAATAAGCGAGCTCACGCCATTGGGTAACTTGGCGAAGCTCACGCGTCTGGATCTGAACAATACCCTGGTCGAGGACATCGGCAGTTTGGCGGGCTTGACTGAACTAACGCACCTTGAAATAAGTGGGGCGCAAGTGAGCGATACCGGATCGTTGGCAGGGCTGACTGAATTGGTCTACCTCGATCTGTCTAAGAATAGGATCAGCGCCATCGACAGTTTGGCTAATTTGGCCAAAGTCAGACATCTGAATTTGGCCGATAATCAGTTCAACGATGCCACAGCCTTGGCTAACCTGACGGAGCTTTGGTACCTTGATGTGAAGGGGAATCCAATCAGCGACATCGCGCCTTTGACGGGTTTGGCAAAATTAGGCAAACTATACATCAGCGGAGCAAACGTCAGCGCTGAACACCAAGCGCAGCTGCAGAGCGCACTGCCGGGTTGCGACATCTCTTGGAACGATTAAGCAGGCTGCACCAGACCATAAATCATTATCGCAATCAGAGAATGCACAAGTATCCTGTCATCCAGGATGCTTGTGCATTTTGCTGATTCATTTTTGGCAGGATTTTTTT
>NZ_JBAVFV010000040.1:0-5028 GCF_049684335.1 Trichococcus sp.
CCGCCACCTTCTGTTTGTTTATTCGAAGCGCAATTCGACTGGTTACTCGGCTTTTGCTGCGTAATCCCCTGTGTTGAAGTAGGCATCAAAAACTTTCTTGGCTATCGGTGTAGCCCGGCCCGTATCCGTGCTGAGATAAGGGACCACAACGGTTACAGTGATTTCCGGATTATCGAATGGCGCATACCCGACGAAAGTTGAGTTGAAGACACTTTCACCCTTCAGATTATCATTGGTGCCACCATAGATGGCCTCCGCGGTCCCTGTTTTGGCGGCGACGTTATTCGGGTCCTTCCCGAACGTCGAGTAGGCAGTCCCGTTTGTGCTGTGGGTTACTTGGTAAAACCCTTGCTGGACACGCTCCATCGCTTGCGCATCGACATCAACCTGATTCATCACTTTTGTCTCCAGAGTCGTTTCCAAAGCCCCCAGCGCTCCGTTCGCATCCGTACTGCGGATTTCTGAAACCAACTGAGGAGCGTATCGGGTACCGCCGTTGGCGATGGTATTGATGTATTGGGATAATTGCAAGGTCGTGTAAAGATCGTACTGTCCGAATGCTTGGTCGACAACGTTAACTGCTGTCTGATCGAACCCAGCCAATCCGCTGCCTTCGTTTGGCAGGTCAATTCCTGTCTTCACACCCAAACCGAACTGGGCGAAGTAGCTGCGCAGCTCATCGATCAGGTCTGCGGAAATATTCAAGGTGTCTCCTGATTCATAGTTTACTTGTCCCCCCATCAGCATCGCCAATTTGACCATATAAATATTCGACGAGCGGGCTAATGCCTCGATGTCGTTGATCGCCACTTGGCTGCCGACGTTCGGGTTGAAAACAGATTTTTTCAATTTCGAACCTGGGAATTGTAGCGGTTCGTCGACGATGACATTGTTATCCGTACTGATGACACCGCTCATGTATCCGGTCAGCACCATCGCGCCCTTAATGGCCGATCCCATTCCGTAACTGGCATTGATGACACCCAATGCATCATCCACAATTTCGTTGGAGGTCGAGCGCTGTTTGCCGGTCATGCCCAGTATTTCTCCTGTATTTGGATCCGAGGCCACTATGTACACCCGGTCGTTATAGGAATCGACATTGCTGTTCAGGAAATCGGTAGCGATCTGTTCGATTTCCTTTTGAAAATCGATATCGATAGTCAAGACTAGGTTATCCCCGGCTTTTCCTTCATAGGATTCCTCCCGCGTCACAACCTCGCCTGATTGATTCGTGATCGTTTCCCATTGTGATTTCGTGCCTGAGAGAACCGACTCGTATTCTTGCTCCAAGTAGGAATTCCCGACACGGTCGTTTCTGGCGTACCCTTTTGCCAAATAGGTGGCGACTTTGTCGCTCGGCAACCCGATTTTTTCGCTGGTCACCCCTCCTAATATGCTCTTCAGCAAGTCGGATTCTGGGTAGATCCTGACCCAATCCGTCGCGACATCCACACCGGACAGACCGGACAGATTTTCGCTCACCTGGGCAAGTTCTTCATCCGTTACATCCTTATTTTTTATGCTGGTAGTCGACAAGGCATACGCGCTGTTCATCCGCTTAAAGATTGCGGCAATTTCTTTTTGCTCATCAGAATAAGCGATATCTTCCGCCGTTATTTTCGCTAGCTCCACTTCATACAATTCGGAACCCGGCAACAGCTTTTCATCATCCGACAGACGCTTCAACATCACTTCGTTGTTTACGGCTATCCAATAATCTTTCAGATCGCGCTCCGTCAGTTCTTCAACGTTGACGTTTATCAAACTCGCCAACGAAGCGGCAACCTTCGCCATTTCCTCTGCTGTCGTGTTTGCTCCTCTGGTGTAGGTTATGGAATGCTGTGGTTCGTTGCCTACAAGTATGTTGCCATCTCTGTCATATATCAAACCGCGCGGCACTGATTCCGTCACAAGTGTCGTTTCCGTACGTTTCACAATGGCTTCGAATTCATCTCCGCGAACGATCTGCAGGTATCCCAACCGGAATATCACTGCGGAAAACAGCGAGAACACGATAAAAAAGAGCAGGTTCAAGCGAAACGGGATATGCGATTTTCTCTTCCTTTTGCTTTGGGTATTATCTTCCAATTTTACACCTTCCTAAAACCATAGTTCGACAACCTATTATAGCAAAAAAAGCATGCATTACAAACGAAGCAACAAATTTTTAACATGTATCCTTGCTGGATATGCCAAGACGCGTTCGGATTCTTCATAAAACCAGCGGGATATGCTAAAATAGCAGAAGCACTTGTGAATTATTCGCTTCAACTATCAGGAGCGTTCCCTCACGGTCAGGCGACTCTGCAGGAATGCCAAAAAATTTTCGGTTCAAAGGAGGAATGTGCAGCATGCTGAAGCGTTTCACAACTCTATCCCCGCAAAAAAATATGCTTTTCCTTTCGTTCTTACTGCCTTTATTTGTAATGGTGGTCATTTATGCCACCATGGGGGTTTATCCTTTCGGCAATAGCACATTGCTGACGGTCGATCTCGGCCAGCAATATGTAGATTTTTTCAGTTATTACCGCACAACCTTATTGTCCGATCCTTCCGCCATTTTCTTTTCTTTCACAAAATCATTCGGTGGAGAAATGCTGGGGTTGTGGGCTTATTATCTGATGAGTCCTTTCAATTTGATTTTTCTGTTGTTTCCGCAGTCCCAGTTGCCCTTGGCGGTTACCCTCTTGATTTTGATGAAGGTTTCCGTGTCGGGTTTGACTTTTGCTCATCTGTTGATTTCCCGCTTCGAAGGAAAAGGTTTGTTAGTTCCGTCCTTCGCATTGAGCTATGCCTTGATGGGTTATGTCATCGTCAATCAATTAAACGTCATGTGGCTGGATGGGCTCGTTTTCCTGCCTCTGATCATTCTTGGTCTGGAAAAACTGATGTCGGGTGAAAGCGGTCTGTCTTACAGCTTAATTCTGGGAGTGATGTTGATTTCCAATTATTATATCGGATTCATGATTTGTGTTTTCCTGGTCTTCTATTACCTTTTCGCGTTTTCCAGACAAGAGGTTGTCGACCCGAATAATCTGAAGGCGCAGCTGAAGCACTTCTTCTCCCAATCAGGCCGATTCATCGGTTATTCTTTGCTGGGAGCTGGTTTTGCCTCCGTCCTGCTGCTGCCAACTTTTTATTCGCTCTTGGGGAGCAAAGCAAGTTATGCCAACAGCCTTATCGATTGGAGTTTCGCCTATGATCCCTTCGAAGTCGTTTCGAAGTTTTATATCGGGGCGTTCAATTTCGACCAGATGCCCAGCGGACATCCCAATCTCTTTATCGGCACTGTCGCTCTGACAGCGTATGTCTATTATTTTTTTCATCCCGCCTTCTCCAAAAAAGAACGGTTCACGTCGCTTGCGCTGACCGCCCTCTTTTTTCTGGCGATGAACGTCCAGTTTCTGAATAAAATTTGGCATGCCGGACAATACCCGATTTGGTACCCTTACCGTTTTTCGTTCACTGTTTGCTTCTTTTTCCTGTTGAACGGTTTTCGGGCGTTGCGTACCTATCGTCCTTTTCCCTTTTCGCTGGCCTGCTGTCTTTTGATCACCCATGCAGCCACTGCCATCTATGTCCTGAAAGAGGATTTTGAATTTCTGGAGCCTGTCCAGGTATTGATCACGGCAGTCGTTTCGGTGCTCGTCCTAGTGTTGCTGATGCTCAGGGATCAGCCCAGAAAATGGCTGACCTATGCTTTGCTTTTCGTGGTCACCGCAGAGATGACGGCCAATGCAGCCATCGACTTGTTTCGATTAGGCTACGTCAAGCAGGACGAATTCGCCGATTATCAAACGAATCTGAATACGATGTTGGCGGATGTGCGGACACCCGAAGACACGTTCTATCGGATTGAAAAAACGTTCCAACGCTCCAAAAATGACAGCTTTCAAGCGAATTATGCCGGAATCAATCATTTCAGCTCCACTTTCGAAAAGGAGATTCCCGCCTTGTTCGGATCATTGGGCTTTCCGGACGGGAACGGGTTTATCGTTTACTCAACCGGAACTTTGTTTACGGATGCACTGTTCGGCGTGAAATATTTCATTCAGGACAAGAAGTTGCCAGAAACATTTTATGACCTCAACGACGGCGTATATCGGTTGAACCGCAACTCCACCCGCCCGGATCTGACCCAGTACAATTTTTATTCAGAAACGGATAGATCCACCACCTACGAAAATCCATATGCGTTGCCATTGGCATTTGGGGTTTCCGAAAGTGTGTTGGAACTTGATTTGATCGAGGATCAGCCCATATTGATGCAGGAACAGCTGTTGGATGCCTTCAACAATCAGGAAACCATCGAACCTTATTTCTCCTTGCGTCCGTTCGATTCCAACGTTTTCCAGAATGTCACATCCGCTGCCGGTGATGCACAGAACACAACCTACTATCGGTCTGTGGATGGTGCAATCTCCAGAATCGAATTCCAGTTCACACCTACGAGCGACAATCCTTATTATCTGATTCTGGATGCAGGCATCAATGACGATGATGCTACGCTTTATGTGAATAATGTGAAGTTGGATTATTATACGACCTTCCGGAATGATCAAGTCATCAACATCGCAAGCAACCAACAGGGTGAAAACATCACCTTTACAATCGAACTGCGCGAGGATTCGATTCGGGTACAGGACCTAAAACTTTACGAATTGAATAAAGCTCTGTTCGAGGAAACCATTTCAGATCGCCAGGCAGAAGGCATGACGATCTCCTCGTTCAGACAGACCCACATCACAGGTTCCGTCACAATCGAGGCTGAAAATGAAGTATTGTTGACGACGATTCCCTACAGCGAAGGCTGGGAAGTGACGATCGATGGGGCAGTGGCAGAAACAACCACTGCTCTGAATGGTCTGCTGGCGGTGCCAATAAGCGCAGGCAAACATACCATCGTCTTGACATACCGCACCCCCTATCTGTTGACTGGACTTTCAATCAGCGGCGTTTCAATCGCTGGTGCCTTATTATTGAGAAAATATCGCAAAAATAAATAAGAAAAGCGGCTGGGATTTT
>NZ_JBAVFV010000041.1:0-25377 GCF_049684335.1 Trichococcus sp.
ACATAGTACACGTTTCGAAAAAAAAAAGCTAGACCGATCTTTTCCCTTGTAATAAAGATGAGGTATGTGTAAAATAGGAAAATGAAAAAATGATTACACGACGGTGTGAGGTTTTTTTAACTTTATAGCGAAAGAAGAGATGATTTTTATGACAGTTGCTAAAGATTATATTGAAAAAGTCTATAAAAAGGTTGAAGACAGAGGCCCTCACCAAAAAGAATTCTTACAGGCGGTAAGAGAGTTGTTCGACACGATCGAACCAGCTTTGGAAAAGAATCCGCACTACATAAAATGGAACATCCTTGAAAGAATGGTAGAACCTGAACGCACCGTTTCCTTCCGTGTTCCTTGGATGGATGACAAAGGGGACGTTCAAGTCAGCAAAGGCTTCCGTGTCCAATTCAATTCAGCAATCGGACCATACAAAGGCGGTTTGCGTTTCCACCCGACCGTCAACGAAAGCATCCTGAAATTTTTAGGTTTCGAACAAATCTTCAAAAACAGCCTGACCGGATTACCGATCGGCGGCGGTAAAGGTGGATCTGATTTTAATCCTAAGGGCAAAACGGATGCAGAAGTGATGCGTTTCTGCCAATCCTTCATGACTGAGCTGCAAAGACACATCGGTCCTACTTTGGACGTCCCTGCTGGCGATATCGGTGTCGGAGGACGCGAAATCGGCTACATGTATGGCCAATACAAACGCTTGAACGGCGCTGAGACAGGCGTTCTGACCGGTAAACCGGTGGTCATGAACGGAAGTTTGGCTCGTACAGAAGCGACGGGATACGGTCTAGTCTACTATACACAAGAAATGCTGAAAGCGAACGGAAAATCGTTTGCCGGCCAAAAAGTGGTAGTATCCGGAAGTGGAAATGTTGCCATTTATGCTATCCAAAAAGTTCATGAATTTGGCGGAACCGTTGTGGCGTGTTCCGATTCCAACGGATATATCTACGATGAATCAGGTATCGATGTTGCATTGCTTCAGGATATCAAAGAAGTTCGTCGCGAAAGATTGACTGCCTATGCTGCCGAAAAAACGACAGCGGTATATAAAGCTGGCAGCGTGTGGGACTTCGATCTGAACTACGATATTGCCTTGCCTAGCGCAACCCAAAATGAAATCGACAAAGAACAAGCTGAAAGATTAGTCAAAGCTGGCGTTTATTGTGTCAGCGAGGGCGCAAACATGCCGAGCACTCTGGAAGCTGTAGAAATCTATGCGGACAATAACATTTTTTATGGGCCGGCAAAAGCAGCCAATGCAGGCGGAGTAGCGACTTCCGCGCTGGAAATGGCGCAGAACAGTGCCCATAGTCATTGGACATTCGAAGAAGTCGACGGCAAGTTGCAAGAGATTATGGCAAACATCTTTAAGACAGCTGAAAAAACAGCTGAAGAATATGGCATACCAGGCAACTATTTAGCCGGTGCCAACATCGCGGCGTTTGTGCAAGTTGCCGATGCTATGATTTATCAAGGTTTAGTTTAAAATAAGTTTCAGCATAAATTTTTATAAAAAAGGTTATTTCTTAATTGAAATGGCCTTTTTTCTTTATTTTTGAGAGGAGTGCACATGCGTTTTAATCCTATTTTCATAGTGATGAGATTGTGATTTCGTGAATGAATGGAATAGCGGGCTGAAAGCCGCGAAAAAATAGCAAACTGGTTATGAAAAAGTGCTGAAACTGGTTATCCCAAAAAGGGTAGTTATAATAAAAAGACTGTTATACTTTTGAAAGCCTATTCCATCAATGATTTACAATTTTAATAGAAACAGTTTTCGTGGAGTTTTAATACAGAGTCTTTGTGTCTGATTGCGGCAATCTGTAAACATACATAATAATAATGAATCAATAATAAAACACAGATACAAAAACAATGTTCGTTACATACTGAACAAAACACTGATGTTAAACGCTTACAATTAAGTAGCAGCCGATATTCTGTGCACAAAATATGAAAACTTTCCTTTTGCCTTGCATATATCTCGGATGCGTGGTAAATTATTCATGTAACAACTGTGAATTGATACAGTTGAATTCATCTGTATAAACCTCATCGACAGAGATGAAATATCAAGGAATAGAGAGGAAAGTGTTAGCATGGCTACAAAACAAACAAAAATCGACATTGACGCATTATTAAGCAGCACGAACACAGATTTTCGCATGGTCCAAATCATGGATGAAGAAGGGAATATTGTAAACCCTGACCTTATGCCAGATCTTTCTGATGAACAATTGGTTCAATTCATGACAGATATGGTATGGTCCAGAATTTTACATGAACGTTCAACTGCGTTGAATCGTCAAGGTAGATTAGGCTTCTATGCGCCGACAGCCGGTCAAGAAGCAAGCCAATTAGGAAGTATCGCAGCAATCGAGAAGGAAGATGTTTTGTTGCCTGGTTACCGTGATGTTCCTCAACTGGTCAAACACGGTTTGCCGTTGACGCAAGCTTTCCTTTGGTCAAGAGGCCACGTGGATGGCAATAAATACGCTGAAGATATCAAAGCTTTACCACCACAAATCATCATCGGCGCACAATACGTGCAAGCTGCCGGAGTCGCGTTGGGCTTGAAGAAACGCAATAAGAAAAATGTAGCGATCACATATACTGGTGACGGCGGAAGCTCTCAAGGGGATTTCTATGAAGGCATCAACTTTGCCGGGTCCTACAAAGCACCTGCTTTGTTCTTCATCCAAAACAACGGATGGGCGATTTCAACACCTCGCCACGTGCAGACCGCTGCTCAAACTTTGGCACAAAAAGCTATGGCTGCCGGAATCCCTGGTATCCAGGTAGACGGAATGGACATGCTGGCTGTATACGCCGTAACTAAAAAAGCAAGAGAATATGCTGTTGCAGGAAATGGCCCTGTATTGATCGAAACAATATGCTACCGCTTTGGTCCACACACTTTATCAGGTGATGATCCAACGCGTTACCGTGACACTGCTGAATTGGAAGGCTGGCAAGCAAAAGACCCATTGATCCGCATGCGTAAATTTTTGACGGCAAAAGGTTTATGGTCTGAAGAAAAAGAAAATGAAGTAATCGAATTAGTCAAAGCAGAAATCAAAGATGCCATCAAGGAAGCTGACCAAGCTCCTAAACAAAAAGTATCTGACTTCTTGAAGAGCATGTTCGAAGAACCTAACCAAACTATGGCAGAACAAATCGCGTACTACGAAGCAAAGGAGACTAAATAATCATGGCACAATTAACTATGATCCAAGCCATCACTGATGCGCTTGCAATTGAACTTGCAAACGATCCAAACGTTTTGATCTTCGGAGAAGACGTTGGTAAAAACGGCGGTGTATTCCGTGCGACACAAGGACTTCAAGAAAGTTTCGGTGAAGACCGCGTGTTTGATACTCCTTTAGCTGAATCCGGTATCGGTGGTTTGGCATTCGGTTTGGCATTGGAAGGTTTCCGTCCCGTTGCGGAAATCCAATTCTTCGGTTTTGTATTTGAAGTAATGGATACAGTTGTAGCGCAAGCTGCACGTACACGTTACCGCATGGCAGGCACGCGTAATCTGCCTATCGTTTTCCGCTCTCCTTTCGGTGGCGGTGTGCATACACCTGAATTGCACTCGGATAACTTGGAAGGCTTGATGGCTCAATCACCTGGTTTGAAAGTGGTTATCCCTTCGAACCCATACGATGCAAAAGGTTTGTTGATTTCAGCTATCCGCGACAACGATCCCGTTGTCTTCTTGGAGCACATGAAATTGTACCGTTCATTCCGTGATGAAGTTCCTGAAGAAGCGTACACTGTTCCTATCGGCAAAGCTGCCATCACAAAAGAAGGATCTGACGTGTCCGTCATCACTTACGGCGCTATGGTCCGCGAAGCCATCAAAGCTGCAGAAACACTTGAAAAAGAAGGTATTTCGGTTGAAGTAATCGATTTGCGTACTGTTGCTCCACTGGATGTCGAAACGATCATTGCCTCTGTACAAAAAACGGGCCGTGTCGTAGTAGTCCAAGAAGCACAGCGTCAAGCTGGTGTGGGCGCAATGGTCATGTCCGAAATTTCTGAACGTGCAGTGTTATCGTTAGAAGCTCCTATTGGACGTGTAGCTGCTCCGGATACTGTCTTCCCGTTCGGTCAAGCAGAAAACATTTGGTTACCGAATGCTACTGATATCGAGAACAAAGTAAGAGAAACTTATCATTTCTAAGAGCTGAAAGCTTGAACAAATACAATTCCATATCCAAGAGAATTGTATTTGTTCGCTTTTGTGCGTCGGAAATCCAAAAATAGACAAATGAAGGGAAGTTAAGAAAATGTCTTTTAAATTCAAGTTGCCTGCTCTAGGCGAAGGTATCATGGAAGGTGAAATCGTTTCTTGGTCAATCAAAGAAGGCGACACCATCAATGAAGATGACACATTATTAGAAGTACAAAATGATAAATCAGTCGAAGAAATCCCGTCCCCAGTAACCGGGAAAGTCTTGAAAATTGTTGCACCAGTAGGTACGGTTGCAGTCATCGGTGATGTATTGGTGGAAATCGATGCACCAGGTTATGAAAATGAAGGCGCTGAAGCTCCTGCAACAGCTGTAGCGCCAGCAGCACCTGCAGCACCTGCAGCACCTGCAGCTTCAACCGGAGGACTGTTCCAATTCAAGTTGCCTGCTTTAGGCGAGGGTATCATGGAAGGTGAAATCGTTTCTTGGCCCATCAAAGAAGGCGATATGATCAATGAAGATGATACATTGGTTGAAGTGCAGAACGACAAATCTGTTGAAGAGATTCCATCGCCTGTTACAGGCAGAGTAGTCCGCATCGTAGCGCCAGTAGGCACAGTTGCAGTCATCGGCGATGTATTGGTGGAAATCGATGCACCAGGCCAAAACGGCCCGGCTGCAGCAGCCGCAGCACCAAAAGCAGCCGCAGCACCTGCCGCAGCTTCAACTGCACCAGCATCATCAGGCGTGGTTGCAGCAGCAAATCCTAACAAGCAAGTTTTGGCTATGCCATCCGTCCGTCAATACGCACGCGAAAAAGGCATCGACATCACTGCAGTTGCACCGACTGGAAAAGGTGGTCGTGTACTGAAAGAAGATATTGATAACTTCAGCGGAGTAGCTCCAGTGGCAGCAAAAGCTGTGGCTCCAGCAGCGCAAGCTCAAGCTTCGGCACAAGCGGCAGTCCAAGCGGCTCCAGTAGCGGCAGCTGCCCAAGCAACACAAGTTGCAGCGCCAGCTCAACCATTCACATCCACTATGGGCGAAGCGGAAACACGTCAAAAAATGTCTCCGATGAGAAAAGCGATTGCGAAAGCAATGGTCAACAGCAAGCATACAGCGCCTCACGTAACCTTGTTTGATGAAGTTGAAGTGTCCAAATTATGGGATCACCGCAAGAAATTCAAAGATGTTGCTGCAGCACAAGGAACAAAACTTACTTTCTTGCCGTATGTCGTTAAGGCTTTGGCAGCGACTGTACGTGACTTCCCTATTCTGAACGCTTCAATCGACGACGCTGCTCAAGAAATCGTATTGAAGAACTACATCAACATCGGTATCGCTACAGATACAGACAACGGTCTATACGTACCGAACGTTAAAGATGCAAATACAAAAGGCATGTTCAAAATTGCCGATGAAATCAATAACATGGCAGCTCAAGCCCATGACGGCAAACTGGCAGCTGCGGATATGAGAAACGGTTCTGTTACTATCAGCAACATCGGTTCTGTTGGCGGCGGATTCTTCACGCCAGTCATCAACTACCCTGAAGTGGCCATCCTAGGTGTTGGAACGATCGCACAACAAGCTATCGTCAATGCAGAAGGCGAATTGGCAGTCGGTCGCGTTATGAAACTTTCATTGAGTTTCGACCACCGTATCGTTGACGGCGCAACTGCTCAAAAAGCAATGAACAACATTAAGAGATTATTGGCTGATCCAGAATTATTATTGATGGAAGGGTGAGAATAGACAATGGTAGTAGGCGATTTCGCAGTTGAATTAGATACAGTTGTTGTTGGAGCAGGACCTGGTGGCTATGTAGCTGCCATCCGCGCTGCACAATTAGGACAAAAAGTAGCAATCATCGAAAGAGAATGGATCGGAGGCGTTTGTTTGAACGTCGGTTGTATCCCTTCAAAAGCTTTGATTTCTGCTGGACATCATTATCAAGAAGCTTTGGATTCCTCTGTTTTCGGTATCACAACTGAAAATGTGAAACTGGACTTCTCGAAAACACAAGAATGGAAAGACAATAAAGTCGTCAAAACATTGACCTCCGGTGTCGAGTACTTGCTGAAGAAAAACAAAGTTGAAATCATCCGTGGAAATGCATTCTTCAATGACGGAGAAACATTGCGTGTCTTCACCGAAGATGCAGCACAAACATATACTTTCAAAAATGCGATCATCGCTACTGGTAGCCGTCCAATCGAAATCAAAGGTTTCAAATTTGGCGGACGCGTCATCGATTCCACTGGTGGATTGAATTTGACTGAAGTTCCTAAAAAATTAGTCATCGTCGGTGGCGGTGTCATCGGTACTGAACTGGGCGGAGCATACGCTAACTTAGGCGCTGAAGTGACTATTCTTGAAGGCTCTCCACAAATTTTGCCGACATTCGAAAAAGATATGGTTAAATTTGTTGAAAAATCATTCCAAGAAAAAGGTGTTACAGTCGTCACGAAAGCAATGGCTAAAGAAGCTGTTGATAACGGAGACAGCGTAACGGTTAAATATGAAGCAAACGGTAAAGAGGAAGTTATCGAAGCTGACTATGTGATGGTTACTGTCGGTCGCCGTCCGAATACGGATGACCTAGGACTTGAAGTAGTTGGAGTTGAAATGACTGAACGTGGCTTGGTTAAAGTTGATAATCAAGGCCGCACAAATGTAAAACACATTTTTGCGATCGGAGATATCGTTCCAGGTGCTGCATTGGCTCATAAAGCTAGCTACGAAGCTAAAATTGCGGCTGAAGCAATTGCCGGACATCCTTCTGCCGTTGATTACCGCTCTATGCCAGGGGTTGCTTTTACGGATCCTGAATTAGCGACCATCGGTTTTACCGCTGCTGAAGCGAAAGACAAGGGTCTGGACGTAAAAGCATCTAAATTCCCATTATCAGGAAACGGCCGTGCTTTATCGTTGAACCAAACAGAAGGCTTTGTCCGTTTGGTTACGACAAAAGAAGATAACGTTCTTGTCGGCGCGCAAGTTGCCGGTGTGAACGCAAGCGAAATCATCGCTGAGCTTGGTTTGGCGATTGAAGCTGGAATGAACGCGGAAGATATCGCGTTGACAATCCACGGTCATCCATCATTATCCGAAACAATCATGGACGCTGCCGAATTGGCTTTGGGTATGCCAATCCACATCTAATTCCAAAATAGTCACAAGTAGAGAGAATCCGGGTCCGGATTCTCTTTATTTTTTTTGTCATGTATAATATAGTAGAAACAGGAA
This sequence comes from Trichococcus sp., assembly GCF_049684335.1. GTDB lineage: Bacteria > Bacillota > Bacilli > Lactobacillales > Aerococcaceae > Trichococcus. Next base: position 7,458 of record NZ_JBAVFV010000041.1, read on the forward strand.
TCAGATGGAGGGAATAATATGCAACATTACGACTATCCGTTCGAAGTGGAGTGGTCCAAAGAGGAAATCGTCAAAGTCATCTCTTTATGGAATGCGGTCGAGCGTGCTTATGAAAGTGGAATCAGCAAAGAAGATTTTATGCAGGCTTACCGTGAATTTAAGACGGTGCTGCCTTCAGTCGGTCAGGAAAAGAAATACGGCAATCAGTTCGAGAAAGAATCTGGTTATTCTTTGTACAAAGTGCTGCAGGAAATAAAGAAAAGCGAAAAAAGCAAAATTTTTCTAGGGGAGCGTTAAATGACTGGATAAGTCGCAGATTGAAGAGTGGCAGAAGGGGGGAGCCGGATGGATCAGATCGATAGAAGACATAGCCTGATCAAGTCTTGGTTGCATGAAGCTGCAGACTTGCTGCGGGAATCTTTCAACAAGGAGCTTGAAATTAAAGAAAAAACATCGCGAACGGATCTGGTGACAAACATGGATCGAGAAATCGAGGTGTTCCTGTATGAGAAAATCACTGCGCATTTCCCGGCTGAGCGCATTTTGGGAGAAGAAAGCGTAGGGCATGATATACGGGATCTGGAAGGGATTGTCTGGATCATCGATCCGATTGACGGCACCCTCAATTTCATCAAGCAGAGAGCAAATTTTGCCATCATGATCGGTATCTATGAAGATGGTGTCGGTCATTTGGGATATATTTATGATGTCGTAAGGGACGAGCTTTATTTTGCCGTTCGCGGCAATGGGGCGTATTGCAATGATCGGAGGCTGCCGATGGTGGAGGAGTTGCCTTTATCGGAAGGGTTGGTCGCAATCAGTAACCGATTGGTGGTCGCAGATGCAGATGAAGCGCGCAGAATCGCAAAAAACAGCAGTGGTTTGCGCGTCAATGGCTCTGCAGGCTTGGAAACGGCATGGGTTGCTTCCGGCAAATTGATAGCTTATATCGCTCCTTCCTTAGCTCCATGGGACATCGCTGCAGGATTGGTCATAGCCGAAGAGGTAGGTTTGATCTATAGACAAGTTACGGGAGAAAAAATAAACCTGCTGCAGTATAATGCGGTGATTGTCGCCAACAGATATGCTTTCCAGGAGATCCGGAACGAATGGCAATGAGTGTCAGAATCTCATTAAGATTAAAATAAAGTGGACAAGATACAGAATAATGTATTTTGTTCACTTTTTTTTGGTTCACGAAAGATGTCAGGATTCATGACATCAAAAGGCATGATTTAAACGATTTTATTCACTTGTGTTGAAAAATGAAATTACTTTTCTCAGAAAGAGAATTAGATTAAAAATAGTAAATGTGAGAAAAAATCAAAAAATGATAAATAAATGAGTATATAAGAGCCTTTTTAATGATGATTCATGAGGGTGAATCTCATTTTAGGAGTGATTGGAAGCAACTCTCTCATTTTTTCTAATGAAAAACCTTACAAACTCATGTAAGGTTTTTCTGATTGTTCGCGCGTCCTTGCGGTATTTTTTTTATTTAAAACATTTACATTTGATTAAATTATGGTTATAATTTTCGTATTAAGTGAGTTGAATGTGAAATAGATGATAAATGGGGGTTATACAATGTCAGATTTTAATCAAAATGCCATAGCTTCTTTTAGTTTAAATGGTCATCAGTATGAGTACTATAAATTAAAAAAATTAGAAAACAATGAAAAAATAAAAATCGCTAAACTGCCTTACTCGATCCGAGTTCTGCTTGAATCATTGTTACGTCAGGTAGGAGAAAGCGGCATCAAGGAAGAACATGTTGTCACTTTATCTAACTGGAGTGCAACAGAAACGAACGAGGGCGAAATACCTTTCAAACCTTCCCGCGTTATCCTGCAGGATTTCACAGGAGTGCCGGCAGTCGTTGACTTGGCTTCCTTGAGAAAAACAGTCTTTGATTTAGGCGGAGATCCAGCGATCATCAATCCGGAAGTGCCGGTTGATCTGGTCATCGATCACTCCGTACAAGTCGATAACTTCGGATCCCCGCAAGCCTTAATCGCTAACATGCGCATGGAATTCTTGCGCAATCAGGAACGTTATCAATTTTTGAGTTGGGCGCAAAAAGCATTCGACAACTATCGCGCTGTACCGCCTGCTACTGGTATCGTACACCAAGTCAATATTGAATATTTGGCATCAGTCGTCACCGAAAAAGCAATCGATGAAAACAGAAGCTTAGTTTTTCCTGACACTTTGGTGGGTACGGATTCGCATACGACGATGGCAAATGCGCTTGGCGTATTGGGCTGGGGAGTCGGCGGAATCGAAGCGGAAGCCAGCATGCTTGGCGAGCCTTCCTTCTTCCCTGTTCCTGAAGTCGTAGGTGTACGCTTCATCAATTCATTGCAGGAAGCAGCTACCGCAACCGATTTGGCATTGAAAGTCACCCAAAAATTGCGTGAAATGAAAGTAGTCGGAAAATTTGTCGAATTCTTCGGTCCGGGATTATCTTCCATGACATTGGCGGATCGTGCGACAATCGCCAACATGGCGCCCGAATATGGTGCGACCTGCGGCTTCTTCCCGGTTGACGATGAAGTGCTTAACTACTTGACGTTGACAGGCAGAGACGAAAAACATGTTTCTATAGTAGAAGAATACGTTAAAGCAAATGATCTTTACTATCGCGTTGAGGATCCGGAACCGGAATATACCACAGTCGTTGAAATCGATTTGAGCACAATCGAGGCGAATGTTGCAGGACCGAAACGCCCTCAAGATCTGGTGCCGGTATCGAAATTGAAAGAAGATTTCCAAAGGTCCTTGGTTGCGCCGAAAGGCAATGCCGGATTTGGATTGTCCGAAGATGAAAAAGAAAAAGAAGTCTCGCTGATCCTCGATGGAGAAGAAGTGAAGATGAAAACAGGCGACATTGCGATCGCGGCCATCACAAGCTGCACGAACACATCGAATCCATACGTAATGTTGAGTGCCGGATTATTGGCGAAAAGAGCAGTGGAGTTGGGACTGAACGTTCCGAAATACGTCAAGACTTCGTTGGCACCCGGATCAAAAGTAGTCACTGCTTACTTGGATAACGCCGGGTTACTGCCTTATCTGGAAGAACTGGGCTTCAATACAGTTGGCTACGGCTGTACGACCTGCATCGGAAATTCAGGGCCGCTTTTGCCTGAAGTGGAAGAAGCAATCAAAAACAATGACTTATTGGTTTCAAGCGCATTGAGCGGAAACCGTAACTTTGAAGGACGGATCCACGCATTGGTCAAAGCCAACTACTTGGCATCACCGCCTTTGGTAGTCGCTTATGCTTTGGCAGGCACGATGAACATCGATCTGAAAACCGAGCCGATCGGTAACGGAAAAGATGGTCAACCCGTCTACTTAGCTGATCTGTGGCCGGAAAGACACGCTGTCGAAGCGATGATCCGTGATTTTGTGACACCTGAGATATTCAAAGAAGAGTATCTGCATGTGTTTGATGACAATGCTGAATGGAATGCGATCGAAACGAATGACGACGCTTTGTACCAGTGGGAAGAGGGATCGACTTACATCGCAAATCCGCCATTCTTCGAGAATTTATCGCCTGAGCCGAAACCAATCGTATCTTTGAATGGGCTATCGGTATTGGGTAAATTCGGTGACTCGGTTACGACCGATCACATTTCCCCTGCAGGAAGCATCGACATCAGCACACCAGCTGGTCAATATCTGTCTTCTAAAGGCGTGGGCGTCCGTGATTTCAACTCATACGGCGCAAGACGCGGAAATCATGAAGTCATGATGCGCGGTACGTTGGCGAATATGCGTATCCGCAATCAACTTGTATCCGGCAAAGACGGCGGTTTCACGATTTACTGGCCGACCGGCGAAGAGATGAGTATCTTTGATGCATCAGAAAGATACCGTCAAAACGGAACCGGATTAGTGATTTTTGCCGGGGACGATTATGGGATGGGTTCATCCCGCGATTGGGCTGCCAAAGGTGTCAAACTACTTGGGGTCGAAGCAGTCATCGCCAAGAGCTATGAAAGAATCCACCGTTCGAATCTTGTGATGATGGGCGTATTGCCTTTGCAATACCAGGCAGGCCAAGATGCGGAAAGTTTGGGACTGGACGGATCGGAAAAAATCACGATCGATTTGAACGATAGTGTCGGCATCCATGCAGAAATTCCGGTGACGGCAGTCAAATCAGATGGCCAAGAAATCAAATTCACGACCATTGCCCGTTTTGATTCTGAAGTGGATATGACTTACTACCGTAACGGAGGCATCCTGCCGATGGTGATCCGTAAAAAAATGGGGCTTGCTTATTAAGCAGCAAGCCTTCCAATTTGCTGAAGAGAGGTTTTTGAGAGGAGAGAAAAATCATGGAAGTACATAAAGGATTAGCAGACGTTGTCGTATCAGAAACCTCCCTAAGCGCAATTGTTGAGGGACAATTATCCTATTCAGGATATAATATCGACGAATTAGTGGAAAAGGATGCATCGTTTGAGGAAATCATCTTTTTGTTGTGGAATTCAAGAATGCCTGACCGGGAAGAATTTGCGCAGTTAAAGCACGATCTTCACACGCATATGGCCTTATCTGAAAGTGTCATTGCTTGCCTGAAAATCCAGTGCCGCCAAAATTTGCACCCGATGAGTGTATTGCGCACGACTGTCTCACTATTGGGTGTATTCGATCCGTATGCGGAAGATATGGACGAACGTTCTGTCTATATTCAAGCAATCTCGATACAAGCAAAAATTCCGACGATTGTAGCCGCATTCGCGCGATTACGCAAAGGTTTGGATCCGATTGCGCCACGTGAGGACTTGTCGTTCGGAGCCAATTTCCTGTATATGTTGACAGGCGAAGAGGCGAATCCGGATTTGGTCAGAGCGTATAATCATTGTTTGGTACTCCATGCCGATCACGACCTTAACGCATCAACCTTCACTGCACGCGTTGCAGCTTCTACGCTGACGGATGTCTATTCTTGTATCACCGGTGCTATCGGAGCTCTCAAAGGCCCCTTGCATGGTGGCGCAAATGAGCGCGTATTCGATATGCTCTCTGAAATTGCTGAATCAGACACCAGAGATGTTCCGGGCTATTTGAAATCAAAATTGGACAATAAAGAAAAAATCATGGGATTTGGGCACCGTGTCTACAAGACGGAAGATCCCCGCAAAAAACATTTAAAACGCATGGCTAAGGAATTGACTCAGGAATTCGGAAAAGAAGATTTGTATGACCTTTCCTGCGAAGTAGAGGACTATCTATTGAAGGAAAAAGGCTTGATTCCGAATGTGGATTTCTACTCGGCCACTGTTTATCACTGCTTCGGGATAGAACATGACCTCTTCACATTATTGTTTTCAATGAGCCGTGTTTCTGGGTGGTTAGGGCATGTGTTTGAACAAAAGCGTGAAGCTACCTTGATCCGTCCGCGTTCAAAATACGTGGGAGCCGTTAACCTGACTTACATCTCTTTATCCGAAAAAGAAACTATTGGAGGTACTGCACAATGACAGTTGGCGAAAAAATTGTTATGAATGAAACAGGGTTGCATACACCTGATTTTCCGATTATCCCTTTCATTGAAGGAGATGGCATCGGTCCAGAAATTTGGCAAGCATCCAAAAAAGTATTTGAAGCCGCAGTTGAAAAAGCTTACGGCGATTCCCGGAAAGTAATTTGGAAAGAAGTGCTGGCAGGTGGTAAGGCTTTCGATTTGACCGGTTCTTGGTTACCTGACGAGACCATGGATGTTATCCGTGAGCATTTAGTGGCCATCAAAGGACCACTGACGACACCGATCGGCGGAGGAATCCGTTCCTTGAACGTCGCTTTGCGTCAGACGTTGGATCTGTTCGTCTGTCTGCGCCCTGTCCGTTATTTCGAAGGCGTGCCGACGCCACTGAAAGAACCTGAAAAAACCGATATGGTCATCTTCCGGGAAAATACCGAAGATTGCTACGCGGGGATCGAGTTTGAAGCGCAAAGCGAAGAGGCAAAACGAATCATCGAGATTCTGCAGACCCAATTCGGCGTAGACAAAATCCGTTTCCCTGAGACATCAGCAATCGGCGTCAAGCCAGTTTCGATCGAAGGATCGGAACGCTTGATCCGCAGCGCCATCCAGTATGCATTGGCAAATGGACGTACTTCCGTGACGTTGGTCCATAAAGGCAACATCATGAAATTCACAGAGGGCGGCTTCAAAAAATGGGGCTATGCTTTAGCTGAGCGCGAATTCGGCGATAAAGTCTTCACTTGGGCCCAATACGATGCCGTAAAAGCTGCAGACGGCAGAGCGGCAGCGGATAAAGCTTATGAAGACGCTATTGCGGGAGGCAAGTTGATCATCAAGGACCGGATCGCTGACATCTTCCTACAGGAAATTTTGATGAACCCTGAGAACTATGACGTCATCGCTACATTGAACCTGAACGGTGACTATATTTCTGATGCGTTGGCTGCTCAAGTGGGCGGAATCGGGATTGCACCGGGGGCTAACATCAATGAGGACACTGGACATGCCATTTTCGAAGCAACACACGGCACTGCACCGGAATATGCCGGTTTGGATGAATTGAATCCTTCCTCAGTGTTGTTGTCTGGCGCCATGATGTTCGAGTACCTCGGCTGGAACGAAGTTAGCGACTTGATCACCCGTGGCATCGAAAAGACGATTGCCAACAAAACGGTGACACGCGATTTCTATTATCTGATGAAGGACGAAGCTGCCCAAAAAGTCAGCTGCTCCGGATTTGCGGAACTGGTCATCAAAAACATGTAGGAAGCAATGAAAAAAACAGAGGCATAATCATTCTGGATTATGTCTCTTTTTGCGCATAAATCCATAAAGAAGGCAGGGCCCTGAATCCGTGCTGGCCACGGGCATCCAAGGCGGAGTGACATCCGAAAGAAAAACTTTTTCAAGAAAGCCGTTACATTGAACTTTTTTCTTTCCAAATGGTTCCGGAGGTGATAGACTGGACAAGTTGATAGTTGTCTTCATGAGTTTTCAGCGGGTTTTCACCTATTCCGCAAACGAAAACTGATGGGAAGTTCAAATTCAGAATTGTGATCGACTATATAATGGCAGTAGCAGTTGGCATATCAAACAGCAGTGAAAAACAAGTAAAATTTTGGAGGAAAACAACAAATGGAATTTAGAAAAGATATTCGTAATGTTGCAATCATCGCCCACGTTGACCATGGTAAAACAACATTAGTAGATGAATTGTTGAAACAATCGGATACATTGAACGCTAGAACTGAGCTTATGGAACGCGCAATGGACTCCAACGATCTTGAAAAAGAACGCGGGATCACGATCTTGGCGAAAAATACAGCCGTACAATACAAAGGTACACGCATCAACATCATGGATACTCCAGGCCACGCGGATTTCGGTGGAGAAGTTGAACGTATCATGCGTATGGTTGATGGTGTAGTGCTTGTTGTCGATGCTTACGAAGGTACGATGCCGCAAACGCGTTTCGTATTGAAAAAAGCTTTGGAGCAAAAACTGATTCCTATCGTCGTAGTAAACAAAATCGACAAACCGACTGCCAGACCAGCTGAAGTTGTTGATGAAGTTCTGGAATTATTCATCGAATTGGGCGCTGATGACGAACAATTGGAATTCCCGGTTGTCTATGCTTCTGCAATGCATGGTACTTCAAGCATGTCAGATGATCCAACTGAACAAGAAGATACAATGGATAACGTTTTTGATGCAATCATCGAACACATTCCAGCTCCAATCGACAACTCTGCTGAACCATTGCAATTCCAAGTAGCTTTACTTGACTATAGTGACTTTGTTGGCCGTATCGGTATCGGACGCGTATTCCGTGGCACAATCAAAGTTGGGGACCAAGTATCCTTACTTAAATTGGATGGCACATCCAAGAATTTCCGAGTATCAAAACTGTTCGGTTACTTTGGTTTGGACCGTATCGAAATCGAAGAAGCAAAAGCGGGCGATTTGATTGCCATTTCAGGTATGGAAGATATCTTTGTTGGTGAAACAGTGACTCCTGTTGATCATCGTGAAGCTTTGCCGGTTCTGCATATCGACGAGCCTACATTGCAAATGACTTTCCTTACAAACAACTCTCCTTTCGCAGGCCGTGAAGGTAAATGGGTCACTTCCCGTAAAATCGAAGAGCGTTTGATGAAACAATTGCATACGGACGTATCTTTGCGTGTTGATCCTACCGACTCTCCTGACGCTTGGGTCGTTTCCGGACGTGGTGAATTGCACTTGTCCATCCTGATTGAAAACATGCGTCGTGAAGGTTACGAATTGCAAGTATCCCGTCCAGAAGTTATCATCAGAGAAGTTGATGGCGTAAGATGTGAGCCGTTTGAACGTGTTCAGATCGACACCCCTGAAGAATACATGGGTTCCGTAATCGAAACAATCAGCCAACGCAAAGCTGAAATGCAGGATATGCAAAACAGCGGCAATGGCCAAGTCCGTATCATCTTCCTAGTTCCATCTCGTGGACTGATCGGTTACTCTACTGAATTCTTATCCATTACACGCGGTTATGGTATCATGGCTCATACGTTTGAAGCGTACTTGCCAGAGTTGCCAGGCAAAATCGGCGGACGCAGCAAAGGTGCGCTTGTCTCTACTGAAACAGGCAAAACAACAACCTACGGCATCATGGGCGTAGAGGATCGTGGAACGATCTTCATCGAACCTGGTGTGGAAATTTACGAAGGTATGATTGTCGGCGAAAATGCCCGCGACACCGATATTGCTGTTAACATCACAAGAGCGAAACAAATGACGAATATCCGTTCTGCAAATAAAGATTCTACAAACGTGATCAAACGTCCACGCTCATTGACGCTGGAAGAATCGCTTGAATTCATGGGAGAAGATGAATATTGCGAAGTGACGCCTGAAAGTGTACGCTTGCGTAAACAAATCTTAGACAAAAATGAACGCGAAAAATCTGCTAAACGCAAGAAAAAAGCAGAATAATCCGAAAGTAAATTCTGGAAAAGGGTCCTTGGCAACCATTGCCGCGGGCCTTTTTCTCTTCATTACTCTGGAATCCGCTGGGGGATGAATGGCTGTAGGCGTCGACTTATTTGTTTGGTATAATAGACTTGAAAGACCATACAATTTTTGTATCAACCGCAAGGAATGCGGAGTAATTCAAGATAGAATGAAGTAATTTTTGAGGGGAGGAATTAAAATGGATAGCATCAACAAAACGACTGCTTTGGAAATCTTGATGCAGGATGCTGAAAAGATCTACAAATTAATCAATAGCCAAAAAGAACACCTCTGCTTTGCGAACTGTCCCGCCTTTGAGGATGTAGTGGATACGCAAATGTACGGATTCTCACGTGAAGTCGATTATGCCGTAAAATTGGGAATCATCTCGAAAGAAGAGGGACACAAGATATTGAGTGATTTGGAGGCTTCCTTGAATGCCATGTATACGAACTATTTTGATCAATCGAAAAGCGATTCCGCCGACAAAGGGGTTTAGTTGTCTACATGATTAAAAATGCAATCAAGAAAAAATTCTCCTACATGGATTGGCGTCTACTGATCCCATACATCATCCTGTCAGGTTTCGGGATACTGATGGTCTACAGTTCCAGCAGTTACCGTGCCATGACGGATTACAATAATTCGGAACATTTCTTTTACAGGCAAATGTTATTCGCTGTCCTGGGTTTGTTCGGTGCGCTGTTTGTTTCATTTCTCTCAAAACGTCTGCTCAAGAATGAAAAGTTGCTGACGTATGTTTTGTTTGGTCTTTTCGGTATCTTGGCATACCTTTTGCTTTGGCCGGGTACGGCAACAAAAGGGGCGCGTGGTTGGATCTACATTGGATCTTTCGGATTCCAGCCCGCCGAGTTCATGAAATTGAACCTGATCCTTTACTTGTCCTGGTTCATTTCCAAACACCAGTCTCGTATCAATGATGTTTTTTACGAAACGATGAAGAAACCGCTCCTGATAACGGCGGCGGCAGTGGTAATGGTGTTCTTGCAGCCCGATCTCGGCGGAGCTGCCATCATTGCTTTTATCTGCCTTGTGCTGTTCCTTCATAGTGGGGTCAAGGTCAAATATGGGGTAATGATTTTTGGGGCAATCGGGACGATATATGGACTGATCATCGTCGTGGTGAAAACATTCGGAAGCAGCATCCCGTTCTTCCAGTCCTATCAGATGGAAAGAATCACGTCATTCATCGATCCGTTTGCCGATATAAAGGATTCCGGCTACCAAGTGGTTAATTCGTACTACGCTTTAAGCAGGGGCGGTCTTTTCGGTGTAGGCATCGGGGAAAGCATCCAGAAGTCAGGCTATTTGCCGGAACCCCACACCGATTTCATATTGTCCATCATCGGGGAAGAGTTGGGGTTGGTGGGTGTCGCATTCGTTATGGTACTGTTTTTCTATATGGTCTATCGTATTTTTAAGAATGCGATCAAAATCAAAGATCCGTTTGCCCAGCTTGTCTGTATCGGAATCGGTACTATGTTCCTGGCTCAAGGAGTCATCAATGTTGGGGGTGCGACCGGACTTATGCCATTGACTGGAGTCACCTTTCCGTTCGTCAGCTATGGAGGATCCAGTTTGTTGGTATCCGCCGTTTCGATTGGACTGGTCAATAATATGCACATTAACGATCAAATTTCTAAACAAGCAATATAAGCAAGGGAAAAGAGCCGGAAAACCGGCTCTTTTTTTTGAATGGAGTCTTCGATTCCGCAACTAGCGGATGCCCGGAAAATCAGCCGCCGGAAAGCTTATCGTATCGAACAAAAATAGAGTATAATAGGATTTATTGTGGTATTCTGTGCCATCTTGAACGTTGAGAAATCACAAGGAGGGATAGGGATGAAATTTTCCATTAAAGTAGTGTCACTGTTCATTTTGTTCATTTTCATAGCCTATGCGCTCCCTCTCTATGTGGATAATGGAGAACGAGCCACGCCGCCTGCAAGCGTCGCGAGGAACGAGCAAGCTTCCATTGATGAAAATGAAGGGTATCCTTTGCCGGTAACGGGTTATGAATCCTACATCGGTCAGCCCATTGCCGCCTACACGGCCAAACACGGGGAGCCGATTCGCGTCGGTAAAGCCTACGGAGATAGTGAGTGGTGGGTATTCGGAACAAATGCAAACGACTACATCCAAATAGGCGTCAAGGATGATATCATCCGCTCTCTGTATATTTTGGGAAATAAAATCGAAACGGGCATGTACACAATCGGCATGACGCAGGAAAATGTACTCGATGAGGGTTACTTGGCACGGGATTTCCAACTTACTGTCGGCGATACACCGTATGAGCTATCACTGTCTAAAAAACAAAAAAAATTGACGCCGTTGATTCAGTTCGAGAATGACAGCTTTGTGATTTTGCTGTTTGATGACGTGACAGAAACGGTGTATGGGATGTACTTCCTTTCGAATGAGGCGCTGCTGGATTTGGAATATTATTCCGTCGTCTCAGACGAATCCTATGAAGTAGAACGTGGCGACTGGGAACGAAGCGTTACTGCGGATGAGGAAAATGTCCTGCAAATCAAAAGCATATTAGGCGTATTGCGGGAACGCAGAGGTTTGACGATGTTTCAGGAATCTGAAGAGTTGATTGCGGCTGTGGCTGACCTTATGCCAAGTGAAGCAGGCATTAATGACTTTACGGCAGCCTACACTTTATCGGATCAACGTATCGATAAAAAATTAGCGGAAGTTGTCCCCGATGCGCGAACGGGCTTTGCCTTTGATGACGAATGTTACAGTGTTCCCGCTCTCTTCCTTAGGCTGCTGCAAGAGGATAATGTCATTTTTGATGACTATCTGACGCGCTACGCTGTTGCAGGAAATGAGCATTACCAATTGATTCTTTTGAGCGAATAGAGTGTGTAGACCGATGAAAACAGTTGAGTCGCCCGTTATTTCAAGCTATACTACAAAGTAGACATCATCAAAACACACAAGGCAGGGGAAACAGATGATCATCAATGAAGCGTACTTTGCGTTGGAAGACCAAACGTTCCGGCTTGTGGAAGCAATCTGTAGCGGAGAAACTATGTCATCTTATAAGGAAATGAAGCGTCTTCTGGCAAAAAATGAAGAGGCTAACGCTAAGATAAGGGCATTTAATGAAGCGAAAGAGGTATATGAGCGGGTGGAAGCCTACCCTGACTTTGCGCCGGATTATGCGGAAATCAAACAACGCGTTTACCAAGCGAAGAGAATTATGGACTTGGATGAATCCGTCTATCGCTTTCGTGCAGCGGAACGTGAATTACAAGTGCTTTTGGACAAAGTTTCCGAGAGATTGGCGCATGCCATTTCACCGAATATATTGGTTTCTGCAGGGGACCCATTTTTTCAATCAGGGGATTCAAGCATGCCTGCAGCTTGTCAGATACATATTTCCAGTAGGGGGTAAACACATGAGTTTAGAAGTGACCAAAAGGCAGGGAATCGTTGTCTGGGTTTATACATTGAGACAGATAAAAAATTTGAAAAGATATGGTTATATCCATTATGTTTCCAACAGAATGAAATATGTCTTATTGTACGTCGATCAAGAAGAGGCGCAGGCCACAGCAGAAAAATTGAACAGTCTGCATTTTGTCCGGAAAGTGGAATTGTCGCATCGTCCTGAAATCGACATGACCCTGAAGAATGCTCTTCCTGACAGGAAAGACCGCAGTAATCTTGAATCGGAATACAACGTGTCCGCTTTTGAAACGAAAACTTATTCTTTTTAGAAAACATACCGAAATAAAAAATATTTGTTTGTAGGTGAGGACAGATGCGAGTTATCGCAGGAGAATACAAAGGACGCAGATTAAAAAGCGTTCCTGGCAGCAATACACGCCCGACGACCGACAAGGTTAAAGAATCCTTGTTCAATATCATCGGTCCGTTCTTTGATGGCGGAATCAGCCTGGATATGTTTGCAGGCAGCGGTGGTTTATCGATCGAAGCGGTTTCCCGTGGGATCGACAGAGCGGTAATGTTCGAAAAAAACCGCAAAGCGCTTGACACAATCAGGGAAAACATCGCAGTGACGAAGGAAGAGGAAAAATTCACTATTTATGCAGGGGATGCGCGAAAAAATCTTCGTGTCTTCGCCTCGGAAAATCCGAACACACAATTTTCTTTGGTTTTTCTTGATCCGCCTTATGCTGAAGAAAAAACGGTGGCTGATATCACTGAAATGATTGCCTTGCAGTTGGTCAACGAAGAAACCGTATTTGTCTGTGAAATGGCAAAAGAAAACACCTTGCCTGAACAGATCGGGCCATACGAAAAATGGAAGCGTGCCGTTTATGGAACCATCGCTATCGAAATGTTCGACTACAATCAGGAAGGTTGATTCCATGAAAAAAACAGCACTATTTGCGGGGAGTTTTGACCCTTTGACAAACGGGCATATCGATACGATTTCTCGCGCAGCCCTTGTTTTCGACGAAATCGTTGTTGCCGTATCGACCAACACATCCAAGCAGTCTTTATTTGACGGTGAACAAAGAATTCAGTTGGTTGCCGAAGCTTTGCGTGACCTTCCACAGGTCCTTGTCATCCGCCATACCGGTGGGCTTACGATTGAAATGGCAAGGGATGTGGGTGCCTGTGCGCTTTTGCGCGGAGTGCGAAACGTAAAGGACTTCGAGTATGAACACAGCATTGCCTCGATGAACAAACTGCAGGCTCCAGATTTGGAGACGGTGATTCTGTTTTCTTCGGAAAATTATCGCTACCTCAGCTCCAGCCTGATCAAAGAAGTCGCGATGTTCGGCGGGGATGTATCCACCTTGGTGCCGGACAACATCAACACCGCTATCCTTCAGAAGTTCAAGAACAGCGCATTCAAGGGTAAAAAAATATCGGAATGAACCGAACCTGTGCATAAGGTTGGGAGAGGGGCCACTGGTTCCTTTCCTAACCTTTTTATTTTGCTGACCAAGTGGAGAAATATTTTCGGAATGCTGAATGTTTCTGTGTCTTTTCGCGTATGTTGTCAATGGATGCGAAAGGAGGGATAGCTTGGATGCTATTCGGGAATGGCTTGCTTGCCATAAGCATGAAGCGATTAGATTTGCCGTTTTGTTTTTATTTCTTGCTGTGGGTCTCTTTGGAGTAGGTAGATGGATGTATGGCAATACAGCAGAAACCGGCACGGGGGAACTGCAGTTGGATGAGACCTATCTGGCGGTAAGCTCTGCTGAGTCAAACAATTCGTCAGAGCACCCGGAAGAGTCGGAGCCAATCCAGGAAATCATCATCGTCGACATCAAAGGAGCCGTAGAAAATCCAGGTGTATACCAGGCGGAAGCTGATATGCGCGTCATTGACATAATTGACTTGGCGGGTGGCTTGGGTGAAACGGCTGATGCCGACACAGTGAATCTGTCCCAGCGCGTGAAGGATCAGATGGTGATCTATATCCCTGCTGTCGGGGAAGAATCCAATCGTCCTATTGTAGCGCCGGAAAACACGCTGACTGGACAAGAAACTGAAAATGAAGAGGCTGAAGCCGATAAAGTGGACATCAATACGGCAGATGCGGTGTTGCTGCAGACATTGAACGGGATTGGTGAAAAAAAAGCTGCGCTCATCATTGCGTACCGTGAGGAGAACGGCTCTTTCCAGACGATCGAGGAAATAATGGAAGTTTCAGGAATCGGTGAAAAAACCTTCGAGGGGTTTAAAGATCTAATCATGGTCGGAGCAAAATAAAATTGAATCAAGGGAGCGGCTCTTGTATACTTAAATTTATATATGGATGGAGGTTACTGCATGGAAAGAATTCCTTGGAATCAATATTTTATGGCACAAAGCGTGCTGCTCTCGCTGAGGAGCACTTGTAAACGGTTGGAGGTCGGTGCCACAATCGTCAGAGACAAACGTATCATTGCCGGAGGATACAACGGGAGTGTTTCCGGCGACGTCCACTGCATCGATGAGGGCTGCTACGTCGTGAACGGGCACTGTGTCCGCACCATCCACGCGGAAATGAATGCAATCCTTCAGTGTGCCAAATTCGGCGCCCAGACCGAGGAAGCGGAAATATATGTAACACATTTCCCTTGCCTGCAATGCACAAAAATGATTTTGCAGGCCGGCATCAAGAAAATCTACTATTTGGAAGACTATCATAATGACTCTTACGCCGTCCATCTTTTGGATGCAATGGACATTCCGTATGAACAAGTCCCCCTCGATCCGGATTATTTTTCTCAATTACTGAAACGAAAAGAACAATCAGATGATGGCTCTGCTGCTTGTTGCGGTCATCATGACGACTGACCATTAAAGGCTACCTGCTTTTGCCTGCCTTGCTCGTCTTCCCGATAACTATTATCGGGTTCGAAAAAAATAATTTTTTTGCATGGGTACTGCTCATCGCCATTTTGGCGCGCCTTTTCTTTATGCAATCCAAGGTTCTGAATGTCATTGCTGGCGCGGTGGTGACCGCAAGTCTCTTAAGCTTGCTTATCCACTATTGGTCAGGTGAATCTGAGTTTACTGCTCAGAAGGCAGAATCGATGGGAACCGCTACGCTGCAGTTGGATCCGAACGACATGCGGATCAACGGCGATTTATTGACAGGGGAAGCCCTGCTGCAATCGGAAGGTAAGGAAGAAAAAGTTTATTTCTACTACACGATCGAAACAGAAGAAGAAAAGTTCAACTGGGAACAACAGCGATTTCCCCAGCGGGTCATTGCCAAAGTCCGTTTGGAGGAGCCGGAAGCTGAGCGGAATCTGTACCAATTTGATTTTGAAGATTATCTGAATGCGAAAAGCATCCATTGGATCGTCACGATTGAAGCGATGCAGTTTCGGAGCGAGGATCGTTCGTTCTGGTCTTGGCCAAGCAACATCAGGAGATCCATCATTTTGATGTTGGAGAAGTTGCCTGCCATCCAGACGACCGACTATATTCAAACAATGTTATTCAATCAATCGCATGCTATCGCGGGAGATACATTGGATGCCTATCGTGGAATCGGGTTATTGCATCTTTTTTCGATTTCTGGAATGCATATTCAGCTGTTGTTGTCCCAGATGCGCTTTATCCTGCTGCGGCTGAAAGTCAGCCATGAGAGCGCAGACAAGCTGCTGGTTGTATTTTTAATCGCTTATGGTGTATTGACGGGGTGGGGAATCGGTGTCTTTCGGGCTATCTGTACGCATTTTATCCTTTTGATGGGGAAAATAACCGGCCAACGGGTCGAAGCGAAAGATGCCTTTGCGCTTACGGTGATGATTGCTGTTTTATATAATCCGTTGCTGATCTATTCGGCAAGTTTTCAATTGAGCTATCTTCTTGCAGGGGTATTGTATTTCGTGGCTCCAGCAAGTGCGGAATGGAAAATGAATGGGCTATTCAAGGATATTTGCTTGACGGCCCTGATGACATTGGCGTCCTTTCCTGTCGTCGCTTATCATTTTTTTGAGGTTTCCTGGCTAGGGATCTTTGTGAATGTGATCTTTTCATTCTTTTTTTCTTGGTTGCTTTTTCCGCTGTTTTGGTTGTTATTCTTTGCGGTGCTTTTTTTCCCGGAAACCCCGTTGCTGGGATTGCTTTGCGCAGTGTCCGACAAATTGCTCACCCTATTGGAAACCTTCGCTGGAGCAGCCGCGGAGTTGGAGTTTGCGTCACTTGTTACTGGGAGACCGCCTACCTTTTATTTTGCGTTGGTCTGGATCGCCTTGGTGCTGCTCTTGATGAGTGTTGAAAAAAAACAAAGGAATATCCGTATGCTCTGTTTCCTAGTGGCTGCGGTCGGTTTGTTTTCGTTTGCCCACCAACTTAATCCTTCGGGAAAAGTTGTCATGCTTGATGTGGGGCAGGGGGATGCCATTCTGATCATAACGCCGTTTCATCGTCGGGCCGTTCTGATCGACACGGGCGGCATGCTGACTTTTGAAAAAGAAGCTTGGCAAGTCCGGGAAAAAGCGACCACCGCCGGAGAGAAGCTTGTGTCGATCATAAAAGCGGAAGGCGTGAAAAAATTGGACAGGGTCTTTCTCACACATGCCGATCAGGATCATGTCGGTTCGCTGCGTGAACTCGCCGAAGGCTTGCCGATCGATGCGGTTTATTTTCCTAAAGGAGCGGAAGGGAATGCGGCATTCGCAGCTGTGCTCCTTGAACTGCAAAGTCAGCATCAAGTGGGTTTCTACCCGCTATTAGGGAACGTGGATTTAAAGATGGATGCTGATTTTGTTTTTCACATCCTGGCACCTTTATCTCCGGGTGAAGGCGGAAATGAGGATTCATTGGTCATCCAAACAAGCATAGGCGGTTTGGACTGGCTGTTCATGGGCGATCTCGGAGAAGAAGGAGAAGATTTGCTGATACGCGATTATCCGGATTTGAAAACCGATATCCTTAAATTAGGTCATCACGGGAGCGCAACATCCAGTTCGGAAGGCTTCTTGGATCATGTCCAACCTAAAGTGGCCTTGATATCCTCAGGGAAAGAGAATAGGTACGGTCATCCGGATGCGGAAATCCTTGTACGCCTGGAATTGCGGAATATCCCTATATTTCGCACGGATCGACAGGGCGCTGTCCACTTCCTATTTGGGTCAGGGGAAACCGAATGGCGAACCATTTTGGTGAACAAAAAATAAAAATGATGAATGGTGGTCCAAACGTGAATTATACAACGGAAATGTCCAAAATAAAAAAAGGCCAGCTTCAGCCGGTCTATTTATTTTTGGGCAAAGAAGATTTTTTTATAGAAGAAGCGAAGCAATTGTTGCTGCAGACGGTGGTTGACGAAGCCGACAAGGACTTGAATGTAGGCATATTCAATATGGATGGGACACTGTTGGATCGGGCTCTTGAAGATGCGGAGTCGTTGCCGTTTTTTGGGGAAAGGCGTTTGGTCATCATCGAAAACCCGCTTTTTTTGAC
>NZ_JBAVFV010000042.1:0-6309 GCF_049684335.1 Trichococcus sp.
GTGCGGCTGTGGCTGTTCAAGCCATCACTTTAGGGGCGAATCCTTATATCGCTATTATATTTGCCATCATTGCTGGCAGCTCAGCTGGCCTAATCACTGGTTTTTTGATAACAAAATTGCAGATTCCCAGCCTTTTGGCAGGTATTTTGACGATGACCGGTCTTTATTCCATCAACCTTCGCGTGATGGGGAGAGCAAACATCAGTCTGTTGGGTAAAGATACGATTTTCACGGTTTTCAAGAACATGAATCTTCCCAGACATTTCGACACGATTATGTTGGGCTTGTTGGTTGTCGTCCTGATCATCGGGCTCTATGTCATTTTTTTCAAGACGGAATTCGGTCAAGCTGTTATCGCAACGGGTGACAACGAAGCGATGGCCCGTTCATTGGGCATATCCACAAACACAATGAAAATCGTCGGCTTGATGATTTCGAACGGGATCGTCGCTTTGGCGGGGTCCATCATCGCACAGGACAACGGCTACGCCGACATCAGTATGGGTATCGGAACAATTGTCATCGGTTTGGCTTCGATTATCATCGGCGAAGTATTGTTCACGAATGTCTCTTTCAAAATGCGTTTAGTTTGCCTGATGCTTGGTTCGGTCCTGTACCGTTTGATCATGGTAATGGTATTGGAAGCCGGAATGAACCCGAATGACTTCAAGTTGATCTCAGCTGTATTGTTGACCTTCTTCTTGGCGTTGCCGAAAATCAAGGAAACCTACTACATGTACTCATTGCGAAAGAAGGTGAAGCGAAATGACTAATCAGGAAGCGATGTTGACGATGTCACATGTCTCCAAAACGTTCTACCCTGGTTCACCCAATCAGGTCAACGCACTCCAGGATGTCAATCTGACTGTTAGACAAGGCGATTTCATCACTTTGGTCGGAGGCAACGGAGCCGGCAAATCAACCTTGTTGAATGCTATTTCCGGAAACTTCCTGCCTGACACAGGCGATATCATCGTAAACGGACAAAATGTCACCTTCTTTAAAGAAGACAAACGGGCGCCATACATCAGTCGGGTTTTCCAGGATCCCAAAATGGGAACCGCCCCACGGATGACGGTGCAGGAAAATTTATCCTTGGCATACCGCAGAGGGCAAAAACGGACGCTACGCTTCGGGACTTCGCAGGAAGAAAAAATATTTTTCAAAGAAGAACTGAAAAAGTTAGGCTTAGGACTGGAAAACCGGATGAGCTCAGAAATCGGGCTATTGTCGGGTGGTCAGAGGCAAGCGATCGCTCTTCTGATGGCAACGATGAAACGACCGGACATCCTGTTGTTGGATGAACATACGGCAGCGTTGGATCCGAAAACGGCTAAATTGGTTCTAGAATTGACGAATCAACAAGTGATCGACAACAACCTTACCAGCATCATGATCACGCACAACCTGCAGGATGCCATTCAGTACGGTAATCGCATGCTTGTGCTGCATCACGGTCAAATCATGAAGGATTATGACTCTGAAATGAAGAAAACATTGACGCCCGAAAAAATATTTGCTGAACTTCAGGAATTATCCATCCAAGACATCTTGGTCTGACAGAAAGGTAGTGATCTTTATGTGGCATCCGGGAGATGCGATCGGCTTCATCAGCTGTTCGAACGGATTGACGAATAATGATCGCTCGCTGGAAATGGTTTCGTCACTAAGCCGGAAACTCAAGAATGATTTTGGTCTTGAGACCGTAATGAGTGACGTCCTTTTCCTGGATAAAGAGACACAGCAAACTGAGGCCCCTGCATCCCGTGCAGGGGCATTGTTGTCCCTTTACTCCAATGCGAGCGTAAAAGCGATATTTGACTTATCCGGCGGGGATTTGGCCAATGAAATATTGCCTTATCTCGATTTCGATATCATCAAAAACAATCCCAAACCCTATTTTGGCTACAGCGACAATACCGTGATTGTGAATGCAATCCAAGCCAGAACCGGCATCCAGAACATCCTCTATAATCCCAAAGTGCTTGTGAGCCAGGAAGAAGCGTTTCAAACACAAGCTCTCAGTGATTTGGTTACCCAAATCGACGCAGACTGGACTGGAATATTCAAAATAGCCGAAAATAGCGTCTCTGAACAATCCGCGGCAGTTTTCGTAGGCGGGAATATGCGCTGCTTCTTGAAGCTAGCAGGAACCCCTTATTGGCCGGAATTGGAAAACAAAGTATTGATCCTCGAATCGGCAGGCGGCAGGTACGAAGCGATGTGCAGCGGGTTGGCGCAACTGGAGCAATTGGGGGCTTTCGGAAAAATCAACGGTCTGCTCATCGGGCAATTCACGCAACTGGCTTTGGACGAAAAAACGTCAGCTTTTCTGAAAGTGTGCCGCAACTACGCTTCTCGGTACGGGTTCCCCGTATGGGAAACAGACTTCATCGGGCATGATGACTATTCCAAGCCGATTCGCATCGGTTGAGGGGACTATGTCTTGCTTTATCGAGAAAAAACAGAGTATCCAATTGGCCAGCATTGACAAAAGCGATTGAGCACGTTATTATTTTAGCAACAGAATGAATTTCCTTTAACGAGAGTCCAGAGAGACTACTAAGGAGCATATCAGGCCTACTGTGCCTTTATCATGACTTTATGCCCATTGTCTCTTTGACCATGGGCTTTTTTTCTGGAGATTTATCCTATCGCACAACTTAATAGCGAATGTGAGACTTTAAGGGGGTCCTGTGAGGCCCGCAAGGTCACTAGATGGCCGCTCTGTATCCAAATATGGGAGCGGCTGGCCTAGAACCTGAAGAACTTACAAATTCTTCGGGTTCTTTTTGCCTCCATTCACAAAAAACTAATTGGAGGGCTTTAAAATGATGCAGATAACAAATCAGATCGCATTAAAAAACTTTGTAAGTGTCGAGGAACTCACGAATTTGGAAATCATGTCCCTGATCCTGCGTGCATCCGAATTCAAAAACGGCGTCCAACCAGAACGGGATTTGACTGAGGGCATCTACGCTTCGAACTTGTTTTTCGAGAACAGCACACGCACACACAAAAGTTTCGAAATGGCGGAACACAAGTTGGGGATGAAAGTCATCAGCTTTGACACTTCGACTAGCAGCGTCAGCAAAGGCGAAACGCTTTATGACACGGTTTTAACCTTATCGGCGATCGGCGTGGATGTGGTCGTTATCCGCCACAGTGCGGAAGCCTACTACAAAGAATTGATCGAAAGCCCAGGTATCACCGCGTCGATCGTGAACGGCGGAGACGGCGCTGGCCAGCATCCGAGCCAGTGCTTGTTGGACCTATTGACAATCTACGAAGAATTCCATACTTTCAGCGGAGTTAAAGTAGCCATATGCGGCGACTTGTCGCACTCACGTGTAGCCAAAACAAACATGCAGATGCTGCAGCGCCTCGGAGCAACCATTTATTTTACGGGTCCGGAAGAGTGGTACGATTCTACTTTCGATCAATACGGCACGCACAAGGAAATCGATGACATCATCGGAGAAGTCGATGTCATGATGCTGCTCCGCGTCCAGACAGAACGCCATGGCGGAAAAGCGATGCGCTACACTAAAGCCGAGTATCTCGATCAATTCGGCTTGACCGTCGCTCGCGAAGCCCGCATGAAGGAATCAGCCATCATCATGCATCCCGCTCCGGTAAACCGAGATGTGGAATTGGCGGACAGCCTAGTGGAATGCCGCCGCTCGCGGATCGTGACGCAAATGAAGAATGGCGTCTTTGCGAGAATGGCCATATTGGAAGCCATCGTAAACGGAAGAACAACGAACGTATAATCATAACAATTCACCAGTGGAGGGATCACATGTCAGTTTGGATAAAAAATGCAAAAATGTTGGGTCAAAAAGAGGAACTTATTCCTGTAGAGATATATGTGAAAGACGATAAGATTGCCGCAATCGGCCAGGATCTGCAGGGAACGGCTGAGGATGCAACAGTCATCGATGCCAAGGGCGGTCTGGTCACTCCAGGATTGATCGACGTGCACGTGCACTTACGTGAACCGGGCTTCACCTATAAAGAGACAATCGAAACAGGAACACAGGCAGCTGCTCGCGGAGGCTTCACTACTGTCTGCGCGATGCCAAACCTGAATCCAGTTCCGGATACGGCAGATAAATTCGCTGGTATCCAACAGCTGATCAAAGATACTGCCATCATCAAAGTCAAACAATACGCGCCCATCACCGAGAATTTGCGCAGCGACGTGCTGACTGATCAGAAGCAATTGTTGGAAGCCGGAGCTTTCGCCTTCACTAACGACGGTGTCGGTGTCCAAACTGCCGGAACGATGTATTTGGCAATGAAGGAAGCTGCAAAGAATAACGTCGCTCTTGTTGCGCATACCGAAGACGACTCCCTTTTGTTCGGAGGCGTGATGCACAAAGGCACGCGTTCTGAAGAATTGAATCTGCCTGGCATCTTGAGCGTGACGGAATCGACGCAAATCGCCCGCGACGTGCTTTTGGCGGAAGCGACAGGCTGTCATTACCATGTCTGCCATGTTTCAACGAAAGAAAGTGTACGCGTCATCCGCGATGCCAAACGTGCAGGGATCCACGTCACTGCCGAAGTCGCTCCGCATCACTTGATTCTGATAGATGGTTCGATCCCAACGGACACTGCCATCTACAAAATGAACCCACCATTACGCGGCGCTGAAGACCGTGCAGCCTTGATCGAAGGCTTGCTGGACGGCACAATCGACTGCATCGCAACCGATCACGCTCCGCATGGCGAAGAAGAAAAGCAAGGCAGCATGGTCGGCGCTCCATTCGGCATCGTCGGCATCGAGACGGCTTTCCAATTGATGTATTCCAACTTCGTTTTGGGTGGGGTCTTCACCTTGAAACAACTGGTCGATTGGATGACCGTCAAGCCTGCAGCGTTGTTCGGCATGGAATCCGGGACTCTGGATATCGGCTCCCAAGCGGATATCGCCATCTTCGATCTGGATAACGAATATGAAATCCGCAGCGAAGACTTCCTTTCGAAAGCGACAAATACACCTTTCACCGGTTGGAAAGTCAAAGGCGAAACGCTGTATACACTAGTGGACGGCAAAGTCGTCTACTCAAAATAAATAGATGATACGGAGTAAGCAACGAATTGCAATTCGTTGCTTATTTCTTTATAATGACTTAGCAGAATAATGAATGGATAGGTGAAAAAATGACGAAACATTTAAAGAACATGTTATTGGTCATCGTGGCCGTCATCATAACCGCTATCGGAGCAAGCATAACAGTAAAAGCCAATGTCGGCGTGGGTGCCTACGAAGCCCTTAACATGAGCATAAACCAACTTTCCGGCATCAAAATTGGAACGCTGGCGATTATACTGAATATCATATGTGTAGTAATCCAATGGCTTTTGATGAAAAAAGATTTTTCGTTGAGACAATTATTTCAGATTCCGGTCACATTGATCCTCGGCCAAGTGATGAACCTGATGCTTTATACGGTATTTTCAAGCGTGACGATCGACCAGTACTGGGTGAAAATCGCGATGGTCATTTTAGGGGGCATTATAGCAGCAATCGGTGTCGGATCAATGATGGCCTTGAATTACATCAATATGCCTTTGGAGGGCGCTTGTATGGCCTTCAGTAACCGCTTTGGCTTCAACTTTGGGAAAGTGCGCCAAATAGTCGATATTTTGTTGATCGCATCTGCATTGCTGATCACATTTTCTACCGACACCCCTATTACGGTGCGTGAAGGGACCATCATCAGCATGCTTTTCTTCCCGCCAAGCATGAATTTCGTTTATGAAAAACTCAAAGCATCGGCCGCTGCACAAGAACTTTCCATCGATTTAGACTGATTATTCTCGATTATAATCACTATATATGGTTTGTTTTTTACAAAATAATACTGTATGATGTATCCATAAGCTTTATTCGAAAAGAAAATTTTTATCGGATAATCAATGGAGGAAACTATCATGTCTAACAAGAATGTCACAGTATATACAAAACCGAATTGCATGCAGTGCAATTTCACAAAGAAATTTTTGGATGATAACAGCATCCGTTATGAAATCAAAGACATCCAGGATTCCGAAGTGGCCTTGGCTGAAGTCAAAGAATTGGGTTTCCAATCTTTGCCGGTAGTCGTCTTTGATGGCGTTGAGCCATTTTTCGGATTCAGACCTGATCTGCTTGAACAGTTGATCACGGCCTAATCGCGCAACATCCGACAGCACCAGATTTCCCTTTAGGGGACATCCGGTGCTGTTTTTTTTCAGCCAAATGCGGTGAATCATGTTAAGATATAGGAAAGAAACAACAATATCCACGGTAAGAAAGGG
>NZ_JBAVFV010000043.1:0-98535 GCF_049684335.1 Trichococcus sp.
ATAACTTAAGGAACCATCTAAATACTCTTTTACAACTTTCAATTTAAATTCTGCACTAAATTTCTTCATAAATTATGACCCCCAAAATGTTTGATTTCACTCTAACTTTTGGGGGGCGGGACCATGCTGAGTGACATTCGACAATTTCGGTAAAATTCTTCTTCTGTTTCTCGAATAAGTGACACTTATTCGAGTTTTTGGCCCGGATCTTAGTCCATAGTCCAGCTAAAAGGTTTGAACAGCCGGCTAGTTTTTAGTTTCTTCCGGTGGGCAATCGTTTTTTTCCTCAAGGCTTTCTTCAGTTTGTTCGGGCTTCATCGCTCCCAATGGGAAGGTCGGTAGGATTTCTTCCGATCCTTTCAAGCGATA
This sequence comes from Trichococcus sp., assembly GCF_049684335.1. Classification (GTDB taxonomy): domain Bacteria; phylum Bacillota; class Bacilli; order Lactobacillales; family Aerococcaceae; genus Trichococcus. The sequence continues at coordinate 370 of NZ_JBAVFV010000043.1, forward strand.
CTTCAGCGCTCCGGATGGGCAGGTATGGATGACACGTGCCACTTCTTCAGGCGAATCTGCATCAGCCAAGATCCAAGGTTTTCTTTTCGTGTCAAAGATGGCATTGTTCCCCCGCACGCAGTTACCGGAGTACGTGCAGACGCTTAAGTTGAAGTAGACATCGACCTTTTCTCCTGTATATTTTCGGTAACCGTTCGCTAACAGTTCAGACTCATTCATAATGGTGCCTCCTCTTTTGGGTCGCTTTTTGAAAGCGAGTTCATTTGCATCTATTATATCATTCTGACCTTGAAATCAGTACAGGAATGGTGGCCATATGCGGTGATAAGTAGTAGACTAGGTTTGGAGAGTAGGGAACTTTTCGATGTCCCTGTGTGGCATAAAGAACAAACAGATTGAGGTGAGGTCAAATGGACGCAGATAGTAGTCAGGGTATAGCAGACAAACCACCTAGGTGCGGTTTTTGCCTGAATGGTTCCGAGTGGAGCCAGCCATCAGGTCTGTTTGTATCCTCAGCCCAAACGCAGATAATATAAACCGGAAACTTGTCATCTAGAATCCGTCTGTTATGCCTTCAAAAAGATGAATCAATTTGGAGGTGTAGACATGGAATTGAACGAATTGTTGTTGAACGCAGTAGCAAACCAAAATGTTACGGAATTGAAAGAGCTCATCGGTGATCACTATCCTGTGGATGTCGCAACGGCTCTGTTTGAATTTGAAGATGAAGAATTGGCCGGCTTGCTTAATTTATTGGATGCGAAGGGAATCGCCGCCATCATAGAGGAGGCGGAAGAAGAACTCCAGCAAGGCATGATCGGTCTGCTGGACTCGAAAAAAATCGTTAAGTTCTTCGCCTATATGTCGCCAGATGACATTACCGACATCCTGGGAACGATCGGTGTCGGACAACGCAAAGAAATTTTGGGGATGATGAAAAAAAGCGACTCGAATGAGATCCAGATGCTGTTGGGGTATGGACCTGACACGGCTGGGGGGCTCATGACGACGAAATACATCGCCTTGAGAAGCGAACTCAGCATGAAAAATGTGCTGCAGGAAATCCGGCGCATCGGCCCTAAAACAGAAATTATCGAAACGATTTTTGTCGTCGATAAAGCGAATGAACTGATTGGATCGGCCGACTTGCGGGATATTTTGGCATCCGCTGAAGATGTCAGTTTGGAAGAAATCATGAACGACAATGTACTCTCTGTCCGCCCGGAAACCGACCAGGAGGAAGTCTCGCTTATCGTTTCCAAATACGATCTGAAAGTCATCCCTGTCGTGAACCGCCGAAACGCCATCCTCGGCATCATCACGATCGATGACATCATCGACGTCATCGTCGAAGAACAAACAGAAGATTTGCTGATGCTGTCAGGGGTAAGCAAGGATGAAAAGGTCGGCAACAAAATCAGCACTTCTGTTGTCAGACGGCTGCCTTGGTTGGTCATCAATTTGATGACTGCCTTCCTGGCTTCCTTTACGGTCGGGATGTTCGAGGATGTCATCATTCAAGTAGTCGCCCTTGCGGCTGCGATGCCGATTGTTACCGGAATGGGCGGGAATGCCGGCTCCCAGACGTTATCCGTGGTCATAAGGAGCATCGCGTTGGGGGAAGTGGATATAAAGAACGATTGGAAATATGTTTTCAACGAGGTCGGCTTAGGGTTAATCAACGGGGCGGTGACTGGTTTGATAACTGGCATCATTCTTTACTTGAGATACGATAATTTCTTTTTGGGACTCATCATTTTCATAGCCATGATCGGAAATCTCATCATCGCGGGTTTCTTTGGATTCTTGATTCCCTTAGTCTTAAAAAAATGGGATTTGGATCCCGCAATTTCTTCATCCATTTTCCTCACTACGGCTACTGATGTATTCGGGTTCTTTCTCTTTTTGAGCTTGGCAAAAATGTTCTTGCCGCACTTGTTGTGAGAGGAAGCTAATTTTGTATTCAATAAGGACTATCCGAGAGGTGCTTACGAGATAAGCGGCCTCTCTTTCTTTCGATTTATGGCAGGTGTTATATAATGTGAGTAAATCAGTTTTCTTGCAAGTTTCCCTATGACATTTTGGAGGGATGGACGATGTTCAATAGAAACCACAGGATGAAAGTCCTTTTTGCAACACTAATAATAGTGACGGCTATGGCAGGCTGTGCGAAGGAACCATACAGGGATTCCGCGATCGAAGAATCGGTGGCAACAAAAGATGCTCCTCATACATTGGATGTATTCCATATAGCCTTTGCCCCCGGAGCGGATGAAACGGAGCGGACTTTCAGTTGGCATACCCGGGGCATGAACAAAAAAGCCGTAGTGGAGCTGAGCCAATTGGATGAAGAAGGCAATGTCCTGTCGAGCGAAACGTTTGAGGCGGCTGTCGAAGGTATTTTACGCGGTTTTTCAAGCCACAAAGCCACCATCACCGGACTGGAGGAGAAACAGCTTTATTCCTACCGCTTCGGTGATGGCCACCGTGCCTGGTCGGAATCCTATACATTCCGGACGCAGGCGACCGAGGACGATGACTTCAACTTCCTGTTCTTCGGCGATCCGCAGATTGGAGCGGGCGATGGCACCCGGATCGATGCGGATAGATGGGACCGGACGGTGACGACCGCGACGGAAATGTTTCCCGACACAGACTTTCTTGTATCAGCGGGTGATCAGGTGAACACAGCCTACAATCTGAAACAATATGATGGCTGGTTCTTCCCGGAAGAGCTGACCGCCTTTCCCATCATTCCGATTGTCGGGAACCATGATGCTGCCTCGTTTGCGGAGTATTTCAATGTGCCGAATGAAACATGTTGGGGAGGTGACTCCGAAGGCAGCGATTTTTACTTTTCCTATGAAAACACTTTGTTCATAGCGCTGAATTCCCAAAGCGGCGATGTCGAGGAGCACCGTAAAGCGATGAAACTGGCGATTGCGGCAAATCCAGATGCTGTCCATCGGATCGTGCTCATGCACAAATCGATCTACAGCAGCGCGGACCATGCGCTCGACGAAGATGTCCTGGCCGTGCGCGCCGGTCTGGTGCCTGCATTCGATGAATTGAATATCGATGCCGTACTGATGGGGCACGACCACGTGTATGTGCGGACCCACCAGATGAAAGGCAATGCGGTAGTCGGTGAAACCACCTACAACGAGGAGGGCGCGGCCGTCGATCCGAACGGCACCGTCTACCTGACCGGCAATTCAGCCTCCGGTTCGAAATATTACGATATGCGGGAGCCATCGGTTTACGAGCGCTATGCCGCTGTCGCGCTGCAGCTTGAGGAGCCGACCTACATGAACGTCGAAGTGACCGACGATTCGCTCACCTTCACAACGTACAAAGTATCCGATCTGTCGGTGGTGGATGAGTACAGCATTATTAAGACGGTTGGAGAATAATAGATAGAGCGCCTTTTTGTTGGTATCAGAGATACTTTTCTCCTGATATCAATGAAAAGGTTTTTTAGTGCTTGATGTTAGGGCAGAAAGATGTTCTAATTTACTCATAAAAGAATTGCAGAAACAGAAATGAGGGAACACACTGTGAATCTAAGCCAAAGCCACAATCTGACCCAGACGCAGACACAAAAGCAAGCGCTTTCCCAAAGGGCGCTGCAGGGGATTCATTTGCTGCAATTGGGCAGATTGGATTTACGTGATTATCTGGAAAACAAGGTTCTGGAAAATCCTTTCCTGCAGCTGGAAGTCAGGGAGTCGCGAACTTCGGGAAACAAAAGCCAAGCCAATGATCTGAGCTGGATACCCGACCGCAAACAATCCCTTTTTGAATACGTTACGGAGCAAGTTATGCTGACTTACCGCGATACGTATCTCCGCACGTTGATTTTTTGGTGGATCAACCAGTTGAACGATAAAGGCTATGTCATCAAAAGCCTCGAAGAAGCAGTTGCCGAAACAAAGGCTGCCCCCATCCAATTGATGGATGCCCTGACGTTGCTGCAGCAACTGGATCCGCCGGGCATCGGCGCACGCAATCTGCAGGAGTGCTTGATGTTGCAGACAGAACGGCGGGAGGATGCGCCCGACATCGCTTATCTTGTATTAGAAGAATCATTCGATGATCTGATCAACAGAAAATGGGGCGCCATTTCCAAAAGGTATGCGGTATCGATGGAGAATATCCAAGCGGTTTTTGACTTTATCCAGCATCTGAATCCTTCTCCCGGGGCAGCTTTCCAAGCTGAAGAGCAGATTTCCGTCAGGCCGGATATCATCGTCACCATCAAAGACTCGCAGCTGATGATAAGAGAAACCAAATATGGCGTGCCTATTCTGTCCTTCAACAAAGAATACGCGGGGGAGGTGGGGCAACTCCAAGATAAAGAAGTAGAGCAATACATTAAAGACAAAAAGAAGGAATACGAAGTGTTGCAGGAAAGTTTGGCGCTCCGCAGCGAAACAATCTTACGCGTCAGTACGGCAGTCGTGCACAGACAGGCCGCTTTTTTCTTTGATGAAGCCCATCCGCTTGTTCCGCTGCAATTGAAGGATATCGCGGATGAGCTGGGTCTGCACGAGTCCACCATCAGTCGCGCAATCAACGATACGTACATTCAAACGGATTCTGGCATCTATGAACTGAAACACTTTTTCTCGCGGAAAGCAAAAACGGAAAACGAAGATGCACTCTCCACAACATCAGTCCAACAGATGATCCAAAAACTGATTGATGAAGAGGACAAACGCAAACCTCTGTCCGATCAGAAAATAGTCGATCTATTGGTAAAGGAACAAATTGATATTTCTAGGCGGACAGTGGCTAAGTACCGGACAGAACTCAACATTCCCGCCACTTCCAAAAGAAAAAGATTCGATTGACCCTTTGTTTTTGACATTCTTTTTGACTGACCGGCAAGCCGCGAAAATCGGCTTGCTTTTTTATGTTTTATACTTTACTATTACGATGTAATCCGCTTTCTTTCTTATGGATGTTTCTTTCTCTCACACACAACATTTATGAAAGAAGGTTTTACTGTGATTTATGATTATGTGAAAAATTTGGATGTGTACGCAGCTTTGCTGCCAAGGATCGAAAACTACATCAAGTTTATGGTTGATTCCTGGGATTTGCCTGTCGGCCGCTATGAATTGAGTGACGGCGATTTTGTTCTTGTTCAGGAAGGGGCCACAAAACCTGTTTCTGAAGGCAAATTTGAGGCGCATAAAAACTTTTTGGATCTGCAGGTAGTAGTTGCCGGCAAAGAAAACATCAAGTGGCAAAATATCGCTTTCCTTAACGAGACTGTACCTTACGATGAAGCCGTCGATAAAGTGAATTTTTCCGGTGAGGGAGATACCCTGAGCATCAATGAAGGCATGTTTTACATCATGTTTCCGGAGGACGGGCATATGGCTTGTGTGCATCTTGACGCACCTAGCTCCTATCGGAAATTGGTTATAAAAATCAAATTGTAGACCTTTAATATAGAAAAACCGCATTGAAACGGGGAATGAAACCTCGTTTAATGCGGTTTTTGCATAAACCCTCATGACTGGAGGCATCGCGGATGGCTGGAATTGTATTCATCAGTCCTTATCAAGAGTTGACGAATACCGTCAACAGAGTAATCGAAAAGTATCAAATCACCAATATGGAGGTTCTTGAAGGCAATCTGGATCAGGGGCTGATTTTGGCGCAAAAAGCGGTCAATGACGGCGCGACAATCGTCATTTCCCGGGGAGGGACCTACAAATTATTAAAAAGTAAACTGCATACGATCGTGTTGGAACTGAAGCTGACGATTTTCGATATCGAGAACAGCATCGGGACGATCGTGAAATCAGAAGAAGATATCGCGATCATGGGCTATGATAATATGATCCAGGCCTACAGAATGTTGGCCAACCTGAACCACGATCACATCCATATCCATCAGCTGCAATACGACGAGAAAGTGGAACCCTACATCAAGAATTTCGTGAAGAAAGGGATCCATTCTTTTATTGGGGATACGATCGTAACGGAGCACTGCAGGAGGCTGGGCTATCCTTGCCAAATCATCGCGAGCAGCGATGAGTCCGTCAAGATGGTTATCGATGATGCCCAAGCCGTTCTGGAAGGGCAAAAAAAAGAGAGCGAGTTCAACAAACGCTACACAGCTCTGATGGACAGTGTGCATGATGGCTTTATCGCAACGGATGAGAAAGAAACTGTGATTGCCTGCAACCTGATGGCTGAAAAGATTCTGAATCTGGACAAGAATCATCTGATCGGAAAGACGATCCGATCAGTGCCTGAACTGAAGGATTTCTTGAAGATATACAGCGAAGAAGAAACCGTCATCGAAGAGCTGGCCCTTATCGACGGCAGGAATATGGCCGTCAGCAATGTACCGATCCAAGTGCAGAACGTAAATCGCGGTTCCGTTCTGATTTTCCAGGAAGTGGCCACGCTGCAAAAATTCGAGAATAAAATCCGGAAAAAGGTTCTGGGAACGGGCTTTGCGGCTAAATATCTACTTTCGGACATCAAGCACAGTAGCCGCATCATGCGGGAGTGCATCATCCGCGCAAAAAAATACAGTCAATATGACAGCACAATCCTGATTGAAGGAGCGACCGGCGTCGGCAAGGAACTGTTCGCCCAAGGGATCCACAATCAGAGCTCGCGGAGGTATCAACCGTTTGTGGCTGTGAACTGTGCGGCGCTGCCTGAAAGCTTGATAGAGAGCGAATTGTTCGGTTATGAAGAAGGTGCCTTTACGGGAAGCCGGAAAGGCGGTCGGCCGGGCATGTTTGAAATGGCCCATAACGGCACGATCTTTTTGGATGAAATAAGTGAATTGCCGCTTCAAACCCAAGGGCATCTGCTTCGCGTGCTGCAAGAACGCCAGATTGTGCGGGTAGGCGGGACCTCGATTGTGCCGATCGATGTGCGCATCGTTTGTGCTTCGAACAAAAACCTGGAGAAGGAAGCGGCGGCAGGAAGGTTCCGCGAGGACCTACTGTATCGTGTGAATATTTTGAGCCTGAAGATCCCGCATTTAGATGAGCGCAAGGAAGATATCCCTATCTTGATGAATTTTTACCTAAGTAAATACAGCAGAAAATACGATAAAAAAGGACTCGGTTTCAGCGAAGAAGTCGTTGAATATCTGACCGACTATCATTACAAGGGCAATGTCCGCGAACTTGAAGGGTTGATCGAAAGAGGGGTCATTCTGGCGGATGACGACAAAATCGCATTAGCCGATATCCAGAAAGAATCCTCCGTTAATGATAGCGTGCAGCTCAAAAAGACCGAAATAAAATCGGTTGAGGGATTATTTGCGGATTTGCCGACCCTGAAAGCATTGGAAGAAGAATATATCGCGTATCTGCAAAATAAGGTATCGACCACAAACGAATTGAGTGAAATTTTAGGGATCAACCGATCCACTTTGTACCGAAAATTGAACGAGAACAAGAAATGATGCAAAAGAAGAACATGAATGTTGCATAATGATACAAATTTAACATCGAGAAGTGATGAAAAAAAGCGGAAAGCTTGATTTCATCACTTTTTGTGTTGAATGAAAAAGTTGGCACGCTACTTGCTAATATATAAGTGTGAGAGAAAGAAACGAATACAGATAAAGGAGGGCGGGGCATGATTTTTATTATTGCTGATGATTTGACGGGCGCCAATGATAGCGCAATCCAGTTCAAGAAAAACGGATTTGCGACCTATGTTGCGATAACAGCCAATAATTTGGATCAAAACCAAATATCCGATTATGGCGCGGTCGCCATCAACACTGATACCAGAGCGGTAACGCCGACAGATGCGTTTGCTGCGGTCTACCGGTTGGTTAAGGAACAAAGAGCAGCATTCCCTGATGCAGAATACTACAAAAAAATAGACTCCCTATTTCGTGGGAATCCTGTTCAGGAAATTGAAGCACTTATGGATGCCGGTGCTTATAATTTTGCTTATGTAGTACCAGCGTTCCCTGAAGGCAACCGCAGCATGAAGCATGGGGAAATTTTGAATCTGGGAAAAACGATTGAAGTGACAGAGTTGTTCAACAATGAATCGATTAAAAAAATCGGGCATGTCGCTATCGAGGTGATCCGTGAAGGAAAAGAGCATTTACTTGCCTTTGTGGAAGACTTAAAATGTAAAGGTTGTCAAATTATTTTGTTTGACGGTGAAAACAGCTCTGATCTGGAAACGGTCCATTCGGTTTTTGAAGAAACAAGCAACGATGTTCTGTTGTGCGGAAGCGCCGGAATCGCAAGCTACATTAAAAATCAGTCCGATCAGTCTCAACCTATTCAATCGCCGAACGTAAGAGAAGGTATTTTGCTGTATGCCATCGGGTCAAGGAGTCAGGTGACAGCAAAGCAAGTGAGCTATCTGATGAAAGAGAGCTCAGACCTCAGCATAGCGATCCTCAATGCTGAAGAAATCAAGCAGGGGGATGCAGCAAAGGAAGTCGACAAAGCTCTGGAAGAACTTTTTAAAGAAGATTTGAAAGAGGAATGCCTGCTTGTCTTGGACAGTCTTTTTGAAGAATCAGCTTTTGACTTGAAAGTCACTGCGGAAATGGAAACAGCAGCCAAGAAAATAATGAAAGCAATCGGTGATATAGCTGTTCAGATCAATGCCAACAAACCCATTTCCAAAATCATTGCGACAGGAGGGGACACAGCCCTCGAAATATGCAAAACTTTCGGAGCCAGCGGTATCATCCTTAGGGAAGAAATCCTGCCGGGTATCCCATACGGGGAAATCGTCGGAGGCGACCTGGATGGAGCGGTCATTGCCACGAAGTCGGGTGGCTTTGGAGAAGAACAAGCACTCATTGATATAAGGAATTTCTTCCTAAATACATCGAAAGAGGTAATAAAATGGCAATCAATCAATTAAAAGTACCAGGAAAGGTATTCTCCGGAAATGATTCCTATCTGAAAATGAAGGACATCATCGAAAGCGAAGCAGTGAAAAATGTCCTGCTTATCACTGACAAAGGAATCGAGGGAGCGGGCATCATCCAGCCTGTTCTGGAGTTGCTGCGTGAAGCGGGAGTGAACACGGAAATATTCTATCATGTCCAAGCAGAGCCTACCCATAATGACGTGACACAGCTTGTCAGCGAGATTGGGGATACGCCAGCCGATTATATCGTCGCAGTAGGCGGAGGAAGCGTTTTGGATGTCGCAAAATTGGTTAGCGTCCTTAAAGGAGCGACTTATTCAATCGGAAATCTGTTGGAAACGCCGGGAATCGCCAAGAAACAAGTGAAATCATTATTGATCCCAACAACATGCGGGACGGGATCTGAAGCAACCTGCAACGCAATCGTCGGGGTTCCTGAAAAAGGAATCAAAATCGGAATCGTCAATGATGCCTTGATTCCGGATGCAGCAATCTTGGATGCGGTCTTCGTTAAAAATCTGCCGCAAAAACATTTGGCAGCCGCAGCGGTTGATGCGTTATGCCATTGCGTGGAGTGCTATACATCCAACAAAGCGAATGCATTCAGTGATATGTTTGCCGCTGAAGGGGCAAAGCTGATCTTCCACAATATCCGTGAAGCTTATGCCAATCCGGCGAATCTGGAAGCACGCTCGCAACTGTTGATCGGATCTTTCTATGGCGGGGTTGCCATCACTTCTTCCGGCACTACCGCGGTGCATGCGTTGTCCTATCCTTTGGGCGGGGAGTTCCATATCCCGCATGGCGTAGCGAATGCGATTTTGTTTGAAAAGGTGATGCGGGTCAATAAACCGGATATAACCAATGAACTGGCTGCTTTATGTGATACGGTTTACCCTGAAAAGGCGACGTTGTCCATAAACGAAAAAGCTGAAGTTATGATTGAGGACATCGCAGATATCGTCCAAAAATTGGACATTCCTACCGATTTGGCAGGGTTTGGCGTAGAACTGAAAGACTTGGATTTCCTTGTCGAAGCCGGAAGCGGTGTGCGCAGACTGTTGGACAACAACAAGCGCGCATTGACAAAAGAAGAGATCACGGAAATCTATCTGTCTGTACTGAATGATCAAACTGGGGGCGAAAAGAATGAGTAAAACGTTACCGATTATAGGAATCACGATGGGAGATCCTTCAGGAATCGGGCCTGAAATTGGCGTAAAAGCGTTGCTTGATGGATCGCTGTATGAACGCTGCAGACCATTATTCGTAGGTGACCCGAAAGTTTTTGAAAAGGCAGCTGGCTTCATTGGAGTGACAGATATTGAAATCATACCGATCAAAGAGGTTTCTGAAGCGAAGTTCGAACCGAACAAAATCGAAGTGATCGATATCGCTACTGAGGAATTCGATTACCCGATCGGAAAGGTATCAGCGCAATCCGGGGACATTGCTTTCAGAAGCATTGTTAAGGTCATTGATCTGGCCATGAAAAATGAAATAGATGCAACAGTGACAAATCCGATCAATAAAGAAGCAATGAACTTGGCGGGCCATCACTTCGCAGGGCATACGGAAGTCTATTCCCATTATACGAATACACCGAAATATTCCATGATGCTAGCGCATGAAGATTTAAGAGTCGTTCATGTGTCCACCCATGTTTCATTGCGCCAGGCCTGCGATCTCGTCAAAAAAGAGCGTGTGCTGGAAGTCATCAAATTAGCGAATACCGCTTGTAAAGGCTTGGGGATTGCGGAGCCTAAAATCGGGGTGGCGGGTTTGAACCCTCATTGCGGTGAAGGCGGCCTTTTCGGAACAGAAGACATCGAGGAAATCCTACCGGCTGTGGAAGCGGCTAAGGCTGCTGGGATAAATGCAGAAGGCCCGATTCCAGCGGATACGATTTTCTCGAAGGCTCGCGGCGGTTGGTACGACATCGTTGTTGCTATGTATCATGACCAAGGACATATTCCTTTGAAGGTTGTCGGCTTTGTCTATAATCGCGAAAAAGGCCAATGGGATGATGTTAGCGGAGTTAATGTGACGCTAGGTCTGCCGATCATCCGCGCCTCAGTCGATCACGGAACAGCGTTTGATAATGCGGGAAAAGGAATATCAAGTGCAGCAAGCTTGGTGAATGCAATCGATTATGCTTGTATGTTATCTGAAAATAAATAGGACCGGGAGGAAAAAATAGTGGTAGATATTAAGGGAATCATTTCCGCAAACGTAACACCGATGGATGCAAACGAGGACATCAACGAAAAAGAACTCCGCAACCATGTGAACCGTTCGTTGGCTGCCGGTGTGGATGGCGTGTTTTGCCTAGGAACAAACGGTGAGGCTTACGCCCTCAACAAGGAAGAGAAAAAATTCGTAATCGAAGCTTTTGTTGATGAGGTGAAAGGAAGAGTTCCTGTCTATGCAGGGACCGGAGCTGCCACAACAAGAGAAACAATAGAATTGTCGAAAATCGCTGAAGCTGCGGGTGCGGATGTATTGTCGATTGTAGCGCCATTTTTCGCCGCTGCTTCACAACAGGAAATCTACAACCACTATGAAGCAATCGCCAAGAGCGTGAACTTGCCGATCGTGATGTACAACATTCCTGCTCGTGCCGGGAATGCGATTGCTCCGGAAACCGTTCAGAGACTTGCGCAACTGGATAACATCGTTGGCGTGAAGGATTCAAGCGGGAACTTTGACAATATCCTGCAGTATATCGAGTTGACAGATCCAAAAGAATTCGCTGTCCTATCGGGCAATGATTCGTTGATCCTGTGGACGCTTCAAGCCGGGGGAGCGGGCGGCATCACAGCTGTAGCCAACCTGCTACCGGAAATCATGGTTTCAATCTATTCCAAGTTCTTGGAAGGCGATTTCCAAGGAGCCAAAGTGTTCCAGGATTCCATCCGCCCGATCAGAAATTGCTTTAAATACGGCAACCCGAATACAATCATTAAAAATGCAACCAATATGCTTGGTATGCCTGTAGGTAATAATCGGGCGCCATTCAATTATATTTCACCGGAAGCGAAAGATGCGATCCAAGCGACGTTGGAGCAATATTACTCTGAATATTTCGTGAAATAAGTCATAAACAAGCCGGCATGGGCCTTGTAACCATGCCGCTTGTGACTCGAACGAATGTAACCGTTAGCAAAATTAGATTCAGAATATAAACCAGAAGAATTCAATTATAGGAGGAATTATAGTGGCAGTAAAATTACCGAGTGTTAGACAATCTGAACCAAATGGTGTGGTGTATCATGATGAATTTTTGAATGTGGACTATGCTTTGATTCCAACAGGAGGAAAAAATACAGCGCATGCTCCAGCTTTGATCGAAACCGAAGATGGCGGTCTGTTATGTGCTTGGTTTGCCGGAAGTTTTGAAGGCAGTGGCGACATCTCTATCACTGTTTCAAAATTGGACCCGGAAACGCAAGTCTGGTCAGTGCCTGAAATTGTGTCCAGAGGTGTTGATCGCAGTGAACAAAACCCTGCTTTCTTCAGAGCACCGGATGGCCAAATTTGGTTGATCTACACTTCTCAAGTAAGCCGTCAAGAAGGCAAAGACAATATGCAATTCACTTCCATCATTATGGTTCAAAAATCAAGTGATGAAGGCCAATCTTGGGGAGATCCGGAAGTGCTGTTTACAAGCGAGGGAACTTTCTCAAGACAAGCTATTCAAATATTAAGCAATGGGCGTTGGATTTTCGCCACTTGGCTATGCGAAGACTCGCCAGAAGGGTTGACCAATGACCCGACCGAATTTCAAGTGTCTGATGATCAAGGCCAAACTTGGAAAGCGGTGCGCATGCCGGACAGCAACGGTCGCGTGCATGCCAATGTGGTTGAAGTCGAAGAAGGGCATCTAGTAGCCTTCATGCGCAGCCGTTTCGCTGACCATGTGTATACGAGTGAATCCCATGATTTCGGGGATACTTGGACTGTTCCGGAAGCGAATGTATTGCCCAACAACAATGCAAGCATCAGCGCCATTAAACTGCAATCCGGTGAAATCGCTTTAGCTTATAATGTGAACGCAGCCAACAATGCCGAATTCGGAAAAGTAGCTTGGCCGGGCCTGCGTAACCCGGTAGCCGTTTCCGTTTCGGAAGACTTCGGCAAAACATGGCCGATTGGAAGAGTGTTCGAGTGTGCAGAAGGATTTATCGGAATCGAAAACAAGACGAACAATGCCCAATACGAATATCCTACACTTTACCAAGACAGCAAAGGCGTTCTGCACCTGGTGTATGCATACAAAAACAGACTTTGCGTAAAATATGTTCGTTTTACAGTTGAAGATCTGTTTGGAGAAAAGAGAGAGACGGAAGGATTGTACAATCCGACTTCCGGAGAAGGCGTAGAAAAATAATAAGGCCCGGTCCGACGCGGTCAGCAGCTGACCGCGTCGAGACAAAGCCAAGTCAACAAAATATCCAATCAACTTAGTCATGAAAGAAAGAGGAGATGTAAAAATGACACTACAAATGATTCTCGCCCTTGGTATCCTGATTCTTATGATCGTAATGATCATGTCCGACAAATTTGCTTTCGGAGCACCGCCCCTTATGGCCTGTCTTCTTTTGGTAGTCACTGGTCTGTCCACTGTCCAGGAAGCTTTCGCAGGTTTCATCAACCCAAGTGTCGTCATGGTAGCTGGGTTTATGGTCGTGATGGCCGCGCTGATGAAAACCAGCTTGATCAGTAAGGTTCAGTCCGCTATGGTCGCTCTTGTAAACAAGGGCGGATATAAGAGTTATGCCCTTTTGCTCATCGTTGTTATGCTGGGTGCCAGCCTTGCGGGCGCCGGTGCCACTGGTTATTATGTACTTATTCTATCCTTAGTATCCACTATCCCTTACAATAAAAAAATGCCTACTTCTAAGCTGATGATGCCATTGGGATTTGCGACCAACCATCCTTTGATTCCTTTCAATGTAGCGCTCTTCTATGGAGTAACTGTTAGCGTGCTTGAGACCGCAGGTTATAGCGGTGGACTTTCCATGCCAAGATTTGCTATCGTGAATTTCATCTTGGCTCTTGGGTTCTTGGCATGGAGTCTGGTTGCTTATCGTCTGCTGCCGGATCATCCAATCATGCAAGCTTCTGAAGAAAGTGCGGCGGCGCAGCAACAAAATGCAGCACCAGTGATGCCTGCATGGAAAGAAACCATCACCATCGCTGCCTTCATCATCAGTGTTATCGGTATGATGATGATGAGCGTTTTGGGAAATGCAGCCTTTGTCATTCCTGGTATTGCAGGAGCAGTCTTGCTGATCATCGACGTGCTTGACTTCAAGGAAGTCCGTGACAATATGGGTGCACCTGTAATCATTATGATGGCTGGTGTAATCGGTGTGGCTGACGCTTTGGCCAACTCTGGATTCACCGTTATGATTGGGGATGTTGTGGCGAACACATTGGGCAACAATATCAATCCATTCATTCTTATCCTTATCTTCGCGCTTCTGACAAGTACAAGTGCTACTTTTACGGGATCAAATATGGGTTCTGTCTACATCTTTGCGCCAATCGCGATTGCAACCAGCATGAGCTTGGGACTTAATCCTGTCGCGGCTGCAGCTGCAGTTGTCGTATCCGGATGGAACGGCGGCTACATGCCAGTCGATGGCATGCCTGCTATGATCTTGGGTATGGGTAAATACAAACTTCCGGAGTTCTGGAAGTTCTCAGTGCCAATGTACCTGATCCGCATTCTTGCGCTGTGTGTAGCTGCTATGGTTATGTTCCCTGTGAACGGATAATCTTACAGTAGGAGCATTTTGTTAAAGGGGCTGTCTCATTCGAGACAGCCTTTTATACGTTACTTTCAATACGACTGGGAAGGGTGAATCTGATGGTTGATATTATTTCCACAAAAGCACTTTATTATTATATTTCCAGTAAGGCAGGCTGTGATCCATGTAAAACCATATATCTTTGCGCACCAACCGAAGCATCCACTTCAATAGAATCTGCTGAACAGTTTGCATTGAAGTCTGGTTGGCAAGCAATTGCAGAAGAACAGGGAGCAATACTGGTGGTTCCTGTGGCATTGAACGGGTGGAATGCAGAAGCGGTATCTCTCTTGATGGACATCTATAATGAGTCCAAAAACAGCTTCCACACTCGCAGTGGAGAATCTATCTGGGGACGCACGGGAACCTTATGGTGTTGGGAAACGATCCTATATCTGGTAGGTTATGAAGAGGGTGCAACGTTTGCTGGCAACGTACTGGTCAGTCATCCGAATATGTTTGCAGGAGTGGCATTGGTCAACGGTTTACCCAATGACTACTCTAAAGCAGAGGCACCGTCCAGTCATTGGATGATAAAAACTGTGAGTGAAGACTACGCTGTAAAGAACAGTGAAATTCCTGTACATCTTTGGTTGTTTGAAGAAAACGAAGAAGTAGCGCAAAAAGCAGTAGACTACTTTGGCAACAGCAGATCCGACGATAACCCGGCAGAACAGGTTCGTCTTTTCGTGGGTGACTATTCCTCGGAGGACACTAGGCTGAGTAAGATGATTTTTGAAGAATGCTTCAACCATGTCATTCGCTGGAAGAATAGCCCGGATGGGACTCTTGCTCAGATAGACAGTAAGAAAGAATTTTATGCAGATCCTCGTTTTATCCGAAAAAAAGCAGTTGTAGGGGAGCTCAGTTATGATTATTTTATTCATCTGCCAGAGAAGAAGACTGCCAATCAGGTTACGGGGCTTCCACTGGTGTTTACGCTTCATGGAAGAGGGGAACCGGCTTGGATGTTCACAACAAAAAACGGATGGGACCTATTAGCGGATGAGACCCAGGAATTTGTACTAGTGTCTCTTGATTCGCCGGGCAATATTTGGTTTATGCTTCGAGATAATGAATTGTTCGAGAAAGTAATTGCACAGATGATTGAGGACTATCGAATCGATGAAACTCGTGTATATTTGACAGGTTTCTCTAACGGAGCAATAATGGCTCGTGAAATGGCATATTGCCGACCTCATCTATTTGCCGGCATCTCGCCAAGCAATGGTCCGTGGTTTGATTCACGCAGTATGCAGCTAAAGAATGATTCCAAACCGCCAAAAGAAATGGCGCCAGAAGTATCTCAGATGATGAAAGAGTTTGAAAAGTCCGGATGGGAAATGCCTTGTGCTTTTTTCTATGGGGATAATGATCCTGCTGCAAATTCGCAGGAAAATTCAGCACTTGAATTCATGCTGCGAGTGAACCACTGTGAAGAAGGCTTATCCCGAGCATACACAGAGGAAAATTACTTTACACTGGGTAAAGGATATAAAGAGGGCGATCGGTTTCAAACAGAAGTATATTTCCGGGAAGATCAGAGCGCTCGTGTCTGTGTCACAGTGATGAAGAACATGCCACACGGTGCAATCGCAGAAGAGGCACGCTTTACGTGGGGATTTTTGAAACAATTTTATCGGCCTAAGGGGAGCAAAAAAGTATCTGAGATTTTAGGCATTAAATAAAATTTGGAAGGGTGAATCCGATGATAGATACGATGAATGAAGTTACGCTAATCTCACCGTTGGCCGGGAAATTGTTCCTGGAAAAGGTGGAAGGAAATGTCGCAGCTCAGAATACCCCTGAAAACAATATAGAGGTTGCTGTCGGGGAAAATCGGACGATGTATGTGTATGCCCCCGCATCAGGCTGCTTCGATCCTAAGCAGACGCAGGTGCTGATGATATTGAGGGATGAGGCGGATGAGGAATCCGCAGCAAGGTTGATGGTCTCTTTCGGTCTCGATAAATTGGCTGAGGAGAAACATTTGATTTTGTTGTTCCCGAATCCAACTGAGCTGGGGTGGAACTACGCAGAGAAGCAAGATCTTGAAAATGATATGGAGTTCCTGAAGCGCTGCTTTGTGAGTCTGGCTTTAGGTAAAGCAGGCGTAGCCGGGTTCAATGGGATGATTTTCTATCTCGCAACATCGGAATCCGCTTCTGCCATGATATTTACCTTGGCATCCCTTTCGCCTGTAGATGCTGCCGGAATCATGATCTCGGATTTTCCATCCGATTATCGGATTCCTTCCGGTGCACTGTACGCTCCGCAAGTGGCTTACATCAATAGCGAAAACAAATTGGCGGAAGAATACTTGCGGAAAAGCAACGGCATCTGCGGGATGAATAGCATAGAGGGTGGACGGCTCGCTTATTCAAACAGCAACAACGAATGCATCAGAAATGTCGTTTCCAGAAATAAGCTGGATCAGGAGGAAGTTTGGTTCGCTTGGGAATATCTTTTTTCCGAAACCAGACGTTGGCGAAATGATATTTTTGGCACATATCAGAGACGGACAAACTTCTCGGAGCGCGGTTTTGAACCGCATGTCAATGAATCCTTTCCTGATTTGACGGATGGCTCAACGCACACGTGGTATGAATATGTTCCCCCGCAACTGAGGGATAGCCAAGAAAAAGTCCCGTTGGTCATCTATTTCCATGGCATCGGCTGTGTGCCGCTGTATGGTGCCGAGCAAAGTGGGTGGCATGATATAGCCGACAGGGATAATTTCATAGTGGTTTATCCCGAGCCTTCGATAGAAAAAAGATGGAATGTTTGGGACGATGACCGTTTGCCAAGCGACTTTGATTTCATTTTTGCTTTGATTACGTATATGGAAAAGAAATATGCCATCGATCCCACACGAATCTATCTTTCCGGCTTCTCGATGGGGAGCATGATGACGAATGCCTTGGCAGCCGCGTACCCGGAAAAATTTGCGGCAGCGGCACCCTGCAATGCGCCGCATCTGGGCTATTTATCAACGCTATCCGGGATGGTACCGCTCATCATGAAATTGAATCCCAAATCGAATGTCCGCAATCTTACGTTGGAGCCGGAAGGTAAGGAGTCCGCAGTGAAAAGACTGGCGGATTCCAAAAAGCAGGCATTTGATTACCGGATGCCGGTCATCCAAAATATCGGTCTGTTGGATTTGGAATGGTCCTTGACGGATCCGGACGGGCCATGGCGAAAAACGTTCGATTACTGGAAGGAATATAACGGCATTGCCGACCAAGACCGTGAGACTGAGAGTCCGTATGAATCAGGTTTGATTGCGGATGAAAATGTGTATGATGATCTGAATCTGGATCAACGTTTTTTGCATCACAAATGGCACAGCGAAGATTTTCCGAGCAAGCCGCTCTATGAATTGATCTATGCGAAAAGGATGCCGCATGCTGTTGATCTCAGGCAGATTGAACTGGCATGGGAGTTCATGAAGCAGTTTTCAAGGAACGCGGATGGCTCGTTGACTTTGGTGCATGAGCGAACTTAATGAGTGTGTGAGGAGTGTGAGAAGATGAATAGCGATTCATTCAAAGATAAAATCGTTCTGATCACTGGTGGCGGCCAGGGCATCGGTAAGGGAATTGCGCTGACATTGGCAAAGGAAGGGGCTTCGCTGGCAATAATCGGCAGAAATCTTGCTGCGTTGGAAGAGACTCAAAAAGAGATCAGGAATTTAGGCGGAGAATGCCACTGTTTCCAAGGGGACATTTCGGAGGAACAAGCTTGTCAGGAAATAGTCGGAAAAGTAGTGGACACCTACGGAAGAATCGATGTTTTGATAAATAATGCTGGGATAATGAAGAGGGAGAGCACACTGGATACAAGCAATGATGATTGGCGAAGCGTCATTGATGTGAACCTCAACGGCGTTTTTTACTTGTCGAAGCTTGTATTGGCTGGAATGAAGGAAAGAAAAACAGGCAACATCATCAACATCACCTCCGCTAATGGCGTCACGCCGCATTCGAACGCTGCTCCCAGTTATGGGGCTTCCAAGGCTGCCGTGACCTATTTGACCAGGCATTTCGCAATGGAATTTGCGGGTGACGGCATTCGCGTGAATGCCATCCAATGCGGTCCGATAGAGTCTAAGATGACGGATCAATGGTCAGATGAATACCGTCAAAAATCACTGGGGAATATTCCTTTAGCAAGGTTAGGGACTGCGCAGGACGTGGCTGCTGCCGCTCTATTTTTAGCGTCCGAAGAGGCCGCATTCATAACCGGCACAAGCCTGAATCTGAGCGGGGGCAAGTTGATGCAGTAGAGGGCGTGCTCTCCCCCAATACAAGACGAAATCACAGAAAACAAGCTGATTGCGACTATGCAATCAGCTTGTTTCTGTGGAACAAGTTTTTTATTCTGGGTGTTACGCTTGGATGGCTGCTTCCAGCGCAACTATAATCATATCGTTGAATGTGGTTTGTCTTTCTTCGCTGGAGGTCAATTCGCCGGTGATTAGGTGATCGCTGACTGTCAGAATGCTGAGTGCGTTGACATGGAATTTAGAAGCCAAGTAATAAAGCCCAGCTGTTTCCATTTCGACGCCAAGCACGCCGTATTTGCTCATATTGTCTGTGATATTGGAATCACTGTAAAAGCTGTCAGATGAGTAGACATTTCCGACATGGATGTTCATTCCTTGTTCTTTCCCGAGCGTGTAGGCTTTATTGATTAAGTCATAATTTCCGATCGGTGGGAAAAAGGCTGGCGCGAAATCTTTGTAGATCATGGAAGAGTCCGTTGCCGCAGCTTGCGCAATGATGACGTCGCGGATATGTACATCTTCTTGGATAGCGCCGCATGTACCGATACGGATTAAGTTCTTGGCGTCAAAATCGTTGATCAATTCATGGATGTACAAGGTTGCGGACGGCATCCCCATTCCCGTACCTTGTACCGATATTTTTTTGCCTTTATAAGTGCCCGTATAGCCCAGCATATTCCTGACGGTGTTATAGCAAACCGCATCATCCAAAAATGTTTCTGCGATATACTTCGCACGAAGCGGATCCCCCGGTAATAGAACGATTTCCGCGATTTGCCCTTTTTCTGCATCAATGTGAAGACTCATAATAATTTCCTCCTCTTTAGTGGTTAGTACCAATGATAGAGCAAAGGAGGATGAAGCGTTATGAAATCGCTCTCATAGTAAGTGTGAGGATGTTCACACTTATTTTGTTAAAGGGTTCATTTTTAGAAAGCGTTTTCTTTGTTAACATGAAGGCACGACATCAGATACTTAGATGTTTGCGTAAGCTTCCAACTTAGAAAGGTTTAAGATGCGGATTTTTTTTGATTCCAAAGCAATGATTTTTTCATCCTGCAGATCTTTGAACGTCTTTGAGACGGATTCACGAGTCGCGCCGATAATGCTGGCAATCGTACTTTGGTTCGTATGCTGGATGATCAAATCAGTGGAAGCCTCACTGTTTTCGATAAAGTCAAGCAGGGTACGACAGACACGGGTGTGGACGCTATGGAATGTGAGATTCTGTATTTGTCTGTTCAATGCTTTAAATCGTTGGTTATAAATACGGAAGATATTTTTCAGAAGGGCATTATTTTCATAGATCAAGGTAGTGAAATCTGCTTGGGATAAATAGTAAATTTCTCCATCCTCAATCACTTCAACAGAAGATAGGGCATTGCCGTCTGAAAAAAGTTCGATTTCGCCAAGTACTTCGTGTTTTTTTACGAAACCGAGTATGAGTTCTTTACCCTCATGCATACGATATACCTTCAGCATGCCGCTCTTGATGATGTAAATTTTTTCGATTGGGTCATCCTCAAAGATAAGCATATGGTTTTTCTTGTACTTCCTCGATGGGAGTTTTGAAAGGATGGTTTGTACTTGTTCGTCGGTCATACCATCAAATAATTGAATGCTTTTACTCATAATTTCACCTCGTTCAAAATTGTAACATGAAACAGAAAGGAAGGATATCGTGAAAAGTAAACGAATACATTTGATCGTATTGGACTCTGTTGGGATCGGGGAGGCACCGGATTCGGCAGTTTTTCATGATAGCGGAGCACACACCATAGGCCACATTGCCGAGAATCTGGCATTGCGACTGCCCCATCTCGAAAGCTTGGGGTTAGGCAATATCGCAGACATAAAAGGGATAGAAAAGGTGAACCCAAGCAAAGCCTATTGGACAAAGCTGGCTGAAAAGAGTGCAGGAAAAGACACGATGACAGGCCATTGGGAAATTGCGGGCCTGCAGATCGATACGCCCTTCAGGGTATTCCCGGATGGCTTCCCCGAGGAACTGTTGGAAAAAATATCGTCCTACTCAGGAAGGGAAATTATCGGCAACAAACCGGCTTCGGGAACAGCCATCCTGGATGAGCTGGGACCGGAACAAATGGAGACGGGAGCATTGATCGTCTACACATCCGCTGACCCTGTCCTTCAAATCGCAGCACATGAGGGTATCATCCCATTGGATGAACTGTATGATATCTGCGAATATACGCGCCAAATCACAAAAGATGATCCCTATATGATCGGCCGGATCATCGCACGGCCCTACATCGGCGAACCCGGTTCCTTTCAAAGAACGGCTAACCGACATGATTATGCACTGAACCCATTCGGGAAGACCGTGTTGGATCAGCTGAAAGACAATGGGAAAGACGTCATCGCTGTCGGGAAAATCAACGACATCTTCAATGGCCAAGGCATCACCGAGGCCATCCGGACAAAGAGCAATATGGACGGCGTGGACCAGTTGCTGAAGGTTATGGATGAAACGTTCGAAGGGCTTTCATTTACAAACTTGGTTGACTTCGATGCGCTTTACGGGCATCGCCGGGATGTTCAAGGATATGGGGAAGCATTGATGGCATTTGATGCACGAATGCCGGAAATACTTGATCAAATGGCCGAAGATGACTTATTGATCATTACGGCAGATCATGGAAACGATCCGACAGCACCAGGAACGGATCACACGCGTGAATATGTACCGTTGCTGGTTTACTCGAAGCAATTGGTTCAAGCAGGAGAATTGACCACAGCCCATCATTTTGCGGATATTTCCGCAACCATCGCGGATAATTTTGATGTGCCACAAGCCGAACACGGAAAAAGTTTTTTGGCGGAGCTAAAATAAAAAAATCATAGGAGTGATTCAGATGAAAAAATTTACAGTTAGAACGATTGGTCTTTCTTTATTGGCAACAACCCTGTTAGCGGCCTGCGGAAACGGCGGCTCAAGCGACAGCAGCGAAAGCGGCACAACTGCCGGGAAAGAGTTTAAAGTCGGAATGGTAACGGATATGGGCAGTGTGAATGACAAGTCCTTCAACCAAAGCGCCTGGGAAGGATTGCAAAAATTACAAGCAGACTTCGGCTACGATGTGAAATATCTTGAACCACAATCCGATGCGGAAGTGGAACCGAGCTTGCTGCAATTCGTCAACAGCGGCACGGACTTGACATGGGCAACGGCAGCAACGTTAGCGGATGCCGTTACAAACATAGCCAAAAACAATCCCGATGCCAAGTTGGGAATCGTCGATGCCGATATCGAAGGGATCGACAATATTGTATCGATTTCATTCAAGGAGAATGAAGGGGCATTCCTGGCGGGGGTTGTTGCAGCGAGTATGTCTGAAACGGATAAGATCGGATTTATCGGTGGAATGGAAATCCCTGTTATCCAACGCTTCCAAGCCGGTTTTGAAGCCGGAGTCCGTGAAATCAATCCGGATGCGCAAATTGTTGTTAACTATGCGGGGGTATTCAACCGTGTGGATATCGGGAAATCCGCTGCCTCCACCATGTACAACGATGGTGTGGACGTCATCTTCCATGCTGCAGGCGGAACTGGAAACGGCATTTTCAACGAAGCACAAGAACGCTTCAAAGCTGGTGAAAAAGTTTGGGTCATCGGTGTCGATAAAGATCAGTCCTTGGAATTTGGGAATGATGTAACGTTGACATCCATGATCAAAAATGTCGACAATGCAGTCTATAAAATATCCAAACAAGCAGCCGACGGGGAATTCCCGGGTGGACAGGTGGTGCGTCTAGGATTGGCTGAAAATGGCGTCGGTTTGGCTGATACTTCCGATATCAATGTGCCAAAAGAAGTACTGGATGTAGTGGAAAGCTATAAGGAAAAAATCATTTCTGAAGAAATCACAGTGCCTGAACAGCCGTAAGGAGAATACTATGATGAATCAAACGAAGGTCGAGAAAGTATTGGAATTGAAGCACATCACAAAGAAATTTGGGGACTTTGTCGCTAATGATGATATTTCACTGACAGTAGGACGTGGAGAAATCCACGCTCTGCTTGGTGAAAATGGGGCTGGAAAATCCACTTTGATGAATGTGGTGTTTGGGATGTATCAACCAGATGGCGGTGCCATATCCGTTTATGAAAATAAAACGAAGATTGAGAATCCGAATCATGCCATTCACCTCGGCATCGGGATGGTCCATCAACATTTTAAACTGATCGAAAATTTTACCGTGACCGAAAACATCATTTTAGGGATGGAACCAAAGGACGGAATCCGGATTAATATGAAGGCGGCGGTGAAGGAAGTCAGTGATATCTCCACGAAATACGGATTGAAGGTGAATCCGACCAGTAAAATCGAGGATTTGCCCGTGGGTATGCAACAAAAAGTTGAAATCTTGAAATGCCTTTATCGCGGTGCCAATCTGTTGATTTTTGATGAACCGACTGCGGTATTGACCCCCGATGAAATTGGGGAACTGCTCCAGATAATGAAAAAATTAGTGGCAGAAGGCAAGTCCATCATTCTGATCACCCACAAATTGAATGAAATCATGAAAGTAGCCGACAAATGCACCGTCATCCGCAAAGGGAAATTCATCGCCAGCGTGGATGTGGCTGAAACGAATGAAGAACAGCTTGCCGAGTTGATGGTCGGAAAGAATCTTTCCCGTGAAATCGAGAAAGCAGCATACAATCCACAAGCGACCGTATTGGAAATCAAGCACCTTACCTCGTTCAGTGCCAGTAAAAAGCGTATTCTTGATGACATTAATCTGACTGTTGCGGCCGGCGAAATTTTGGGAATCGCTGGGGTGGACGGGAATGGGCAGAGTGAGTTAGTGGAAGCGATCGTTAAAATGCGCGCATTCGATGAGGGCGATGTCCTTATCAATGGTATTTCCACCAAAGATAAATCCACGCGTGAAATTTATGAATCCGGTGTGAGTTATGTGCCGGCCGACAGACATAAACATGGCCTTGTTTTGGATAACGACATAGCCGAAAACCTGATCTTGATCGAATATTACAAGAGCAAGCATAACCAAGGAATCAAACTGGACAAAGTACAGATGTATGAAGAAGCGCGTGAAGCGATGCAAAACTATGATATCCGTGCTGAAAATGAATATACGGTTGTGCGGGGCATGTCCGGCGGTAATCAACAAAAAGTCATCCTGTCGAGGGAAATCAGCCGCGACCCGAAACTCCTTATCATCGTGCAGCCGACAAGAGGTTTGGACATAGGCGCCATCGATTTTATCCATCGCCAAATCGTGCGTTTGCGTGACAAAGGAGTCGCTATCTTATTAGTTTCTTTCGAATTGGAGGAAATTTTGACCTTGTCAGACCGGATAGCAATCATCTTCGACGGTAAAATCGTTGGGGAAACAAAACCAGAGACAACTAACGACAGAGAGCTGGGTCTGATGATGGCTGGTAAAGGATCGGGTGAGGAATGATACCATGGGAAAAGTGAAAAAAAAGACAAAAAACAGTAATGTAATGGTTCCGATCATCGCTGTACTGATTGCACTCGTTATCGGAGCAATCGTGATGGTCATCGGTGGGTACAATCCGTTGGTTGCCTATCAGTCGTTGGTTACAAAAGTATTCGGCTCGGTTTATGATATCGGGGAAACGATTCGTGCCATCATTCCGCTGCTTTTAAGTGGCCTTGCTGTTGCAGTGGCCAATAAAGCTGGTGTATTCAACCTCGGGGTGGATGGTCAGATCATTATGGGTGCCGTCAGTTCCCTTTTGGTCGGGACGCTTATCGAGATGCCGCCTATTTTGCACGGAATTGTGGCAATCTTTGTCGGTGTCGTTGCGGGTGGATTATGGGGCGTTTTGGTTGCGGGTCTCAAGACCAAATTTGGGATCAATGAGGTCATCAGCTCGATCATGCTGAACTATATCGCTTTGTATTTCAGCCATATTTTGATCAAGAATTTCGCGGCGCAGGAAGGAACGGCACGTTCTGCCATGATCAAAGAATCTGCTGGCATCACGTTCCCTTCCTTGAACGAAGTGTTTGATGGCGCGCGGATCCATTGGGGATTCTTTCTGGTCCCATTCATCATCTTTGCTTTCTACTTCTTCTTTGAGAAGACCCGCTGGGGATATGAAACCAAAGTCGTGGGCTTGAATCCGAATGCAGCTTTCTATGCCGGCATCCGCGTGAACCGCATCCTGACACGCACGATGTTCCTTTCAGGGGCTTTGGGTGGATTGATCGGTACTTTGGATACGCTGGGTGTTTATGGATATGTCGCAATCAGTTCCTCCACAAGCGGTATAGGCTTCGATGGTGTGGCCATTGCGTTGCTTGGCGGGAATTCCGCGTTGGGAACTACCTTGTCCGGGATCCTGATCGGGGCTTTGAATTACGGTTCTCAAGGGATGCAGTTCGGTGCGGGCGTGCCGAGCGAAATCATTGGTATTGTGATATCGCTGATTATTTTCTTTGTGGCAGCACCCGGAATCGTCAAAGCAGTATTGCCAAAGAAACCATTGCATAAAGAGGAGGCGAAATAGATGGTAGCCAATATTATAAGCGGCAGTTTGATTTTTGCTACAGCACTGTTGTTCGGTGCGCTCGGCGGGATGCTCAGCGAGCGGGCCGGCGTCACCAACTTAGGGGTGGAAGGATTCATGATTTCTGGGGCTTTCTTCTCCGCTATCGGCGCCAACTTCGCCGAATCGATGGGAATGGGCGGGTTCAGTCCATGGATAGGGTTGTTATCAGCCTTTGTGTTCACTTCTTTGTTCTCAGCGATGCATGCGCTGGCGACACTGAAATACAAGGCTGATCATGTCATCAGCGGGGTGGTCGTCAACCTGTTGGCAGCGAACTTCACCTTTTTCTTGGTGAAATTGTTGTTTGATGGGGCGGCAGATACACCACGCTTACGGAATATGTTCGAAAAAGTGAACATACCGGTATTATCCGACATACCGTTCATTGGTGATGCTCTATTCCATTCCTATCCTACAACCTATTTGGCCTTCCTTATGGTCTTTGCCACCGGCTTTTACTTCTTCCGCACACCTGCAGGCTTACGTCTGAGAGGGGTCGGCGAAAATCCTGGATCCATCGACACTGCCGGGATCAACGTCATGAAAATTAAATTCTGGGCTGTGATGCTCAGTGGTTCGATCTCTTCTTTGGGAGGAGCGACCATTGTCTTGACGACAAACGGAAACTTTTCGTTCAATACGATTGCGGGGCAAGGTTTTATCGCGATTGCGGCAGTCATTCTGGGACGCTGGAACCCATACGGCGTCATGATGGGCGCGTTACTTTTTGGATTCGCACAAGCCATCAAGGACCAAATCCAAATCTTGGACTTTTCGAGTGCCATCCCGACTGAATTCTTCTATATGTTGCCATACATCGTGACCTTATTGGCGCTTATCTTCACAGGAAGAAAAACGCGGGGACCAAAAGCGCTGGGTGTCCATTATGACGCGAGCGTGAGATGATGGAGCTATTGCAAGAACTGTTTCATGTGAAAGAGAAAGGAAGTTCCTTACGAACCGAAATGTTGGCGAGTGCGACTTCCTTCTTCTCTATTGTGTATATTGTGGCTGTCAATGCGCTGATTTTGTCTCAAGCAGGCATGGATTATAATTCTGTTGTGATTGCGACGATACTGACAACGGCCATCAGTAACATTATGATGGGTCTGTATGCCAATTCCCCTTTGATACTGGCCCCAGGAATGAGCGACAATGCGTTCTTCACCTATATCTTGGTTGGTGCCTTTGCGTTTACTTGGCAAGAAAGCTTATCGATTATCTTTATCGTCGGTTTGCTCTTCTTCCTGTTGACGCATTTCAATGTGGTCGATCAACTCCTTCGCTCCATCCCGGTGACCTTGATCAAAGGGATGAGTGCGGGAGTCGGTTTTTTCTTGATATTCCTTGGCTTGAAGAACGGCGGAATCATCGTATCATCAGAGGGTACGATCGTGGCACTGAATAATATTTTTCAACCGGTGCCGTTGACGCTGTTGGCAACACTTCTGGTCGGATTGATTTTGTTCGTCAGAAATGTAAAAGGCAATTTTTTATTGACGATTATTTTCGGTGTTCTCATTTCCATTGCTTTAGGGGTAACGGACATCGGCTCATTTTCCTATTCTTTTATCGACCTGCGTTCTTTGGAGCCGTTTATCTTCCAACTTGATTTTTCGAGTGTTCTGTCGATGGACTATTGGGTGGCCGTATTTTCGCTCTTGATTTTGGTCGTTTTTCAGAATTTAGGGACGCAGGTCAGTTTTTTGACATCCGAACAGCCTAAAGTGCTGAAACGAACGCTGGAATCAAATGCGTTGTCAGTGATGATTGCTGGTTTATTGGGATGCAGCTCTACCTGCACGAGTGCGGAAGGCGCAACGGGCATCGCTGTGGGAGGTAGGAGCGGATTGACTTCCTTTATGGTGGGCGTTTATTTTCTGTTCACCATTGTGTTGATCCCCTTCATTGCCCTTATCCCGCTTGCGGTCATCTCGGCTTTGCTCATTATTGTGGGGTCACTGTTGGCTGCCAACAATCTGAAAGGCATCAATTTTGATGATTTCACGGAATATTTTCCGGCTATTCTGATGGTGCTGCTGATGGTGTTGACGTTCAACATCGCGGATGGTATCGGCTGGGGATTTATTCTGTACACGTTCATCAAAGTGTTTTCGGGTGATCGGCAAGCTGTGTCAAAAATGATGTATGGATTGACGGGTATCTTTGTTCTGTATTTTGTATTGAAATTCATTTAAAAAATGCAAAAAGCTGGTCTCTTTTGGAGATTGGCTTTTTGCCTTTTGAGCGATATCAGGATTGCGGGGGCTTATACGGAGTAAATCGCTGTATTCACCGATTCTGCACCTGAAAAAAACTGTATAGGATGAGATTGTCGAATAGTTGGAGTCTATTCGACAATTTTTCCTTAGCGGGGTTGCGATGCGACTCTTGTAGGCGAACTGATCTCCTTTTTTAACAGGCATAAACTTTTTACAACTAGGGGTTGCAAACGATTTCAAGTCGTGCTATATTGTTTGTGTAATCGGTTACACATTTACGGCTGATGGAGGTGAAGGAGAATGGCGACTATCAAGGAAGTGGCAGAACTGGCGGGTGTATCCGTCGCAACCGTTTCAAGATTCATGAACAACAGCGGATATGTAGGGAAGGCTTCACGCGAAAAGGTCGAAAAAGCAATCAAGCTATTGGATTTTTCACCGAATGAAGTGGCGCGCTCGCTCTACCAAAAAAAATCCAAGCTGATCGGGTTGCTGCTGCCGGATATCGCAAACCCATTCTTCCCATTGGTTGCTAAAGGTGTGGAAGATAAGATAAATGAACTTGGCTACAGCCTCATCTTGGGGAATGTTCAAGGCGATCTGGATAAGGAAAAGGAGTACTTAAAAATTTTCGCGCAGAATAATGTGGCGGGAGTACTGTCCGCAGTACAAGGGAGCACAAAAGAATTCCATGGCATGCCATATGTGTTGTTGGATCGGGTCAGTGAGGATATCGAATTTGCTGTTCATACCGACGATTTTCACGGTGGTGAATTGGCGGCGCAAGCCATCAGCGAGAGACAAGCAAAACATGTCGTTATCATGGTTGGGCCGAAAGATGTGCCAAGCTCACATGACCGGCTTTCCGGAAATCTGAAGGTATTGAACGAAAAAAATATTCCTTACCAACTGTACCAAACTGATACATATCAATTTGATTCGGCGGAAAAAACTGCGCAGCATTTTTTGGATCAATTTCCTCATGCGGACAGCGTGATTGCTTCCAATGACGTGTACGCATTGGCAGTCATGAAGGAAGCTATCAAAAGAGGAATCCGTATCCCTGAGGAACTTCAGATCATCGGCTATGACGATATGCCATTCGCCGCACTGATGTTTCCTGGGCTTTCCACAATTGCGCAACCAGCTTATGAAATAGGCTATCAAGCTGCAGATCTTCTTTGCAGACATATCGAAAACAAAATCATTCCGAAAAAAAGAATACAATTGCCTGTAACGTTAAAAATAAGAGAATCATTGAGGGAGAAGATTGAAAATGGGTAATATTATGGTGTTAGGAAGCATTTCAACTGATTTTGTCGTCACAGCCGACAGACGCCCTGAAACCGGGGAGACCATTACAGGGAAGGACTTCAGAACCACATTCGGAGGGAAAGGCGCTAACCAAGCAGTTGCCAGTGCACGCTTGGGCGGACACGTTTCGATGGTAGGGACTGTAGGCAATGACCTGTTCGGTACGGAACTGATTGAAAATTTGAAACGAAATGGGATTGATGCAAGAAATGTGGAACGGGTTACACATTTGCCTTCAGGATCAGCCCACATCACGATTGTCGACGGCGATAACGCGATCATCTATATCCCGGGTGCGAACAACGCATTCGAAAGCGCACGGCTGCAACACCTGGAAACAGAACTGGAGAAAGTCGAGCTGATGGTTATCCAGAATGAGGTGCCGCAGGAGATTGTCGAAGCCGTTATCGGACTGTGCTATGAGAAAGGTGTAAAAGTGCTCTACAACCCTGCACCCGCAAGAAAAGTGGATGAAGCTTTATTGGAGAAAGTTACCTTCATGACACCGAATGAGAGCGAATACAAAATTATGTTTCCTGAATTATCCCTTTCGGAAGGAATCAAGAAATACCCTGGAAAACTCATTGTGACACTAGGCTCTAAAGGCGTTTGTTACCATGATGGCTCAGTTGAGCGGAACGTTCCGGCATATGTTGTCGGACCAGTGGACACTACCGGAGCGGGAGACACGTTTAATGGTGCATTTGCGGTAGGCATCGCATCAGGATTGGATATCGAAGCCAGTCTGCAACTCGGAAATCTGGCAGCGGCATTATCCGTACAGAAATTTGGAGCGCAAGGCGGCATGCCGACACTAGCTGAACTGAAGGAGAATGAACATTATGAAAAAACATGGAATCTTGAATAGTGATATTGCAAAAGTTTTGGCGGATTTGGGACACACAGATAAAGTTGTGATCGGTGATGCGGGCCTGCCGATACCGGAAGGCGTCAAAAAGATCGATTTATCCATACGTTTGCACGAGCCTGCCTTTCAGACGATTCTGGAGCTGCTGATGGAAGAGATGGAAGTGGAAAAAGTATTTTTGGCTGAGGAGATAAAGGAGCAGAATCCGGACCAATTCGAGCGGACTATGGAGCGGTTGGCGGGCGTTGAGGTTGCCTTCGTCACTCATGAGACCTTTAAGGAAATGACGGGTGATGCTAAAGCCATTATCCGCACAGGGGAAGCGACACCTTATTCCAATATCATACTGCAATCAGGGGTCCTATTTTAGGAGGGAAAGAAATGGAAGTTGTGATGAAAGGAATCACGAAAAGCTTTGGCACCAACTACGTGTTGAGGGGAGTTGACTTCACCATCAAAGCGGGAGAAGTGCATGCCTTGATGGGGGAAAATGGGGCCGGCAAATCGACCCTGATGAATATTTTGACTGGACTTCATAAGCCGGATGCAGGAGAAATCTTGATTGATGGTACCCCAAAGCAATTTGATAGCCCTAAGGAAGCGGAGAAATTCGGGTTGAGCTTTATTCATCAAGAAATGAACACGTGGCCGGAAATGACGGTAGTCGAAAATTTATTTTTGGGAAATGAAATCCAAAACGCTATCGGATGGATCGACAACAAGAAAATGAGAGCGCTTGCCACTGAGACGTTCCGTGAGCTGGGGGTAACCTTGGATCTGGATGAAGAAGTGAAGAACTTGTCGGTAGGGCAGCAACAGATGATCGAAATAGCGAAGTCCTTACTTTCCGACGGCGAAGTGATCATTATGGACGAACCTACAGCAGCCCTGACGGAAAGGGAAATCGAGGTATTGTTCAGGATTATCCAGAACCTGAAGCAAAAGAATGTGGCCATCATCTATATTTCCCACAGGATGGAAGAAATTTTCAAAATCAGTGACCGCATCACGGTCATGCGTGACGGTGTATCCGTTGACACGAAGCGGACAGCTGATACTAGCAACGATGAAGTGGTGCGTAAAATGGTCGGCAGGGACCTCGCTGATTATTATCCGGCGAAGACCTCCAAAATCGGACCTATCGTTTTCGAAGCAAAGAAACTTTCATCTGAACGGAAATTCCAGGATGTGTCCTTCCAAGTGAAAGCAGGGGAAATCGTTGGTTTTTCGGGACTTATGGGAGCAGGACGGACTGAAATCATGCGGAGCATCTTTGGGATCGATCCGCTTTACGGAGGTGAAATGTATCTTGAAGACAAGAAAATAACCATTTCGAATCCAAATGATGCCATTCGGCAAGGCATAGGTTTCTTGACGGAGAACCGGAAAGAAGAAGGCTTGATTCTTGATTATTCCATCAGTGAAAACATCAGCCTTCCTTCAATAGACGGTTTCCGCAAGAATGGGCTGATCGACACACAAGCCGAGAAGGCTTTTGTTGAACTGCTGATGCAACGTTTGCAGGTCAAATCCGAAGGGAGCGACGATATCGTGTCCGGATTATCCGGAGGGAACCAACAGAAAGTCGTTTTGGCCAAATGGATCGGCATCGGCTCCAAAGTTTTGATTTTGGACGAACCGACGCGCGGTGTGGATGTAGGTGCCAAACGCGAAATCTATCAATTAATGAACGAACTTGCTGACAGAGGCGTTGCAATCATCATGGTTTCAAGTGATTTGCCTGAGGTACTTGGTGTCAGTGATCGCATTGTAGTTGTCCATGAAGGAAAAATATCCGGTGAGCTGCAGCGTGGAGAGGCGACAGAAGAGAAAATCATGAAATTAGCAACGGGGGTAATGTAAATGAATCTAGGAATACAAACCTTAAAAAGTAACAAAGAAAAGGGACCAGCAAAAAAAAGGCTGAATAAATTGGGGCCTTTGCTCGCATTAGTTGTGCTGGTCATATTTGTCACCATCATGAACCCGAGCTTCATGTCACCCACCAATCTCCTGAACCTTTTGAGACAAGTTTCCACAAATGCACTTATCGCTTTCGGTATGACCTTTGTCATCATCACGGGTGGGATTGACCTTTCTGTAGGTTCAACGCTTGCGCTCAGCAGTGCTTTGATGGCGGGCCTGATCGCTTCCGGTCTGAATCCTGTCCTTGCGATGGGAGTGGGCTTGGTGCTTGGTGCCTTTTTGGGAGCCTGCAATGGTGTAATGATCACAAAAGGGAAGATGGCGCCATTCATTGCGACGCTTGCAACGATGACGATCTATCGCGGACTTACTTTAGTGTACACAGATGGGAATCCAATCACCGGTATCGGAGACAGCTTCATATTCAAATACATGGGCCGAGGTTATCTTTTCGGCATTCCTTTCCCCGTAGTTGTGATGCTGCTCTTCTTCGGAGTATTGTATGTACTTTTGCATAAAATGACATTCGGCAGAAAGACCTTTGCGCTTGGTGGGAATGAGAAGGCCGCTTTCATTGCCGGCATCAAGAGCGACCGCATAAAAATTGCCATCTATTCCATTTCCGGACTGATGGCTGCAGTCGCCGGTATCATCATCACTTCACGTTTGAACTCTGCTCAACCGACTGCCGGTAATGCCTATGAAATGGACGCAATCGCATCCGTTGTTCTAGGCGGAACAAGTCTATCCGGAGGACGCGGAAGATTGGTGGGGACATTGATCGGAGCATTGATTATCGGTACGCTGAACAACGGTTTGAACCTGTTGGGCGTATCAAGTTTCTATCAGCAAGTGGTTAAAGGGGTTGTCATCATCATCGCTGTTTTATTGGATCGTAAGAACAAAAAATAGGAGGAATAAAAATGAAAAAATTATTGGGATTGACTGCTGCTTCTTTGTTACTGTTGGCTGGATGCGGAGGCGCTACATTGGAAGGCGACAACGCAGAAAGTGTTGCTGTGGAAGAGAAGGAAGCTTCCGAATTGGTTGTGGGAGCCTCTATTTCAACTTTGAATAATCCGTTCTTTGTTTCACTGGAAGCCGGTATCACTGGACTAGCGGAAGAAAATGGCACGAAAATCATCAGTGTCGATGCCCAGGATGATACGGCAAAACAGACGAATGATGTGGATGACCTTATCCAGCAGGGAGTCGATGTATTGCTGATCAATCCGGTTGATTCGGCTGCGATTGCTCCTGCTGTGGAAGCCGCAAACAGCGCAGGCATCCCTGTCATTACAATCGATCGTTCCAGCGACGGCGGAGAAGTAGTTACCTTGGTTGCCTCAGATAATGCAGCCGGAGGAGAGTTGGCTGCGCAATACATTGTCGAATTATCAGGAGAAGGAGCCAACACAGTCCAATTGGAAGGCGTTCCTGGTGCTTCTGCAACCCGTGAAAGAGGAGAAGGCTTTGCGAAAATCGCTGAGGAGGCATTGAATCTGTTGGACAGCCAAACAGCCAATTTTGACCGCGCTGAAGGACTGACGGTTATGGAAAACATGCTGCAGGCACATGCGGATATCCAAGCGGTATTTGCTCAAAATGATGAAATGGCATTGGGTGCCATTGAAGCCATCGAAGCTGCCGGTTTGACAGGGAAAATCCAAGTGGTTGGATTTGACGGAACGGAAGATGGCATGAATGCCGTTGAAGAAGGAAAAATGAGTGCGACAGTCGCACAACAACCTGAAGAAATGGGCAGATTGGCTTTACAAGCAGCCTTTGATTTCTTTGCCGGCAAGGAAGTAGATGCGTACATCGCTTCTCCGCTTGAGTTGGTCAAAAAATAAATAAAGAGTGTCTTGCAGGACCTCGAAGTGACTGCAAGTAAAGAAAGCCCCTGCCCTCGCGCCTTAATTGCGTGAGGGCAGGGGCTTTTTGGTGCAAGCCAGTTGTGTGTGCTGTGCATGCCTTTCGAGGTGCTGGATTTTAGCGGTCTTAGTTGATCAGAATAGTTCCTCTATTGTATCAATATTTTCCCTTTCCAACTGAAAAACGCTTGTAAATAGGCCGTCATAATGGTACATTCTCATTATAATCTAATCATCGGAAGAAAGAAGGGAACCCCATGAATTACGTTTTTATCTCTCCCCATTTTCCCAGTAATTTCAAGAATTTCGCAGTCGGTCTGAAGCGTGCGGGCGTGAATGTCTTCGGTGTCGCTAGCGAGCCGTTTGAGATGTTGGATGCTGACTTGCGCGAGAGCCTGACCGAATATTATCGCGTCAATGATATGGAAAATTATGACGAAATGCTGCGTGCGGTGGCTTACTTGACTTACAAGCACGGCAAGATGGACCGCATCGAATCGCACAACGAATACTGGCTGGCGCAGGATGCGCGTCTGCGCACCGATTTCAACGTCTTCGGCTTCAAAAACGAGGATATGGCCTTCGTAAAACTGAAGTCTGCCATGAAAGAAAAATTCAGAGAAATCGGCATCCGGGTAGCGCGTGGGCGTGTCATCGGCGATTATCATGATGCTCTCGGATTATGCCACGAATACGGATTTCCGGTCTGCATCAAGCCTGATTCCGGTGTAGGTGCGGCGGATACGCACAAGATCCGTTCCGAAGAAGAGCTCGGGCACTTTTTCCATGTGAAGAATCCATATGAGTCCTATATTTTGGAGGAATTCATCGACGGCAAGATCGTCACATATGACGGTCTGACCGATGCCGCAGGGAATATCCTTTTCGATGCCACGCTTGTTTACGAAAAAGCAGTGTTGGAAATCGTTGAAAAGAATGCGGATATGTTCTACTATGTGGACCGCAATATGCCGGGTGATCTGCGCGAAGTCGGAATCCAGCTCGTTCAAGCCTTCAATGTCCGCGAGCGTTTCTTCCATTTTGAGTTTTTCCGTTTACCTGATGGCAGCCTTGTTGCCCTGGAAGCCAACCTGCGTCCGCCTGGCGGGCATACGATGGACATGTGGAACTGGGCAAATGATGTCGATCTGTATGCAGCTTATGGAAATCTGGTTGCGACCGGCAATTTCACGGCGCAGATGAACACGCCTTACTACTGCTGCTACGTCAGCCGCAAGGGCGTCCATCCTTACCGCTTCACGCATGAGGAAGTGATCGCCCGTTACGGAGGCAACGTGGTCCTGTTTGAAGAAATGCCGGGAATTTTTGCGGCTATCATGGGTGATTTTGGTTATGTCATCCGTGCGGCAGAATATCAAGAACTGATGGACATTATCCATATGATTTCCATAACCGAATAGACTGGGGGAAATAAAATGCACGTAGAATATTCATCACAATGGAGCGGTCACTTGAACCGTGAGATGCGTTTCAATCGCTATGGACATGCGGGTAAACCGATCATCGTCTTCCCATCATCCGGAGGCAGCCACAACGAATACGCGGACTTCGGCATGATCGAAGCCTGCCAATGGTTCATCGACCAAGGCTTAGTGCAGTTTTATACACCGGACAGCATGGACAACGAATCTTGGCTGTGTGAATGGAAAAGTCCGTACGACCGCGCCAACATGCACGAACGCTATGACCGCTACATCATCGAAGAACTGGTGCCGCACATCAAGCATCAGACGAACCATCAGGGACCGATGATTACTACCGGCTGCAGCATGGGCGGCTATCACAGCCTGAACTTTTACCTGCGCCATCCGGACGTTTTCGACAGCGTCATCGCCTTGAGCGGCCTTTACGATGTCCGTTATTTCTTCGGGGACTACCATGACCGCAACGTTTACGAAAATTCCCCGATCGATTACCTTTGGAATCTGAACGACGGCTGGTTCTTGGACAAATACCGTTCCGGCAACATCATCGTCGCGACCGGCCAAGGCAACTGGGAAGAAGTCAGCATTAAAGACACACGCAAGATTGAAGAAGTGATGCGCTTCAAGAACATCCCCGCCTGGATTGATTTCTGGGGCGAGAACGTCCACCACGACTGGGAATGGTGGCGCGTCCAGATGCCGTATTTCCTGGGCAAACTGAATGAGCAAGGCAAGCTATAATAAATTAGAAATTTCTGTCCTTTCAGCGCTTCGCTGGGAGGGCTTTTTGTTGCGTGGGGATAAAACGGTCGGGGCCGAGGTCGGGTCGGTCGCCTTTTTTGCGCGTAAACATGGATAACTGGCCGGTATTCATGTTTTTCGTCCGGCGGCGGCTCAAAAAGATGGATTAATAAATTTTATTCATCTTTTTCATATGCCAGACACTCGAAAAGATGAATACTTGAACTTTATTCATGGTTTATCGATCCATAACCAACCCAAGCAAATCGTTGAACGTTTTTGCCTATCAACAGTGATCGATAATCCAGATTATCACAAAATTTAGATAGATGTTATGATAAACAAACACAAATGTAAATACGAATAATTAATTGGATATAATATAATGCGAAAAAGTGCCCAGGGGGAACGATATGAGAAGAGAAAAATGGTTGTTTTCAACAACATTGGCTATTAGTTTGGTACTTGCAGGTTGCTCGACAGGAGGAGCTGAAAGTGCAGGAAGTGATGCTGCAAGTAACTCCACGGCGAAAGCGGAAGTGGAACAGGTCATCACCGTGACGAACAGCGGTGAATTGGGAACTTTGGATAACGCCTTGGCTCCTGATATATCGAGTATGGTCGTCATCGGGAACGCTATTGAAGGCTTGTATCGTATCGGTGCTGATGGCGCATTGGAACTTGGGGTTGCTTCCGAGGAACCAAGCGTCAGCGAGGACGGTCTGGAATATACTTTTAAGATCAAGGAGGATGCGAACTGGTCCAACGGAGATCCGGTTACGGCGGAGGATTTTGTTTATACCTATCAAAAAATTGTGGATGCGAATACCGGCTCTCCAAATGTAAACAAGTTTTATGTCTTGAAGAATGCCCAAGCGATCAATGGCGGTACAGTGGATAAAACGGAATTAGGTGTGGAAGCCATCGATGAAAAAACAGTTAAATTCACTTTGGCGTATCCTACCACTTATTTCAAGGAACTCTTAGGGATGGTAGCTTACCTTCCTCAGAACCATACAGTGGCTACCGAATTGGACAGCAAGTACGGAACGAACAGTGAAAATACCGTCTACAACGGGCCTTTCATCGTGGAAGGCTGGGAAGGCACAGACCTAAACTGGTCATTTGTTCCGAATGAAGCATATTGGGATGTTGAAAATGTGCAACTCGACCAGATCAATTGGGAAGTCACGAAGGATGTAGCGACGAACGTCAATCTTTTTGAATCAGGCGATGTACAATTTACCCAAATCGGTAACCCGCATATAGAACAATATGAAGGCTCCGACGCTTTGGTCACTGAACCTAAAGCTTTGGTCGGCTATCTGTGGTTCAATCAAGATCGAACAAGTACGGGAAATGTTCATTTGAGAAAAGCCTTGTCGCAGTCTTTCGACAAGGAGGCATATGTTGAAACGGTCCTGAATGACGGATCTGTTCCTTTAAACGGCCACGTTCCTTCAAACTATGCCTATAATCCGGAGACGGAAGAAGATTTCCGTGCAGAAAATGGAGACTTGAGCGTGACTGATATTGAAGCTGCCCAAGCAGAATGGGAACTTGCCAAAGCCGAATTGGGCATTGAGACATTGGAAATCGAACTGTTGACATCCGATGCCGATACCTCCAAGACGACTTCTGAATTCCTGCAGGCTGAGTGGCAAAAAAATCTGCCTGGACTGACCGTCACAATCCGGAATGTTCCTTTGAAGAGTCGTCTGGAAGCTACTGCCAATGGTGAATACGACATTGCCTACGGTACCTCAACTCCTAGCTATGCGGATCCGATTGCCTTCTTGGACATGTACGAATCGACGAATGCTATGAATAGCTCCAATTACGCCAATGAGGAATACGATGCATTGCTTGCCGACACAAGAGGTGCATACGCAAACGATCCGGAAAAACGTTGGGGAGCTTTGCTGGCTGCCGAGAAATTATTGCTGACCGAAGATGCTGCGGCAGCGCCGATTTATCAGGGAGCCAACGCAAACTTGGTTGATCCTTCTTTGAAAGATGTCCAAATACAACCGGTCGGTATTCCTATGTACTTCCGTACGGCCTATGTCGCAGAATGATGAAGTGATATAAAGAGAAACTCCCGCCCTTTCAGGTGAACCTGAAGGGACGGGAGTTTTTTTCAGGAATGACAAAGATTGCCTTTTACCCAAGCCACGCCCCCACTGTTCGGTTTTCCCTGTCAACCCTGTTCGGAATCGTGTGCTTTTCAGGCCGTGGCTGCGGTGATAGACTGTGTCTATGAATCAAAGCCATACAGAAAAAAGCAAAGAAGAGGAAAGTACTTGTTGGATAGTCCTTCAGAGAGCTCTTGGTCGGTGGAAAAGAGCGGACGGCAGCACAGGAAAAATGGCCTCAGAGTTGATGCGCTGACAGGGAGTTTCCTTCAGGCGCGTCCGGATGCCCCCGTTAGACAGGCAGCAGTATCGGAGGCGATGAATCCCTCTGTACTGATTGAGATGGCAGTCGTAAGATTGTCATGAAGCAAGGTGGTAACGCGATCTAACCGTCGTCCTTTCTGGAATCGATCCAGGGAGGGCGACTTTTTATTTACACTTTAGGAGGAAAATATATGACAGACAATAACAGAAGAAAATTGATTTTTGACGCTTTCGACAACAAAGAAACGGAGCGTGTGCCGGTTGGCTTTTGGTTTCACTTTGTTTTCGGTGATGATCAATTCCGTGGTTTGGAGGACAGATTGGTTTTGGATCGAGTGATCGACGGGCACAAGGATTTCTATGATGCCTTCAACCCGGATTTCGTGAAAATTATGAGCGACGGCTTCTTCGGGCATCCGAGCCTTTTGGAAAAAAAAATCGAGCATGCGGATGACTTATACAACGTCAAGGCTGTGGGGCCGAACCACCCTTGGATAACGGAGCAGGTCAAGACGGTCAAACAAATCAAGGAATCCTTCAACGGCGAAATCGCAACCTTCTATAATATCTTTTCGCCAGCAAACTATATCCGGATTGCCTTCGAAGCGTGGGATAAGGATCCCGAAAAATTCACCCGTTTCTTTGAGACGGACCCGGGCGCTCTCGCTTATGCGGCTAATGAAATCGCCAAGGACGTGGCGCTTCTGACAAGGAAAGTCATCGAAGAGGCAGGTGCGGACGGCATCTACTTGAGCGTGCAGAATGTCCAAACAAGTGCAGCCACAAAAGAAGCCTACCACACCTATATCGCGCCGAGTGAATTGGATGTATTGGGGGCGGCGAACGCAGTCAGCGACTACAACATCCTGCACATCTGCGGCTATGAGCATAATCAAAACAATTTGTCGTACTACCGGGACTATGAAGCAAAAGCCTACAACTGGGCGGTCCACACTGAAAAAATCAGCCTGAAGGAAGGCAAAGATTTCTTCGGGAACAAAGCGGTGATCGGCGGCTTCGACAATAACGCCGGTACGCTGTTGGATGCAGGAAACGAAACGGACATCGCCCAGTTCACCGCCGACCTCATCCATGAAATCGGCGATACAGGCGTTATCATCGGAGCGGACTGCACAGTCAATCCAGAAATCGAACTAGAGCGTTTGGCCTTGGTCCGAGAAACAGCTGCAGGCGTGTCGGGCAAGAACCGCAAACAAGCGACTCCCTCGGCATAATTGAATTGACCGCCTGTGCCGGTGTTCGGCACAGGCGGTCAACCCTGATAGACAATCGGTATTATTTTTAAAAGAGCAGCCGTGATAGAATCAAGCACATAACTAAAACAGCCGTCTTCCGAAGAATCGGAAGGCAAAGAAAGGAGGGGTCCTATGGTCGGGGTTGTCATTATCGGTTGCGGGGATGTTTCGAAACAGAGGCACGCCCCTCTAAGCCACAAAAACGAAAAAGTCGATCTGATTGGATTCTATAACCGAACGATTGCCAAAGCAGAAGCTTTCCAAAAGAAGTACGGCGGAAAAGTCTACCGAAACCTTGAGGAAATCTGGGATGACGGAACGGTCGATGCCGTCATCGTTGCTACGAACGAACAATCGCACAGCCCCATCACCATCGCTGCACTTGAAGCAGGTAAGCATGTGCTGTGTGAAAAGCCAATGGCGGATTCGGTGGCCGAGGCAGAACGAATGCAGCAGGCAGCCGAAAAAACGGGCAAAAAGCTGATGATCATCCATAACCAACGGCTTTATCCCGCACATCAGCTGCTGAAAAAATTACTGGCGGAAGGTACACTCGGAAGGGTCCATGCTTACCGGACGACATTGGCCAACCAAGGCCAGGAAAATGACGGTTGGGGTACGGCATTCCCTGATTTCTACGACCGCATCGGCCATACGAACGGGGCTTTGGCTCAAGTGGGCGTCCACCGCATTGACTTGTTGAACTACTTGTTCAGTGAAGATCCCGTCATCGCAGTATTGGCTCACACCATGACGCAAGGCAAGCAGTTGGAGGACGGAAGCCCGGTTCCTTATGAGGATTACGCGGTACTGCAACTCCAACATCGCTCAGGCATCCAAGGGACCTTGCTGACCCACTGGTTCGATTATTCGAACGAAAGGCAGACCGTCATCTACGGAGAAAAGGCTACTGCCGTTACTTATGCGGACGGGCACCCGGTGGCAATCTACCGGAAGAACGGGGAAAAGACATACTTGGATGATCCGTCGCAGGACGGCTTGTACGTAGAACCATTGACACCAATCGTCGACAAGTTTGTCGAAAGCATCGAACAGGACACCATCCCTTTTGTGACAGCGGAACAGGGGATAACGGCATTGCGCATTCTTGACGCTGCCTACCGGTCGCAGGAAACGCAGACATGGACACCAATCGAACAGGAGGACGCACAACATGACAGAAACATTTAATGGAAGAAAAAGAATAGAAGCAGCACTCGCAAAGCAACCTTTGGACAGACCGGCCATCTCGGGTTGGCGCCACATGCCATTGGTCGATCGGGACGTCGAGGCATTTGCCGCAGCGACGATCGCCTTCACGGATGAGAACGATTGGGATCTGATCAAGCTGATGTCACAAGGGCAATTCTTCGCTGAATCCTACGGAACTCCTATCGAATTCTCGAAGGATGCGAAGGAATGGGCAGGCAAAATCCTGGAGTATCTGATCCGGAACGCGGAAGATTTGACGCGCTTGAAGCCGTTGCAAGCCGATAACTCTGTTCTCCAACGCGAAGCCGCTTTTGCCAAGGAAATCGTGAATCATTATCGAGGCGAAAAAGTGGTCGTCGGCACCGTGTTCTCGCCTTTGTCATGGGTGAAGCAATTTGCACCGGGTAACGATTCGATTGCGCATATCGTCGACGGACCTGAAGAAAGCCCAATCGCAGATTTTCTGGAAAACCACCGTGAGGAATTGAAGGCAGCCCTCGATGTGCTGCATGCCTCCAATAAGGTATTTGTGGATGAATTGATCGCTGCCGGCGTGGACGGTTTCTTCATCGCCGAGCAATACAGCCAACGCGGCGATATTTCCGAAGCGGACTACGCAGCTTTCGCCAAGCCTTATACGGATGACCTGTTGGCATACATCAACGACCGCACCTGGTTCAATATCCTGCATGCACATGGGCATGTCGATCTGGCTGTGGAACGTTTTATTGATTACGATGTCCAGGCCATCAACTGGGAAGACGGCAGCGATCACGCTGAAGACCCAACCCGGTTGAGTTTCCGGAAGCTGCGGGCGTTGACTGACAAGCTGCTGATCGGCGGTATCTCACCGAAAACTGATCTGACATTTTCGGACAATGCCCAGAAAGTCGAGGACTTGCTGGTCGATCGATTGGCGGACGTCCTCGCCGAAACAGGCGATACGGGCATCGTATTTGCACCGGGCTGCGCAATTTCATTGGAAGCCAACCCGGATTTTTATCAACGCATCAACGCTGCCGCCCAAAAAGTGAGCGCGACAACCATAAACGCAACGAACCATTAAACAAATCGGAAACATACAGGAGGAGCAAATTATATGAAGAGAAGAAGATTATTGACGACAGTAAGTTTATTGGGAGCGGCATTTTTGGCCGGATGCGGCCAGACGGATGCGGAAACGACGAGTGAGGCAACAAGCAGTTCCGTAGCTGAGACGGTGGAAGTGACAACAGTGACAGTCGCGCATACGCAAAGTTCAGCACCGATGAATTATGTGGATGAGAACGGCGAATCCACCGGCTATGAAGTCAGCGTTTTGAAAGCCATCGACGAGCTGTTGCCGCAGTATGAATTCGAATATGTGCCGACATCCGACGAGGATCTGCTGATCGGAATCGAATCCGGCAAGTACGATGTCGGAACCAAAGGCGCTTGGTACACAGAGGAACGCGCCCAGAAATTTATATTCCCTGAGAATTATATCGGTGCCAGCAGTATCGGGGTGCTGATCCGTTCGGAAGATGCCGAAGAAATCACCGACTTGGAGTCCTTTGCGGCTGCGGGCAAGAGCCTGGTTCCGATTTCGCCGAACAATGCCCAGTACAACGTGATCGAGGACTTCAATGCGGAACATCCGGATACACCAATCGAATTGACTGCGGCTGATGTATTCGAAATCGCCGATGCCTATACATGGTTGTTGGAAGGGCGCTATGATGGCTACTTCGCCGTCAAGACCGCTTATGAAGTAAATGTACTGGCAGAAGGCGCGCCGTACAGCCAATATAAGGATGACTTCTCTTACTTTGTCTACGAAGCGCTGCCAACTTGGCCGTTGTTCAACAAAGAACAGCAGGAACTGGCTGACGCATATGATGAAGCCTTCCTGCAATTGGAAGAGGACGGTACGATCGATGATTTGATGATCGAGTTCCTTGGCGAAAACACATTCCAATACGTGAAGGAATAAGCATAATAGTGCCGATGGGGACGGGTGTGCCGGGGAAAGCATCTGGATCAGCCGCAGACCCGGAAAATTTCCGAATAGTAGGGGGACATCCGACAAATTTGGCTCGATTATAGGTGGATTTGTCGAATGCAGACAGACATCCGACAAATCGACACCGACCACAAGAAAAATTCTCGAATGACAGACAGATATCCGACAAATCGGGTCTCCTGGCGTTGGCGGAGAACAGGAACAGGACAGACAAAGCTACAAAAGGAGGCTAAATGATGAATCGTCCATTTGACATCACTTATATTTGGAAGGCCGTGCCGGAAATTTTATCGGGTCTCGGCGTAACGTTGCAATTTTTGATCGGTACGATCGTGATCGGGGGGCTTTTGGGATTCTTGGCTACCTGGGCAAGGATCAGCGGTCCGAAATGGCTGCGGGCAATCGTCCTTAGCTACATCTGGATCATCCGCTGCACGCCTTCGATCGTCATGATGTTCTTGGTCTTCTACGGCTTGCCGGAGGTGCTGTTGGGCGTCTTCGACATCGACATCAACAGCTGGAATCGCCTCTACTTTGTCGTCATCGCCCTGTCGCTCCTGTTCTCGGCGCCTTGTTCGGAAATCATGCGTTCGGCTTACTCGGCAGTCGCTAAAGTTCAGCGTGAGGCTGCCCTCAGTATCGGCCTCAGCGAAGCGCAAGCGTTCAGAAGGATTATTTTGCCCCAGGCTCTGGTGAGTGCGTTGCCGAACCTCGGCAATTCTTTCATCCTGTTGATGAAAGAGGGGGCTTTGGCCTACACCATCGGCATCGTCGACATCATGGGTAAAGGCCAGCTGATCATCGGGCGCAATCTCGGCGGTTATTCGATCGAGACCTATATCGCATTGGCGGGCATCTATTGGCTCTTGACGCTGGCAATCGAGAAGGCGTTCAAGCTGGCGGAAGACAAATTATCGGCAGGAAAACAACCGTTGCGCGCGGCATAAGAGAGAGGAGCAAGACGCATGACCATTGATTTAGCCTATGTGAAGGAAATTTTGATCCTTGTGTTGAAGGGCATCCCGACAACGCTGCGCTTGACCTTTATACCGTTGCTCATCGCGTTGCCGTTCGCTTTCCTGATTGCGGTGGCGAGACAGCGGAACGTCAAGGTATTGGCCCGCATTTCCCAAATTTATGTGTCCTTCATCAGAGGGACGCCCTTGATCGTCCAGATTCTGGTGATGTACAGCCTAATCCCGAGTTTGTTGAACGTTCTCGTGAAAAGATGGGGACTCGATTACGATGTCTTCGGCATCAATCCGATCTATTACGCCTACATCGTCTTTACCTTGAATACAATCGCGATCCTGTCCGAGGTTTTCCGTTCGGCCCTCGAAACAGTCGACAAACGCCAGCTGGAGGCGGCCCTTTCGATCGGTCTGCTGCCGGTTCAGGCCTACAGTCGGATTGTGATTCCGCAAGCGTTGGTGGCGGCCACGCCGAACTTGTGCAACAGCACCGTCAATCTGCTGAAATCGACATCGCTGGCCTTTCTGATGTCGGTTCAGGACATCACGGCCATCGCCAAGACGGAAGCGGCATTCGGCTACAACTATCTTGAGTCTTACCTGGTGATTTTCATTGTGTACATTGTCCTTTGCTCGCTCGTTCAGGTGTTTTTCCAACTGCTGGAGCAGCATTTGTCCCTCTACAAGCGTGGACGTAAAATTACGGTAAAATCAGAAAATGATAAGCAGCCGGAGTATTTTGAAGATGCACGAAAGGAGCGATACCATGCTGGAATTGAGGAATATTCATAAAAAATTCGGCGAATTGGAAGTACTGAAAGGTGTGGACATAGAAGTCGAAAAAGGCGATATCGTCGTGATCCTGGGCCCAAGCGGTTCGGGCAAGACGACCTTGTTGCGCTGCATCAACTTTCTGGAGCGAGCGGACGAAGGATCGTTGCATTTCGATGAAATCCAGA
Organism: Trichococcus sp.; assembly: GCF_049684335.1. GTDB lineage: Bacteria > Bacillota > Bacilli > Lactobacillales > Aerococcaceae > Trichococcus. The sequence goes on from NZ_JBAVFV010000043.1 coordinate 45,129, forward strand.
CCGAATTTTCGAAAGCAAGCAAGAAGGACATCAACGCGGTAAGGAAAAAATCGGCATTCGTTTTCCAAAATTATGGCCTGTTCGACAACAAGACGGTGCTGGATAATGTCACCGAGGGCCTGATCATCGGAAGGAAAGTGCCGAAGAAGGAAGCCATTGAGATTAGCATCCGCGCATTGGAAAAAGTCGGCTTGAGCGATCGCTTGGCTTACTACCCTTCGCAATTGTCAGGAGGCCAGCAGCAACGGGTGGGCATCGCCCGCGCCTTGGCTGTGAATCCGGATGTCATCCTGTTCGACGAACCCACTTCGGCTTTGGATCCGGAACTGGTCGGCGAAGTGCTGCAGGTCATCCGCAAACTGGCCGAGGAAGGGACCACCATGGTAATCGTCACGCATGAGATGACCTTCGCCAAGGAAGTGGCCAACCGGGTCATCTTCATGGACCAGGGCGTCATCGTGGAAGAAGGCACGCCGGAGGATATTTTCGGCAATCCGAAAGAAGCCCGCACCAGAGGGTTCCTGCAGCGGATTCTGGCCCGGGCTTGAGCCCGGAGCAATCCCCTGCATCGCTCGTCCTGCCGTTCACAACGGGGGACGGGCTTTTTCTGTTTTGTGATGTATCGCTTTTACCTATCACACGTGTTCGGAAATCGGAATTATCCTTAAGCCAGTCTGAATGGTAAGCTACTTGTACATACATATAAAAGAAATGAATTCCAATATAGGAATAAAAATAATGAAAATCGTCAGGAGGAACAGTATGTTAAAAGATAAATGGGTCATCACTACAACGCTAGCGATAAGTTTGGTGTTGGCGGGCTGTTCGACTGGTGATGCCGCAAATACAGAAAGCAGCGAAGGCACAGCTACTTCATCTACTACCAACGCTGCAGAGCAAGTCATCTCGGTCACGAACACGGGAGATTTGGCATCCTTGGATAATGCAGTCTCCGCGGACAACGCAAGCTTGGTGGTGCTTGAGAACGCGAACGAAGGTCTTTACCGCGTCGGCGACGATGGTGCATTTGAATTGGGTATCGCCGCCGAAGAGCCGGTTGTCAGCGAAGACGGACTGGAATATACTTTCAAGATAAGAGAAGATGCAAATTGGTCGAACGGGGATCCGGTGACCGCGGAAGATTTCGTCTATACCTATCAAAAAATCGTGGATCCGGCGACGGCTTCCCCGAACGTCAATAAACTGTATCCCTTGAAGAATGCGGAAGCGATCAACAATGGGGAGTTGGATAAGGCGGAACTGGGAATCGAAGCAATCGATGAGAAGACCGTGAAGTTCACTTTGGGTAATCCGACCGCTTATTTCAAGGATTTGTTGGGGACGTCTTCCTATTTACCGCAGAACCACCAAGTGGCGAGCGAATTGGGCAACGCCTACGGAACGAACAGTGAAAACACTGTGTACAACGGACCTTTCATCGTGGAAGGTTGGGAAGGCACGGATCTGAACTGGTCGATGGTTCCGAACGAAGCCTATTGGGACGCGGAAAATGTCCAATTGGATCAAATCAACTGGGAAGTCAGCAAAGAAATCGCCACGAACATCAATCTGTTCGAGTCCGGTGAGGTCCAATTGACGCAGATCAGCAATCCTTACATTGAACAGTATGCAGGATCCGACGCTTTGGTGACGGAACCGAAAGCTCTGTCCGGCTATGTCTGGTTCAACCAAGGCCGCACGAGCACAGCCAATGTCCATCTGCGGAAAGCCTTGTCCTATTCATTCGACAAGGAAGCATATGTGGATACCGTTTTGAATGACGGTTCCGTTCCTTCAAATGGTTTTGTGCTTTCCAATTACGCCTTCAATCCGGAAACCGATGAAGATTTCCGCGAAGAGAGTGGAGATTTGGCCGTTTACGATGTGGAAACGGCTCAGACCGAATGGGAAACCGCAAAGGAAGAATTGGGCATCGAAACGCTGTCGATTGAATTGCTGACTTCCGATACGGAAACATCCAAAACAACTGCCGAATTCCTGCAATCGCAATGGCAAGAGAACCTGCCGGGCTTGACGATCACGATCCGCAATGTGCCTTTGAAGAGCCGGATGGAGTCAACCACGAACGGTGACTATGACATCGCCTATGGAACGTATACGCCGAGTTATGCCGATCCGATCGCTTTTTTGGAGATGTATGAATCAACAAGTGGCCTGAACAGTTCCCGCTTTGCGGATGAAGGCTACGATGCTTTGCTGGATGACACCAGAAGCACGTACGCCAACGATCCGGAAGGCCGTTGGGAAGCACTGTTGGCGGCTGAAGAAACACTGATAGCCGAGAACGCCGTGAATGCGCCAATCTATCAAGGCGCCAACGCCAACTTGGTCGATCCATCCTTGAAGGATGTGCAGATCCAACCTGTAGGTGCAGCGATGTATTTCCGCACGGCTTACGTGGAAGATTAAACTGAAAGCAGACTGAAATCAAGCACTTGAGAAAATATCCGCTTAACGGACTGCCTTCAGAAGGCGGCCGTTAGTCGGATATTTCCTTATATAGATACTAGAAGCGTCTAGGAAAGGCGGATGAGGAATATGAACGAAAAACTATTGGAAAGATTCATCGCATACGCAAAGGTCGACACGCGTTCGGACGACAGCAGTTACACGGTACCGTCCACGCACAGCCAAGTGACATTCGCCCTGGAATTGGCGAAAGAATTGATTGCGATCGGTTTGGAAGAGGTCGAATACAATGAAACGAACGGCTTCCTGACGGCGACCTTGCCGAGCAATACGGCAGAAGCAGTGCCGGTCATCGGTTTCATTGCACATCTGGACACGGCCGATTTCAACTCGGTTAATATCCGTCCGCAGGTCCACTCTGCTTATGATGGCGGTGACATCGTCCTGAACGAGGCCGAGCAGATCGTCCTTTCGCCGAAGGAATTCCCGCGCCTGCGCAACTATATCGGGGAGACGGTCATCACGACGGATGGTACAACTTTGTTGGGCGCCGACGACAAAGCTGGCATTGCTTCCATCGTGACCGCCTGCGAGCAATTCCTCGCACATCCGGAACGGAAGCACGGGAAGATCCGCCTCGCTTTCGGACCCGACGAAGAACTGGGAGCTCGCGGGGCGAAACTGTTCGATGTGGAGCATTTCGCGGCTGACTTCGCCTACACGATCGATGGCGGACCGATCGGAAATCTGACCTACGACAACTTCAATGCGGCCCAAGCCGAACTCACCATCCGCGGCACGAGCGTCCATCCCGGTTCCGCAAAGGATACGATGGTCAACGCTTTGCTGGTCGCCAGCCAATTTGCGATAGCTTTGCCTCAGCACGAAACTCCGGAACGCACCAGTGGCTACGAAGGATACTACTTCCTGACTTGCCAGAGCGGGACCGTCGACGAAGTCAAACAGACTTACTACATCCGCGATCATGACCGGGAAGGCTTCGCTGCCCGTAAGCGACTCTTCACCGAACAGGTGGCAACTTTCAACTCCCAATTTGCCGATCCGCGTATTTCCTTGACGTTGTTCGACCAATACTACAATATGCGCGACATCATCGAGCGGCATCCGGTCGTCGTTGACCTGGCTGTGCAGGCTTATGAATCCTGCGGCATCACGCCGGTCTTCAAACCGATGCGTGGCGGTACGGACGGCTGCATCATCTCGCACAAAGGCTTGCCGACCCCGAACCTGTTCTCCGGCACAGAAAATGGCCATGGGAAATACGAATTCGTGACGCTGGAGACGCTGGAGAAATCCGTCGATGTCATCATGGCGATCGCCGAAAAGAATGCTGCGTTGGTTGGAACTGCCGAGGTTGCCGGGAATACCGGGCATGTTGCGGTTGCCGAATACAGTGTGGAAATTGGATAACTATAAACGGATGTGATGCCAAAAAAAACGGATTCCGCAGCGGAATCCGTTTTTTTCTACCCCAAATAGTCTGTATGGAATTGCAGATGTTCTTCTATAAAGGAAGCAATCGTAAAGTAACTATGATCGTAACCATCCAATTTTTTGTAGCTCACTTTTTTACCTTCAGCGGCTTTCAGGAAGGCTTCCTCGTTCAGCTGGACTTCATAAAAATTGTCAGCTGTCCCTTGCGAAATATGGATGGGCGGAGCTGTAGGGCTTTGCGCGATCAAGCTGGTCGTATCCCACGCTGTCCAGTCTTTTTCATCGGACCCCAAGTAGGCGGTGAAGGCTTTTTGGCCCCAAGGAACCTGTGACGGATTCAGGATAGGTGCGAAAGCGGAAATGGAGCAGTAGCGTTCCGGATTTTTCAATCCGATCACCAACGCACCGTGTCCACCCATCGAGTGGCCCATGATACTCTCTTTTCCTGAAAAATTGGGAATCAGAGTGTAGACAAGTTGAGGCAGTTCTTCCGTCAAATAATCATACATCCGATAATTTTTTGCCCACGGTTCATGGGTCGCGTTCAGATAGAATCCGGCGCCTTGGCCCAGATCCCAGCTTTCGTCATCCGCCACATCCGTTCCGCGCGGTGAAGTATCCGGCATGACGACTGCCAATTGGTGTTGGCTTGCGTATTTTTGGAATGCGCCTTTTTGGCTGAAGTTGTCGTCCGTGCAAGTCAGTCCCGAAAGCCACCAAACCAAGTGTGTCGGCTTGTTGTCTGTTTGTTTCGGCAGGAACAGGCTGAAAACCATGTCGCAATCCAGTGCTTCAGAATAGTGACGGTATTTTCTTTGTTCGCCCTCAAACACTTTATGTGTTTCGATCAAAGTTATTGTCATATATTTATTCTCCATAGGTCAAGATCGTGCGGATGGACTCCCCTTTGTGCAACAGATCGAAGGCTTCGTTGATGTCGGTGAAATTCAGATGATGCGTGATGAAGCTGTCCAAATCGATTTCGCCGTTCATGAAATCATCCACCATTCCGGGTAATTCCGTACGGCCTTTGACACCGCCGAACGCGGAACCTCTCCAAACGCGGCCTGTCACCAATTGGAACGGGCGTGTATGGATTTCTTTGCCTGCTCCCGCGACACCGATGATGATGCTTTCACCCCAACCTTTGTGGCAAGCCTCCAAAGCGGCTTTCATGACTTCGACATTTCCGATGCATTCAAAACTGTAATCCACGCCGCCGTTGGTCATTTCAATCAAAACTTCCTGGATCGGACGATCATGATCGCTTGGGTTGACGAAGTCAGTGGCACCCATTTTTTGGGCCAATTCCCATTTTGCGGGGTTCATATCGACAGCGATGATGCGTTTGGCTTTGGCTTTTTTCAATCCTTGAATCACGGCCAAACCGATTGCGCCCAAACCGAATACTGCCGTCACAGCACCTTCTTCCACTTTAGCGGTGTTTTCGACGGCACCGAGTCCGGTCGTTACCCCGCAACCGAACAAAGCGACTTTATCGAGCGGTGCTGCCTTGTCGATTTTCACTAGGTTGATCTCGTTGACGACCGTGTATTCGCTGAAAGTGCTTGTCCCCATATAGTGATAGATCGGCTCGCCGTTATAGGAGAAACGGGTCGTGCCATCCGACATCAAGCCTTTGCCCTGTGTTTCGCGCACGGCTGAACACAGATTCGTCTTCCCGGACAGACAGAATTCGCATTCCCCACACTCGGGTGTGTACAAAGGAATGACATGGTCCCCTGGCTTGACGGAAGTGACTTCATCGCCTACGGAAACGACCACGCCGGCTCCTTCGTGGCCCAGTACAGCAGGGAAAACACCTTCCGGATCTTCGCCTGATAAAGTGAAGGCATCCGTATGGCAGACGGAAGTGTAAAGGATTTTCACCATTACTTCTTTAGATTTTGGCTCTGCTACATCTATTTCCACGATCTCCAACGGTTTGCCTGATTCAAAAGCGACAGCTGCTCTACTTTTCATAATTTTATTTCCTTCTTTCTTGAAAATTGTATTTCGTTCTGTTTCAGAATACTATATAATGACTGTTATGTGAATACTGACATATTTGTCACCGTGATGAATTTTCAAGAAACGAGGCAGTCCTATGATCCAATACCAAGAGAAAGAATTTTACAATACAAAAGATTTAGCCCTATCTGTTGTGGGGGGAAGATGGAAAATTGCAATCATCTGGTCCTTGCTACATAACGGCACGCTGCGGCTGAGCGAGTTCAATAAGATCCTCCCTGATATCAACCAGCGGATGCTGATTCGGCAGTTGCGGGAGCTGGAGCGCGACCTGATCATCGCAAGGACGGTCTATCCCGTAGTTCCGCCGAAAGTGGAGTATCATCTGACGGACATCGGCAAGGAATTGGCGCCGGTCGTCCAATCCATTTGTGACTGGGGAGACCAATATCTGAAAGTCGTAACGGCAGAATAGGCTCTGATCGAATCATTAGCCAGATGTTTATAAGGCTGTAAGAATCCTGAAGACCCGCCAAACCCGTTTTGGCGGGTTTTTAGCGTCGAAAGGTAAGCGGAATACACCTCCAAAAACCAGTTGGCCGCCTATCTCAGCGAATATAACGTAAAATAAACGGCCAAACGACCGTTGGCGGGTTATCTCAGGCAGAAGGGTTCTGGCTTTACTTCCGGCTGCGTTTGCTCGATAATGAACATGTATGCGGCACTTTTGTTACAGAAAATTACCTGAAAGGAGGATGATGAAATATGCTTACTTTTTTCCAAACGATTGAGCCGTTGGAATTGCTGTTCATCATCGGGGTGGCCGGCACTGTCCTGACATTCCCGCTCAATGATATTTTGTCTGTGGGATTCTACGATATCACTGACTTTTTCCTGGGTATTTTGACGACGAGCCTGCTCGTCAATGCGCTGCAAAAATCGGATGGCTGGTCATTTGGATTATTTGCATCGGCTTTTCTGGTTGTTTCAGCCCTCATCATCGCCTTCAAGATTTTCTTTGTCCTGCCCTTATTGAAACGGGCAGAAAACAGTACCGTCACGAGTTCGAAAGATTTGGAAGGCAGGGAAGCAACGGTGACTGTGCCAATCGGGCAGACCACGATCGGGGAAATCATCGTATCGACTGGGTTCGGTAAAATGAACAGAATGGCGCGCATCTACGCCAGTCCAGATACAGAAGAGGTGCGGAACATCGCCAGCGGGGAAACGGTATTGATCATTGAAATCCGGGATAGCATCGCCTATGTCACACCGTACAAAAATGCTATCCACAATCTGGTGGATGAGCCTACTACATGGAATCAAAAAAAATACAAAGGTGGGAAATAAATGACGAATTTTTTGGATCAGTTTATGGGTATTGGTATTTTAGTGGTTTTACTGGTGGTTGCTTTGATTATTTTCATCGGGCGATACAAGACAGCTTCACCGGATAAAGCACTGATCGTCAGCGGGAGTTTTCTTGGCAGCAAAAACACGCACATCGACAAAGCTACAGGCAACACGATGAAGATTGTCCGCGGTGGCGGTACTTTTGTCATCCCGGTATTTCAGACAGCCAAGGAATTATCGCTCTTGTCGAGTAAATTAGAAGTCAGCACGCCGGCTGTCTATACGGAGGAAGGTGTCCCTGTTTCTGCGGATGGGACGGTCATCATCAAGGTCGGTTCCACAGTGGAAGAAATTGCCACCGCGGCCGAACAATACTTAAGCAAGCCGACAGAGGATTTGGAGAATGAAGCCCGCGAGGTGTTGGAAGGACATCTGCGTTCCATTTTGGGTTCCATGACGGTCGAGGAGATTTATAAGAACCGCGATAAGTTTTCGCAAGAAGTGCAAGCGGTCGCCAGTGTGGATTTGGCGAAGATGGGCTTGGTCATTGTCTCTTTCACTGTAAAGGAAGTGACGGATGAAAATGGTTATCTGGATGCTCTTGGGCAACCACGTATCGCCCAGGTAAAACGGGATGCGTATATCGCTCAGGCAGAAGCTGACAAGGAGACGCGCATCAAGCGTGCCCAAGCTGAACAAGAATCACAGCAAGCCGAAATTTTGAGAGAGACCCAAATCGCGGAATCGAATAAACAAAAAGAATTGAAATTGGCTGCATTCCGTCAAGAGCAAGATGTAGCCAAAGCAAAAGCCGATAACGCCTATGCTTTGGAAAAAGCGCAGCTGGATATCTTGTTGAAAGAAAAAGAAATGAACGTTGAAATCACGGAACGTGTGAAACAAATCGAACTGGAAGAGAAAGAAATCGTCCGGAGAGAAAAACAATATGATGCAGAAGTGCGTAAAAAAGCCGATGCGGAGCGCTATGCAATCGAAACGAAAGCGGCAGCCGACAGACAGAAATCAATCTGGGAATCCGAAGCGCGTGCCAAGGAGAAAGAGTTGAACGGTTTGGCGGAATCCGCCAGTATCCTTGCGATTGGGGAGGCCGAAGCGAAAGCGAAGGAAGCGTTAGCGAATGCATTGAAACAATATGGGGAAGCAGCCATCTTGACGATGCTGATCGAAAAATATCCGGATATCGTGCGTGCTGCTGCTGAGCCAATTTCCAATATCGACAGAATTACGGTGATAGACGGCGGCAATGGCAGCCAAGGCGCTGCCAAAGTAGCCAATTATGCCAGCCAAGTCCTGACTGCCACCCAGGAAGGGCTCAAAGAAACGACCGGGTTAGATGTAACGGCATTGATCGAATCGTTCGTCGGAAACAAAAATATCGGCAGCAAATTGGGAGTGCTCAATGAGACAATGGCAGCAGAAATTTCAGCAGGTAAGGTGATTAGTCCTTCTGGAGCCGACAAAGAAGCGGAAATGGAAGCCACCATTTCTTAAAAGTAGGCATGCAGGCAAGGCTTTGCAAACAGAATACGCATAAAATCATAATCCTTCGGAAGCATAAGACCCCCGAAGGATTTTTTGATTTTGATTGAGCTAGCTGTGGTAAAATAAAGGCATGATAAATAAATCGCAAATGGAAAAGGGGCGCACATATGGCTTATCATGTTTTTCGGTCGCCTAGCCGGTATATTCAAGGAGTAGGTGCTATAGACGCATTGGGGAAGGAAGCGGCTGTCTACGGGAAAAAGGCATTCCTGCTTACGGATGATTTCGTTTGGGGCTTGCTCCAGGAAAAAGTGGAACGGGCTCTGGAGGGTTTTCCCTATCATTATGAAGCATTCACTGGTGAAGCCTCGCTGGAAGAAATGGTCCGCTTGGCTGACGAGGTCGCCGATGCGACGGCGGACGTCATCATCGGCCTCGGAGGCGGTAAAATCATCGATGTTGCGAAAGGCATCGCAGCTGCATGCGAATTGCCGGTCGTGATTGTCCCCACCACCGTTTCCACGGATGCACCGACTAGCGCCATCTCTGTTCTCTATACGCAGGACGGGTTGTTCGACCATTACCGTTTCTATGCGAAGAACCCTGATCTGGTGCTTGTTGATACGCAAATCGTTATCCAAGCACCGATCCGTTTTTTTGCAAGCGGGATGGCGGATGCCTTGGCGACCTGTGCGGAAGCGTTGGCAACGAAAGCTTCCGGGGAGAATGCGTTGGCCGGAGGATTGCCTACCATCGCCGGCACCGCGATTGCGAAGGCCTGCGAAGAAACCTTGTTCCGTGAAGGCCTCAGCGCGTTCGCTGATGTCCAAAAAGGATTGGTGACGCCGGCTGTCGAGGCGATTGTCGAGGCGAATACGCTGCTGTCGGGACTGGGCTTTGAAAATGGCGGCTTGGCTGCCGCGCATGCGATCCATAATGGCTTCACAGCCATCAAAGGCAAGGTCCATCGCTTGACGCACGGGGAAATAGTCGGCTTTTGCCTGTTGGTCCAACTCGTTCTTGAAGGGCGCCCTCACGCAGAATTCAAAAAATACAGCCAGTTCCTGGCGGCGATCGGCATGCCGACGACTCTGGATGGGATGCATCTGACCGGAGCCACGCGGGAAGAGCTTGTTAAAATCGGAAAACTTGCAGTGGCACAGAGCAACACCATGAAAAATCTAAATAAAAACATAACGGCTGAGCAAGTCGCCGACGCCATTTTGGCGGTGGACGGATTTGTCGGAAAGGACTGATCGGGATGATCATCGGAGTGCCGAAGGAAATCAAAAATAACGAAAACCGGGTGGGTGTGGTGCCTGCAGGTGTGCAGTTGCTGGTCCAGAACGGCCATCAAGTGTGGGTCCAATCCGGCTGCGGCCTCGGCTCGGGATTCGAAGACGGACAGTACGAAAAGGCAGGGGCGACAGTATTGGAAGACGCAACCAAAGTATGGGCCGCCGAACTGATCATCAAAGTGAAGGAACCGCTGGAATCGGAGTACCCATACTTCCGCGAGGACCTGATTCTGTTTACCTACCTGCACTTGGCTGCCGCACCGGAATTGACGAAGGCGATGCTGCAAGCGGGCATGACTGCAATCGGCTACGAAACGATGGTCGGCAAAAAAGGTGATTTGCCGTTGCTCACGCCGATGAGCGTCATCGCAGGCCGTCTTTCCGTCCAGATCGGCGCGCAGTTCCTGGAAAAACCATACGGTGGCAAAGGTGTTTTGCTAAGCGGCGTTCCGGGTGTGGCGAACGGGAAAGTCGTCATCATCGGCGGCGGTGTGGCTGGACGCAACGCGTTGCAGATCGCGTTGGGGCTCGGTGCCCATTGCACAATCCTGGACGTCAGACCGGAGATCTTGACGGAAATCGAGAATTTGTACGGGAATGCAGTCATCACCTTGCTTTCGAACGAGTGGAACATTGCCCATGCCATCAAGGATGCCGATGTTGTTATCGGGGCTGTCCTGATTCCCGGCCGGAAAGCGCCGACGTTAGTGACCGAAGAAATGGTGAAAAGCATGCAGCCGGGTTCCGTAATCGTCGATATCGCAGTGGATCAAGGTGGCATCTTTGAAACCGAAGACCGTACGACCACACACGATGATCCGGTTTATGAACGATATGGCGTCCTGCATTATGCGGTGCCGAACATGCCGGGCGCCGTTCCGCGCACAGCCACGATTGCGTTGACGAATGCCACGCTGCCTTATGCAGTGGAAATCGCGAACCAAGGCGCGCGGCAAGCGGCGGCAAACAATCCGACCATCCAGACCGGATTCAATGTGCACAGCGGCAAACTGACGAACAAAGACGTCGCCGAATCGATCGGCGCAACCTATACTCCAATCGAAACTTTGTTGTGAAAGGCACCGGATTTCCTGAGATATCAAACAGGAAGTCCGGTTTTTGCATAGAATTCGTCAACGCGCACTTGTATTTTTCCGGTTGGTTTACTATACTATTTGTACGGACATATACAGAGGGAGAACACGCGATGAAAACAAAATACCAGGTGATTGCCGATGAGATACGCTCAAAAATACTTTCGAACGAATTTGTGGTAGGCAAGGTCATTCCGCCCGAACTGCAGCTGCAGAAGGATTATGGGGTCAGCCGCCATACCGTCCGGGAAGCGATCGCCTTGCTGGTGAATGAAGGCTTTCTGCGCAAGGAGAAAGGTTCCGGAACCTATGTCGACGATACGTATCAGAGGCGTGGTGACGGGGTGTCATCCAGCAAAACGATCGGCGTCATCACGACTTATCTGTCGGACTATATTTTCCCGTCGATCATCCGCGGCATTGAGCAGAAGTTGCGGGAGAATGGCTACTCTTTGCTGCTGGCGAGCACGAACAACGACGTCGATCAGGAGCGGGAGTGTCTGGAACAGATGCTCAGCCAAGGTGTTTCGGGATTGATCGTGGAACCGACAAAAAGTAACCAATACAATCCGAATTTGGCCTATTACCTTTCCTTCAAGGAACGCGGCATACCGGTTGTCATGATCAATGCCTACTATGAAGAACTGTCGGTCCCATTCATTTGCGTCAATGACACGAAAGCGGGCTACCTTGCCACGAAACATCTATTCGAGCAGGGCCATCAGCATTTGGCGCTGATCACGAAGATCGATGACCTGCAAGGGAAGTACCGGATGAAAGGCTTCATCAAAGCCCACGAAGAGATGCGGACAAATTTCGATCCGAAAAACGTGTATACGTACACGACCGAAACGAAGAGGCAAGTTTTCCAGACGATTCGGGAGAAGCTGGCGAGCGATCAGGAAGTCACCGGCATCGTCTGCTACAACGATGAAGTGGCGCAGGGCTTGATCCAAGCGCTTGCTGACATGGGCAAACGGGTCCCGGAAGATTATTCGGTGGTCGGCAACGATGACTCGTTCTTGAGTACGGCAGGCAGCGTGAAGCTGACGACCCTTTCCCATCCGAAAGAAGAATTGGGCGAGGCCGCTGCCGAGTGGATTATGTTGGCCGTACAGCAAGAAGTGACTGGCAACAAAATATTCGAGCCGGAATTGATCATCCGTGACTCGGTCAAACGGATCCAATAACCAAAAAGGAAGCTGTCCCTGAGCCGGGACGGCTTCTTTTTTGTCATTTATTCGGATATCTCTTGAAGAGAACCCTGACATTTCGAATAAATGTGGGCACTCGGGAGATAAGGATGTCCGATTCCTACAGAATATCGGACAAGATTAGCCTACTATGTCTCCAGATTGTCGGATACATAGCGGATATCCGACAATCATCAACCTAACAAATCACCCGCACAGCCGCATATAAATAAAATCAGAGCCCTTCTCTTATTTTTGTTCGGACAAATATTCAAATTTCCTATTTACATGTACGTACATATGGCATATAATATCCCTAAGAAGAACGGACAGCATCCGGAAAGGGTGCACCGCAAAAAGGAGGAAATATTTTGACTGAGAAGTTACAAGCGATAGTCACTGATATCGAATCGCGGCAGACGAGCATCGGAATCGAATTCGGCTCCACGCGCATCAAGGCGGTGCTGATCGATTCCCGCTTCGCTCCAATCGCATCCGGCAGCTACGAATGGGAAAATCAGCTAGTCGACGGCATCTGGACGTATTCGCTGGACCAGATTTGGAAGGGCCTTCAAACAAGCTACGCAGAACTGACGCGTGAGGTTAAAGAAAAATACGGCGTGACCTTGACCGCAGTTGGATCGATCGGTTTCAGCGCGATGATGCACGGCTACATGGCGTTTGATCAGGAAAATGAATTATTGGTTCCGTTCCGGACTTGGCGCAACGCCATCACGGCTGACGCCGAAAAGGAACTGACCGCTCTGTTCAACTACAATATCCCACAGCGCTGGAGCATCGCCCACCTGTATCAAGCGGTTTTGAATAAGGAAGAACACACAAATGAAGTCGCTTTCTTTACGACTTTGGCAGGCTACATCCATTGGCAACTGACAGGCAAGAAAGTTTTGGGGATCGGCGATGCATCCGGGATGTTCCCGATCGATGTCGAGAAGAAAAATTATGACGAACGCATGATTGGTCAGTTCGATGCCTTAGTCGCAGAAAAAGGCGCGACTTGGAAATTGGCGGATCTGCTGCCGGAAGTATTGTTGGCAGGGGACGCGGCCGGGAATCTGACGGAAGCGGGAGCAAAACTCCTTGATCCGACAGGCACACTCGAAGCGGGCATCCCGTTGTGTGCTCCGGAAGGGGACGCCGGCACCGGTATGGTCGCTACGAACAGCGTGGCGGAACGCACCGGAAATGTATCCGCCGGGACTTCGGCATTTGCGATGATCGTCTTGGAGCAGGACTTGAATGAAGTGCATCCGGAAATCGATCTCGTGACGACACCGGCAGGCAGTCTGGTCGCGATGGTCCATACCAATAACTGCTCATCCGACATCAATGCCTGGGTCAAGCTTTTCCGGGAATTCAGCGAAGCTGCAGGTTTCGCAATCGATACGGACAAATTGTTCACCACTCTATTCAACAAAGCGCTTGAAGGCGATGCCGATTGCGGCGGATTGCTCTCGTACGGTTATTACTCGGGCGAGAACATCACCCATTTAGCGGAAGGACGGCCTTTGTTTGTCCGCACACCGAAAAGCAACTTCAACTTGGCCAACTTCATGCGCGTGCACCTCTTCACCGCTTTTGGCGCCATGAAGATCGGCATGAACATCCTGAAACAGGAACATGTCACGATCGACAAAATTGTCGGCCACGGCGGCATCTTCAAAACCCCTGAGGTCGGCCAGAAAGTATTGGCTGCCGTCATGGACGCACCGGTCACCGTCATGGGAACGGCCGGAGAAGGCGGGGCATGGGGCATCGCATTGTTGGCTGCCTACACTGACCGCAAGGAAACGTCAGAGAGTTTGGATGTATTTTTGGACAAGAAAGTATTTGGTGCCGATGAAGGCATCACGATCGCTCCTGATGCGCGCGACGTTGAAGGTTTCGGCATCTTCATCGAACGCTACCAAAAAGGGCTGGCAATCGAACAAGCTGCAGTCGAGCATTTGAGTTTGAGATAGAAGGGAAGGAAACATCTTGCTGGAACAATTAAAAGAAGAAGTTTTTCAAGCCAATCTGGAATTGCCGGAACGAGGACTGATCAAATACACGTGGGGAAACGTCAGTGCGGTCGACCGCGAAAAAGGCTTGTTCGTCATCAAGCCCAGCGGTGTCGGCTATGACGACATGCAGGCGAGCGATATGGTCGTTTGCGACTTTGACGGCAACGTCATCGAAGGGGATCTGAACCCGTCATCCGACATGCCGACGCATGCCGTCCTGTACAAAGAATTCCCGGAAATCGGTGCGGTTGTGCACACGCATTCGACTTGGGCCACGATTTGGGCGCAAGCCGGATTGGATGTGCCGGCCATGGGTACGACACACGCGGATACCTTTTACGGCACGGTTCCCTGCGCCCGTTTCCTGACGCAGGCGGAAATCGACCGGGGTTACGAGGAAGAAACGGGAAACGCTATCGTGGAAACGTTCCGCGAACGCGACATCAAACCGATGGAAGTTCCCGGCGTATTGCTGCATGGGCACGGACCATTCACTTGGGCCAAGGACGCTAAGGGTGCAGTATTGAATGCCGTCGTCTTGGACGAGGTCTGCAAAACCAATCTGTTCGCCCGTCAATTGAATGCCTTCGCGGAGGAACTGCCGCAGCGCATTCTGGATAAACATTATTTGCGAAAACACGGAGAGAACGCCTACTATGGGCAAAAAAATTAGAGGAGCTGAAAATATGTTAGAAGTAGGGAAAAAAGAATTTTGGTTCGTAGTCGGTTCGCAACATTTATATGGTGAAGAAGCTTTGCAGACAGTAAAAAACAATGCGGCGGTCATCGTGGAAAGTCTGAACAACAGCGGCAAACTGCCTTATCCGCTTGTGCTGCAGGAATTGGCGGTAACGCCCGATACGATCACGAAGATCATGAAAGAAGTGAATTACCGTGATGAAGTGGCCGGTGTCATCACTTGGATGCATACTTTCTCGCCAGCCAAAATGTGGATCCGCGGCACGAAATTGTTGCAAAAACCATTACTGCATCTGGCAACTCAATTCAACGAAAGCATTCCATGGGCAACAATCGATATGGATTTCATGAACTTGAACCAAGCAGCACATGGCGACCGCGAGTACGGCTTCATCAACGCACGTCTGAAAAAGAACAACAAAGTCGTTGTCGGTTATTGGGAACGTGAAAATGTCCAAACCCAAATCGCGGAATGGATGGACGTGGCGGTAGCCTACAATGAAAGCTTCTCCATCAAAGTGGCGCGTTTCGGCGATAACATGCGTAACGTTGCCGTGACGGAAGGCGACAAAGTGGAAGCACAGATCCAATTCGGTTGGACAGTCGATTACTACGGCATCAGGGATCTAGTGGACTACGTCGATGCGGTCGAAGATGCAGAAGTCGATGCTTTGTTCAATGAATACAAAGATTTGTATGATTTTGACTACGGTGACTATGAACAAGGCAAATGGGAAGCGCACGTCAAAGTGCAGGCGCGTCAAGAAATCGGCATCCGTCGTTTCTTGGAAGCGGGCAGCTATACGGCCTTTACCTCAAACTTTGAAGATCTGCATGGTTTGCAACAATTACCTGGTTTGGCCGTGCAACGTTTGATGGCAGAAGGCTACGGATTCGCAGGTGAAGGCGACTGGAAAACAGCAGCAATCGATCGCTTGATGAAGATCATGTCCCACAACATCGACACCGGCTTCATGGAAGACTATACGTATGAAATGGCTGAAGGCAGAGAAGCCATTCTGCAATCACATATGTTGGAAGTCGATCCTGGACTGGCATCCAACAAACCAAAAATCTTGATTGCGCCATTATCGATGGGGAACCGTGAAGAACCAGCCCGTCTTGTCTTCGACGGCAAAGCAGGGGACGGTGTTGTCGTTTCGATGGCTGATTTCGGAACGCACTACAAATTGTTGGTGAATGAAGTTGTTGCTTTTGAACCGACTGAGGCAGCTCCGAACCTTCCAGTCGCACGCGTCCTATGGGAAGTGAAACCGAATTTCCATGACGGCATCCGCGCTTGGATCGAAGCTGGCGGCGGTCACCACACTGTCGTTTCATTGAGTTTGAGCACAGATCAGATCCTGGCTTGGGCAAAACTGGTCGGTCTTGAAGTAGCCTTAATCAAATAGTTTTTTTTCGATCGGTTTGACAGAAAATCGTCAAACCGATTTTTTGGAGGACGTTTGTGAAGTTTCTATCAAGTGTTTTCAATAATAAAAATGAAAAGGAGCAACAAACATGACTGCATTTGATTCAAAAGAGTATCTGGACAAGGTGGATGCCTTCTGGCGCGCCGCTAATTTCATCTCCGTGGGGCAATTGTACCTGAAGGACAATCCCTTGCTGCAACGCCCGATCGAGGAAACCGATGTGAAGCTCCATCCGATCGGCCACTGGGGAACGATCTCCGGCCAGAATTTCATTTATGCCCACTTGAACCGCGTCATCAACAAGTATGACCTGAACATGTTCTACGTCGAAGGGCCAGGGCATGGCGGCCAAGTCATGGTTTCGAACTCTTATCTGGACGGCTCCTACACGGAAATCTATCCGGACATCACCGAAGATCTGGAAGGGTTGACGAAACTCTACAAACAATTCTCCTTCCCCGGCGGGGTCGCTTCCCATGCGGCACCGGAAACACCCGGTTCGATCCATGAAGGCGGCGAACTCGGCTATTCGCTTTCCCATGCCACAGGCGCCATCTTCGACAATCCGGAAGTGATCGCAGCGACTGTCATTGGTGACGGGGAAGCTGAAACCGGCCCGTTGGCGGCTGGCTGGTTCTCCAATGTGTTCATCAACCCGGTAACCGATGGGGCTGTTTTGCCTATCCTGTATTTGAACGGCGGCAAGATCTCCAACCCGACGATCCTGGATCGCAAATCGAACGCAGAATTGACCCAGTATTTCAGCGGCATGGGCTGGGAGCCGTTGTTCGTGGAAGGAACCGAACCGGAAGCTGTTCATCCGATCATGGCTCAAGTGTTGGATACGGCTGTAGAAAAAATCAAAGCGATCCAAACAGAAGCCCGCAAAGGCTCCGCTGCCGAAGCGAAGATGCCGGCTTGGCCTGTCATCATATTCCGCACACCGAAAGGCTGGACGGGTCCGAAAACGTGGGACGGCGAACCGATCGAAGGCGGCTTCCGTGCCCATCAAGTGCCGATTCCTGTGGATGCCCACCATATGCAACACATCGACGCACTGGTTGATTGGATGCAGTCCTATCGTCCCGAAGAGTTGTTCACTGCGGATGGCCAACTGGTGGCTGAATTGAAAGAAATGGCACCGAAAGGCGACCGACGGATGGCTACGAATCCGATCACGAATGGCGGTATCGATCCGAAACCGCTCGTCATTCCGGATTGGAAGCAGTATGCCGTCGACACGACCGTTCCAGGCGCAGTCATTGCCCAGGATATGATCGAATTCGGCAACTTTGCGCGCGACCTGATTGTGGATAACCCGGATAATTTCCGCATCTTCGGACCGGATGAAACCAAATCGAACCGCCTGAACAAGGTCTTCGAAGTGACGAACCGCGTCTGGATGGAAGCGATCGATCCTGCTTACGATGAATGGCTTTCTCCATCAGGCCGTGTCATCGATTCCCAGTTGTCCGAACACCAAGCCGAAGGCTTCCTGGAAGGGTATGTCTTGACCGGGCGTCATGGTTTCTTCGCCAGTTACGAGGCCTTCCTGCGTGTCGTCGATTCGATGATCACCCAACATTTCAAATGGTTGCGCAAAGCCAAAGAACAGACATGGCGCAAACACTATCCGTCCTTGAACTTGATCGCGACTTCGACTGTTTTCCAACAGGACCACAATGGCTATACTCATCAAGATCCAGGTTTGTTGACGCATTTGGCTGAGAAAAAACCGGAATTCATCCGGGAATACTTGCCGGCGGATGCGAACTCCTTGATGGCCGTGATGGCAGAAACGATGGCTTCCGAGGAACAAATCAATCTGATCGTGTCTTCGAAACACCCACGTCCGCAATTCTACTCTGCTGAAGAAGCGGAAGTATTGGTCAAAGATGGCCTGAAAGTCATCGACTGGGCTTCCACTTGCGGAGACGAAGAACCGGATGTCGTGATCGCAGCAGCGGGAACGGAACCGAACCTGGAGGCACTTGCGGCAGTCACGATCCTGCACAAGCAGTTCCCGGATCTGAAGATCCGTTTCATCAACATCGTTGACCTGTTGAAACTGCGCCACCCGGATGTGGATCCGCGCGGCTTGAGCGACGAAACATTCGACGCTTATTTCACGGCGGACAAACCGATCGTCTTTGCCTTCCATGGTTTTGAAGGCTTGATCCGTGATATCTTCTTCGACCGTCACAACCATACCCTGCACATCCACGGATACCGTGAGAATGGGGACATCACGACACCGTTCGACATGCGTGTATTGTCTGAGATGGATCGCTTCCACTTGGCGCAGGATGCGGCCAACGCCGTCTATGGCGAAGAAGCGTCAGCCTTCTCGCAAAGGATGACGGAAACGGTGGACTTCCATCACCGCTTCATCCGCGAGAACGGCGAGGACATTCCGGAAGTGATGGAATGGAAATGGGAAGCTTTGGAAGGTGCTACTGTAGCCAAAGAGCTGGTCGCAAACAAAGCGGACTGACGTAAGAAATCCCATTTAAATATCAAAAGATGCGTTACCGGCCTTGGAGCAGTTGCTCCAAGGGACGGAAACGCATCTTTTTTGCTTAGCTTAATAGCATTCGATTTCTACACAAGTGTATCTATTATGCTCGTGTATGAGTGCGGCGGAATTCTTTCGGGGTCTGGCCTTCCCGTTTTTTGAAGAGGTAGCTGAAATAATTGGGATCGTTGTAGCCGATGTCCATCGCGATGGTAGACAGTTTATCGTCTGTCCCGATCAACAACTCCTTCGCATGCTGAAGTCGGCATTCCGTCAGGAAGTCGATGAAGGTCTGCCCTAAAGATTGCGAGAAAATGGTGCTGAAATGCGACGGACTAAGGTTTACGGAATCGGCCACGACATTCAGGGAGATATCCGGATCGGTAAAATTCTCCTTGATGAATCCCAAGGCCTTTTGGATGACGCTCTGATACTTCACCATGGAAGGGTGGATATGTGCTGCCATCAAAAAAGATAACAGCTTTTCGATGATTTGGGTATATTCCGCGGCATTGGCCGCCACTGCCGCCAATTGATCAAGGTCGTTCATTTTTTCAAGCAAAGGCTGCTCCGAACCGGGCTTCTTTTTTTGGACAAGATTGCCCAATTCGGTCAGCACGAAAAAGCGGAAGAGGCGGTTGCGTTCTTCAGTATCACCGGGCGTTCCCTGAAGCTCCAGCACCAGTTCCTCCAGTTCATCCGCTTCGGTCTGGGCAATTTTTTGGGCCAGATCGAGTTTGAAAGGATTCGTCGGGGAAACTTCGCCGTCCTTGATGTCATCCTCGTAGCTGATGATCCGTTCGGTCCGCAGCACCCCATAGGTCTGGAGCATGTTTTGCGTATAGCGGTAGGCCTGCGGGATTTCACTGAGCCGTTCGACGATCGGGCCGATCGAAACGATCAGGTCCTCCGCTTCTTCGTCCTTCAGTTCATGAACGAGCGTCTGAGCCAGTTGGTAACTTTTTTCCAAAAGCCTGTCCGCATCGCTGTCCATCAGCAGAAACTTGATGAAGCGCGATGAGATGCTGGAGAAAATGATACTCTCGTCCTCTCCGAAAAGGAAATGCAAATAATTGCTGAAGCGGAAATAATCGTCGAAGTTCTTATCGTAATGATTGGTGGCCAACACGATGCAGGTCTTTTTCCCGACGATCGAGCGCTTTAAGGCGGCGGATTCCTGCAGCACTTCCGGAACCGATAAGTCACCGCGGAAGATGCCATTCAGGAAATGATTTTTTTTCAGCTCGAAGACGAAATTATCCGCATGCGTATCCCGTTCCATGACGGGTTCTTTTTGTTTGTCCAATACCGCGATGACAGACTCGAGCGTTTGGATCAGCTCGGTGTCTTTGATTGGCTTCAGAAGATAGGCGTCTGCCTGCACTTGGATGGCGGTGCGCGCATATTCGAAATCATCGAATCCGCTGATGAAGATGATGCGGATCCACGGGAAAATTTTCCGGACTTCCTTGGCCAGACTGAGGCCATCCATGAAAGGCATCCGGATATCGGTCAGCAGGATATCGGGTTTGACATCCATGATCGAGGCCAATGCCATTTCCCCGTCGGAGGCTTCCCCGGAAAAGATCAGCGGGTGTGTTTCGGCAAGGGACAGCAGTTGGTTCCGCAGGCTGTCCCGGATCAGATGCTCATCCTCGACAATAAAGACTTTATACATGCTTGTTCGCTCCTTTTAGGTAATCTTAGGTACTGTCACAGTAATGGTCGTGCCTTTTCTGTAGGTGCTGTCAATCTGGAGGGAAGCGCTGTTGCCGTAATACAACAACAGACGTTTGCGGACGTTGTAAAGGCCATACCCGCCTTCACCGGATTCATCGACAGTGGCTTGATCAAGCCGTCTATGGATTTCGAGCAGACGATCTTCCTGCATGCCGATACCGTTGTCGGTCACGAAGAATTGGATCGTATTATTGGTATCAGTCGCCGCGACGGTCACTTTCCCGGCCCGACGGACATGCTTGGTTCCGTGGTATACTGCATTTTCTACCAACGGCTGCAGAATCATCTTCAGCACTTCCGTCTGGAGGATTTCCTCCGGGATATCGATGGCGAACGTCAACATGGCCCCGTAGCGGATCTGCAAAATCGTCAGGTAATCTTCGACGTGGCGGATTTCTTTCTCGATCGTGATCCAGTCCTGGCCTTTGCTTAAGGAAATGCGCAGGAAATCGGAGAGGGCGTAGGTCATCTTCTTCACCTGCTCGCTGTTGCCTTGTTCAGCCAAGGACAGGATGGCATCCAGGGTATTGTAGATGAAGTGGGGCGTAATCTGCGCCTGCAGGACCCGCAGCTCACTCTGGGCCAGATCGAATTGCTTCACGGCGTTTTCTTCTATCAGCACATGCAGATTCCGCGCCATGTCATTCATGCTTTCCGTTACGACGCGCAGTTCGGTGACTTCTGGCTCTTTTGCCCGGTAATCGAGATGGCCTTGCGACAGTTCCTCGGAAAGGATGATCAGCTCGTTCAACGGCTCCTGGATCTGCTGCGTCAAGAAGCGGTTATTCTTCCGGGCGTAGTAGATGATCGAGAGCACGATGATGAGCTCAAACAGGATCAGATAATAGAGCGACACAAGGATATCATCGCTGGTTTTCCCCGCGATTTCGATTTCGACGCGCACAAAGTCCTGCAGGATAGCATAAAGCAAGACCGTGACGGCATCGACTTGGACCATGATGGTTTCATTTTCATCGAACGGCCGTTCATTGGCGACATTGCTTTCCATCTCGGAAATATAATGGTCAAGTGTGTCCAAGGTCCGCAAAGCGACATCCAGTGTGGCAGATTCCTTTGTGGTAGTGGTATTGGCCTGGATCTCTTCGATGGAGAGGCGCACCTTGTCAAGCTCGTTGCCGGACTCGTAATCGGTGACTTGGATGAGGCCGAAGACCAGGTCCCATAGTTCCTCCAGAACATTTTCCTGGACAATAGTCGAAACGGCATTTGCTTCCTCGACGTTCGCCAGTGCGCTGCGGTAGATCAGAATATTGCGTGTGTAAAAGATACTGATCACCAGCAAGGGAATCAGGGTGATGCTGAAGAGCAGGCGATTGGTCTGCTGGAAAATATCTTTGATGCTGGCTATTTTTTCCATCACGTTGCCTCCCTAATATTCCCTTGGCGGAATGCTGTCGATATTCCCTTTATCGGAGAAGACAGTTTCGGGCATATAAATTTCATCAGGGATGGTATTGCCGTTCAAATAACGCTTAATGGTGTTGCGGACATACCAGCCGGCGTTCGGATTGCATTCGACTACGCAATTGACTTTGCCGGCGCGCAGGTTTTCGATCATTTCCGCTTGGCCGTCGATTGTGACGATGATGATGTCCTGGCCGGGGACGATGCCGTTTTCTTCCATGATCTCCAGCATGCCCAGCGTCATCTCATCGTTATGGCTGTAAAGGACATCGATATCTTCCCAGCCGTTCTCCTCGATGTATTTCCGGAAGACATCCTTCGCCTTGGAACGGATGAAGTCCCCTTCCAAGGAGGCTGCGATGGATATCCGCGAATCGCGGCTGATCACTTCCAGGAACCCTTCGCTGCGGAAATTGGTCGGCGAAGTATTCGCAAGCCCTTTCATTTCCAGAATCTTCACGAGGGACTGGGAGGTGTTTTGGAAATGATTGGTGATGTAGAGTCCCGCCCGATTGCCTTCAGCCTTGAAGCTGGAACCGATGTGTGTTAAATACAGATTATCTTCTGTTGTGCGGATATGGCGGTCGACAACGATGACGGGAATGCCAGCAGATTTAGCTTCCAACAGAACGGCATCCCAACCGTCTTCCACGATCGGCGTGAAGACAATCATATCCACTTTATAGGCGATGAAGGTACGCATGTCCTGGATTTGGCGGTCTTGGTTCATGAAACCATTCCGGTACAGCACTTCGTAACCTTCTTTATCCAATTCTTCTCTTATTGATTCTGTGTGGCGCTTGCGCCAATTGCTCTCCGTTCCGGATTGCGAAAATCCGATGACGATGTTTGCCGCATCTTCTTCTGTATTCGGAGCATTGGTGCAGCCAGCCATTAGGAAGAGGAATAAGAGCAAACGTAATAAATATTTCATGACTGGAAAACTCCTTCCTATATTATGTATAAAATAAAACGCTACCATCGAATAGTTTAGCACAGTTTATGGGGCCTTCGAAAAAAAACAAAGAAAATCGGAAAAAATCCATATGGAAACGGATACAATTCAGTAAGAATGTCAAGAAACTGGATAAGATAGTGAATGTAAGCGGTATCCTTTGGAGGTACAATACGTATATCAAATAAAACAGCAGTGGAGGAATTCGGAATGAAATTCAATTGGAAGAAAAGTTTTCTCACAGCAACAACGTTACTATCGGCCGTAGTCTTAGGCGCTTGCGGAAGTGGTGACGCATCAACCGGAGAAAGCGGTTATGTCGGAATCGCGATGCCTACGAAGTCAGCAGAGAGATGGATTGCGGACGGCAACAACATGGTTACGGAGTTGGAAAAACTGGGGTATAAGACGGACCTTCAATACGGCGAGGACAAAGTAGAAAACCAAGTAGCCCAGATCGAAAACATGATCACAAAAGGTGTGGATATTTTAGTAATTGCTTCTATCGACGGATCCGCCTTGACGGATGTGCTGGGAAAAGCAGCGGACGAAGGCATCGAAGTCATCGCTTACGACCGTTTGTTGATGAATTCCGAACACGTGGACTATTATGCAACTTTCGATAATTTCGGAGTGGGTGTGCTGCAGGCTTCCTATATTGAAGATGCATTGAACTTGAGTGAAGGCGAAGGCCCGTACAATATCGAACTGTTCGGCGGCTCTCCGGATGACAACAACGCCTTGATCAATTACAACGGCGTGATGTCCGTATTCCAACAATACATCGACAGCGGCCAATTGGTCATCCCTTCCGAACAAACGAAATTCAACCAGATTGCAACCCTGCGTTGGGATGGATCGACTGCACAAGCACGGATGGACAACTTGTTGAGCGCAAACTACACGGATAAAACATTGGATGCGGTCTTGTCTCCTTATGATCCGATCAGCTTGGGGATCATTTCTTCCTTGAAAGGTGTAGGTTACGGCTCAGACGACAAACCATTGCCGGTCATTACAGGTCAAGATGGAACCCAAGCAGGCGTGAAATCGATCATTGCCGGCGAACAGACACAAACTATCTTCAAAGATACGCGTATCTTGGCTCAAAACACAATCGAAATGATCGAAGCGATCTTCAACGAGGAAGAAGTTCCTGTAAACGATACGGAAACTTATGACAACGGCGTGAAAATCGTACCGACTTATCTGGCTAATCCGATTTCAGTCGATAAAGAAAATTATCAGGCGGAATTGATCGATACAGACTACTATTCTGAAAAAGATTTAGGACTATAAAAATGTGAATAATCGAGACTTCCTTTGCGGCGCCAAGGAAGTCTCTTCCATAGAGGAGGGGTATCATGGCGGATTATATATTGGAGATGCGGAATATCGTCAAAGAATTTTCTGGCATCCGGGCATTGAGTGATGTGAATCTGAAAATTGAGCGTGGCGAAATCCATGCCCTATGCGGCGAAAATGGCGCGGGGAAATCAACGCTGATGAATGTTTTGAGCGGTTTGTATCCTTACGGCAGCTATGAGGGGGATATCGTCTACAACGGCGAGCCCTGCAAATTCAAGAATCTGAAGGACAGCGAAAATGAAGGCATCGTCATCATCCACCAGGAGTTGGCGCTCAGCCCGTATCTGTCCGTAAGTGAAAATATTTTCCTCGGTAATGAACAGGCGAAGCACGGCATCATCGACTGGGATTTGACGGAAAAGAAGACAACTAATCTGCTGAAGACGGTTGGGTTGAAAGTGAATCCCAATACGCTCGTTTCCCAGATTGGGGTCGGACAGCAGCAATTGGTCGAAATCGCGAAAGCATTCTCGAAATCGGTGCGCCTGCTGATCTTGGATGAGCCGACAGCCGCGCTGAATGAGGAAGAGAGTGCCAATTTATTGGAGCTGATCAAGGAATTCAGAAGGCAAGGCATCACGTCCATCATCATTTCCCATAAATTGAATGAGATTGTCAATGTGGCCGACCGCATCACGATTCTACGCGACGGCAAAACGATCGAAACGCTGGAAAAAGAGGCCATCAACGAGGAACGCATCATCCGCGGCATGGTCGGAAGGGACTTGACGAACCGTTATCCCGAACGCCATCCGAACCTCGGCGAAGTCTACTTAGAAGTGAAGGATTGGACGGTCCATCATCCGATTGATGCGCACCGCATCATGAACGATAAGATCAACTTTAATATCCGCAAAGGCGAAATCGTCGGGATTGCGGGATTGATGGGGGCAGGCCGGACAGAATTCGCGATGAGCGTCTTCGGACGTTCCTACGGCAGCAACATTTCCGGAAAAGTCTTTAAAGAAGGACAAGAGATTTCGGTCAAGGATGTGCCGGCTGCCATCGAAAACGGGCTTGCTTATGTATCCGAGGACCGGAAGGCATTAGGCCTGAATCTTTTGATGGATATCCGCGAGAACACGACGATCGCAAGCTTAGGGAAAATCAGCAAAAAAGGCGTCCTGGATAAAGAAAAGGAAGTCCAGATAGCCGAGGAATACCGCAAAAAAATGCGGACGAAGACGAGCTCGATTTATCAAAAAGTCAGCAGCCTCAGCGGGGGGAACCAACAGAAGGTTGTCCTTGCCAAATGGCTGATGACGGAGCCGGATGTTTTGTTCTTGGATGAACCGACACGCGGGATTGACGTCGGCGCCAAATACGAAATCTACACGATCATCGAAGAGATGGCAGCTGCCGGCAAATGCGTCTGCATCATCTCGTCTGAATTGCCTGAGATCTTGGGGATGTGCGATCGCATCTACACAATGAATGACGGCAAATTCACAGGTGAGGTTTTACGCAAAGACGCAAACCAAGAATCGCTGATGAATTTAATGACTAGGGAAGAAGAAGGTGTGCTATAGATGGAAACGACAAACGGCATAAAAAAAGAAAAGCAAACGATGAATCTAAAAACAAAGGCGCTTGATATTTTCAGCAAATACAGTATGGTAATCATTTTAATCGGTTTGCTGCTAGCCTTCCAGCTCATGACAGACGGCATCTTCTGGAGACCGTTGAACATCACGAACATCGTGCTGCAGAACAGTCATATTCTGGTGTTGGCGGCGGGTATGTTGTTAGTGGTTCTGTTGGGGCATGTCGATCTTTCGGTCGGTTCCGTGATGGCTTTTGTAGGTGCCATCTCCGGCATTTTGATGGTCAATTGGAATATCAGCCCTTGGTTGGCGGTGCCGATCTGCATCGCGATCGGAGCGATCATCGGTGCTTGGCAAGGTTACTGGGTAGCCTACTTCGGCATACCGGCTTTCATCGTCACGTTGGCGGGGCTGTTGATGTTTCGTGGCCTGACGCAGGTCGTACTGGGCGGGCAATCCTTGGCGCCTTTCCCGGAAATATTCCAAAAAATCTCTACAGGCTACTTGCCTGATCTGACGGACAGCAGTATTCATCTATTGACGATGATCCTGGGCGTCCTCATCGCGGCAGCGCTCGTTTTCGGGCAATGGCGCACACGCGAAAAACGCAAAAACAATCTGTTCGAAGTGGAATCGATGAACGCTTTCACGCTGAAAGCTGTCATGACGGCAGTGGTGATGATCGGTGTGACTTATATCTTCGCATCTTACCAAGGCTATCCCGTCATTTTGGTCATCTTGGGAGTCATCGTAGCAGCCTATGCCTTCTTGACGAACAAGACAGTTGCGGGACGCCAAATCTACGCAACCGGCGGAAACCGTAAAGCGGCAGAATTGTCCGGTATCAAAACGAAAAAAATCACTTTCTGGGTATTCGTGAACATGGGTGCGATGGCTGCGTTGGCTGGCTTGATCTTGGCTGCTCGTCTGAATGCAGCCACACCGCAAGCGGGTACTTCCATGGAGTTGGATGCGATGGCAGCCGTATACTTCGGCGGAGCCTCCACTTCAGGCGGAATCGGCACCATCGTGGGAACAATCGTCGGCGGTTTGGTCATGGGTGTCTTGAATAATGGGATGTCCATTCTCGGCGTCGGCGTCGATTGGCAGCAAGCAATCAAAGGTTTGATTTTGTTGTTGGCCGTCGTATTGGATATCTACAACAAGAAAAAGAAAGCAGCATAAGGGGTTGAGCAGATGACCAAACAAAAGACAGCCTTATTAATTTGTACAGCAGGCATCACGACCGGATTGCTGGTGAAGAATGTGCAGAACGCGGCGGATGAAAGGGGATTGGACATCCATGTCTACTCCGCGCCGGCGATCATCGCGGAGCAAGCAATCCAAAGCCAAGCGATCGATGCGCTGATGATCGGCCCGCAATCCAAATACGAAATCGCGCGGCTGAAGGATTTTCTGACCTATAAGGCGGTGCCCTACAAGCTGATATCTAGGGAAAATTATGAGATCCTGGACGGGGAAGCTGTGTTGGAGGAAATCATTGCGTTGATGGGAGAATAAACACAAACAAGAATGGAGCCGTCTCAAGTTTGAGGCGGCTCTTTCTTTACAGGTAACTTCAGGATATCAGCGAAAATATCGTCGAACGTCTCTTTTGATGCTTACCTCCGGCGAGCGTGGCCTCGCCGGAGCTGGGGATAGATTTTGAGTTTTCCTTCAATCGCGAGGGCATCTGAGTATATTTTCCTGACAGTTTCTTCTTGACTTAAACTAACCTCAAGGGTTTATGATGGAATAATCAACTAAGATTCGGAACGGAGGAAAATGAAATGAACAGACCTTACAAGGTGATTTGCCACATGGCGATGTCGATAGACGGGCGTGCGGCGGGGCATTATCTGGCTGCGCCCGAGTTCGGGCCGTACGGGAATGCCTATGAGGAGACGCTACAAGCTTACGGTTCGGACAATTGGATCTGCGGGCGGATCACGTTCGAGCAACACATCACATTCGGGAACAAAGTGGATCTGTCCGCATACTCGGATGAATCCATCCCGAGGGAAGATTACATTCATCCGGCTGCATTCAGCACTTACGCGATTGCGGTCGATCCGGAAGGGAAACTCGGCTGGCAAACGAATGTGATCGGTGACGAGTATCCGGAAAGAAGAGGCGACCACATCGTCACAATCTTGAGCGAGGCGGTCTCTGACCGGTATCTGGCCCATCTTAGGAAAACCGGTGTTTCCTACATCTTTGCGGGGAAGAGCAAACCATTGTCCATGACGGTTGCCTTGGATAAGCTGCACAAACATTTTGGCATCGAAACTTTCATGCTGGTCGGCGGAGGATTTGTGAACGGATCGTTCGCGAGCGAAGGCTTGGTCGATGAAATCAGCCTGATCATCGCTCCACTTGTCGAAGGCGTTTCCGATTCCGTTTCTTTGTTCGAGTTCGGGAGCAGTACGGATCAGCGTATCCGGAAGTTCAGGCTGGATAAATTTAAACGGATCGGCCTAGACGGCATCCACTTGATCTATCTTTCGGAGTAAAACGAGGGACATAAAGAACGAAATAACCACCGGATCCAGGGCGTTTTCCCTCGGATCCGGTGGGTTATTTGACTTAACTTTGCTCGGAGCGCGTGGCCCGCTTATTCAGCCGTTTCCCGGACTGCATAGTAGTTGCCGTCCCTGTCGGGGAAGTTGAAAGTCCTGGCGCCGCCCATTTCGACGATGTCGCCGACCATCTCGTTGTTTTCCTTGAAGCGCGCGTAAAGCCCATCGAAATCAGAGATGTCGAACAATAAAGAAGGCTTGTTGGACGCCACTTCCGGAGAATTTTTTTTGATGAAATCAATATCGAACAGCTGCAGGTTGCAAGCAGGGTTCACCGCTAGCACAATGCTGATGGAATCCCCAAAGTCAAAGCGGTCGACTTCTTTGAAATCGAGATATTGTTTCCAAAAATCGGCATTCGCTTCCACATCCTCTACATAAAGCATGATATTCGCTGTGGTCATGTCATTTCCTCCGTTTCTTATCGGTCATATGCTCATTATACGCCGGGAATTATTTGGAGGCCAACGTGAGGAACTTTTGCAGCAGGCATCCTTGGATGAAAGGCTTTGGATTCGTATTTCCCGCTTTGAATTGTTAGAATAGAAGTATAAAGAGAGCAACTAGAGAGAGGGCGAAAGCGATTGAGCAGCAATAACGAAGCATTTATGAGTTATTTCAATGACATCGAAAGTTTCTTCAACAAGGAATACAAGCCGGACCGCGGGAAATCCTATTACAGCTTTTACGAACTTGTGGAGAACGCCGCGCGCTACGACAGCTATGTGAAAAGGAAACGTGATGACTTCCAGATATTGGGGGATCTGCGCAATTTTCTGAGCCACGGAAACCAAAGCGATCTGGTGCTCGTCGAAGAGGCTGCGATGAATATGATCAAAGCGATCCACGAACAACTGTTGAAACCGAAGACCGCTTTCGACATCAAGTCGGACGATGTGAAGTTCTTCAAGGAGACGACTCCGCTTTCCGCAGTCCTTGAAACGATCCGGAACACCGATCTGACCCAATTCCCGATCAAGGACGGAAACGGAAAAGTGATAGGGTTGATGACGGAGAACGGCATCACGCGCTGGCTGTCCCAACATGCGAATGATGCAACCGTGTCTATCGGCGGAACGCTTGCGCGGGACATCCTTTTGTTGGACGAGAACAAAAATAATTTTGCCTTCATCAAAAAAGATGCGACCATCTATGAAGCCGAAGCCCAGTTCGATAACCAAAAAATCGATGCGCTGTTGGTGACAGACAGCGGCAAAAATACGGAAAACCTGCTCGGCATCATCACGCGTTTCGACTTGGTGGAAGTGTAACGACAGATAATTAACAAGAAAAAATAGCTCCCTCGCCCTGAAGATTCAGAGTAGGGGAGCTATTTGTCTATTTTTTATTGTGGATGGATATCCGTTTGAAAAGGGCTGAACTTTGCGGGTTCGCACCGGTAAACGTCGTTTTCACGCCTTGTTTTTTGTTGCGGGTGATTAGCTTATCGATCGCTTCAACAGCTGTGGAATCCCATAACGTCATGGCGCTGATGTCGATGACGACTTCTTCCTCGTGCTCGATTTCTTCAGCGAAAAAGTCCAGGAATTTTTCGGCGGAAGCGAAGTAAAGGTGGCCGTCCACTTTGTAGTGGTGATCATCATCGGCAGTCCCGGTTGCAACGTGTAGATGGGACATTTTGAAAGCGGCGAAGACGGCGCTGACCAAAGTGCCGGCTACGACACCATAAGCCAAGTTATGCGTTCCGATAACAATGGTGACGGTCAGGAGCATTGCGAAGCTTTCGTTTTTAGGGTTCGTACGCAGGCGTTTGATCGAGTCCCAGTTGATGGTTTCGATGGAGACAACGACCATGACGGCTGCCAAAGCGACAACCGGAATCTGCACGACAGAACCGTTCAAAAGAACAACCGACGACAACATGAAGAATCCGGACAGGAAAGTCGCAAGACGGCCAAGGCCGCCATAATTCAAGTTGATGATCGTCTGTCCGATCATGCCACAACCGGCGATGCCGCCAAAGAATCCGGAAACGACATTCCCAAGACCTTGGCTCAACGTTTCCTGATTTTTGTCACTCTTCTCTTCAGTGATTTCATCGACCAATTGTGCAGTCAACAAGGACTCAACCAATCCGACGATGGCAACCGAAAGTGCAGTGGGGAAAATGATCCGCAAAGTTTCCAATGTCATCGGAACAGCCGGGATGCCGAAGCGCGGCAAATCCGTAGAGATGGAGCCCATATCGCCCAACGTTTTCACATCCAAGCCAAAGCCCAGCACAATCGCGGTGATGACGAAAATCGCAACGATAGGCGCAGGGATTTTCTTCGTAATCCGAGGGAACAGGAAAATGATCGCGATTCCCAACAGCCCCAGAAGCGGCAAAAGCAGGCTGCCTTGGAAATGGTCCAATTGCGAAGTGAACATCATGATCCCCAAGCCGTTCACGAAACCAGTCATGACAGGCTTCGGAATGTAACGCATCAAAGTACCGATTTTTAGGAATCCCAAGACGACCTGCAGGACTCCTGCCAGAATCGTAGCGGCAAAAAGATACTGGATTCCGTATTCGGAAACCAAGTGGGCCAATACCAAGGCCACGGATCCTGCGGCGGCTGAAATCATGCCCTTGCTGGACCCGAAAAAGGCTGCGATGGCTGTGATGAAGAACGTGGCGTAGACTCCCACAACTGGGGGTACTCCAGCGACGATCATGAAACCGATGACTTCAGGGAACAGGGCCAGACAGACGGCGATGCCTGCCAAAATATCCCCTTTGATATTACCGAACCATTCTTGTTTGTATTGTTTCATGGATACCTTCCTTCTTGAAAAAATAGTGATTATTTGACGCTCAAAATTATTTGATTAGGACGCAAAAGTACATATTAACATACAACTGAAAACAGAGGAACAATAATTTATCTTAAAATTTAATGGACTTTAAACCTGCTTGAAAGGCCTGATTCCTGAAAACAAAATAAAAGGAAGATGCCCCCAGCCTCATAATTGAAGCGGGATCCATCATCCTTTTTTGTTTATTCCATTTCGAGCAGCTGCTCGATTGCGGCCAATACGCCTTCTTCATTGTTCGAAAGGGCACAGTATTTGGCGGCTTTTTTGACGTCATCGGCTGCGTTCGCCATCGCGAAACTGTAGGCCACATGCTCTAGCATCTCGATATCATTCCCGCTGTCGCCGAATGCAGCGGTTTCCTCATCGGAAATGCCCCACAGCTTCTGCAACAGTTGTATGCCTGAAGCTTTATGCATGCCGGGAATGATGAGGTCGATGGAGCCATGGCCGGTCGGTACAGGGGAGACGACATCGCCTACTTCGCGCGTGAAGTGCTCCAAGAGGGCAGGGACTTCATCTTCAGCGAAGCCGGATGCAAATTTGAAGATGATATCATCTATTTCAGAGAAAGAATCCACACGTTTCAAGCGATGATAGAAGCGTTTCGTATTTTGGAAAAAGTAATCGGAAACGGAACTGTCGACGTAGGCACTGTTTTTGCCGCAAACGACCAATTTTGAATAGGCATCCAACTCCTTGAAGATCCGGAGCACTTTATCGATGGTCTCCTGCGTCATCTCGCCGACGGACAGCTCCTTGTTGCAATCCACGACGAAAGCGCCATTTTCCGCCACAAAAGCAATATCATCCTGTATCTCAGGGAAAAAAGAACGCAGTTGGTAGTATTGGTTTCCGCTGGCCACGACAAAACGGATATCTTTTTCGAGCATGCGTTTGTATAAGGCATCGAAGCGCTCCTTGTTGAATTTCTTCCGGCTGTCCAGGAAAGTCCCGTCCATATCGACGGCGATCAGTTTGATGGGCATGGCGAATCTTCCTTTCGTCGGATGCAAGAATCTTCCGGCTGGGGCCATCAGTTTTGAGCATCCGCTTATGTTTACAACATCTTAACACGTTTCCTTACTATTCCCAAGAGGGGGAGAATGCTTTTAGCGGTTTTTCCGAAGAAGGAAATGGTTGACAAAAAGAACGTACGTTCGTATTATGGAGTTAAAGGATGTGACTGATATGGGAAATGGGATTTGCCTGAAAGGTTCAGTGGGAAAAATCAAGATCCTGAAACTGGAGGAAATGCCGCTGATCCGCTTTACGCTGACGGTGGACAAGGAAGAGAATCAGAATTGCCTGATCCGCACGCATTCATTGGATTTTCTGTATCAGGTCAACGAAGGGAACGCAATCGTGATCTACGGCAGGAAGAACAAGCGCAATCAAGTCGTGGTGCAGAAATATCATGTGAATCAAAGCTGAAGGCTGATGGGTAGGGTGAGGAAAATGAGGCTGGTACAAAAAGGAATCTGGAGAAAAAAGTTGGATGTCGCCGATCTGTTGGAACGAAAAGGCTGCTATGAGTTTACACTGTTGGAGGATAAGCTTTCCGTCAGGGAGGAGCTTTTCGAAATCTGGTGGTACGCCTATGATGGAAATAATCATATTCTGGCCAAAAACAAAAATTATCCGCATCATCTCTATTTCCTTTTGCTGGAGCCCGGTGATCTTTTTGGGGTGAATGACTTCCGGGATTTTCTTGAGACAGGCGAATTGAAGCAACCCATTGCGATCGATTTCAAGAAAAACGGCTGATAATCAGAACCAGCCGTTTTTCTTGAACCAACGATACATGGAGACGCCAATCACAAGCATCAGGCCGATAGCCAAAAAGTAGCCGTATTTCCAAGTCAATTCCGGCATGTATTCGAAATTCATCCCGTAGATGCCGGCGATCAAGGTCAGCGGAGAGAAAATCGAGGTGATGATGGTGAGGATCTTCATCACCTCGTTGGTCTGATGGGAATTGAGCGACAGATAGCTGTCGCGCATGTCAGTTGTCACTTCGCGATTAGAGGTGATCAGCTCGGACACCTTTAGCAAGTCATCGTGGATATCCGAAAAATAACTGCGCCTTTTGCGGACGCCTTCCAAATGCTGGGAATTCAGCATCCGATACAGCAAGTCCCGCATCGGATTGACGGTCTGCATCAGGCTCAACAACCGATGGCGGATGTCGATCAGCTGTGGCATCTGATCGGCCGAGCGCCTGGTTTGTGAGCCGTCCTCGATGCTGATCAACTCATCTTCAATGTCGTGAAGCAACGGGAAATAGTTATCCACGATTTTGTCGAGCACTTGATAGAACACGTAATGGGGGTCCCATTTTTCAGTGTTTTGTTGCGCAAGCAGGCGCTCGCGGATGTAGTGTACTTCTTTTGAAGATTTATAATGGAAGGTCACGATGAATTTTTCCGCGACAAAAAAGTCCAGTTCTTCCTTGATGATTTTCTTCTGCTCCGCATGGACATGATGGGTGACGTAGAAGGTATAGCCTTCGTAATAATCCAACTTCGGACGCTGCAGGAACTGGAGGCAATCTTCAATAGCTAAAGGATGGAAGTGGAAAGTATCCTTGAGATGCTGGAACTCCTCGGTTGTTGGGTTATCGAAGTCGATCCAGATCCATTTGTAGGCGGAGAGATCCGCGGAATTCAGATTGAGGTCTGTTTTGATTTGATTTTCAGTTGTGATGCCAATGGCAGTTATCATATGCTTGCACCTTCTCTATTAGGATTTCAAAGTTCATTATACGGGAATCGCACAACCGACGCCATTCGGAAGGTTTTTCTGCTCCAGTCTGCCGACTGTCAGAAGCCGGAAAGTATGCGATAATGGAAGGGAGAAATTTATCGGAACGGAGGACACCGGATGATCAAGTTGATTTTGACTGATACTGACGCGGTGTCGCATACAATCCTGCAGTTGCTTGCGTTGCAAGGCTGAGATCTTGTCTAAGCGGGCCCAGCCCATTTGCCTGCAATTTCCATTTGACTTGGAGTCCACTCCAAGGTGTAGGATGTAACTGAGGGTAACAATCAGGATAGGTTTTGATGCCGAAAGGATGGACGAAATGATAAACATAAAGAAAGCCAGCGAGCAAACGGGTGTATCGGCTGATACGATCCGCTATTATGAGAGGATTGGTCTGATTCCTCCGATAAAAAGGAATGAAAACGGGGTACGTGAGTTCGATGAAGAAGATCTGAAGTGGATCGTTTTCAGTCGCCAGATGCGCAATGCAGGCTTATCGATCGAATCGTTGATCGAATATCTCGCGCTTTTCCGCAGCGGCGAAGAGACCGTTCCGGCAAGAATGGATCTGTTGGCCGAACAACAGCGTGAACTGCAGGAGCGGATCGACGTCATGCAGCAGGCAATGGAGCGGCTGACATTCAAAATCGAAAATTATACGAGCCATATGGTTCCGAGCGAAAATAAGTTGAGAGAATTCAAGTAGATGTAACGACAAAAAAATCCCATCAGGCCTTGTTTGGCAGGCTGATGGGTTTTTTTCAAAATATATAATATTTTGAATTTGAAAGTGTGTCACCGTAGTTGTTTAACAGATTCGCAAAATGTTTCATGCAATCAAATTAGATGGCTAGCTTCACGGGTAAGCCCTTCGGAAAGGATAGAGGAACCCCTTGTCTCTACGAGCCAAGGATACTGTTCGACTAACCTGCTGACGCAGGAAGTCTCTCAGCATATTGCGCTCTACGATGCTCAGTTGCATGGGAGTCTTAGGGATTCATCCCTTAGAGTCCCAGTACAAGGTGACCGTAGGGAACGTTGCAAGGCTCGATTTCCTAAATTTCTTTCAGGGCTGAACGAACCCGTTCCGCTTTTCTGATTTTTTTAATTGGTCCGTATCCACTGGGTCGACATGTCGACGCCCGCATCCAGCATGAGGTTATAGACGGGACATCTTCTTTCGACTTCAGCCGCCAACTTCTCGATGGCTTCGTCGGTCTCATCAGTCTCGATATGATTTACGAGTGTGACTTCCTGGAAGTAGGTCCGGATATCATCCTCCCCGGCAAAACCGCGCGGATCAAAGGTGCCTTCGACGGTGAACGACAAGCTTCTGTATGCGAGTCCTTGTTGTTCGGCCACATAATAGGCAATGATCGAGGTGCAGCCTGCCAGCGAACTCAAAAGATATTCCAGCGGATTCGGCCCTTTGTTATCGCCGCCCATCCGTTCCGATTCATCCACAAAAAATTCGGGCAGATTACGGACTTTTACTGTAGTGGTGATGCCTTGGTGTGATTGGCCAGTGATTCTCAGTTTCGATAATTTTGTTTCTGTCATCTGGATAACCTCGTTTCTATGATTTGTTCAGTCAGCGCTTATAAGTCCATTTTATCATAGCTTATCAGGATAGACTTAACAGAAGCACTCCCTCCAAACGAGCAATGAGCAACGGAAATATAGCGGCCATCCATTGCTCGGTGGATGTCCAAAACAGCCTGGGAGTGGTATACTATCCATGAAGGAAAAGTGCGGGAAAGTGTTGAAGGACAGGCCTGTGTTCACGTTTTTTAAGCAAATGATCGTCTGTTTGATTCATGAAGAAAAGGGGTTTTTTCAATGGAAAAGAAGGATTTGAAACTGATATTGGCCAATTTCGGACCGGAAAAGGAATTCATCGGCGATGGCTATTTCCGCATCCGCGACAAAGGCAATGAGCATTATGAAATCGCCTATCTTGTCTCAGCATGCTGCGGAACAACGAACTACTACCCACAGATTGCTGTCCATGTCGAAGGCGACAAGGTGGTTCCCGACTCCGTTCTGGATCTGGTATCCAATCCGGCAAAAATGCTCAGCTATTCACCTGAGACGAGTGCTGTTATGGAAGAAGAATTGGATAAACTCTGCCAAAAGTTTTTGGATATCAAGAACTTGAAAGCAACAAACGTTGGAACACCAGACTAATCTCTGGTGTTTTTTTCATAGCAGGAATCAAAAAGGAGCAAGTGAGTGCGTCATTCCGCATTCCCTTGCTCCTTTTTGTTTTTTTCGATTGGATTAATAAGGCTTTGCCGCTTCAAATGAACCTTCGATGACGCGATTGCAGTCTCCGCACTTCAGCCAGTGGCCAAGATCGTTGCTTTCCTGGTATACGCTCGATGGCTTCTTGCATTGGCAGTAAAGGATTTCGGTTTCTTGAGGGGGATCTTCGGGAATGATATCCAGATAGGGTTCTTCCGTTAACCAAGTGGCATCGATAGAATCGTGTTCATCTTTTGGTAGTTTATCCATCATAACCCCTCCTATGGGTAAGTTGTACGTTCTTGTACGCAAAGTTTAAGGAGCATCTTTGCTCACTTTGATGATACAACTTCTGCTGCCGAAGGCCAAATGATATGGTTCCGAACGGAATAAGCGGAGCCCCTTTTCTTATGCAGACGCTAATTTTTAAATGGAATCGCTGTAGGCTTTCATCAGCTCCTTCGCCATATCGATCATGGCCAAGTCGACTGAGGAAAGGGTCTTTTCTTTGCTGTAGGCGATGAAATAACGGGTGCGGACGATGCTGGTTTCGATATAAAAAATATTGTAGCTATCCATCAATTCGCTATTATTGAGCGCACTCTTCGGCAAAAAAGTCAGCCCCATCCCTTTTCTCGCAAGCGCTGCTGCGGTTGAAATGTTCTGAGATTCCATGACGACATCCGCTTTGATATCCAGATGCTTCAGGAATTCGTTTGCCTGTTTGCGGATCCCAGATTGGGAAGTGGTAAGCACATACTTTTCGTTCTTCAGCAGATTCAAAGGATAAGGGAATTTTTCTATCTCCTTCAAACCATGTTGATACAACGGGCTCGTGTCCGGAACGATGACGCACCATTTATCTTCCGCAAGCACGGTGTAGGAAAGTTGTTCATTATGGATCGGCATCATGCCCAAGTAGAGATCGACTTTGTTTTCCAGTAGGTCCATCTCCGTCGTTTTGGCGTCCTGTTCCATAATCTTCAGGACGATGCCGGGATATTTTTCATGGAACTTCGGCAAAATCAGCGGAAGCAGAAAGGATCCCATGATCGGATGGACGCCGATGCGGATCCGGCCATATTTCAGTTTTGTGATCATCGTCAATTCGTTGACCATATCTTCGTACTGGTTCTGCATCTTTTTCATGTGCGTCAGGAACCTTTCGCCGGCATAGGTCAATTCCATCGGCGTCCGATTGCGCTCGACCAACTGGGTTTGCAGTTCCTCTTCCAGTTTCGTAATGGTTTTGCTGAGGTAGGGTTGGGAAATATATAGAGACTTTGCCGCCTGCGTGAAGGTCCCTTCACTGACGATAGCATCCAGGTAGGCAATGATAGTGGTCTGTTGCATCATTTTTTAGTCATCCTTTCGATCGCGATGTTCTACTGATGGTTATACGGGAAAATGATTAAGAATTGCAAGCGTTATTGTACCTCATTTTCGATTGTGAAAGATAAAATAATCACAATTATAACAGAAGAGTTATGGATATGATATCTATTCAGAACAAAAAAGATATGGACGAAGAACGCCCCATTAAAAAAGAGGTGTATTATATTTGTTCATAAACTCACTAATAACGAGCTTTCCATTCCAAATCTAATTATTTCATATAACCAAATGGTTATGATAAACGGGTGAAGATTACTATTTCACAAATAATCGGATCAATTCTATAATGCAACTATCAAGAGAAAAGGTGAGCAAGCGGAACGGCAATTTCAGCCGACCATGCACACTCATCACTCACAGTTCAAGGAAGAAGGAAAAACAGATGACAACAATATGCGAAATGCTAGGAATAGAATATCCTATTTTTCAAGGAGCGATGGCACGTATCGCAACGGCTGAAATCGCTTCTGCCGTTTCAAATGCAGGCGGGCTTGGCATCATCGCTTCAGGCGGAATGACAGCAGATCAATTGCGTGCAGAGATCCAAAAATGCAAAACGATGACGGACAAACCTTTTGCCGTCAACTTGATGCTGATGATGCGTAATTGTCCGGAATTGGTTGATGTCGTGATTGAAGAAGGCGTCAAAGTCGTGACAACTGGAGCAGGCACACCGAAACCATTCATGCCGAAATTCAAAGAAGCCGGCATCAAAGTGATTCCAGTAGTAGCTTCCGTGAAACATGCACAAAAAATGGAAGCTTTAGGCGCGGATGCAATCGTAGCTGAAGGAACAGAAGCGGGCGGACACGTCGGCGAAACAACGACCATGTGCTTAGTGCCGCAAGTGGTCAGTGCAGTCAACATCCCAGTATTGGGAGCCGGCGGAGTCGGTGACGGCCGCGGAGTCGTTGCGATGTACGCGATGGGTGCTCAAGGGATCCAAGTAGGAACACTGTTCTTGTCCGCTGAAGAATGCCCGGTTCCGGCTACATTCAAACAAGCCGTACTGGATGCTGATGATACAGCTACGATCGTTACAGGCCGCCGCAACGGAGCGCCTGTCCGTTCCATCAAAAACAAGATGCTTACGAAATTCCAAGAACTGGAAAACAACAATGCATCCCGTGATGAATTGGAAGAGTTGGCGTTGGGCTCATTGAGCAAAGCTGTATTCGAAGGAGATGTAGAGAACGGATCGGTCATGGCCGGCCAAATCACTGGTATGGTCCGCACTATCCGTCCTGCCAAAGAAATCATCGAAACATTGTTCAAGGATGCTGAAACAATCGCAGGTTCATTGAAGATCGCTTATTAATCAAAACTGAAAAGCTCAGATCAAGGCTGAGCTTTTTTCTTACTTACTTATGTGAATGAACGAGCAAATAGGAGGGTACACTTATGACAAAAGTAATCACAGCTGCGGAAGCGGCAAAACTGATCAAAGACAACAGCACGGTGGCGTTGACCGGATTCGGTATGGCCTGTGTAAACGAAGAAATGGCGATTTCCATCGAAGATCGCTTTAAAGCGGAAGGCCATCCGAACAACCTGACAGTCATCCACGCGAGTGCTGTGGGGGATCGCCGCACAAAAGGGATGAGCCACCTTGCCCACGAAGGCTTGATCAAACGTTGGATCGGCGGCATCGTCAGTGCTTCTCCGCAACTCAGCGACCTGATCGTCGAAAACAAATGCGAAGCCTACAACCTTCCGCAAGGGGTCATCACCCAACTGTACCGTGAAATCGCCGCAAAACGTCCGGGCTTATTCACTAAAGTCGGCATGCGCACCTTTGTCGATCCGCGTCTGGAAGGCGGCAAGCTTTCCCCGCGCACGACTGAAGATATCGTCAAAGTGGTTGAAATCGAAAATGAAGAATGGTTATTCTACCCGACTTTCCCGATCAATGTCGGTCTGATCCGCGGAACGGTAGCCGATGAAAAAGGCAACTTGACGCTTGAAAAAGAAGGTTTGCACATGGAAGTGCTGCCGGTAGCTCAAGCAGTCAAAAACTCAGGCGGTATTGTGATTGCACAAGTGGAAACGTTGGCGGCTGCGGGCACACTGCATCCTAAAGACGTAAAAGTACCAGGTATCATGGTCGACTACATTGTCGTGGCACAACCAGGCAATCAATTCCAGACAGAAAACACGGAGTACAATCCGGCTTTCTCCGGCGATACAAAAGTACCAATGGATGCTGTAACAGCACTTCCGTTGGATGCCCGTAAGGTTATCGCCCGTCGTGCTGCGATGGAGTTGGTTCCGTCTGCTATCCTAAACCTTGGCGTAGGGATTCCTGTCAATGTTGCGACAGTCGGTGCGGAAGAAGGCATCAGCGACCAATTAGTGTTGACGACCGAAGCAGGTTCAATCGGCGGCGTTCCGGCAGGGTTGCGGGATTTTGGACATGCCTTCAACAGCGAAGCAATCATGGATCACCATGCTCAATTCGACTTCTACGATGGTGGCGGATTGGACTTATCCGTGTTGGGGCTTGCTCAGACCGATGCATACGGAAACGTGAATGTATCCAAGTTCGGCAACCGTGTCGCTGGTTGCGGCGGCTTCATCAATATTTCCCAAGCTGCCAAAAAATTGGTGTTTGCAGGAACCTTTACTGCCGGCGGTTTGCAGCAGGAAGTCAAAGATGGCCGTCTGACGATCATCCAGGAAGGGAAAGCGAAGAAATTCGTAGCTGAAGTCGAACAAGTGACTTTCAGCGGGGAATACGCGTCCGAAGTGGAACAGGAAGTATTGTATGTGACCGAACGTGCGGTATTCGACCTCGAGAAAGGCAAATTGCGCCTGATCGAAATCGCGCCTGGCGTCGATCTGGAAAAAGATATTTTGGGACAAATGGGCTTCAAACCGGTCATTGCCGAAAATCTGAAAGTAATGAACGAAGGCATGTTCCGCGAAAATTGGGGAGAACTAAAAAACATCGTCATGGCGAATGGGAAATAAGGGAGTGTTGTTGATGAAAAAGGAAATTAATCGTTGGGCTGTCTTGGTCAGCTCCATGGGTATCTTGATGTGTACGGGTGCGGTTTATGCTTTCAGCGTGTTGGCAGGACCGTTGTCTGCCGCAAGGGGTTGGACAATGGCTGAGGTCATGGTAGCCTTCGCGATCAACGCGGCTTTAGGGCCGATTCCGATGATCTTAGGCGGCTTCTTGACCGACAAAGGTTGGTCGAAATGGAGCACGATGGCCGGAGCGGTATTGTTCGGCGTCGGTTTTGCTTTGGCGGGTACAGCTACAACTTTGACTGAATTGTATGTGTATTATGGTTTGATGGCCGGTTTCGGACAAGGCTTCGCTTACTCAGGCTGCCTAAGCAACACGATCCGTTTCTTCCCGGATAAAAAAGGTTTGGCTTCCGGCTTGATCACAGCAGGTATGGGCGGAGCAGCCATCATCGCAGCTCCGATCGCGAACCAACTGATCCAAAGTATTGGCGTTGCCGATACTTTCGTGCGGATGGGTATCGCCTATGCCATCATAAGCTTCACTTGCAGCCTCTTCATCAAGGTTGCACCGAAAGATTACATGCCAAAAAATATGAACGCAGCGGCAACTGCAGCAGCAAATAAACCGGTAGTAAACAAGAACTGGAAAGAAATGTTGCAGGATCCAAAATTCTATATGATCATTCTGATGTTCGCCATGGGTGCTTTCTCAGGCTTGATGATCGCTTCAAACGCTTCACCGATCGGACAATCTATGTTCGGCCTATCCGCAGCAGCGGCAGCCGTTTATGTCAGCGTGTATTCTCTCAGCAATACAATGGGTCGCGTTATCTGGGGCGCTGTTTCCGATAAATTGGGCCAACCAACGACTATCAGCATCATGTATAGTGTCATCATTCTTACTTTCTTGGTTCTTATTTTCGTAAAATCGATGTTCGGTTTTACACTAGGAATCGTTGGTTTAGGCCTATGCTTCGGCGGTGTGATGGGCGTGTTCCCTTCATTAGTCATGGATAACTTCGGACCGAAATTCCAAGGCGTCAACTACGGTATTGTGTTCATCGGTTACTCGACATCCGCTTTCGTTGCACCTAAAGTAACAGCGGGTATCGCTGCTGCGAACAACGGTGACTTCACCAAAGCTTTCTATGTCGCGATCGTGGTTGCGGCTGCAGGTCTGATCCTGGATCTTGTTTACAAGAAAAAAACAGCAACCAAATCGATTACAGAAACAGCTCAATAGGCAATTCCTTATTAAGAAATAAGCATAAAAACCATCTCCTGCACTCACATTCGAGTGCAGGAGTTTTTTGCTTGTGGTTGTCCGATAATTGGGTGTTATCGGACAACCCGGCCATACGCGATATGTCCGACAACAAAAGGCAAGCATTCGGCTCAATAAAAGCCCGAATGCTTGCCTTTTGTTATTGTCAGCCGGTCAAAGATGGCCGCCGTCATCTTCCCATTCATCTTCGTCATCATCCAGGGCTATCCATTCATCTTCATCAAGCCCCGGCAGGCCTTCGCCTAAGCCGCTGACGTTCAGATAGGCCAATTCTTCATTGATTGCTTTCGCGATTTCCCCGGAATCTTTGTACGCGAGGTCTAGTGTGCCGTCGGTGATGTCCAGGCGGGTATGGTCTTCCTCAGGCGTCAGATTCTCGGCGCGCACGCAACGGGGATAGAGAACGTCTGCCTTTGCTTCAAAGGCTTTTTGCAGGATGATTTCATGTTCCCAGTTTTCTTCCATGTTGTACGTGTAAATGATTTTATCGTCTTTTCCTTGGATATGGTCCCGCAGACGATCGGTTTCTGCCAATGTATCTTTATGCGGCTGGGCAAACCGGAAAGTATGTGGGTGGAGATCGGACCAATTGAATGCACTTTGGAGAATGAAATGCAGATCGGAGAAAGTCGTGTCGTCATCCAATTGTATATCCCGCCAAACCGGTATGCCAACATCCAAAAGTGTAACCCTGAGTTCGAACATCATCTGAAAAACCACCTTTTTTTATTTTCAGTATAGCGTTTTCATGTCCCAAGTTCAAATAGGAGGTGGTGCGCGAATCACAAAGAGAACTTAGTAGCGTAGTGCTGGTCAATCCGCAAACCGGACTTATTCCGATTCACGTGCTATAATGACGAAAAAATGAAAGAGGAAGAAGGTCAAATTGTGTTTTATCCAAATAATTTTCAACAAGCAAGTTCAATAGAAGAAATCCGTCACTTCATCACTGATAACAAATTAGCGTTCGTATACATTTCCCGGACGAACTGCGGCGTCTGCCATGCGGTCCAACCGCAAGTGCAGGAGATGCTGGAAGAGTTCCCGGCAATCAAAGCAATCCAGGCAAACGCCGATGACATCCCGGAAGTCGCGGGCGAATTCACCGTCTTCACCGTTCCGGCGTTGCTGTTGTTCGCCGAAGGCAAAGAGATGATCCGCGAAGCCCGCTTCGTGGTGATGGACGAGCTGCATCACCAATTCCAGCGGATTGCGGATAACTTCTGATAGCTTGATAAAGGAACGATAGCCTGAAGCGCAAAGCTTGGGCTATCGTTTTTTGTGCACAAATTAGGTGCTTCTGGTGTAAACTAAAGATAATCATTTTCCGGAAAGGAGCGGTCATGTTTAATTTATTCATTTTGATATTGGAGCGGGTCGGGCTGATCATCATTTTGGCTTACCTGCTGATGAATATCCACTATTTCAGGGACAGATTAGGGGAACGCCAACGCTTGAGCACTAAAATGGCGCTGATTGTCGTATTCGGCCTCTTCGCGGTCATATCGAACTACACGGGCGTTGAGATCAGCCAGGACCGCATCGTATCCGACCAAGTGCTGATGAAACTTTCTGAAGGAGCATCCTTGGCGAACACACGGGTGCTCACGATCGGCGTCGCCGGTCTGATCGGCGGGCCGTTGGTTGGCACATCCGTCGGCATCATCTCGGGCGTCATCCGTTTCTTCCAAGGCGGGGAAGAGGCCTATATTTATGTGATTTCTTCCATATTGATTGGGCTCATTTCCGGTCTGTACGGCATCAAAACGATGCGGAAAAATACCTATCCAACGATAAAGGAAGGCTTTATGCTTGGCGCCGTGACGGAGGGTGTCCAAATGCTCAGCATCCTGATTTTGAGCCGCAATCTTCAGTCCGCCTGGGATCTGGTGACATTCATTGCATTTCCGATGATTCTCGTCAACAGCATGGGGACCGGCATTTTCCTATCCATCATCGGATCCACGCTGCGCCAAGTCGAACAGACGAAGGCTGTGCAGACGCATGATGTGCTCCAATTGGCGAACGAGACGATGCCTTTTTTCCGTTCCGGGATGAACGAGGCTTCGTGCACGGAAGCGGCCAAAATCATCCAACAATTGATGAAGGTATCCGCCGTAAGCATCACGAACACCGAACAGATTTTGGCCTATGTCGGCGCAGCCAGCGATCACCACATCGCCTCAAATGAAATCTTGACGGATTTGTCAAAAGAAGTGCTGCGGACAGGGGAACTCAGGGAAGTCCATTCCCATGACGAAATCGGCTGCAACCATCCGGACTGTCCCTTGGAAGCGGCGCTCGTCATTCCGCTCAAGGCGCAAGGTAAAACGATCGGTACTTTGAAACTGTATTTCACGGATGCGGCGAAATTGACCTTTGTGGAAAGGCAGTTGGCGGAAGGCCTTGGCAATATCTTCTCCAGCCAGATCGAATTTGGGGAGATCGAACTGCAGAGCAAGCTGTTGCAGGATGCAGAAATCAAATCTTTGCAGGCACAGGTGAATCCGCATTTCTTCTTTAACGCCATCAACACTGTTTCGGCGTTGATCCGAGTCGACAGCGAAAAAGCGCGGAAGCTGCTGATCCAACTCAGTAACTTTTTCCGGGCCAATCTGCAGGGCGCCCGCACCAACCTGATTCCGTTGATGAAGGAACTGATGCAAGTGGAAGCTTACCG
Source organism: Trichococcus sp. (assembly GCF_049684335.1). GTDB lineage: Bacteria > Bacillota > Bacilli > Lactobacillales > Aerococcaceae > Trichococcus. The sequence continues at coordinate 89,868 of NZ_JBAVFV010000043.1, forward strand.
TTCATTGGAACAAGCTCGTTTCCCTGATCGCTACCAAGTCGATATTTCCGTGGAGGAAGGCTTGGAGGAAGTTCTGCTGCCGCCTTTCCTGATTCAGATTTTGCTGGAGAATGCGTTCAAGCATGCTTTCGGCAGCCGGAAAACCGATAATCGGGTATTGATCGACGTGAAAAACAGTCCGGATGGGGTGTTTATTTCCGTCCGGGACAACGGGGAAGGCATTGATTCCAATCGCTTGGAGAAGTTAGGCAAAGAAACATTGTCATCGCTGGAAGGCACCGGGTCGGCATTGGAAAATCTGAATAAACGGCTAATCAGCCTGTTCGGCGAATCGGCCAAATTACATTTTGTATCTTCACCAACAGGAACGACCGTCTATTGTACGGTACCCTATCAAGAAAGGCAGGGATGAATATGCGGGTATTGATTGTGGATGACGAACCATTGGCAAGGGATGAACTGGCGTACCTGCTGGGACAATGCGAAGGCGTCAGTGCCATCGCCCAAGCGGAGTCGATCGAGGAAGCGCTGGGGGCGATGCTCGAGGAACCGATGGACCTGATTTTTTTGGACATCCACCTGACGAATGAAAGTGGCCTCTCGCTGGCCGGTAAGATCAATAAAATCAAGAACCCGCCGATGATCATTTTCGCTACGGCCTATGACGATTATGCTGTCAAAGCATTTGAACTGAATGCGACCGATTACGTGCTGAAGCCTTTTGAATTGGAGCGGATCCAGCAGGCGGTCAAAAAAGCCTACGGACAGTACCGTAACCAGCAGATCGGTGAACTGGAACCGTCGCAGCTGAAGGATATGGGGCTGCAGGTGCTGCCCATCCAAATGGACGAGCGCATCTATATGCTGCAGGTCCCGGAAATCATCGCCATCGGGATCGAGAACGGCGAAACGACCATCTATACGAAAAATATGGAGTACATCATCCACGAACCGCTCAGTGCGCTCGAGAAAAAGGTCGGCGGACACCCGTTCCTGAGGGTTCACCGCGCCTTTCTAATCAATCTGAAGGAAATAAAGGAAATCCAACCATGGTTCAACAATACATTCCAACTGACGATGAGCAACGGTTTGAAGATACCCGTCAGCCGTTCTTATATGAAGGACTTTAAGGAAATAGTAGGTATCTGATCCAAAATTAAATGAATTTCAGGACTGCAGGCGTGCAACTCAGCCTGCAGTTTTGTCGTTTCGGGCGCAAATGACCCAAAAGTTTCTTTTTCTCCAGTAAAGTAAGGGCATAGAAAGAACGTGTTGGCCGCACATTTATATTGAAGGAGGAAAAAAGATGCTTACTTTACTTGGAGGAATCGCCTTACTGATTCTAGGTTACTTTACTTATGGGCGCTACATCGAAAAGAACTTTTCCATCGATCCGGAAAGAACGACCCCCGCTGAAGCACTGAAGGATGGATATGACTTTGTCCCGATGTCAAAATCAAAAAATGCCATCATTGAATTGTTGAATATTGCCGGAACGGGTCCTATTTTCGGGCCGATAATGGGAGCGCTTTACGGGCCAGTTGCCTACATCTGGATCATCGTTGGCTGTATCTTCGGAGGAGCCGTCCATGATTACATGGTCGGGATGATTTCCTTGCGGAACGACGGCGCGCACTTGCCGGAGTTGGCCAGCAAATACCTAGGCAAACCAGTCAAGCACGTCGTCAACATCTTCGCTATGCTGCTGTTGATGCTGGTAGCTACAGTCTTTGTTATCTCGCCGGCCAATCTGATCGCCAGCATCACGCCCGATTGGATGACGATCGGCATCATTACTTTTTTGATCTTTGCTTACTATCTCATCTCCACTATCCTGCCGATCGACAAGGCGATGGGGAAAGTCTACCCTTGGTTCGGCGCAATCCTGATCATCAGCACAATCGCCATCGGCATCAGCTTGCTGACGGGCGGCCATAACCTGCCTGAATTGACGATGGGCACTATGCAGAATTTCCATCCGAAAGGCACACCGATTTTCCCGGCCATCTTCTTTACGATTTCCTGTGGGGCCATTTCCGGTTTCCATGCAACCCAAGCGCCGATGGTCTCTAGGACGTCGACGAATGAGCGGGAAGGCCGCTTCCTTTTCTACGGCATGATGATTGCAGAGGGCGTCATCGCCATGATCTGGGCTGGAGCTTCCATGGCCTTGTTCGACGGCCAAACATTGAGTCAAATGATTGATGCCGGTACGCCATCAGCAGTCGTCAACCAAGTTTCCACTATGTTGTTGGGGAATGTCTTCGGTACGGTCGCCATCATCGGCGTCATCGTATTGCCGATTTCTTCAGGTCTCTCCGCTTTCAGAAGTCTGCGCACGATTTTGGCTGACTACATGAACATCAAACAGGATTCAATGAAAAAGATCCTGATGATGACGATTCCATTGTTTATCATCTCGTTCTTCCTTACTAAAGTGGATTTTAACCTGATCTGGAGATACTTCAACTGGGCGAACCAAGTTACAGCCGTCATCGCTTTGCTGATGTCGACGCGTTACTTGTACCTGAAAAACAAAAATTACCTGGTTACCTTATTGCCTGCAACATTCATGCTTTATGCCTGCGTCGTCTATATCCTGAGCGAGCCGATCGGATTCCGGATGGGGCTGCAGACGGCCACTTACCTGGTCGGTCTGGTCGCAACCGTAGCGATCATGGCACTTTACTGGACAACCGGCGTGAAACAGAAAGCTGCATTGGATCCAGAATCGGAACTGTTGAACGATCATCTTCCGATCGGAACGTTCTCTTCCGCTGAAGCAGTGCCTGCAGTAGTAGCCGAATAACTAATGGAAGATAAAGAAACTCCCCGAAGGAGCCCTGCATTTTTGCAGGTCCTTCGGGGAGTTCTTTCTATAGATACTGTTTTAAGGATTCGGCGATGTCTTCCAGCATGGCCAGCTCATCATTTGACGGGTTTTCCAACGTGATCAACGCTTCCTCAGCGCGGGCTGTAGCGTTGCCCTCTGCATCTGTTAGGACATCCAGTATCAGCAGTTCGGCATAAAGATCATCCAAATCCCGTTGCGGCTGCACGAAGAATTCAAACGTACCTTCCGGATGGCTTGCTTTGAATGCTGCAATCTTTTCAATCAATTTTTCAAGATTCATTTATTTCCGCCTTCTTTCTGTTCATGTTCATTTGCTCCAAGGCTTATTATACATCATTAAACCGTCGTATGTATCGTGTAACAGGATTAAACCGAACCGGAAGGCAAGATTTTGGACTGGGGGATATATCGTTTCGGCTTGGAAGCCGGTATACTTGATAATAAAAAAATCCGCATCGCTTTCGAAAAGGAAGGAGCCGTTCCATCAAGGGTTATCCGATGCCAGTCGAAGGGCTCTGTGCTATACTGAGTGCATAATAGGGTATCAGTATCTTGATGTTTTGTCTGGCTATTCCGGAGTCGAACGTTGCGAAAAGGACGGTGGAGAAATGGAACAAACATTGCAGGCGCACATTCAATTATCAGCCGATCTGGATGTGAAATATGCGCTGTTGCCGGGTGATCCAGCCCGCGTTGAAAGAGCGAAATTACTATTGGACGACGCAGTCGATTTGGCGTTCAACCGTGAGTACAAGAGTGTTCTGGGGACTTATCAAGGAATGAGGGTATTGGTCATTTCCTCCGGGATCGGCGGACCATCCACAGCGATAGCAATCGAAGAGCTGGCAAAGATCGGAATAGAAGGCATCATCCGTATCGGCAGCTGCGGGTCCTTACATCGGGAAGTGCATTTGGGCGATGTGATCATCGCGACGGCAGCGGTCCGGGATGATGGTGCCAGCAAGGCCTATGTCGATTCCACATATCCCGCCGTTGCCGATCTGGATTTGTTGATGCATCTGCGGGAAATTGCGGAAACGGAGCGGATCCCTCACCGTTTGGGGATTGTCCGCAGCCACGACAGTTTCTACACCGCCCGTGAAGCGCAACTTACTGCTTATTGGAGCGGCCACGGCATCGTCGGATCGGATATGGAAACGGCCACTTTGTTCGTTGTTGGGGCACTGAGAGGGTTGAAGACCGCTTCATTGCTGAATGTCGTCGTCGGTCCGAATGAAGGGATGGAAGAAGGCGTCCGTCAATTCGTTTCCGGAGAAGCGGCAACCAAGCAAGGGGAACAGAATCAAATCAAACTGGCATTATCCGCTTTTCATGCGTGGCATCAGGCAAAAGGAGGAAAATAAAATGAATGCAGAAACAAAAAGGAAACTGAGCTATAAGTTGTCTACGGCTTCCATCGTCCTGATCCCGATCGCGATCGGGATCAATTATCTCGGCAAATACATCGCGGGCGTATTGCGTCTGCCGCTTTGGCTGGATTCGATCGGAACGGTATTGTCCGGTATGTTGGCGGGACCGGTCATCGGTGCCGCTTCCGGGATCATCAACAATGTCATCTACGGCGTCACGGCTGATCCGATTTCGACAGTTTATGCGGTCACCAGCGCAGTCATCGGTTTGATGGCGGGTCTGTTTGCCGCTAAAGGCTGGTTCAAGGACATCAAGACCGTGCTGTTGGCCGGTTTGATCATCGGATTGGTTGCAGCCACCGTCTCAACGCCTTTGAACATCCTCTTTTGGGGTGGCCAAACCGGGAATGTCTGGGGGGATGCACTCTACGCTTTGTTGATTTCGAACGGACAACCGCAGTGGCTGGCTTCTTTCCTGGACAGCATCGTTGTGGATGTGCCGGATAAATTAGTGACGGTGCTCATCAGTTACTTTGTCTTCAAGGGTTTGCCGAAGAAACTTACGAACACTTTCCTGAAGGATGGCGCGATAGAAGAATTATAGGGGCTGATTTGAATGGATGCAATGACCTTGTATGTGCCGCGCAACTCGCCGATCCATCGTTTGGATCCGTTGACGAAGATGCTTTATGTCGTCGTGAGCATCGCCGCGGCCTATTTACTGGATAATCTGTGGGAAGTCGCAGCAGTCATGCTGACCAGTTTTGGCATCTTGTTGGTGGGGAAAGTTTTCCGCAACGTTATGCCGGTGATTGCGCTTAGTTTTTTATTGATTTTGTCGATCGTCATAGTGCAGGGTTTTTTCAATCCTGCCAATGAAACGTTGCTTTATGAATTGGGCCCGATAAAATTCTACAAAGAGGGCCTGGTTATCGCCTTTCGTCTGACTATGCGCGTCATCAATATGGTCAGCGCCTTTGGAGTATTGGTGCTGACGACTTCGCCGACTGAACTTGTCGAACGGCTGCAGCAGAAAGGCATGTCCCCGAAAATCGGCTATGTCATCCTTTCAGTCCTGCAGATCATTCCGCAACTTCGAGCCACTTATGGCAAAATCCAGGATGCGCAACGGTCGCGCGGGATGGAGACTGAGGGCAGTCTGTTTGTTCGGATAAAGGCCTTCTTCCCGTTGTTGGGACCGGTCATCCTGAACGCCCTGAACGATACCCGGGAAAGAGCGATCGCGCTCGATGTCCGCGGTTTCGACAGGGACACGCCGAAAACCTATCTGAATGAAGCAAAGTCCTATCGTTACAGTACTTTGTTGAATATTTTGCTGTTGTTGATTCTGGCCGGTTTGATCGTCTGGAGGGTGATGGGATGAGCATCATAGAAGTAAAGAATCTGAAATATCGCTATCCCGACACGACGAAATTGGCGTTGGACGGCATCAGTTTTTCGGTCGAGGCGGGCGAATTCATCGGCCTGATTGGAAGGAACACCGCCGGTAAATCGACTTTGTGCTATGCGCTGAGCGGTTTGGTGCCGCACTTCTTTAAAGGGGCCTACGGCGGAGCGGTAATGATAGCCGGTTTGGATGTGCGTACGACGGATGTGAGTGAAGTTACTGCAGCAGCCGGTTTGGTGTTCGAAAATCCTTTTTCCCAGATTACGGGCTCGCGGTTTACAGTGTATGAGGAAATCGCCTTTGGTCTGGAGAACATGGGACTGCCGCGCGACGAAATCATCAAGCGGATCGAAGAAAGCTTGGACTTGCTGGACATCCGCAAAGTGAAGGACAAGAACCCGTTCGATCTTTCCGGCGGGCAAATGCAGCGGGTTGCGATCGCCGGTGTGGTCGCGATGAAGCCGAAAGTGCTGATTTTAGATGAACCCACTTCCCAACTGGATCCGCAAGGGTCAGAAGAGGTCTTCAAAGTGGTGGAGAACCTTACAAAAGAAGGCATCACGATCATCATGGCCGAGCAGAAAATGGAAAAAATCGCGCAGTACGCCGACAGGGTCTTGCTTTTGGATGATGCAAAATTGATCGCCTATGATACGCCCGAAGCGGTTTTTTCACGCGAGGACTTGGCGTCTCTGGGAGTGCAACCGCCAGCCGTTACCGCGATCGCCCGCCATTTGAACAAACGGAAGACCAATGGGCATTATCCTGTGGAATTGGATGAGCTGAAAGTGCTGCTTGCGGAAGAAGGTGTCCCTCATGAATAAACTGGAAATAGAGAAGCTGCATTTTGCCTACGATAAAGCGACACCCGTCATAAAGGGTATCAATCTAGTGTTGGCTGATCGGAAAACTGCCATCATCGGGCAGAACGGCTCGGGCAAAACGACCTTCGTGAAGCTGCTGAAGGGACTCTTGCGCCCTGATTCCGGCAGGATTCTGCTGGACGGGACTGACTTGAAAACTTTGACGGTTGCCCAGATTTCCAAGAAAATCGGCCTGGTTTTTCAGAACCCCGATGACCAGATTTTCAAGAATACCGTTTTGGATGAAGTCATGGTCGGTCCGTTGAACATCGGGCTGTCCTTGGATGAGGCGAGGGCCAGTTCCCGCGCGGCTTTGGCCCAAGTAGAACTGGTTGATGTCGAGAAGGTGAACCCATACGACCTCAACTTGGCCCAAAGAAAGATGGTGGCCTTGGCTTCGATTTTGGCGATGGACACGCCTATCGTTATTTTCGATGAACCCACGATGGGGCAGGACGCGGCCGGGAAAGCAATCATCAAAAAGGTGATCGAAGACCTGCAGGCAGAAGGGAAAGCCGTATTGTGCATTCTGCATGACATGGACTTTGCGGCAGCCGTTTTTGAACGCGTCGTCGTCTTCAGTCAAGGACAATTGCTGATCGAAGGCGCTGCCAGGGAAGTCTTCAGCAAAAAAGACCTTCTGCAGCAAGCCTATCTGGATCAGCCCCAAGCCATGAAGATCGCACAGGCTTTGGGCATCCCGGGGGATCTGCTGACTGTGGAAGAAGTGGAAATCGCTTTGGAGAAACGCAAATAAGGGGCAAAATGAATGGAGAAAGAATTTAAAATAGTAATCGCTGCCGATTCCTTTAAGGGCAGCGCGTCAACCATCCAAGTGGAGGACTAAATCGAACAAGGAATCCTGCGCCTGAACCGTAAAGTGGAAATCGTCAAGGTTCCTGTCGCTGACGACGGAGTCGGGATGGCGCAAGCAATGGGGGTCTCTTTCAAGGATAGCGAAGGGAATGAAATCCCTTTTGGCGCAGGGAAGTTGGGAGACATTACTTCTATAAGATGACAGTGGTTTGAATACACGCATCCATGACGTCACCTTCACGATCCTGTCTGATGTGACGAATCCTTTATGTGGAGAGAACGGAGCCTCCTATATTTATGGTCCTCAGAAGGGGGCGACCCCGGAAGATGTCCGGAAATTGGACCAGTTATTGCGTCACTATGGTGAAAAGGTTGAAGAATGTTTAGGGATAGCTGTACTTGAAGCGCTCGGAGCGGGTGCGGCAGGAGGATTGGGAGCCGGTTTGATGGCTTTTTGTGGAGCGAAAAGCTACAGCGGCATCTCGAAAGTCCTGTCCATCCTCGAAATCGAATCACATTTCATTGATGCTGACCTTGTCATCACCGAAGAAGGCAGAATGGATTCGCAATCATTGAACGGAAAAGCGCCGGTGGGCATCGCCCAACTGGCGAAGAAACATCACTTACCGGTCATCGCGGTGGTCGGCAGCAGTGATGATGACCTCGGACCGATCTATGCGACAGGCATCGACCTGGTTTTGGATATCATCAACAAACCGATGGATTTGGATACAGCCATTTCGCAAACGGAAAAACTGATCACAAATGCCGGCGAATCGGCCTTTCGGGCTTTTCTGCTGGCAAGGAAAGTGCCTCTTTCCGTGTGATTGCTCTTAAAGAAACTGCATCAGCAAGGACTTCCAAGAAGTCAGGAAGTCCTTGCTGATGCAGTTTCTTTGCCTAATGGGCTATAGTTGTTCATCTTTTACGAAGGAGTGTACAGGGGGCATCTGAGGATACTGAAAGAGCCAATCTCATTTTGGTCAATTTTGTGTTCAAAAAGCATTGACAAAGGCTGGGGCCAAGTGTTAGTATTAATAAGTTATCTGAAGCACCGAACAATTAAACGCAAAAAATGTGTTGACAGTGCGGCTTCGTAATGATAATATATAAAAGTTGCTGCTCAAGCGATTTTGCTTCAAGAATAATAAGAATAAATAATTCAAAAAAGTTCTTGACGAAATCGGAAAGTTGCGATATTATAAATAAGCTATCACGTACCAAGTGATGCACGATTGACCTTTGAAAACTGAATAAAGAATGAACGAACCAAATGTGCAAGGAGCTTAGACTTCGGTCGAAGCAAACGAAGACGATACGTAGTATCGCAAACATAAAGTCAGCAAAAAATTAAGAG
>NZ_JBAVFV010000044.1:0-5851 GCF_049684335.1 Trichococcus sp.
GCCGAGAACCTCACAATGCCAAACCTGGCTGTGGAAATCCGGTTGCACGGATAGCACGCGATCCTCATTCACATATTCGCGTCCCTCTTGTATCAACTTGTCCGGCATACTCCATTTCACGCTATCACTTCCTCTGCTTCTTGCTGTCCATCCTTTATTGTACTGCAATTTCATCGAAAAATATACCTTCTTGCCCATTGATGGCGGTCCGAACTGAATATTTAACTTGAAATATTCAACAAACTATCTCATACTGATTAGCATAATGCCAAAGCAAAAGGAGCCCTGTCATGTTTTTTAAAACAGTCGTCATCATAGTCAGATTTCTGGTCCGTATCCTGAACGGCAAGACCGAAATCCAAAACAAAGAGTACATCCCGAAAGACACAGTCTTTATCATTGCAGCTCCTCACAGAAGTCTGCTGGATCCCATTTTCATTTCGTTCGGCGTTTATCCGCACGTATTTTCATCAATGGCGAAGCAAGAACTATTCAAAGGGAAATTCATGAACTGGCTGCTCACTCACATGAACGCTTTCCCTGTCAATCGTAAAAACCCGGGCCCAAGTGCCCTGAAGCAACCTGTTTCGATCCTGAAGGAAGGCAAAACCAATCTGTTGATCTTCCCGACCGGGTCGAGGCATTCCGCAGAAATCAAAGGCGGCACTTCTTCCATCGCCAAGCTGGCCAACGTTCCGATCCTTCCGGTTGTCTATCAAGGTCCGCTCACACTCAAGGATCTCGTGAAGCGCAAAAAGGCGACTGTCCGCTTCGGCAAGCCCATCTATTTGCCGAAGGAAAAAAGGATCTCCAGAGAAGAACTGGCTGCCTATGACGAACTGCTCGGAGCTACCTTCCGCCAATTGGATCAGGAAATCAATCCGAATTTTGTCTACATCGCAAAATAAAACACCTGATGTCCGTCACCGGGTCTTCATCATCTCGAAAACAACAAAAAAACAGCGCCGGAAAAATATTCCGGCGCTGTTTTTTTGCATTACTGTTCAACAAGCGATCAGTCGTTCATCGACTGCAGCATGTACATGTCATAATAGGTACCCTGTTTGGCGATCAGTTCTTCGTGTGTGCCTTGTTCGATGACGCGCCCTTTATCCAATACCAAGATCAGATGGGCATCGCGTATGGTGGACAGACGGTGAGCAATAGCAATCGTCGTTCGGCCTTCACGCATTTTCCGCATGCTTTCTTGGATCAGGAGTTCTGTTTCGGTGTCGATATTGGCTGTCGCCTCGTCAAGGATGAGCACTTTCGGATCCCGTAAAATTGTTCGGGCGAACGAAATCAATTGTCTCTCACCACTTGAATAACTGGCCCCGCGCTCGATTACTTTTGCATGATAGCCTCCAGGCAGCGACTCGATGAATGAATCAGCATGCACAAATGCAGCCGCACCTTCGATATCGCGGTCGGTATAATCCTTGTTCATCAAACGGATATTATGCGAGATGTCGCCGTAGAACAGGAAGGAATCCTGCAGGACCAAGCCTATTTTTGAGCGTATCTCCTCGATCGGATATGTCTTGATCGATTTCCCGTCAATCAGGATGTCACCTTTCTCGAACTCATAAAAACGTAGCAAAACATTGATGATCGAACTTTTTCCGCTCCCGGTGTGGCCCACCAGAGCGACAGTTTCGCCCGGATTCGCTGTGAAGCTGATGTTCTTAAGCACATCTTGCTTCCCGTCGTAAGAGAAGGAAACATCTTTGAATTCGATCCTTCCCTGTGCAATTTCCAATTCCGAATCCTCAGGTTGGCTTGGCGCCAACTCGGCATTATCCAATACGCTCAGTACCCGTGAACTGGAGACGATGCCGTCCTGCAGGGCGCTGAGGTTGTCCATCATCATCCCCATCGGACGGAAGAAATTTTGGATGTAGGTGGTGAAAGCATAGATGACCCCAAGCTCCACGACGCCATTCAGAGTCTGATATCCAAATAACCAAAGAACAATCGCCAACGCGATAGCCTGCAATAGATTGACGACCGGCATCAGCATCAAGGCGTTCATCTGGACCATCGCTACCCGCCCTTTGCTGTAATCGTCATTGATCGCGTCAAATTCCTTGCGCAGCCGCTTTTCTTGGCGGAACTGCTGGATGATTGCCATGCCGGAAATCGATTCATTCAATTTCGTGTTCAGTTGGCTCAGTCTTTCGCGCATCGTGCGGTAAACGCGTGTGCTGTACTTTTGATAATACCAAATCAGACCCGCCATGATCGGGACAAAAACGATGAAAAGAAGCGAAATCTGCTTATTCAATGTCCACATTGCGATGAACACTGTGATGATGCTGAAGATGCCCTCTGCCAAGGCCAAAAATACATTCCAGAATTCTTTGATGGTTTCTGTGTCATTCGTGACGCGTGAAACGATTGATCCGGCCGGGGTGGTGTCATAGTAGCGCATCCCCAATTGATTGACCTTACGGAAAACGGCATTGCGGATGTTTTCTACGGTTTGTTCGGACGCCATGCTGAAAATATAGCGCTGAAGATATGTGACTAACATCTTCAGCAGGACGACTCCTACATAAGCCAACGCAAATAGCACACTGATATTGGTCGTGACATTGCCCACAGCCAGATAATCATCCATGTAAATTTGGATGATGCGTGGTGCCACCACATTGACCAGCGACAACGCAATACTGAAAAGCAAAGCGATCAAAAATTGACGGCGGAAAGGATGGGCAAAGCGGAAGATTCGTTTGATTACACGGAGTTGTTCCTTCAATGGGATTGTTTTAGACCATACTGAGCCACTCATGCTTCATCCGCCCCTTCCAATTTGGTTTCGAGTTGTTGTTTTTCGTACATTCTGCGGTACCAACCGTCCAGTTCCATCAACTCATAATGAGTCCCACGTTCGACAATGCGCCCTTCATCAAGGACGATGATCTCATTTGCATGCATCACGCTGCTGATCCGATGGGCTGCGATGATCGTTGTCTGATCGGCTCGCTTTTCCTTAAGTCCCGTCAGGATCGCTTCCTCCGTCTTCGCATCCACCGCGGATAAGGAATCATCCAGGATGAGCAGCTCAGGTTCAGTCACTAAAGCCCGCGCAATCGCTATCCGCTGTTTTTGTCCGCCGGATAAGGAAACGCCCCTTTCGCCAACCAACGTATCGTAGCCCTCGGGAAAACTAAGGATGTCATGATGGATGGCGGTCAAGCGCGCTGCCTCTTCAACCTTTTGTTGGCTGATGGATGGATCAGCGAAACGGATGTTTTCCCTGACGTCAGAAGAGAACAAGAAGTTGTCTTGGGGAACGTAACCGATTCCGCTCAGCAATGCGTCCAATGAATAATCACGGATATCGATCCCGTTGTAGTTGATGCTGCCGGCATATTGATCATACTCACGCAACAGCAGACGGAAAATCGTACTTTTACCCGATCCGGTTCTGCCGACAATCCCTAACGTTTGCCCCCGCTCCAAATGGAAACCGACGTCCTGCAGGCTGATTTCTTCGCTGTTCGGGTAACCGAATGAGGACACCTGAAAATCCAGATCGCCTGTAACCGGAGTCTGGACAGCATTTTTCTGCTCCTGAATCGTTGATTTTTCCTTCAGAAGCTCATCGATCCTGCTGTAACTGGCACTGCCTCGTTCCAGCACATTGAATAATCTGCCCACTGCCAACATCGGCCATGCCATCATTCCGATATAACTGATGAACGAAACCAGCTGGCCGATACTGATGCTGCCTTCCACGACAAAACGGCCACCAAAGATGATCGTCAGGGCGAAAGAAAGCCCCAAAATAAGTTGGATCGCCGGGTCAAATAAGGCATCAACCAAGTAGACAGCTTTATTTTTCACGACGACATCCTTCGTCATCGCTTCGAAATCACGAATATCCTCTTCTTCTTCACCGAACGTCTTGATTACCTTAACGCCGGACACACTCTCCTGCGTTTTGTCATTCAGATTAGAGAAAGCAGCTTGTGCTTTACGGAAACGCTTATGCATCTTCTGTCCGAGAATCCGTGACACCAGCGTCAAAGCCGGCAACGGAATCATGGCGATGAGCGTCAAACGCCAATCGATCAAGAAAAACATTGTGAAGAGCGTGATCCCGCCTGAAGAAATCGAATCCGCCAATGTCAGAATGCCTGCGCCTGCGACCATCCTGATCGCATTCAAGTCATTCGTCGCATGCGCCATCAGATCGCCTGTCCTGTATTTCTGAAAAAAGACAGCGTCCATTTCAGTGAAATGTTTGAACAATCGCGAACGCAGTATCTTTTCCAACTCTGCCGAAGTACCCCAAATCTTCATCCGCCAAATATAACGGAAAAGGTACTGCAGAATGCCCGCAATCAATATGATTGCCGACCACTTCCACAAAGAAGCCATCGTTAAGGTCCCTAAGGCAATTTCATCGATGATGATTCCGACAACGCGCGGCGAAATAACCTGAAGTATCGCCACAATGATCAGGAAAAAGACGCCTACAAAATACGATTTCCATTCTTGACGGAAAAACCAACTCAATTTTTTGAAAATACTCACGTATATTACTCCCTTCTTACCTGTATTCGGACAAAATAAAAATGTGGAACCGTAAAGATCCACATTTTGTATATTATTTCATTAGTCTATTTCTTTTTCTTTGTTGATTGTGTTTTCATAGAAGCCAAGATCTGTTTTACTTTTCTTTCGGATGGTTTTTGACCCATCTGCATCATCATAGAACGCAACATTTCTTCATTGATCGGTGGATTTTCTTCAAAATATTTTACCATATAACGTCTTGCAAGGAAAAATCCGCCAACCGCGCCTATTACTATTCCTAAAATGACCATCATTACCCATGCTGTTGTTGACACGTATTCATCCCCCTTTCCAAAGCATTCATTCATTAATTGTACTAAAGATTATGAGAAAAAGAAATAGCAATCACGGATAAATTTAGCGAATTTTCGAAAACGCTTCAGCGGCTGCCGGTTTCGGGACAATTTTGAGCCTATTCTTGCGTCATCCCCAAGAATATGCGAACATCTGTTTGATTTGTTGGATGATTAATGGTATTCTAAACTTATAAATTTTAGGATTACGGAGATGATGATCTCATGGTTAAAAATAAAGATTCACGCCAAGTTGAAGTGCTTCAATACATTTATGAAGAAGTCCAGGAAAAAGGCTATCCGCCGACCGTCAGGGAAATCGGGAATGCAGTCAAACTTTCCTCAACGTCCACAGTGCACGGCCATCTGTCGCGTCTAGAAAAAAATGGTTTTATCCAACGCGACCCTACAAAACCCCGTGCGATCGAACTGACCCAAGCAGGTCTGGATAAACTCGGGATCATGTCGGATAAAATGCCGTTGTTGGGTACCGTCACAGCCGGTGCTCCTATCCTGGCTGTCGAAGAAGCAACAGATTATTTCCCGGTCCCGCCGGATTTGAAATCCTCTTCCGGAAGCTTGTTTATGCTGAAAATCCGCGGAGAAAGCATGATCGACGCCGGCATATTCGATGGCGACTCAGTCATCATCAGAAAACAAGCCACGGCTGAAAACGGCGACATCGTCATAGCCATGACGGATGATGATGAAGCGACCTGCAAACGATTCTATAAAGAAAACAACTACTATCGTCTGCAACCTGAAAATGCCAGCATGGATCCGATCATCCTGGATTCCGTCATCATTCTGGGAAAAGTAGTCGGTCTGTACCGAAACCACATCATATAACGGACAGTCCCCCGACTGCCGCAAAAAGGCTGCCAACTACTGGCAGCCTTTTTGCGTGTCTGTTCATTTTCGGATTGTTATTATTTTTAGTATTCCATCAGCGTGAAGATGTCATACCCTTGGAT
>NZ_JBAVFV010000045.1:0-200577 GCF_049684335.1 Trichococcus sp.
CTATATCCATTGGTATAACCATGTTCGATCAAAAGAAAAATTAGCTGGTCTCAGCCCAGTCCAATACCGAATCCAAGCCAGCCAAACGGCTGCATAATAAAAACTCTAACTTTTGGGGGTCGCCACCTATTCGACTATTCCGGCTCGCCACGAGATAAAATTCCCTTATGTGCCTTCCGCTTGTTTTCAGTAACTTTCGTTGCATATTGCGGGGGCTGTTCCCCACTTCACAAACTGTATTGCGAACTGTATCAACATCCCGAGCGAATGTTCGGAACCACGCAACAAGACATGTTCATTTTGTTCAATCTTCCCGATGAAAATGGTTTATAACAGCATGTAAAACTGTATTATTTTTATAGATAAAACGATTGCTTTCGGCCTGGATACGTGCTATCTTATGTCTAGTTCTTATTCGAGGAAAAAGGAGAGGTTTCACGGATGGTTAAGAAAAAGAGAGTTTTATTTGGCGGTTTGACAGCATTACTAGGTTTGACTTTGGCGGCCTGCGGGAACGGCGAAACAGTCGACAGCAGCGCTACTGATACAGCGGTGTTAACTGATTCAGAAACAGCATGGGACAAGATTGAGGAAGCAGGCGTTTTGAAAGCAGCCACTTCCGGAACGCTTTACCCTAATTCTTATCACGACAAAGAAACCGATGAATTGACCGGTTACGAGGTGGAAATCCTTCGTGAAATCGCTGAGCGCATCGGCGTGGAAGTGGCATTCACGGAAATGGGCGTAGACGGCATGCTTACTTCCGTCAACAGCGGCGCAGTGGATGTTGCAGCATTCGGGATCGACCGCAATGGCGAAAATGCCGACAAATACAATTATACAACTCCATACAAATATTCATTCGGTGCCATGGTTGTCCGAGAATCCGATAATTCCGGCATCGCAACGCTGGAAGATTTAAAAGGCAAAATCGCTGCGGGTGCGGCAACAACATCTTACATGAAAGTCGCCCGTTACTTCGGCGCAGAAGAGAAAATCTACGACAACGCGACAAACGATATGTACTTGTCTGACGTAGCGAACGGACGGACCGACGTTATCCTGAACGACTACTATGCACAAAAATTGGCGACTGCTGCTTTACCTGATATCCCTGTTAAAGTGCATGACATTTTCTACAATCCGTCCGAAACTAATTTCTCCATCAAAAAAGGCAATGACGAATTGACTGATAAATTCAACGAAGCTTTGGATGAAATGCGTGCTGACGGCACTTTGGCGGAATTGTCGAAACAGTTCTACGACGGTGCGGATGTGACTGTCCAGATCGAATATGATTTCCCTGTGATCGACGTAAGCGACGTTAAATAGAAACGTAGAACAGAGAGGTGGAAAAGACATGTCAGGCATCCAATGGCAGTATATCTTCAATCCGGAATTGGCTCTGGAAAGCCTCCCGTACGTCCTGAAAGGGATGGGCTATACACTTGGAATCGCGTTGACCAGCATGGTGAACGGCACGCTGCTTGGCTTTTTCCTTGCTATGTTGCAGCTGGCCAAGTGGAAACCACTGCGTTGGCTGGCACGGCTCTACATCTCCTTCATGAGGGGAACCCCTACTTTGGTCATTTTGTTCCTGCTCTATTTCGGCTTTCCGTTCATCGGCATCCAATTCACTGCCGTCACGGCGGCCATCATCGGCTTCAGCATGAGCTCGGCAGCCTACAGCGCGGAAATCATCCGTTCATCATTGAATTCCGTCAATCACGGGCAATGGGAAGCGGCTTATGCGTTGGGGCTGAAATGGTCGTTCATCATGCGGAAAGTCATCGTGCCGCAAGCCCTGCGGATTGCTATTCCGCCGATGAGCAACGTGCTGTTGGACCTGATAAAAGGTTCATCCTTGGCGGCGATGATCACCGTTCCGGAAATGTTCCAGAACGCCAAAATCGTGGGTGGCCGCGAGTTCGACTATATGACGATGTACATCCTGGTCGCGCTCATCTACTGGGCAGTCTGCAGCGTCTTCGCTGCTTTCCAGACACGCATCGAGAAGAAATTATCTTTGTATGTGGAGTGAAAAAAGAGGCAACCTCACTTTTCGAGGTTGCCTCTTTTTTCAATTTAATGCCTTGATTTGAAATTGACTTGGTTCTCTAAAATAAAATGGCCTGCTAAAGGTAAAATACGCAAAAAGCAGGCTGTTACGGGCCTGCTTTTTGCGTATTCTGGAAGCCGGAGTCGGGGCCGGCTTCTTCTATTTATCGTTTTACTCGAAATAGCACATTAAGAAAAGCTTATTTAATCTTGTTTCTGAGCACCATCGGCAAAATCCCTTTGTTGCGGTAGTAGTCGATTTCGATCTCAGAATCCAGTCTTGCGATTGCCTGGAATGTTTTTTCCGTTCCGTCCGCAGCTCGAGCGGTGACAGTGATCACTTCATTCGGTTTTACTTCATCCGTGATCGCAATCGCGTATTCTTCCAATCCTGTCAATCCCAGTGTGTCTGCATCTTCGCCTTTCAGGAATTCCAGCGGAAGCGCCCCCACCATGATCAGGTTCGAGCGGTGGATCCGTTCGAAACTTTTCGCGATGACCGCATCGACGCCCAAAAGTCTGGCGCCTTTCGCTGCCCAGTCACGGGAAGATCCCATCCCATAGTCGTCTCCGGCCAGGATGACCAAACCGGTGCCATCTTCTTTATATTTCACGCTGGCATCGAAAATCGGCATGATTTCATTGGTCGGAATGTACTTGGTGAATCCGCCTTCCAACCCATCCGCCAAAGCGTTTCTGAGACGGATATTGGAGAAAGTACCGCGTACCATCACTTCATGATGTCCTCTTCGGCTTCCGTATGAATTGAAATCTTTCGGTTTCACGCCATGCTCCATCAAATATTTTCCGGCTGGAGACTTCATTGCGATGGCTCCGACCGGTGAGATATGGTCGGTTGTGATGGAATCCTGGAATTTCCCTAAAACGCGCATCCCTTTCAGACTCGTAATCGGTTCTGTTTCCAATTGGAAGTTTTCGAAATATGGCGGATTTGCGATATAGGTTGAATCGGCATCCCAGTCGTAGACCGGTTTATCTGCTGATTCAATTTTGTTCCACAAGTCGTTTGAATCGAATACGGAACGGTATTCTTCTTTGAACATATCCGCCAGAACGGATTCATTCACGACTTTTTGGACTTCTTCGTTGCTCGGCAAAATGTCCTTGAAATAGACAGGCTGTCCTTCTTTATCTGTCCCGATCGGATCGGTAGCCAGATTTACTTTGACATTGCCCGCTAAGGCATAGGCGATGACCAAGTGCGGCGCAGCCAAGTAGCCAGCTTTCACTTCCGCATGGATGCGTCCTTCGAAGTTGCGGTTACCGCTCAAAACTGCTGAAAGCAGGATGTTGCCTTCTTTCGCCGCTTCGCTAACTTCCGGTCTCAACGGTCCGGAGTTGCCCACGCACGTCATGCAGCCGTAGCCGATGATATTGAAGCCTAGCGCTTCCAGGTAAGGCAATAAGCCCGATTTTTCATAATAGCGCGCCGTCACTTTCGATCCCGGCGACATGGAGGTTTTGACGTAGCGTTTGACGGTCAACCCTTTTTCCACTGCATTTTTGGCCAATAAAGCGGCGCTGAGCATCAGGTATGGGTTGCTTGTATTCGTGCAGCTTGTGATGGCCGCGATGGATACCGCTCCGTTTTCCATTTCTTCTTGATAGCCATCTTCGTAGGTGATCGTCACTTTGTTGTCGATATCAGCTGCATCCAAACCATAGCCTTGATTCCCCATCGGTGCGGCATATGCCGCTTTAAATTCCTTGCTGACATCGGATAGCTTCACTAAGTCCTGCGGTCTTTTCGGGCCGGCCAAACTTGGTTCCACTGTTGAAAGGTCAATTTCGATCAGCTCTGAATACTCTGGTTCGATTGCATCATTGTAGAAAAGGTTGTTCGCTTTGACATAGGCTTCGATTCTGTCCACTTTTGCACCTTCTCTGCCGGTGAAGCGCAGATAGCCCAATGTTTCGTCATCAACCGGGAAGAAACCACAAGTCGCTCCGTATTCCGGTGCCATATTGGCAATGACCGATCTGTCGGCAATCGTCAAGTTCTTCAGGCCTTCACCGAAATATTCGACGAATTTCCCGACCACTTTTTGATCACGCAATACTTGGGTCATTTTTAAAGCTAAATCAGTTGCTGTTGCCCCGTTTTGAAGTTTGCCTGTGAAGCGGACTCCAACGACATCCGGAAGCTGCAGATAACAAGGTTGTCCCAACATGCCTGCCTCTGCCTCGATGCCGCCGACTCCCCAACCAAGGACACCCAAAGCGTTGATCATCGTCGTGTGCGAATCGGTTCCCACCAAAGTATCCGGGTAGAGGATGGTTTCCCCATTGGCTTCAGCTTCTTTAACCACATCAGCCAAGTATTCCAAATTCACTTGATGGACAATCCCTGTCGCTGGTGGAACAACACTGAAGGAATCAAACGATTTTTCCGCCCAGCTGAAGAATTCGTAACGCTCGCGATTCCGGTCGAACTCAATTTCCGCGTTCATTCTGAAGGCATCATTGAATCCTGAGTAGTCGACTTGAACGGAATGGTCAATGACCAAATCCACCGGTATATCCGGATTGATGATTGCGGAATCTTTACCCAATTTATCGGTCACATAACGCAATGCTGCCAAATCCACGATTGCCGCTCCGCCTGTCAAATCCTGCAGAATGACACGGGATGGTTTGAAGGGGATCTCCGTTTTCACCTCATTGAGGGGTTTCCAGTTGGCCAAGGACAGGACGTGTTGTTCAGTGATCACCTTGCCGTCTTCTTGTCGCAACAAGTTTTCCAGCAAGACACGGATGGAATATGGCAATTTGGCGATCGTCACTTTTTCATTTTCCAATGATTTCAGATCGTAGTACTTATACGCCTTCCCATTTGTAGTGATGGTTTTAATTGATTTCTGCTTGCTATTCATAGTATAGTACCTCTCCAATTTATATATTCTTGTATTTACTTAGTGTGATTGTATCCCTATAATAAACATAAATGAAATATATATTTTTTATGTATATCATAATCAAAACCTATGATAAGGGGATGCTTCTATGGAAATGAAAGATATCGAATACGTGAAGGCAATCAACGACTGCGGCAGTTTGACAAGGGCAGCTGAGTCTCTATACATCTCACAACCCTCATTGAGCATGTACATCAAAAACATGCAGGCCCGATTAGGATTTCCAGTCTTCAATCAAATCGGAAAGAAATATGAATTGACTTTCCTTGGTGAACGTTTTTTGGCTGCCGGAATCGAGATTCTACGTATGCGCGAAAACTTTTACGATGAAGCTGCCCATATATTGGACAACAAAATCGGCCGTCTGCGCGTTTCCATTCCCTTCATGCGCGGTTCCTATCTGGCTCCTGATATCTTGCCGAAATTTAATGAAATCTACCCAAATATCGAAGTCGAGTTGATCGAAGAATCTTCCAAAGTTGTAGAAGAAAAAATCAACAACGGCGAAGCGGACATCGCGATCATGAACATGCCGCACCACGCTTTGAATCTGGACTATGAAATCATCAAATCGGAAGAGATCCTGTTGGCTGTGCCCTCAGGACATCCTTGCATCAATCAAGGCGTTCCTAATCCGATCAGCAACTATCCTTCCATTGATCTGCATTTGTTCAAAAAGGATCGGTTCATTCTGCATTTTCCCGATCAGCGTACCGGCCAGATCGCCGAAGCGATTTTTGCGGAACATCATTTCGTCCCGAATAAAGTGACGCATACTCGGAATATCGAGACAGCTGTCAATCTGACAATGACGGGATACGGGATCTCCTTTTTGAACGAGACCCATATCCGTCACTTGAAATTCGGCAATGCTCCGCGCTTTTTCTCTTTCGAGGGCAAGCCACATTATGCGGATATGATTGTGGCTTACCGAAAAGGGCGAAAACTGCCTCCTTACATCAGAACCTTGATTGACCTTTGTCGGGAAGTTGTTTGATGACTAATTAAACAAGAAAGGTAGCGGGATCGCACCGATCAGAATGGCGATAACTGTTTGGATCACAAAGCTTGGAAGACCCCATTTCAGGTATTCTTTTGAGTAATCACCAAAGCTGACTTCTGTTCTGTCAACCAAAACATAAAGGAAGGCTACTAATGGACTTGCAAAACGGATGGCTTGACCCATCATGGAAGCGACACCGATTTCAGTCGGTGTTGCACCGTATTGATAAGCAATTGGTGCCAATACCGGCAGGATCCCAAAGTAGAAAGCGTCATTTGGCAAGAAGAACAAACCTGGTAAAGAAATCAAAGCCAGGAAGAATGGAATGTAGGCACCCATGTTTTCCGGAATCATGCCAGCCATTTGTTGTGCGATGGCTGTGCTCATGCCGCTACCGTTCAGAACACCCATGATGATACCTGCACCATAAACCAAACTTACTGGCCCTAGTGCTTCTCCACCATTTGCGATCAGACGGGAAGACTGCAGGTTCAACTGTCTGTAGTTAACCAACAACGCGATGGCTGTACCAAGTACGAATAGGATTCCACCATTGATGACGTCCATGATCAACATTGTCATGATTGCAGCTGTAAGGATAAAGTTGAACCAAATCAATTTAGGGCGTTTCAAATACGCATCTTTTTCGTTGATTTCTTTAATGATGTGTTCCAAGTCGCTGTCATGGATGATGCCGCTACCTTGAACGTAGCCCAGACGAGCGCGTTCTTTTTTACCATAGAAGTAACACATATACATCGCTAGAATAGTTGCGCCTATCATACCTGGGATAACGGGTACGAAAAATTCTTTCGGTGTCAAGTTCAACACCGGCATCGCACGCGCCATCGGACCACTCCAAGGGACTAAGTTCATTACCGAGTTACAGAATCCGATGATTACCGCCAAATAAAGCTGGTTCATCTTCATTTTCTTGAAAAGCGTCAGAACCGCTGTCGTTACGATCAACACAGTCGTTGTTCCATCACCATCCAGTGACACGATTAAGGAGATAACACCAGTAGCGACACAAATCTTCATTGGATCGCCTTTTGCCCATCTGATCATCTTCGTAGCCAATGGATCGAATAGACCGACATCCAACATAACCGAGAAGTAAAGGATGGCGAACAGCAATAATGTAATCGTTGGGGCTACACCTTTACCGATAAGTGTCTTGTTCTCATCCAGAGAGTAATACAAACCTCCAAAAATCCAATCAAATACTTCCAAAAGTGGTGTTCCACTTATAAATGCTGCGGCTAAACCAAAAACGACGGGAACTAAAATTAATGCTGCAAAAGGTGACATTTTCTTGGTTAATAACAAAACCATGAAGGTAACGATCATTCCATAGCCTAACAATGCTAACATTTCAACACTTCCTATTCTTTATGTTATTTCTATCCTTTATAGAAGACTTTACCGACCATGATTTTTCTCGCAGTCCGGTGGCTTGATACAGATTCGATTTTTATCGTTCCATCTTCATTTTTATACTTCATGGCTACTGAAATGAGGCCATCGCTGTGCCCAAGTACGATCTCATTCTTCACATTTTCGTTCCCTAGCACTTCATTCGGGATGGTGCCCGGAATCGCGCAGGCGGCTGCTGTACACAAAGCCCCTGTCAAAGCGATGGTTTTGTGGGCTTTCTGCATGCTCATCATTCGGATAGAAAGGTCATATTCGGATACGCTTATTTCTTTCCCGCTATCCGTAATGAAATCCTGCGCTGCTGACACGATCGTCATTTTTGGCACTCCCGGTGTCACTGTAGCGGCTTCTTCCCATTTATCGGCCAAGCCCATTTTGACGGCCGCTTCGCCCCTGATTTTTTCCAACAGCACTAAATTGGCCGGGTCCGCATCGATCATAGCCGCCGTCTCTGTTCCTGCAAAACCGATAGCTTCTGCTTTGACATACACTAGCGGGTTTGCCGCATCGACGATGGATACTTCGACATCGCCGTAATCAGCAATTTTCAGTACGTCTTTGGTATGCCCTGTCGGCAACAGTTTGCCGGTGAAGGAACCTTCCGGATTCAAAAACTCCAGTTCGATCTTCGAGCCCGTTCCGGGTACACCCGAGATACTAAAATCGCCTTCATAGGTAATCTCCCCGTTCGGCGTAGGAATATGCTCGTGAATGATTTTCTTTGTGTTTGTATTATATACCCTGACAGTCGTGATTGGCGCAGCTATATCCACCAAATTATTTTCAAGTGCAAAAACCCCAACAGCAGATGAGATATTCCCGCAGTTTCCTGCATAGGAGACAAAAGGCTTATCGATCTGGACTTGCGCAAAAGTATAGTTGATATCCCAATTTTCTGTTGTTTCTTTTGAAATGATGGCGACTTTACTGGTCGTGGAGACTGCTCCACCCAAGCCATCAATTTGGCGTTGATCAGGGCTGCCCATAATTTTTAATAGGATTTGATCGCGTTCCTCTTTATTTTCCGGTAAATCTTCTTCCATCACGAATGCACCTTTGCTTGTGCCACCGCGATAGATGCTGCATTGTAGTTCTCTTAACATATCGTCCCTCCAAATGTTTGCGTTTTCAATTCTCCATGGATTTGTGATTATCCAGTTGAATCCTTTTAGTAACAAGTTCCTATAGACTGCAGTTCTATCGATTGCTCATTACTCAACTTGATATCTGAAGTATAGTTTCTGGCTAACCAAATATCCAATCAATCATTTTTATCCGAATCATAGGTTTAACTTATGATGATAACGATTACAATCATTGGTATTGAACATCTGGTTTTTTTACGCGATCAAGAATCAATTTCCCCTAGCTCGAATCAGACATTATATACTTTTCCACAAAGTAAAAAGAGCCGAGAACAATAGATTCCTGGCTCTTTTCTGAATTTTTCGATTATTTACTGTTGTATATCATTTCAATTTACTGCTAAATAGCGACGTTTAGAATTTGCCTTTACGATAGCATGGATTCTTATTTATCATACTCTGATTGAGAATAGGTATCCTAATTGAGAATCCCTTCTCCCGATGATTCAGATATCCATTTGGGGTGAGCTGTTTTCGATTGCAACCTTTGTCTCATGATTCAGCAAATATTCCTTCAAATGCAACCCGCCGGCATACCCAACAAGTTTCCCGTTCGTACCGATGACACGGTGGCAAGGGGTGATGATCGATATCGGGTTGCGGTTGTTTGCCATCCCGATGGCGCGGACACCTTTCGGATTTTCGACAGCGATGGCGATTTCCTTGTAGCTGCGCGTCTCGCCGTAAGGGACTTGGCGCAAAGCTTCCCACACTTTCAATTGGAAGGGCGTACCGGTTGCATCCAAGGGCAGATCGAATTCCTGGCGTTCACCATTGAAGTACTCCTGCAATTGACGCTCCCCTTCCAGTAATAAGGGCGTGTCCGCCTCCACCATTTCCCCGGCCGCGATTTCCTTTTCGATGCGCGGATCCAATTCCGATGCAACATGCTCCAGAAACGTGATACCCTTGCCGTTTTCAGCCAGCAAGTATTGCCCGAGCGGCGTTTGGATATATTTATATGCTTTCATACTGATCATCAGTCCTTTAATATAGTCAACTAGATTCTTCTGTTTCATTATACACAGTAGCGCCGTAATCAGGAAGCAATCTTCATTTGTCATTTCCTCCGGTGAACTGAGGCTTCGCCGGAGTTCGTCCGCATTCCGAATGCTCTCCTCCTGGGTGGCGGGCTTCGTCGGAGGTGGGGCAATTTTTTGAGCGCTCCTCCGGCCAGAGGCCTCTCGTCGGAGCTGATTCCCCTTCCGGCCGCCCTTCTCCGGCAAAGCGCTCGCGCCGCAAAAATATCTTATGAAATTATTTCAATCATCTTCATGCTTTCTTCACACACTAGCTCTATAGTAGGTTCACATCATCCCTGCTGGGGATGAATATTTAGGATTTGTTTAAGAGTAAGTTGAACCGCTTGCACAAAGAATAGTTTTGATTTAGAATAGTTTTACATCACAACTATTATCCGGAAAAGGAGCGGATTTCAAAATGAAAATTGATTTTTTGAAAAAAGAGATCTGGGATCTGATGCGGACCATCCAAGTTTCCAAGGATACCGTGATGTGCCCGGTCGCTAAAGACTATTGCATCACCCCGCTGCAATTGCGGATTTTGATGGAAATTAAGCTGAGCGAAGATCTGTCACTCAACCGTTTGGCGAAGGTGATGGATATGAACAACGGTAACGTCTCCACCATCTGCAAAAAGCTGGAACAGCAAGTTTATCTGACGCGGGAACGGCGCGCGGACGACGAACGCTTCATAACGCTGAAACTCACCCCAAATGGCCAAGCGATCCTTCAGAAAATGGAGCAGGATATCGAAAGCAAATACTGCTTGCTGATGGAAGGCGTGTCCGAGGAACGGCTCGAAAAAATTGCAGTCGGCATCAAGGAATTGCAGCTTTTGATACAGGAAATGAACGAACAACAACGAGAGGATTGAACAGACATAAATGGCAGATGACAAAAATAAAAACAACCGAAAATGGAATGTGAATTTGAACAACGAAAACCCCGATAAACGCAGAACGACAGCCTATTACTTGCTGATGGCATTGAGCGTCCTGATGTTCTTGAACTATTTCGTATTGCCGAGCTACATGAACCGAAGCGTGGAGGAAGTGACTTACAGCACGTTCCTGAAACAGGTGTCGACGGGCGACGTATCCGAGGTCAAACTGGAGGATACCCAGATTACCTTCGTCGCGACCGATGATGCGGGCGACAAACAAGTCTACATCACCGGCCTGATCGATGATCCGACACTCGTCACCCGCTTGGAGGAAGCCGAGGTGACCTTCAGCAAGGAGATCCCGACTGAAGCCTCCCCGATTCTTTCGATTTTGGTTTCTTGGGTCTTACCGCTCCTGTTGTTCTGGGGATTAGGTAGCCTATTAGGGAAACAGATGGCGAAACGGATGGGCGGCGGTGCCGGTGGCGCATTGTCTTTCGGCAAATCGAATGCCAAAGTATATGTGAAGGCCAACGATTCGAAAACGTTCAAGGATGTCGCCGGACAGGACGAAGCCAAAGAAGCGCTTAGCGAAGTGGTCGATTACCTGCATCAACCGAAAAAATACCAGGATATCGGTGCCAAGAATCCGAAAGGCATCCTGCTGGTCGGACCTCCCGGAACCGGTAAAACCCTTTTGGCCCGCGCTGTCGCAGGCGAAGCCGATGTGCCGTTCTTCAGCATCTCCGGTTCCGAATTCGTCGAAATGTTCGTCGGACGCGGCGCTGCAAAAGTCCGCGACCTGTTCAAGGAAGCCAACGAAAAAGCCCCATGTATCGTCTTCATCGATGAAATTGACACAATCGGTAAGAAGCGCGACAACGGCAATTTCGGCGGGGGTAACGATGAGCGTGAGCAGACCTTGAACCAACTGCTGGCGGAAATGGACGGTTTTGAAGCCAACAAAGGCATCATCCTCCTGGCCGCCACCAACCGTCCGGAATCCCTCGACGCTGCCCTACTGCGCCCGGGTCGTTTTGACCGTCGCGTACCGGTTGAACTGCCGGACTTGGCAGGACGCGAAGCCATCCTGAAAGTGCATGCAACGAACTACAAGATGGACCCTTCCATCAATTACAATACGATTGCCCGCGCCACATCCGGTGCTTCCGGTGCCGAATTGGCTAACATCATCAACGAGGGTGGCCTGCGAGCCGTCCGTGAAGGCCGCACCGCCGTCACGCAAAGCGATTTGGAAGAATCAGTGGAAACAGTCATCGCCGGTTACCAACGCAAAAATGCAGTCATTTCTCCGAAAGAGAAAGAAATCATCGCCTACCATGAAATTGGGCATGCGCTGGTCGCCTCCAAGCAGACCGAATCCGCGCCGGTCCACAAGATCACGATCATTCCGCGCACTTCCGGTGCACTCGGCTATACGATGCAGATCGAGGAAGGCGAAAAATCGTTGATGACAAAACAAGAACTGTTCAACAAAATCGTCACCTTGGCAGGCGGTCGCGCCGCTGAAGAGATTGTCTTCGGCAGCATCACGACTGGTGCTTCAAACGACATTGAGCAGATGACCAAAATGGCTCGCGCCATGATTACGCGCTACGGCATGAGCGACGCCTTCGACATGATGCAGATTGAAACCCAGACCAATAAATACCTGGGGGGCGACACTTCCATGAACGTATCCGCCGGCATGGCCGAACAGGTCGACCGCGAAGTTCTGGACATCATCAAGAAAGCCCATGAAAAAGCCGCTGCATTGCTAAGCGAAAACATCGACAAGCTCCATGAACTTTCCCGCTTCCTGTTGGTCGAAGAGACCATCACCGGTGCAGAATTCATGGAAATTGTAGGAGAATAATTTCTCCAAATCAGACCTACTCGAAATACTAACCTAAAATAAAAAAGGACCGCTACCTAAATCTCACTCGATTTAGGTAGCGGTCCTTTTTAATGATCTATCCTTCCAAGATCAATACTTCTTGCAGGGTCGGGATGGATTGCATGCCGCCCGGTCGTGTCGTCACCAACGCGGCCACACGATTGGCGAAAGTGCCCATCTCGCGTATTTCATCCAAGCTGCAGTCTTCCCAATTAACCCTATTGGCTATCTGATAGAGGAAGGACCCGATGAACGAGTCACCTGCCCCTGTCGTATCAACCGTTCGGACGCTTAACCCTTCGACACTGGCTTTCTCGCCTTTGAAATACAGATCCGCACCCTTGCTGCCTTTTGTATAGATCAGCAGTTTTGGCTCCGTCTTCAGCAACGCCGCTATCCCATCCGCTTCTGAATCCTTGCCCGTTATGAACGCCAATTCATCATCGCTGATTTTCAGGATATCCGCATACGGCAGGAATTCCTGGATCGTCTGCTTCAGCATTTCCGGATCCGGCCATAGATTCAAGCGGACATTCGGATCAAAAACGATCGTCCCGCCTGCCTGCTTCATTTTTTTCAAAGCTGCAAGATGCGCATACTTTACTGGGGCTTCGATCAGATCGACCGAGCAAAAATGCAGGATGTCTGCAGCCGTGAAAACAAGCTCATTCAGCTCTTCCTTGTCCAGCAGCATATCCGCGCTGGGATTGCGGTAAAAGCTAAATTCGCGTTCCCCATTTTGCTGGAGCGACACAAAAGCCAGCGCCGTGTTTGCCTCGGCGGTCCTGAACAGGTGACGGATATCCACCTGATTCTGCACGAGTATATCGGTCAGATAGTCACCGAAGGCATCCTGGCCCACTTTGCCGATGAAGCCGGCTTTTCCACCCAAGCGGCTGACAGTCACAGCCACATTTGCCGGCGCACCTCCCGGCTGCTTGGTGAAACCCTTGACATCTTTCAAGGGCACGCCGATTTCACTCGGGAAAAAATCAATCAGTATTTCTCCAATCGTATATACTTTCCGCATAACCGCATAACGTCTCCTTCATTCCTAAAATATTTGTCCGTCACGCCTACCTACAAACCCGATTAAATGAAGGGTGTGAAAGTCACTTCCTCAAATACCGTTTTGCCGCTGCACTCAAACGAAATGCCCGTGGCTTCCTCGGTTGGATAAACGTTCGCGGTCATTACCGCTTCGCCATTTCTTTCAAACACTTCAACCGACGAATGATCCAAGTAAATGGCGAGTTCAAGATAGGACCTCTCGCCATTCAGCGTGACTTTGCGGCTGACGGGAGGTGTCGCTTCTTCACCTTTCAGCACGATGCCGCTTGCGGATCGGTCGATTCCCAATTCATTCTTTTCTTTATCGAAGGACACTACGGTTCTTTCGTTCTCGTTTTCACGGAGAAGGATGGACAGTTTTTCCAGTTCGGAGATGTCCACTTTCAATTGCAGCAGTCCGCAATCTCCTTCTATGCCTGGGATAGTCTTTTTGGCATCTTCAATCATGATGATCCGGCTGCTTTCTACCTGGTTTTCGGTGTTGGCTTCGATGCCGATCGGATATTGCTTCAACTGGCCATCTACCCATTTCAGCTCTCTCGGGATCGTCATCGAGCCTGTCCATCCGTGGCCTAGTGTATCAGTCGGGAAATTTCTGCCCCACATCTGCATCCAGCCGATGCAGATTCTTCTGCCTTTGTCATCCTCCAGGCTTTGGGGAGCATAGTAATCCAGCCCGTGATCCAACTCCTGGTAACTTTCCGGGTGGAACTGTTTCGTCGTCCAATCCACTTCGCCGACAGCCAGTACCGAGGAATTCAAATTTTGAAAGTCATCGCCCTCCTGCGGCCATTGCATCGGCGAGAAGATCAGGCAATCCTTCCCATCTAATCGGAAGAAGTCAGGGCACTCCCACATGATCCCTTGTTCCTTGGTCCCCTTCAGGAAGACAGATGCAAACTCCCATTGCACCAAGTCTTCAGATTGGTAAAGCAAAATCTGCCCTGTCTCGTCGGAAGCCTTGGAGGCGATAACTGTGTAGTACATGCCTTCGTGTTCAAACACTTTAGGATCCCGGAAATCGATCTGGGAAGCATCCTCCGGTAAGGCCGCGATCGGGATGACCGGATTTTGCTGCACTTTATCGAAGTGCAGCCCATCTTCCGACACCGCCAGGCATTGCACCTGGTGATGTACGCCTTCTTCATCGGCTTCGGTTACGCCTGTATAAAGCAAATACAGTTTTCCATCCCGCTCGATGGCGCTTCCTGAGAAACAGCCGAACCGGTCATACGCTTGATCCGGTGCCAAGGCGACAGGCAAGGCTTCCCAATGGATCAAGTCCGTCGACTTCATGTGGCCCCAGTGCATCGGGCCCCATTTCGCATCATACGGGTGGAATTGATAAAACAAGTGGTACGCTCCTTGGTACTGGACGAAACCGTTCGGATCGTTCATCCAGCCCACTGGCGGTGATGCATGATAGAGATTCCGGTAAAGAGGATTCACCGTTCCCATATTTTCTGCTATGTATCGGTTGGCCCGATCTGTTGAATAGGCCACTTGGCTTTGAATGCTCACGCTACCCCTCATTTCTTGGATTTGATTTATTTTATTTCTTGTTATTTGTTGTTTGACAAGTATGTATCATAAGCATCTTGTTTGATCTGCATCCATTCTTCCAGTCCTAAACGGTTCAATTCCTCTACGTAGGCATCCCATTCTTCGACGATTTTCCCGTTTGCGATCCATTCAGCACGTTTTCTGTTCACAAACGGAAGCAAATCCGCTTCAATTTGAGCGATCCGGTCTGCCTGTTCCAATGACAAGAATACGCGTGGATAATTGAATTGATTATGAACATCAGCCAAGTACGTATCTTTGTAGATATCCAAACGCCATTGCGCATCATCCGGCATTGTCGTCACAGTTCCGTAGTATTCATCCAAGATTGCCAAAGGTCCGCCTGCTTCTGTTTTTTGGCGCAATTCACCTGGTGCAGTGCCGTCCAACGGCAGATGTTTCAACGAATTAGTGGCTTCTACGTATTCAAAAATATTTTGTTGCGTCTCATCTCCATAAGTGCCCCAGTTGTTCTGGACAGATTGGATCGGCACGTACATTTGATCTGCCCATTTGGCTGTCAATTCCAGATTTTTGTTGGCACTTGTGATGACGAAACGGTCACGGCTAAATCCGAATCCGTTCGTACGCGTAACATGTTTTTCTCCGCTTGGACCAGCCAGTGCCGGAAGCGGTTCGTAGGAATCGTTGGCTCCGGAAACGTTAGCCTTATCCCATGAGAAATAAACGCCGAACAGTTGCTCTTTCCCTTTCGCCACGTAGGCATTCCAATCTTGTTCGAAAGCTTCCACATCAATCAGGTTTTTATTGTAAAGTTCGTTGAAATAAGTAACCCCGTTTTTGAATTCTTCGTTGTCGGCAGTAAAATCGATTGTTCCGTCATCATTGACGACCAAGTGATCATCGTTGTCGCCGATCCCAAATGCGCCGAAGAGGAACTTCATGTCTTCATTTCCGCCATCGTTGATGAAGGACATCGGGATTTCATCCGCTTTGCCATTACCGTTCGGGTCTTGGGTTTTGAATGCTTCCAATACAACCATCAATTCTTCCGTTGTTTGTGGCATCTCCAAGCCTAGCGTTTCCAGCCAGTCGACATTGATCCACGGAATATCGTTTACTGTGTGGATGGACTCTTTATCCTGGCCCAATTCTTCGATCCATGGCAGCGAGTAGATATGGCCATCCGGAGCTGTGATCATGGCCAGGTATTCCGGATTTTCGTCCAATACCTTTTTGAAGTTCGGCATATGTTCATTGATCAGGTCTTCCAAGGGAATGATGATACCATCTTCTGCCCATGAGAGCAGATCATAGTCGCTGGCTCCGGCATTCCACATGGCATCCGGCAAGTCGCCGCTGGAAATGTCCAGATTTCTTTTTTCGATATAATCCGAAGAATAGTTTTTCCATTCGACTTGCACGCCCGATTGCTCCTGCAAACGCTGGAAGATTAACTTTTCATTCGGATCGGCCGGTGCCAAGGGCGAACTGGAAGTGGACATCTTCAGGGTCACTGTTTCCTCCAATGGGAATGAGACATCCGTCAATTCGTAGTCCGGAGAAGAGGCCCCGCCGGATGAACCGCATGCTGCTAAAGTCAGGACCGTTGCTGTGGATAATAGTGCCGTGCCAAAGTATTTTACTCTCATTTTGTATTTCTCCTTTATATTATATTTCTTATTGCCTAACCTTTGAGTGAACCTGCCATCATCCCTTTATCGAAGTACTTCTGGAAGAATGGATACATAACCAGAAGCGGCAAGCTGGAGATGACGATCGTCGAGTATTTGATCAGTTCGGCCAATTGGGCCATTTCTGCCATCTGTGTGGCGGATCCGATCATGTCTTGCTGCGGTTGATTTTGGATAAGGATTTTTCGCAGCACTATTTGGAGCGGCTGCAAGTCCGCATCGTTCAGGTAAATCATGGCGTCAAAGTAGGAATTCCATTGTCCTACAAAGGCATAGAGGAACAATACGAAAATGATCGGTTTTGCCAGCGGCAGCATGATCTTAAAGAATATCTGTAGTTCATTTGCGCCATCAATGACGGCTGCCTCTTCCAACTCGGTAGGCAATTGTTGGAAGTACGTCCGCGCCAGGATGATGTTCCAGATATTGATCGATCCGGGAAGGATGAGCGCCCAGACCGTATTCAGCATGCCCAAGTTTTTCACCAACAAATACGTCGGAACCAATCCTCCACCGAGGAACATGGTGATGATCAAGAAAATCGTGATGGGTCTTTTCCCTATCAGCTTCTTCTTCGAAAGCGGATAGGCCGTGAGGATTGAAACACCTACTGTCAAGGCACTGTATGCGGTTGAATAAAAGATGGAATTCAAGAAACCGCGAACGATTGCGGGGTCTTGCAGCACCCGTTTATACCCTTCCACGCTCCAATTGGCAGGATTCAGGCTCAACCCCTGTGAACGAAGAATGAACGGATCCATGAAGGAGGCGATGAGCACATATAGCAAGGGCGATAAGGTTATCAGTATCAAGAAACCTATCAGGATGCGGTTCAGAAACAGAATGCGACGATCAAATTTTGTTAAGGTTATCATGTTTATCCTCCTTTCTATAATGCGGCATCTTCACTGCCGACCTTGTTTGCGACTGCATTCACAGTAAGCAACAAGATGATGTTAATGACTGTATTGAATAGCCCAACGGCAGTAGAGTAGCCATAATCGCCCATCTGCAGACCGACTTTATATACGTATGTCGAAATGATTTCCGAAACAGGCAAGTTCATCGATGTTTGCATCAGGAAAGCTTTCTCATAACCAACGTTCATGATCCCACCAACAGAAAGGATGAACTGGATGACCATGATCGGGCGCAGCGCCGGAAGATCGATGTACCAGATGCGGTACAAGATATTGGCGCCGTCCATGTGGGCCGCATCGATCAGATCTTGGCTGACGTTCGCCAGTGTAGCTGTGTAGAGGACCGATGCCCAGCCCATACCTTGCCAAATACCGGATAGGATGTACAAAGTCCGGAAATAATTTGGATCCGTCATGAACGTGATCCGCGAACCGGTGATGGTTTCAATAAATCCGTTGATTGGGCCATCTGCAGCCAGGAACATGAACAGCATCCCCACAACAATCACCAAGGAAATGAAGTTCGGTGCATACAGAATCAGTTGGAATCGCTTCTTCCATTTTGTGCTGATCAGATGGTTCAAGGATAATGCCAGCAGGATTGGTGGAAAGAATCCCAAAATCAGTCCGTAAATACTTATTTTGAGCGTATTCTCCAACAGCATGGAGAAATTCGGCGAGTCGATGAACTGTACGAAGTTTTCCACTCCCACCCATTCACTTCCCATGATCCCCCGCAGCGGGTTGTAATCCTTGAAGGCCAAGAGAATGCCGTACATCGGGAAATACTTGAATACCAGCGTGAGTATCAGTCCCGGCAACAGCATATAGTAGAGCATCCGGTGCTGTTTGATGAATTCCCATTTGGACTGTGTGATTCTTTTCGGCTTGCTTGTCTGGCTTTTTTTCATGACTGTTCTGACTCCTCCTTTTGGAAATTGAAACGTTTCCACTTTGCTTCAAAAAAAATTGGGAACGTTCTTGAACTAGAATTGAAACGTTTCCACTTTTGTTCAAAAAAATAGTTTCTGAAGAATTTCAGCGACTGATCCGATCACCTGGGTCAGCCACCGCCAAAGAATCGGCATGCTACTTTTGAAATCGTTGCGGTTGATCAATCATCAGACTGCCCGCGATTTCAAAAATAGGGAAACGTTTAACGAACAATTGAAACGTTTCCACTTTTCTTCAAAAAAATATGTTTTTGATTTAAATATATAATAATTCAGTAACCGTTTTCTGTCAATACCAAAAACATATTATTTTAAAATTTCATTTTTCGTTGTCGGTCCTTCTACGTAATGGACAGGCAAAGTGATTTTCATTTTGATAGGTTCGCCGTCGATCACTTGGATGATTTTTTCGACTGCGGCTTTGGCCATCAAATCTACAGGCTGACGGATTGTCGATATGATCTGACTGCGCCCTGCTTCCATTTTGATGCCATCACATCCGATAATCTGCACTTCTTCCGGCACTTTGCGTTTCATTTCCTCCAAAACTTCCAGCATGTCCAAAGCAATAAAATCTGTGTGGGCAAATACGCCGTCCACATCCGGATTTTCTTCGAAAAAGCCTCTTATGTCTTTCTTGAATTCCATAACTGGGTCTTCCCCATCGTAGATGGCATAAGGAATATTCATAAGCTCAGCTTGGGCTACAAAGCCATCTCTTCTCTTTGTCGTCTCGCTCGGAAAGCGTGAATGAGTTCCGATATACCCGAGTTTTTCACAACCTTTCTCAACCAACTTTGCTACAGCCAACTGACCTGCATGAAAGTTGTCTGATGTGACACAAACCGTTTCTTCTTTGAAATGACGGTCAATGGTGACGAAAGGCAAATGCGACGAGACAAAATTATCCAAATCCGAATAGGTAATACCGATGATTCCGTCCACTTTGTTTTCTTGAACCATCTGAATATATTCCAGTTCCTTGTCATTACTGACGTCAGAATTGCACAACAGCAGCTTGTATTTGTGTTCAGACAAATTCCGCTCCACATAATAGGCGAATTCTGAAAAAAACGGATGCCAGATTGTCGGAATGATCAATGCGATCGTGTGGGTCTTGTTCATCTTCAGGCCGCGAGCATAGGCATTCGGAATATAATTCAATTCTTTCATTGCCGCTTCCACTTTTCTGCGGGTTGATTCTTTTACAGCTCCGGAATTGTTCAGCACACGCGATACGGTACCGACGCCTACCTTCGCTAAAGCAGCTACATCTTTCATTGTTCCCAAATGGATTACCTCCTTTCCTGTATACACTTACAATCTAATTATCATGATAGCAGAGTCCACAAAATAAGTATAGCTTCACTTTGGGAGCATTCCGTTTCAGATTGTTGTGAAATCGTTTATTCATTTTTTTTAGCGAATTTTAGAGCAAGTGGGTTAACTTTATCCGATTACTGCCGACTACTATATAGGTATTTCTAGTTTTGGGTTTATAAGCCATTACATAAGTATTGTACGAACAGTTTATTGATAATATATAAATACACCACTACTCTAAGGAGGCTAATTATGAGGAAAAGAACGCTTCTCAAAAGAGGCTTGCTGATAATTTTTATCGTCAGTACATTATCGATCAGGCTTGCCCCCCCAGAAAGTGCGTCTGTTCTGGAAGATCAAGCGATCGTAACGGGAGCGCCAACGCAAGTCTTTTTGGATGTCCCTCTATTGAATCAAATGGATTATCCCATTTTATATAACGGTTGCGAGGTAACCTCGCTTACAATGATACTGCAGTACAACAACGTTGATGTATCGAAAAGTGATGTCGCTGCTTGGCTCCCTTCTGTTCCGATCATTGATGAAAACGGCCTGCGCGGCAACCCAAACGATGCTTTCGTAGGAGACATTACCGGTTATAATTCTGGCTTCAGTGTCTACCATGGGCCGATAGCTGTCTTAGCTGCTAATTTCGTATCATCGGATCGCATAAAGGATATCACCGGCAGCCCATTTGAGGCTGTGATTGCTGCCTTAAATCAGGGATACCCAGTCTGGACAATCACCAGTACAAGCTATGCCCCAGTAGCTGATATGGAAGTGTGGCAAACGCCTACCGGTGAGGTTAGCATCAGTTATAGTGAACACAGTGTCGTAGTAGTTGGCTATGATGATAATTATTTTTACGTAAATGATCCTTATGGCCAAAAAAATCAAGCTGTGGAAAAAAGTGCATTCATTGCCTCTTGGGAGCAATTCGGCAGTCAAGCCATCTATATCCAATAAATAAATGAATGAATCATTCACAGATAAAAACTCTCCAGTAAGCTTGAGCGGCTTACTGGAGAGTTTTCTGTTTTTTGGATTAAAATTTAAATTCTTTGACCAACAGATTCAGAAGATCTGCAAGGCCTGCGATTCTTTCGGAATTCATCGAAACTTCTTCCATGGAACTGCTGATTTCCTGGCTGGCAGCCGATGTCTCTTCGACTCCAGCAGCGGATTCTTCCGAGATTGAAGCAATCTCTTCGATGGACGTACTCATGTTATTTGTATTCTCAGCCAACCGCGCCAAATTATTGGTTACGCCAGAAATATTCGTCACCATGCTGTCCAATTGCATTTTCATCTCACTGAAGGTGTTACTTGTCTTATCAATCTGGGCAGCCCCCGACTTCACTTCGGTATAGCCCGACTGTAAGGATGAACTTACGTTTTTGGATTCTTTTTGGATTGTGTCCACAAAACCTGTTATGTCCATGACGGAAGTGGCGACTTGTTCAGACAGCTTTCTGACTTCATCGGCAACAACAGCAAAGCCTCGGCCATGTTCTCCAGCTCGTGCAGCCTCTATGGCAGCATTCAAGGCCAGTAAATTCGTTTGATCCGCTACATTTTGGATAAGTCCGACCAATTTGTTGATTTCTTGGGTCTGATTTTCCAAAATATTCATCTTATCGACAGCCTCTTGCATGATGTCCTGAATTATGTTCATCTGCAGACTTGATTTTTGCATCAGTTCTTCGCCTTGATTTGTATTTGCAAGGATTTCTTTAGAACCTTCTGCAATTTGAATGGTGTTCTGATTAACAGTTTGGAACTCATCGTTGAATACATCGATCACAGTCGCCAAGTTGCTGGCGCTGCTTGCTTGGGTTTCAGATCCTGTCGCCAATTCCTGCATTGTGATAGCCACTTGTTCAGTGCCTAACTTCACTTCTTTTGAAGCATGGTGGAGGTCCCGACTGTTCTCCTCAAGTGTATGTGATGCTTCTGAAATGCTTACAATAATGGCTTTCAACTGTTGCTGCATTTGATTGATCGCATCACCCAATTTGCCTAATTCGTCAAAATGTTTGATGTCGATAGGTTCTCCATTCAGTTTTCCTGTTGTCAGTTCGGTTGTTTTGTCCATCAATAGCTTGATACGTTTCATTAAATCTGAAGAAATCAATAATGCGATAGCAATACTCAGCAACAGTGCAATTACGGATATGATGACGGTCACTCTCATTGCTTGATCTCCATGTGCAATAACGCCATCGCCTTCCTCATGAATGGAAACGATCCTGGCGTCAAGCGATCGTTCCATGGCACTTATATTCTCATTTCCCAGTTGCTCTGATTTTTCAAACAACGCATTTATCGCTTGTTGCTGATTACCTGCCTGGTAGACATTTATAACTTCTTCCCGTGTGATCCGGGTCCATTCATCGATTCCTGCGAACAAATCCACAATCACCTGTTTGTTGCCGTTTGCCTCCAGAATCTCCGCTTGGATAGCTTCACTTTGCTGCGTATACAAATCAAATAATTCCACATATGTTGTATCCCCGGACAACAAATAGCTGCGGACGACTGACATTCGGTTTGCCACTAGGTAGTTGATTTCGGCGCCCTGTTCCAAGATAGGGACACTGACATTTACAATTTGGTCCGTATTCGCATTGATTTCATTCGATGCTGTGTAACTATTGTATCCTAATAAAAAAATGGACGCCAAGATTATTGAAAATCCAACGAGTAAATTAGTGCGGATGCTTTTAAATTGCAATAGTTGGATCTTAAATTTTCTTTTCGTTTTTGACTTTGCGCTTGTTGCCTCTATATTTGATGCTTGCACTTCTTTCACTTCCCTTTTCTGTTTCCTTCCTGTTTCATTCCGAAAAGAATGACTTAGGCTCTTAACATTAATTCGGTAGTGTTTGTGAAAAGTTAATAGTTTTTTGAAAATCCCATAATAAAAATTGCATACCAATATAAACAAAAAAACCACTGCGCAAATAAATGCACAGCAGCTTTCACTTTTTTTATGGATCAAATAACACCATTTATTATACAATAAAATACTCTTTTCGTTTGAAATCATACTGAAGCGTATTTTGCTGTTTCTTCTCTTGATCTTTTATCAGATAGCCATCCTTCATTTCGAGAGTCCGGAAACGAAAATTTTCGATGATTCCTTGGTCATGCGTGGCCATCAGTATAGTTGTTCCGCTTTTGTTGATTCTATAGAATAAACGGAAAATTTCCAGAGAAGTCCGCGGGTCCAGATTCCCTGTAGGTTCATCCGCAAGAATAATTTTGGGAGAATGTACAACAGCACGTGCAATCGCAACCCGTTGCTTTTCACCGCCGGACAGCTGGTCTGGATAACTGTTTGCTTTATCCGCCAACCCTACTGTTTCAAGAGAGCGATGCACCTTATCCGAAATAGCCTCAGTATCTTCTCCCATGACCTCCAGCGCGAAAGCGATATTCTCAAAAACTGTTTTACCAGTCAACAATTTACAATCCTGAAACACAATGCCAATTTCCCGTCGCAGATGGTGTATGACGTGATTATTCATTTTGCCGACATTGTGTCCACAAACTGTCACCGTTCCTTTTGTGGGTTTGATATCCCGATAAAGTAATTTAATGAAAGTGGACTTACCTGATCCACTGGCGCCTAATACATACACAAACTCTCCTGCTTCGATGGTAACCGATACATCCTTCAGGCTTATGATGCCCCGAGGATATTCTTTTGTTACGCCAGCCACTTCGATTATTGCCATCTTTTCTCTCTTCCTCCATCTTTTGCTCCCGCAGGAGATCCCTTCACGCTGCTGTATTATCTCTTGAATCCGTTTATGACACCCATAATCTCATCTGAAGTTTGCGCTGCTTTCAAATTCATTGAATAAGCGCGTTGGGTCACGATCATATCGGTGAATGCAGATGCCAAATCCACATTCGAAGTTTCCAAAAAGTGTTGCTGAATGCCTCCCAGTGGGAAACCGTCTGCCGAGGAGTACATACGCGTTCCCTCCGCCACTGCATATTGGTTTTCTCCAGCTGGGACAAGGGCATCAGCAGAAGCAGGATAAAATAGCGGAATCCTTCCTGCCAATGTCGCAGCGCCTTTGCTTCCTACCCAGATTTCGCCATTGTCCGAAATCGATAGGCTCGCACCGGAAAGGTCTAGCGTTGGCAATAAATTTTGCTCGATTGCGAGGGTATTCCCCGCTGAGTTGGTCACCATGCCATCCGGTCCCACTTGGAATGCGCCATCCCGCGTATAAAAAACATTCCCATTCTCATCATTGACTCTGAAGAAGCCCTCTCCGGAAATCGCCAATTGGAAATCCCCAGCACTTTCGACCAGTCCCCCCTGGGAAAGATCCATCCCGGAAACATTGCTTGTTACACCAGTGGAAATCGTTAATTCCCCGAGTCCCTCAGAAAATAACAAGTTTTGATTTTCTGTTTGATTGTTGACTAGCAGTTCCTGGAAATTCACATTCTTTGCTTTATAGGAATTTGTATTAACATTCGCAATATTATTCGCAATATTATCCATCCCTGTCTGGAATGCTTTCATGGCAGTTTTGGATATATTAATCGGTAGACTCATCGTTATCTGACTCCTTCTTCCTACACTTTTCCGATTTCATTGACTGCCTTGCTTAACGTTTCATCTGAAGCATGCAGTATTTTTTGATTCGCTTCGAACTCTCTTGTCAGCTGCATCATTTGGACCATATGATCTGTCATGTCAACATTGGAAGTTTCCAAATATTTTTGAAGGACGAGCGTGTCATCGTCCGTTGTCATCCCTGCCTGATAAGAAAATAACGTATCCCCAATCGATTGAAGGTTTTCAGCTTCCACATTATCCGTCAACAAAAAACGGACGCCGGTAGCGTTGACGTTTCCTGTCTGGTCGACAGTAAAGGGCACACTGCCTGCTGGAATGGTAGATATTTGCCCAGATTGGTTTCTGCCGAGCACTAAATAGCCTTCTTGAGTAGTCAAATTCCCCGTTGCATCAATCGAAAAGTTGCCGTTTCTTGTAACAGCTTGTTCACCGTTTGGCATCTGAACTGTAAAAAAAGCATCTCCCATCAGCGCAAAATCA
Source organism: Trichococcus sp. (assembly GCF_049684335.1). Taxonomy (GTDB): domain Bacteria; phylum Bacillota; class Bacilli; order Lactobacillales; family Aerococcaceae; genus Trichococcus. The sequence continues at coordinate 24,950 of NZ_JBAVFV010000045.1, forward strand.
TTGGTTGAATTCGTGCCCTTAAGACCGCCTTGGGTCAGATTACGGTAAGCTGTATCGATCTGATTTCCGAAATTCAGTCCATCAATCGGATTCTGCTGGTTAAGCATCGGACCGTTCAAATTATTCCCGAATTGAAAGGTCTCAGTTGTACTTTGGATAAGCTCTTGATATTTGTACCCGCTAGTATTCACATTAGCGATATTTGTGCTCAGGTTTTCTTGCTTTTTCTGCAATAAATTAAACTGGTGGCTCACTGTGTCCAAACTTCTAATCAAGCTCTTCTCTCCTCATTTCTTCTTTCAATTTCAATATCATTTTCCCATGGATCTGTGAAACTCTGGGGACGGAAACTTCCAGTATGAACGCAATTTCCTTAAGCGGTAATTTTTCCACATAATACAGTTGTAGAATCAATTGCTCGCGTTCCTTCAATCGACCGATTGCGCCTTTCAATGCTTCCATCTGCTCGTTCTTCAGTAGCTCTTCTTCAACGGAAATGGCATGCTTATCGACGATCATATCTCCCAATTCTACCCCATTGCCTTCATCATTAAAGATCATTTTTTCCAATGACTGTGTAGCCAGATAAGACGCTGTATCATATACCTGGCCTAATTGTTTGGCAGTAACCTGCAGTTCTTGGCATATTTCCTCTTCAGAAGGCACTCTTTTCAGGCTGTGCTGAAGGGACTCCACTGCAAGCCGGTATTCCTTTAATTTATTCATTCCTGTGCGAGAAACAGGACCATTACGACGGATTTCATCGATTATAGACCCTTTAATACGAATAAATGCATAATTTTCAAAAGGCACTTTCTTTTCTTCATCGTATTTATCGATGGCATCCATAAGGCCAATGACGCCGATATTCACCAAATCACTTTTCTCGTAATCAGAATTACCCAATCCAATATGTCGGACCACTTTTTCGACCAGAGGCACGTACTTCAATATGAGTGCTTCTCTGTCCTCTATATTTTGCATATCCTGCTCCCATCTTCAAGTGATTGAAAATTCATTTTTTTACCTAACTATCTTGAAGGATCAAAAGTAATGTCTTCGACTGTGCCGACTGATTCGATCGCAATTTCGTTCGGAACTTCATTCAAAGATAATACAGCTATTTCCGGAAAATTAAATGTCAACAGATTCTTCAAAGAGGGTCTTATTTTTGGAGACACCAGCAGGACATGCGGTCTTCCCTCAGCTTCCAGATGGTTATGGATTTTCTTTATGCTGTCGAATAATTTTGTGACATTATTTCCTTGAATCAGTGGAATCGATCCCGATGAAGATTTTTGGATATTTTTACCGAGCATTTCCTCAGTGTTTGGATGGATCGTAACGACATTCAGCACTGCATTCTCATCCAAATAATTTTTTACGATGGTTTGCTTCAGTGCTTGACGGACATATTCTGTCAATAGTTCAATATCCTTTATTGTGGTGCCATAGTCAGCCAACGTTTCCAATACCGTCACCATGTCGGTGATCGGTATATTTTCCTTCAGTAGATTCTGAAGCACTTTTTGCACTTCGCCCAACCTAAGGATATCCGGTATCAACTCATCAATGACAACGTTATGCGTTTCTTTCAGCGTTTCCAATAGTTGCTTCACTTCTTGCCTGCCGAGCAGTTCCTGACTATGCTGAAAAATGGTTTCTTTAAGATGTGTAACGAACACAGTGAGGGGATCTACGACGGTATACTCTTGCAAATCTGCCATTTCCCGATCATTCTCAGTTATCCACATGGCATCCAGCCCAAACGAGGGCTCTTTCGTTGCGATGCCATTGAAAGCAAACTCCGTATCTCCAGGGGACAATATCAGGAAGCGATCCATGTATAATTCTCCTTGTGCGTATACATTCCCTTTTATTTTGATCACATATTGATTCATGCCAAGCTGCAGATTATCTTTGATGCGAATAGGCTTCAAAAGTATGCCTATTTCCGTGGCACACTGTTTTCGGATGCTATGTATTTGGTTCATCAGATTATCGTCTTTCGTTTCATCAGCTATTGCGATCAGACCGTAGCCGATTTCAATGGATATTGGATCCACTTGATGGGCAGTAACCGTCTCTTCATTAGATTGATTTTGAAGAATCCGCTCTCCTGCCAGCATGCGTTGTTCTTCGGTTATTTTTTCAAATTGTGCTTTCTTCTCATTTTGCTGAATAAGATAGCTCGACCCTCCCAATAGTATCGCCATCATTGTAAAGGTGAATGTCGGAAAACCTGGCAATATCGCAAAAAGAAGTAAAATAGCAGAAACCAGATAGAGTACCTTTGAACTGGACATCAATTCCGGTATCAGTGATGTCCCGAATGTTTTTGCATTTCCGGATCTTGTAACCAAAATCCCTGAACCGATTGAAATCAATAAGGAAGGTATCTGACTGACTAATCCATCACCGATTGTCAATCTCCCAAATTTATTCATCGCTTCCATGATGGGCATGCCTTGTTGAAGTGAATAAATGAGCGTTCCGCCGATCAAGTTGATGAACGTAATAATTATGCCAGCGGTAGCATCGCCCTTTACAAACTTACTTGCACCATCCATCGCCCCAAAAAATTGTGTTTCCCGTTCTAAATCGTTGCGTCGCTGTTTCGCTTGCTGTTCATTGATCAGACCGGAATTCAAATCTGAATCGATCGACATTTGCTTTCCGGGCATCGCATCCAACGTGAAACGTGCGGATACTTCCGATACCCGACTCGCACCATTCGTCACGACGATCATTTGAATGATGAAAATGATGATAAAAATGACGGCACCGACTATGATATTATTTCCGGCAACCAAATTCGCAAATGTGTCAATAACCTTACCAGCAGCACCTTCAGTCAGAACCAACCGCGTTGAAGAAATATTCAACCCCAACCTGAACATGGTTGTCAGCAAAAGGAGCGTGGGAAAGGTTGAGAATTCCAGGACATTTTTAGTGAATAACGTCAACAACAGAATCGTCATGGATAAGGCTAGATTCACAATCAACAACAAATCGAGAAGTGGTGCAGGTAATGGAATAATGATCATTGCCAAAATGAGGACGACAAACGTTGCAATCCCTACATCCATAAACGCTGAAGCATTCCCATTTTTTTTGGTTAGTTGTGCAGCCATTACATCACTCTTTCTCTCACTTATATTTTCCTCTTATTGCTTTCATTGATCTGATAGATCAACGCAATCATCTCAGCTATCGCTTCATAAAAATCCAATGGTATCGGTTGGCCGACTTCAACCGATCGGTACATGGCGCGTGCCACTGGTTTATTCTCCATAATCGGAATATTATTTTTTGAAGCTGCTTCCCTGATTTTTTCTGCCACATAGTCAGCCCCTTTAGCGACGACTATGGGTACTGGATCGCGATTTTTATCATAACGCACAGCAATAGCCAAGTGCGTTGGGTTTGTGATGATGACAGTCGCAGACTCCACATCCTTCAGCATTTGTTTACTGAATTGTTTATATTTTTGACGTCTTAATGATTTTATGTGCGGATCTCCTTCTGATTCTTTGTACTCATCCTTCATTTCTTGTTTGGTCATATTCAGATTCTTTTTGTAGTCATATTTTTGATAGATGAAATCTACCATCCCCAAAAGAAACAACAAGATGGCCAGATTCGTACTGATATCTTTGACAAGTTCCAGAATCAAAAAAAAGAGTTTTTCGGTTCCCACTGCGGAAGCGTTGATGATGTAGTAACCCGATTTTTCGAACGATATATAACTGACGTATGCAATCAGAATCATCTTGAGAATATTTTTGATCAAACTGAATAGAGCTTTTTTACTGAACATATTTTTAAGACCACTCATTGGGTTCAGTCTGCTCATTTTAAATTTCAAGGATTCTGCTGAGAACAATAATCCTGTTTGGATGATATTTGCGATCAAAGCCCCAATAAAAGCAATCCCTAAGAAAGGTCCTGCTAAGATGAATATGGATAAAATAGCCTTCATCCCAATATCATTGAGATTATTTTCAAGGCCACCCACATCATAATCAACTGCCAATTCTCTCTTCAGATAAACATACCCATATTGAAGGGCGTGCGTGGATAGCGCTATTGCAAACATCATGAACATGATATACGTAAAGGCAGAATTGAATTCTTGACTCTTGGCTATCTCTCCACGTTTTCGGGCATCCTTCAGCTTTTTGGGGGTGGGTTTTTCAGTCTTTCCATCTTTCTCGCTCACATGTTCACCTCTTCATCAGCTTAGTGACTGGATAAATTCAGTCATGTATTTTACCATCAATGGCAGCATCTCTGTCATGCTGTCCATTAAATTAGGCAACAGAACCAGCATAAGTGACATACTGACCAAAATCTTTAAAGGCATACTAAGCATCAACACATTTATCTGAGGCACAGTCCGCGAGAGTACTCCCAAAACGACTTCCGTCAACAAGGCCGCAATTACGATAGGCGCTGAAAGATTCAACGCTATCTCAAACATCATCGCGAACAGAGTGACAATCCCTTTCACTCCAAAATCTCCTACAGAAAACTCCTCTATGGGGAAAACTGTGAATCCGGATATCAAGGCCCTCAAGACATGATGGTGCATATCCGTAAAAAAGAAGATGGACAGCGCCATCCAATAATATATTTTCCCGAAATAAGAAGCTTGGAACCCTAAAGCAGGATCAAAGACGGCAGACATCGAAAAACCGACCTGGAAATCGGCAAAATTCCCGGCTATCTCAACCGCATAAAAGAAGAGGTTTGTGATATAGCCTAGCGCCAGGCCGACCAGCGATTCCTTCAGCGCGAAAAGCGCCAGTTGCACCAAGCCTAGCTCGGACTCCATGGCGGGTATCATGGCGTAAACCGGTAAACTCAAGCCCAAAGAAATGGCAATTTTCACAACAGTTGGTACACCTTTGAATGAAAATCCCTTACTTATAAAAACGAAAGAACCTATCCGCATAAAGATCAATATGAGTTTCTGTAATATAATCAGCATCCTTTACCCATCACAATCCGGCGATCAACTCGAATATTTTTTCTGTATATGCGATCAATGCATTCAGCATAAAATTGCCGAACACAACCAAGGCTCCGATTACGGCCAATATTTTTGGCACAAAACTCAATGTCTGTTCCTGCAGCTGTGTTGCTGCTTGAATAACACTGATGATCAATCCTACCACCAATGCGATGGCCAGCGTTGGTCCGGCAACTATCAGAATGGTCATGAATCCTTCTCTCAAAACATCTAAAACTTTTTCTATCGACATTCATGCACCCCTATTGAAAACCTAATACCAGCGACTCAACGACCAAATACCACCCATCCACCAAAACAAACAGAAGTAACTTAAACGGTAACGAAATCATTACCGGCGACAACATGAACATCCCCATGGACATCAAAATACTTGCAACCACGATGTCTATCACCAAAAATGGAATGAAAATCAAAAAACCGATCGTAAAAGCTGTCCGTAACTCACTGATCGCAAAAGCAGGAATTAGACTGAGTAAACTAACATCTCCGGTGTTGGTTGGCATGTCATCCCCTTGCAAATCCAAAAAGAGGGTAAGATCCTTCTCCCTCGTCTGTTTTAACATAAAGTCTCTGATCGGATCCTCTGCTATGTAAAAAAACTCTTCAATCCCAATTGTATTTTCCATCAACGGCACCACTGCCTCATTGTAAATCTCCGTATAAGCTGGCCTCATGATAAAAAATGTCAAAAAGGCTGCCAAGCCAATCAAAACAGTGTTTGGCGGATTCTGTTGTGTTCCTAATGAACTTCTCAAAAAAGAAAAGACAATGATGATTCGCGTAAAACATGAAGTCAATATCAAAAATGCCGGTATGACACTCAAAAGACCTATCAATACATACATTTTTACAGCATCTGATGTCCCACCCAGAGCATTTTGAACCGTATCAACGATTTCCGCAGCATAAACTTTTTGAGGAAATGTCAAAAAAAACAATCCAACGCTGCTTGTGACAATCCCTTTTTTCACCATCCTATTTTCTCATCCCTCTTCGTGAAATTCTGCCACTCTCATCGACATCATCCAAAACCACTGGGTTGGCCGGACGGAATTTTTTATGCTGCGCGATGTCCAAAACAGCTTTTTCTGCCTTTATGTCTTCAATGCTCAATTCCTTCAATATCTCATTCTTTGTATCTGTACAGCTCATCAAAAAGTAGGATTCCGAGACTTTAACGATACAAAGCGACGATGTGCGGTTCAATGGAACACGCTCTATCATGGTGATGTATTTGCCGTTCTTGTTGACGAATCGATCCAATAATTTCAACAGATAATTTATTGCAAAAATCACAAAAATCAACACGATAAAACTTTTTCCGATATATAACATTTCATTTCCCATTTCCTTGACGCACACCTTCCACTTCGCTATTGCATGACGATATTTGTAATGTATAAATCACTTGCGACTTCCGAACCCAAACTTTGATTGATTTTCGAAATGATTTCCTGCTTGATGACCAGAACCCCCTCCGATTCATCAAAAATGTTGGCAGCAGATTTATTTCTGAGCACACTGATGATTGCATCGCGCACAATTGCCGCCTTTTCAGTCAGAATTGTTCCGTTCTCTTCACCAGTTGTTTCTACTGACATTTCAATTTTCAAAAAATCATTCAGACTGCCATCATTGGATTTTAAATTTACAAGAAATTCTTCTTGGGGAATCAGTATGCTCTCTACTTCTTTTTTATTGAAGCTAGTGATCCATTCTTTTCCTAGCCCAGTGGTTATCAAAGAACCGATCGTTCCGCCACCGATCATTAAAATCACTAAAGTTACAGCTATCAGAATAAGCCGTGGAACGCTCTGCTTCCTAGGCAACTGTGCTTCTTTTTCCATTATTCTGCTCCCTCCGGTTCATAAACCAACACAATATTGACTCTTCGATTTTCAGCACGCTGTTCAGCTGTGTCATTTGGAACAAGCGGATTGTATTCTCCATAGCCGACAGCGGATAAACGTGTGGGGTCGATATTTCGCTGTTCAGTCAAGTGTCTGAGAACGGCGATGGCTCTACCAGCCGATAATTCCCAGTTACTCTCAAATTTTGGATCGTAGTGGGGAACGTTGTCTGTATGCCCTTCAATCACGACCTTATTTTCAAAACTACCGATTAATTCTGCTACTTTTTGTAAAGCCGCTGTTCCACTTTCGGTTATAACCGCGCTGCCCGGATGAAATAAAATTGCTTCCTTCACAGTCATGTAGACACCATCTGCATCCATGCTCATACTGATTTCTTCGGACAAACCATTCTTTTCGACAAAATCTAAGACTTCTTGATACATTTTGATGACTTCTGGATCCAGTGCAATCATCGCTTGACCATTTGACGCAAGCAAGTCATCTTGAGTGGCCTCTGCTTTTGCCGATTGAATAGCTGCTGCCTCTATTTCCGATAAGGTGCTGGAATCGCCATTTTTGGCATTCTCATTTCGCTCAGGAACCCATTGTCCTCCAGTCAATATACTTTTTTGACCAGATCCTACAAACGAATTTTGCAGGGAATCTGCTGCTTGGGTGAACTTGTCATTGCTGACACTGGACATCGAGTAGAGCAAGATGAAGAAAGTCAGTAAAAGCGTCATCAAATCCGAAAATGTTGTCATCCATTCGGGAGACCCACCTGATTCAGGACTTCGTTTCCGCCTTTTACTCATATGTTAATTTACCTCGCTTTGAACGGCAGAAGCGTTCGTATTCATATTTTTCTTTTTATTTTTTACAGGATTGTTATCCAAGTATCCATTCAATTTCTGTTCAATTGTTCTAGGATTTTGCCCTGCTTGGATAGACAGGACTCCTTCAACAATCATGTCGCAAACTTCCAACTCGGCTTCGGTCTGCATTTTAAGATTCGTCGCTATCGGAATAAACAATAGATTAGCAAAAAAACTTCCATAAAAGGTCGTAATCAAGGCCACTGCCATCCCGCTCCCGATTGTGCTGGGATCATTTAATTGGCTTAACATATTGATCAAACCGATCAATGTTCCGATCATGCCAAACGCAGGAGCCAACTCTCCCCACTTGATAAAAATGGCTTGCCCGACTCCATGTCTTGATTCCATATTTGCAATTTGTATTTCCAGAATACTTTTGATGTCAGTAGGATCCATCCCATCCACTGCCATTTGAAGCCCATCTCGTAAGATCAGATTGTCAATTTTGCTGATTTCTTGTTCTAAAGTCAAAATCCCTTTGCTTCGGGATAACCGAGAAAGTTCTGCGAACTTTTGAATCAGCTCATTTTTATCCTCACTAGGTGTACTGATTACTTTCTTGAAAATAATTGGAATGTTTTTTATATCAGAAAACGGGAAGCTGATGAGCAAGGCACAGAACGAGCCCACTAATGTAATAATTAAAGACGGTACATCGATAAACCCACCCATGCTTCCGCCCTGATTAATGGACCAGATGATTAAAGCTACTCCAATGACTAGAGCCAATGGTGGGATCGGATTCTTTTTCATTTTCCAACCTCCGGTAAAGCAAGATAAATTTTCCTTTTATAATCCACAATTCTTTCTACGATTTGGTTTGCCGGTTCACTCACACGAATGTGCTGACCATCCGTCAAAGTTATTATCGTGTCATAGGCTTCGTCGATACGGTAAATCAGGTCACAATTCAAAAAAAAAGCCTCTCCTGAAACACTGGTTAAAGCTATCATGGACTCTCCTCATCTCTGCTTGAAATTTAGCGTTTCAATGACAACAACTCTTCCAACATCGAGTCAGAAGTAGTTATGCTTCTCGAGTTTGCTTGGTAGGCTCTGTTGGCAATGATCATTTCGGTGAACTCATTCGCCAGATCGACGTTTGACATTTCCAAAAAGCCTGATCGGATGACGCCATAACCATCCTCTGCTGGAAAACCTAGTTCTGGAGCGCCAGAGTTGGCTGATTCAACATACAGATTGCCTCCGGATTTTTCCAATCCAGCTGCATTAGAGAACTTAGCTAATGCGACTTGTCCAATCACATAGGATTCTCCATTCCCATAATTTCCGGTGATGACACCTTTACTGTCAACGGAATGACTCTTCAAACCGAACACGTTGGTTGCTCCATCCGGGATACTGTCTGCTGCCGTAAGCGTTCCATCAGCATTGACCTGGATATAGGCAGGTACACTCAATTTTTCCAACGTCTCAGTTCCATCTGCTTCAGTGTTATTGACACCCATCACACTGTACCCAGCACTCGTCACCAAATTATTCTCAGCATCAAGATAAAAACCGCCATCCCGGGTATAGTAATTATTGACACCACCATCTCCACTCACAACGAAAAAAGAGCTGTCGCCATTCTCTATCCCAAAATCCAGTTCCCTTCCCGTCGCTTGTAAAGATCCTCCATTCATAATAGTGTCGATGGCACTAGTTTGGACACCGAGTCCAACTTGCTTCGCATTTATGCCTTCTTGGGAACTCGACATTGATTGGCTGATCATATCTTCAAAACGTACCCTTCCGCTTTTGAATCCAGTTGTGTTTACGTTAGCTATATTATTTGAGATTACATCCATCTTTGTTTGTAAGTTTTTCATGCCTGTAACGCCAGAGTATAATGATTTTAACATTTGATTTCCTCCTAGTAGTTAACATCGTGATCCTATCTGTCATTCAAGGATCTTACGGCTTCCTTATCGGTCCGGCCGTCTTTTAATCTTTAATGAACTTGGTACTGTCGATATTCATCACTGTGTCCAACTCATTTTGATTCAATGCGGTGATGATCGTGCGATTGTCGATGCTTGCAATCAAGGCCATATCTTTATAAAACAATAATGAGTTTTTTGAACCTTTATCCTCCAGCTCATCCATCGCTTGGCTCAGGTTACTCATGTCTTCACCCGCCAATGAAAATCCTCTTTGGTCCAGACGTTTTTGAGCATGGTTGGATATCTTCAGCTCTTTGTCATCTATACTTGGGCTCAGCGACTCTTGCATGATTGTTTGAAACTCTCTTGAAACTTGTTGCTTCTTGTTATGCTGTCGGAGTGGCTCAACCCTCTTGATATCGGAATTCGCTCTTATATCCATCCGGTTACTCTCCAATCGACTGTATGTCATTCAAATAGTAGTCCTTTCCTCCGATCACAAGCGTTGCAAATCCATTTGAAAATTTCACCTTGTCCACTACTCCTGTGACGATGCTTGCTTCCCCAGTCACAGTAACGTTTTTCCCGACCATCGCTAACGCCTGTTGTTGTTGTGTCATCAGCATGGTTGTGTTCAATGATTCTGTCATATCCTTCAACTGTTCCATCGTACTGAATTGGATCATTTGAGCCATGTAATCTGTGGAGCCGCCACTGCTTCCTCCTTCTTCTGACATTGCGGGCATTTTTATGGCTGCAGCCATGATCTGTAAAAAATCGTCCATGGAAAGATCAGAATTGCTTTGGCTTTTATTGCTCACCAGCTGTTCTGTTGATCCGATCGTAAAATTTGGTGTGATATCCACTTTCTGTTCACCTCCTCTTTATGCCAATAAACTCAGCCCTCTTGAAGACTGCTTCGTCATTGGTTGTTCTTTTGTTTCTGTCTTTTCTTTTGCTGTTCTTTTTCTGGATTCTTGCCGTTCCATTTTTCGTTGGCCTGGATCAGCTCCTTCCGAAAAGGAAAAGGCCAAACTCGGGTCTGCAACAACCGTAAGTATTATCTTACCTTGAGAAACGCTATGTTTGAACGGCTCCATCAATAGCGGCAGTTGATCCTCCAATAGTCCCTTCGTTTCTACATCCTTGACCTGCAGGACGGCAGTGATGGTGTCTTTGGTTTTGATCAGCTGCAAATGGATATCCCCGATATTATCCGGGGTAAGAAGAATTTTCACGACTGTATTGCCCAACACCGGCGTTTTTTCTATCTGCATTTCGATTGTCTTTTGTATGTCCTCGATATGAGATGCAATCACTTTTGAAGACTTTTGCCCAAATACATTCTCTGTGGTTAGTTCACGGGTAATTGGTCCTTGATTTAAAGGTGATTTATTTTCATTAGTATCCAGTGCCTTTGCGGCTTCTTCCGGTTGGCCTATTTTTTCTTTTTCATCAGCAATCGGTTGCGGAATAGTTGTTTCCCTAGTTTGCAGTTCGATGGACTGTTCAATGAGCTTACCTTCCGGATCAGCATCAACTGTTGATGCTCTGTCCGGAAAGTTCGTTAAGAATTCACCAGGCGGGCTGCTTTCCTGTAAAGGAAAGGCATGGTCCCTTTGCCTCATTTTATGTTCCCAAGGCATTGTGGCAGTATCTTTCAACAGATCATTTACTTGTACGGGAGAAACAGGTTCCAAGCTATTCTCCGATTTCTGTTCTAGGGGGATTTCAGATCCGGCCGAAGAAAAATCAACTTGTTGTCTCCTCGCATCACCATTGTCCAGATAGCGCTCTTTTTCTCCGGATTCGCTTATCCCAATGCTCTCTGGAATGGATGCTAGCTCGTCCGTTTGCGATCCGCTTGCGCTGGTGATTCTAGTGGCTTCCGAAAGAGGCAAATGTTCACTGTGTGCCTTAGCTTCAAACTCTTCAGGTCGTGCAGGCGTTTGTACTGTGGGAACAGCGTTGTCAAGTTTAGCTGTTATCACTTGCTGTTTCTCTGCCACGTTGACAAGCCATGCTTCCGTCTCATCTGCTTTTTCATCTGTCGGAACATTCCTGACGGATACCGTAGCTTTCCCATCCTGAAGGATTCTGTAGGGGTATAGATTCAAATAGCCCTGTTCTGTTGCTTCCTGATCAGCGCGCTCTTCCGGATCCTTTGTTTCCGGGGAAACAGTTGGCTCTTCTTGCATGCTAGTCGCTGATTCGTTGCCTCTAATCAGTACTGATAAAACACCGTCAAAAATTAAACCGTCTGCTTTTGTGGCAGATGATTGAGCCGGATTGAGAAATTGCGCTGAAATTGCGGATGATGCACCAGTAATCAATTTTTCACCTCCTTTCGATACCCACCCTATACTATATCGACTTAAAAGTAGCTTTTTTTATACTGCAGGGTAGCGATTTCGTCAAGCTCCTTTTGTTCTTCACTTTTTACTCGCGCAAGCACCTGCACACTTTCGCGTTCTTTTAATTTTTCCATTATTTTGCGGTCTTTGTGCGCTTGTAGCAATGCTTCTTGAAGCTGATCCATGTCACTTTGCGCTTGATCAATAGCATTTTTTTGAATGACTATTTTTTCGTCAATCAGACCTTTGAGGTGATGGTTATATCTTAAAGTGTGTATCTCCGTCAACTTCATTTGTTCGTGTTTCAATTTCGTGTTTTCATTAACCAGATGCCTGAGTTGTTGTTGCTGCTGTTGCATCTGATTTTGGGCATGGAGAACGGATTTCCTTGCGTTCTCTTCTTCAGTGATTCGCCACTCCAGAATTTTTTCCATTGAGAACTGATGTCTTTTCACCTATATCACCTTGTTTTTCTGATCATTTGAACAAATTTTGTAAAGTAGTCACAATCTCATCATGAGAATGCGGTTCATCCACACGCTGTCTCAAAAAATTTTTGATGACGGGCGCAAGCGAAATAGCCCGATCAATTTCAGGGCTACTCCCTTTCCGATAGGCACCTACGTCGATCAAGTCTTTCGCTTCTGCGTAAATGGCCATATTCTCTTTCAGCATTCCGGCCGCACGGCTATGGGATTCCGGAACAATATCTTTCATCAAACGACTCACACTATTTTGGACATCGATTGCCGGATATTGATTTTCTGCGGCAATTTTCCTCGAAAGGATGATGTGGCCGTCCAAAATCCCTCGAACCGCATCTGCAATGGGCTCGTTCATGTCATCCCCTTCAACCAATACTGTGTAAAAGGCAGTAATCGAGCCATGCTCGGACATGCCGCTTCGCTCCAATAACTTTGGAAGCACGGTGAACACGGAAGGTGTATACCCTTTTGATGTCGGTGGTTCCCCTGTAGCCAATCCGATTTCCCTTTGTGCCATGGCGACACGCGTCACGGAGTCCATCATCAAAATAACTTTTTTCCCTTGATCCCTGTAGTACTCTGCTATCGCTGTGGCAACATACGCACCCTTTAACCGGACCAACGGTGGAGAATCTGAAGTAGCGCAGACGACCACCGATTTACGGTAGCCTTCTTCACCCAAATCCTTTTCGATGAATTCCAACACTTCACGTCCACGCTCTCCGATGAGGCCAATCACAATGACATCCGCTTCGCAGTATCGTGCAATCATCCCTAAAAGGGTACTTTTCCCGACCCCACTACCCGCAAAAATACCAACCCGCTGTCCTTCGCCGATTGTAAGCAGCCCATCGATTGCTTTGATTCCGGTAGGTATGACCTGCTCTATTCTATTGCGCCTGAATGGATCTGGTGCGCTTCTGTTCACTTTGAACGGAACACCATTCAGTTGTTTCGTTTGATCCATCGGTCTTCCCAAACCATCCAGTGTGGTGCCCAACAGTTCATCACTGACTTCAATTTGAAGTGTCTTTCCGGTTGGACGAACCAAACAGCCCGGTCCTATTCCATCGATTTCATCAAGTGGCATCAGTAATACGGTTGCATCCACAAAGCCGACCACTTCACTCAAGACTGTGGTCCCGGTCGATCTGATCTGAATCTCGCAAACTTCACCAATAAAAGCTTCCAGACCCTCTACTCTGATGATCAGTCCAGTGACTTGACTCACCTTGCCCATCTTTAGATAGAATTTTTTCTTTCTGATTTGTTTATGGTACGTTTCAAAAGGAATTTCAAACATGGCTAGTATCTCCCAGAACATTCAAATCTGCGACAATCGCAGCCAGTTGTTTTTTAATCTGCAAGTCGATGATGGATCGACTGCATTCAATGATGCAGCCATTCTTTTCCAATGAGTCATCGCTCAACACGACATAACGCGCAGTAAATTCATCCGTTTCGTGTTCAGTTACTTTTAATTTGACCATTCCAGTATCTTCCGGACGCACCGTAATCGTAATGAATGGCTCGTTCTTTTCCATTCTTTTTAAAATCGGATCAAGCAGAAGCATGATTGTTTCATCCGCTCTGTCAATCGAATGGTGCACGATTTGTTCTGCCATCTGCGCAGCCAGTTCGATAATCGCCTCTTTATTTTCTTTGTAATAGGCCGATACAAGTGTATCGGTCTCTTTCAATTGATTCAGCAGGCTTACGCGGATTTTGGAAACTGTCGCCAATCCCTCTTGCCGCCCTTTTTCATACCCTGCCTGAAAGCCTTCTTGCATGCCCATTTCTTTCCCTTGCAGCAGTCCTTCTTCGTTTGCTTTGTGCTTGATGAGGTCTGCCTTTTCAACGGCTTTGGCAATGATGCTTTGTCGTTCTTCCTGGGCTTCCAGCAGCAACTGTCCAATCTGCTCCGTTTGAGCGGCGAATGGGTTAACGGCATCGGCTTGTCGGTTTTCATTCGTCCCTTTTTTGTTGGCGGACAGCAATGCCGCTTTTTGACTCAAGGATAATTTTGTATCGATATCTGATGTCGTATCATCCGATTTCCATTGGTGCGACTTAATGATGTTATGAGATGATGGCATCTTGTTCACCTCTTCTTAAGTATATCTCGCCAACTTCATCCAATCGTCTAATGACTGAGACAACCTTCTGTTGCGCTTCTTCTACAGCAGATAAGCGCGCCGGCCCCATAAACTGCAGCTCTTCCTGCAGCGTTTCGACTGCACGACTGGACAGATTTTGGAAAATAAATTGCTTGATGTCTTCAGATACGCCTTTGAGAGCCAGAGCCAATTGGTCATTGTCCACTTCACGCAGAACTTTTTGGACATCTCCACGTTCCAAGCCGACAATATCTTCGAACGTAAATAGATTGGCTTTGACTTCATTAGCCAGTTCCGGTTGTTTCTCCTCCAGCATCGAGATGATATTCTTTTCCGTGCTCCGTCCAACCGAGTTGAGGATTTCAACCAGCGTATGGACGCCACCCACTGATTCTGTTTCATTATCCACAAAGCTCGAGAATTTTGTCTCAATCACTTTTTCAATTTTTTCTATTACTGCAGGCGTTGTGCGCGTAATCGTGCCGATTCTTTCCGCAATCTCTGCTTGTTTTTCTATAGAAAACTGGGACAGAATCATCGCCGCTTTATCCGGCTGCATGTAACAAAGGATCAAGGCTACTGTCTGGGGCTGCTCATGCAGGAGCAAATTCGTCAACTGCTGCGGATCAGCTTTTCTTGCTATATCAAAAGGACGTTCCCGTAATTGGATCTGATTCAGCATATCAATGACTTCTTTTGCTCGCTGCGCACCCAATGCCATGTTCAACAAATTACGGGCATATTCTACCCCGCCATCTAGGACATATTCTCTCGCTTGAGCCATTTCCAAAAACTCTGTAGCGATTTCGTCTACTTCATCTGGATTGACATAATCAATGTTTGCTATCTCATAGCTTATTTTTTGAATATAACTTTCAGGCAGTTGCCGCATTATTTCTGCAGAGGTTTCTGTTCCTAATGAGATAAGCAAAATTGCTGCCTTCTTGATTCCAGCTACATCGCTCACTTATATAACACCTACTTATCTTTCATCCATATTTTTATCATATCCGCGACCATTTGCGGATTCTCTTTCGCATAAACCTTCACCTTTGCATCCCGCTGGAACTTCGGATTTTGAGTGAAATCAAACAAATCATCCTCTTGATTGTTCACAGAAGGCGGTTGAGGGATACTTTTTTCTTCAACAGCGCGCTTTGCATTAGTCATTTCCTCATCAAAAGCGCGGTATTTCTTTTCCTTGCTGTTGCGGAAAATGAAAACGATCAGAGCCAGGATCAACAGCACACCTATGCCCGCCGCAATATACAAACCATATTCTTTTAGGTAATAGGCAAATCCCGTCTTATTTTCAACGATTACTTCTGCTGCATCTTCCGATGTGACAAATGGTATGCCTTCGATTTCAACACGATCATTCCGTCCTGCATCAAACCCGATTGTTGCTTTTGTTATATTGTCCAGTTGAATCTGTTGTTCAGTAGTCAAGATGCCGTTGTATATCACCGTTACGGTTAATCTGGTTATCGTTCCCGGAGCACTTACTCTGACGGAAGTAGTCGAATCCAATTCATTATTGATAGTCTGTTCGTAGGATGACTGTCCTCCGTCTTCTCCCGAGATGACAGAGTTTATCGTGTTATCATTTGCGGTCTCACCTGCCGCTTCATTCACATCAATAGTCCCTCCGGTAGCTGCAACATTCTGGCTTCGAATCGCAGCATCTCCATAATCGACAACTTCTTGTTCCAGAGAATCAAAATCCATCTCGGCATTCAAAGCAATGGAAAGATTATCCATTCCATAAATTGGAGAGAGTGCGGTCAGTAATTTCTGTTGCAATTGTTGCTCGTAATTAGTGACGATCGCATTGTATCGGGTCACCAACTCAGGAGAGTAATCATCCGAACCTGCCATCGCCGCATCACCTAGGATATTCCCACTTTTGTCGACGATTTTTATGTTGTTGGTCGGTAAATTTTCTACTGCACCAGATACCAACGAGACTACCCCTTGAATAGTGGCAGAAGACAGCTGTTGATTTCCCTTCGTCGCGATCACAACGGATGCACTGGCTTCCGGTTGTTCCGTCCCAAATACGCTTCCTTCCGGAATGGATAAGATGACTTTGGCTGACTCGACGGATTGCAGAGAAGTGATTGCACGTTCCAATTCCCCTGTCACCGCCCGTTGGTACATGATGTTGCGGTCCTCATCCGTCGCCATCATGCTCGTCTCATCAAAAATTTCGAAACCTGTCGATGTCTCCGGCATCATCCCATCGACAGCCAATTGAATCCGATATTTATCAAGTTGTGTGTCATCAATCAGAATCGTTCTCCCGTTATCCTCAAGCTTATAAGAGATTGCTTTTGCTTCCAGATCATTGACGATCAAGCCTGCATCCGCTTCTTCCAAACCGGAAAATAAAGTTGTGTATTCCACGCGTTGGGAATAATAAGAGAGTCCTGAAACAAGAAGAAAGATTGAAAGGAGCGCTGTAATCAGCCCTGCTTTCTTTGGAGTGCTGAGACCAAGCCATCCTTCTCGAATCGCCTCCATTGTGCTCTTCAATTGATTCATGTTGCTTATTCCCCTTGCCTATCATTAAAATTGCATATTTTTGATTTCATTGAAAGCTTCCAAACTTTTATTTCTGACCTGGACTGCTAGATCAAGAGCCAACTGCGCTTCAGTAGCCTTTATCATGACATCATGCAGGTTTTCACTGTCCCCCATGATCAGACTTTGCGTTGCCGCATCGGAGGCATTCTGTGTTTCATTCAGCATCGTCATTGATTTACCGAGAAGATTATCAAACGATGCTGCAGTGCTCTGGTCCTGAATGTCAGTCTTTCCACTTAATGAGCTGATTTCAGATGCGAGCGTGCTGCTGGTGAGATTGCTGCCTAAATTATATACTGGTAAACTGATAGCCATGTGACACTCCATTCACTCATTTATTGATCAATCTGCTGAAATTTGCAACGCTCGCTTCAGCATATCTTTACTTGCTTCCAATGCAGTAGCGTTCGCTTCGTAAGTGCGCATCGTCAGCATCATGTCCACCATCTCGTCTGCCATATTCACATTCGGTTTGGTGACGTAACCATTTTCATCTGCATCTATATGCGTCGGGTCATATTCCCGCACGACTGCCGTTTCATCCGATTCGATCGCAGTCGGACGCACGCCGAAGCTCTTTTCGGTCGAACCATTCAATCCGGGAGTCGTTGTCCTTTTCATGCTCTCCTCAAAAGAAACCGTCTTCTTCAAATACGGACCGCCTTCTTCCGTTCGGGTTGTATTTACATTCGCAATATTCGTGGAAATGACATCCAACTTCAACCGTTCCAAACTAAGGCCGCTTGAGTTGATGTGCAGAGAATCAAAAATGGACATTCGTTCTTTTAACCCCTTTCATTTATCAGCTGGATATTGCAGTCTTGAGAAGGCCCAACTTTGCATTCATTTGCGTGACAAGTGCGTTGTAGTACAAACTGTTTTGAGCTTGATTCGCCATCTCCATATCAATGTCCACATTGTTTCCGTTCTCTTTAACAGCAGTATCCGCTCTTTTTGTCACCACCGGATCAATTTGGGTCAAATCGTCGAAGCCAATATGCATTGCGTTCGTTTGTCCCATCATCAAACTATTGTTTGATTGACTTAAAAGCGATTCAAATTGCACCTGCCCCACTTTATAATTGTCTGTATTAACATTCGAGATGTTACTCGAAATAATCTCTTGCCGCATAGAGGATGCATTCAATGCATTTCTAAGCAAGTTATAATTTATGTCATTCATTCATTATCCCCGCTCTACGTACTGATTTGTTCACACTTTCATCAACCTTATATATTATACACCACTTTACAAATATTTAAACATCGTAATTTTATTCAATCCATGGTTCGTAAACATTTAGGATAGCCAGCGGTTTAATCCTATTCTCGATGGAAAGTACGAAAGTATAAAAAAATAATTCCTAATATTTTCCGAAGGACCAGTGGGCATGCGAAGAGAGCCCCAATCTGACATGATTAAGTCACCACAACACAATCACATCAGATTGGGGTTCTCTCTATCGATACACTACATGAAAAAAGTGTGGAATTCAACTCAAAAATGACGGTTTCAAATATAGATTGTTTGTTAATTAAATTATAAAGAAGAAAAATACAATCCTATCCAATTAGTCGTATAGTACTATGGGGACAAGAAGGTGGGACCAGCTTATCACCCATGCCGGGCGCACCCAAAAAAATAGAGCATGCACGAGGCATCCTCTATTACAATCATTTTTAATTAAACTTCAACCCACGATACTCTCAAATCCTGCATGATGCCGCAACATTTTTTCACTTGCTCCGCATCTTTGTCGATGTTCGCTTTTATCAGTGCTGCATGGAGATGGCCATAAATCGTATCAAGTTCTTCAGCGATTGCTGCACCGTCTTCAAAATTCAATGTTCCCTTGAGTTCCATAACGATGTTCTGGGCCTTGATCAGATTAATATGTGCATCTTCCATTTTCTTGTCCAGGATCGCTCGTTCCGCCAGATTCATGAATTTGATGCAGCCATCATAAAGCAGGATGATCAATTTCTTTGGCGTTGCAGTCATGACTTGGTTTTGCAGATAAACATTCTGCTTATTTCTGTTATACATTTTTTTCTCCCATTCACATGCCTCTATCAACAAAAACCGGCGTTTTTTTTATGTTTATATAGCTTTCGATGATGCGGCTTTTTTGATTCACTTTTTTTGCTTTTTGAAGCAGTTCTTCCTTGCTGTTCCTTAAAGTATACATGACTAATTTCTGTTTTTGAATAACCTTGACGAGTATTTCATTTTCCGGTTTGGAAAGCGGACTTATGTCTTCAAAGCTATCCAATATTTGCAGAGAAGCGATATGTGCTTTATTTTTTTCGATCACTTTGATTCCGTGTGTCGCTGTGCCGTCCCATGAATCAAATAATTGCTTCATTTCAAGTAAAACATCCAATCTTTGCTTAGCGAAATCTGCGTTCTGCATCTTTCACAACACCTTCTTTCCTCCGTGATCATTAGTCATTGGAACTCGTCAACTGGCTAGACAGATAGGACATCTGTGACTCGGCTTGCATCATCGCCGTGTCTAACGCCGTAAAGGTCTTGACGTAGCGCGCTCGCTGCGCTTCCATCCGTACATTGAATGCTTCTATTTTCTTGGCGATGTTATCCATCGCTTTATCGTAAGTCTTATTTTTGGCAGTGATCATGCCATCTTTGGAATCCACAAAGCTGTTTACGACAGTCTGCAGCTTTTCGGCCAGGCCGACTTTTTTCTTTTCGGTGGTCCCGTCAACCGTGATGCTTCTGCTGAAGAAGCCGGCGACCCGATCAGGTTCCTTTGTGATGACTTCCTTCAATTTAGTTTCGTCGATGCTGGCTTTGCCATAGCGGTCGATCGATATGCCGAGCGAACCTATAAAATCGTATTTCTGTGTTTCATTGGTGTCGGAAGGATTTGTTTTTTGGATTGCCACCCCGCCGGTCAGCATTTGTCTCAGGCTGGATTGCAGACGCATTAAGGTGCTGTCGCCGCTAAGGGCGCCGGCCACATTGGTCTCGGACGAGGGATTGCCGACCGACAATTTTTCCGTGACGAAACTTACAGTGGAATTGTACTGCTCGACAAAATCCTTCACAACCTTCAAGGTGTTGTCTGTGTCATCCGCAACCGATACGGATACTGAAGAGCCCGCTGTGGTCCCTTTCAGATTGAGCGTCATGCCTTCGATCGAGTCGGTGATGGTATTGGTATTCCGTTCCAACGTAATCATGTTGTTAACGATAATTTTGGCTGTGTTTCCTGTTGCTAATGTGGCTTTAGCCGCTCCGGTCGCGGCAGGGTTTAAGGCCAGTTTATCAGCCAAATCGGTTGTACTTGTCGCCGAAATCGTGCGATCGCCCATCTGCGCATCGGTAAGCGACAAGCGTCCATCGATGATGGTAGCGGAAATACCACTGTCTTTTGTTTGGGCGTTTATTTTGGTGATGACGTCCTTTAAGCTATCCGTATTGGCAATGGTGAGATCCACTTGCTTCAGTGTTTTCGGGTCGCTTGAGCCTATTTCGTTCGTATCCTGACTCGACAGTTTGAACGTACCTTCGAAACCTAAAGCTGTAGTGGTTGTTTGTCCAGTCGTCAGTATTTGTCCGGAAGTCAATCGAGATGCGGTTGCCAACCTCTCGACCGTGATTTCATACTGGCCGGAGACGGCATTGGTTCCCGCACTGACCGCGAGTTTTGTTTCATCGGAACTCGTTGTTTTTTTTGAAAAGAAGCTCTTTGGATCCATCAAGGTATCCATTTTCGTGTTGAGATTGGTCAATCGAGTTTGGATATCAAACCAGGCTGTTTTTTCTTTGGTTAGGGATTCTTTTTGGTTATTGTATTGGGTCAATTTGCCGGACTGCGCGGCAATCAAGGAATCGATTGATTCGGAAGTGATCCCTGAATAGGACCCCAAAAAATTGATATTGCTGGATACGCTCATTATTTCACTCCGTTCTGTACTGAGAGTATGGTCTAATTAGTGAAGCTGTCCGGTGCCGCTTAACGACATGATAGTATTTTTTATCCCATAAAGCAATCAAAGGCCAGCCACATGGCCGGCCTTTGATTGGAATTTATTATTGTAACAAAGAAAGTACAGATTGTGGCATTTGGTTCGCTTGTGCCAACATAGAAGTTGCAGCTTGCGCCAAGATGTTTGACTTCGTGAATGAAGTCATTTCTTCAGCCATATCAACATCCGTGATGCGTGAGTTCGCTTCAGACAAGTTTTCTTTTGTTGTGGAAATGTTATTGATTGTGTGGTCCAAGCGGTTTTGTTGAGCGCCGAATGTAGCACGCGCATCGGATACCTTTTGAATAGCAACGTCCAGTGCGTCTAATGAAGTGTTAGCTGCTGCTGCAGTCGTTACATCTACTGTAGCTGAAGTTAAAGCCGCAGAGTCAAAATCAGTACCCAAATCCAACGTAAGCGCTGCATCGGCTTTATTGGCCCCGATTTGGATATTGACATCACCCGCTGTTCCGTCTAGAAGTGCTTTACCGTTGAATTTAGTGTCTGTAGAAATGCGATCAATTTCTGCATTCAATGTATCAATTTCAGTCTTGATGGCTGTTCTATCTTCAGTCGAATTGGTATCATTCGCTGCTTGTACAGTAAGATCGCGCATACGGTTCAGGATGCTATGTGTTTCACTCAAACCACCTTCGGCTGTTTGGATCAAGGAAATGCCGTCCTGGGCGTTGCGGCTTGCTTGCGTCAATCCGCTCACCTGGTTTTTCATTTTTTCAGAAATTGCAAGCCCGGCTGCGTCGTCCCCGGCTTTATTAATACGTAAGCCTGAAGATAATTTTGCTAATGAGCCCGCTTTAGAAGCGTTTGCCGACTTCAAGTTTGAATATGTATTCATTGCTGCTGTATTTGTTCCGATTCTCATGTGTATTTCCTCCTAGTGTATGTTCGTTTTGTTAAGGCCTTGCCTATATCTATATAATCGGAGCGGGTCTGAAATAGTTAAGCATTATTTTGCTAAATTTCAAAAAAAAAAAAAAGACTATCTAAAGATAGTCTAAAATATTGGTTTGAAGAATTTTGGTGCCCATGGACAGAGCCGCTTGGAATGCCTGCTTTTCCATCGTAAATTCCATATATTTCTCGGCCAAATCCACATCTTGCTTATTAGAACGTATCGACTTGAGATTGATATTTTCGGAAGTGTTCCGCTCTTGGGCAGATTTCAGCCGGTTGGAGATGGCGCCGATTTCGGTCCGCATATTGACGACATTTTCAGTCTCCGCGTTGGATCGCACCAACAATTTTCCTGAGAGGGCTTCTGTATCATTCGCATCCAGAGCTTTCAGTGCATCCGCAAGAAACGTGCCAAGATCATCTTTTTCTGCAGGTGTGCCCCGATCATTCATCAGCTGTCTGCCATCCGTCTTCAGCGAGACATCCACGCCTGTCGCGATTGTGCGGGATAAGTCGGCTTTTACTGGGATGACGTTTCCGTCTGCATCCATCTCGTCCTGCGTTCCTTGATAAAGGATACCGGTCATTTCGCCAGCAGCATCCCGGCTGATTTCGAATGGTTTCGTAGTTGTGTTCATACCGGAGAAGACATACTTGCCGCCGAAATTAGTGTTCAGCGAGTCGACCATTGTGCTGATTTCGGTTTCCATTTCGGCTTTGATAGCCTGGCGGTCCGAATCCGACATCGTTCCAGTGGAAGCCGACTGGATCAGCGTCGTGATCCGTCTCAGTGAATTGGTTGCATTTTCCAACGCGGAATCCTGCATGTTGGTCCAGTCGGTAGTGTCCGCAATCGTTACGGAAAACTCCTCATTCTGGATCAAGCTGTTGTTTAAATTCATGATCTGCGAAGCTCTAAGAGGATCGTCGGATGGTTTGCTGATTTCCTTCATCGAAGACAATTGGTTGTTGTATTTTTCCAACTTGCCTTGGCTTCGGTTAATGCTTTGGATCATGTTCGTTGAAGTTATTCTATCTGTAATGCGCATGTTTTATACCCCCATCCGATTGATTAAAGTGTCCAACATCTCGGAGGTGACGGCCAACACCTTAGCGTTCGCCTGAAATGCACTTTGGAATTTCATGATGTTCACAACCTCTTCGTTGATGGAAACACCGGAAATGGAACTCTTTCTTTGCTCCAGGAAAGAAACCACTTCATTTTGGTTTTCCATCATGAAGTCGGCCTGTTGCTTCGAAATCCCCACTCGGGTGATGATATCATTGTACGCATCCGCCGTAGTCGTGCCATTGGGCTGCGCTGTAATCTTCATCGTGTCCGCATCAAATGCGAGCGGCTCTTCCGAAGCGTAGCTGAGCGCGGCTGATTGGATGTCGGCAATGGCGCGCGCCCGGGTGCCGTCACCGGCTATCTGGCCCGTTAGCGATTTGCCTGAAACAATCTTGCTTGGGTCTTCCGTGATGGCGGCATTCACTTTGAAGTTGGAAATGACCTTATCCGGATTATCGCCCAAATCAAAAAAGGGAATCCCGGTTCCATTGTCGCTATGAATCAAATTGACCGCTTTTGCCACAGTCGAGACCAGTTGGTTCAGTTCCTGGATGCCCCGGTCGATTTCGACCAGTGCTTCTTGGGAACCGCTGATGTGGCCGCTCTTGCTGGATAGCTCCGTAAACTGGGCAGACCCGTCTTCAGCAGTTTTCTGCAGCAACAACGTTCCGGCTGGGAAAGCTTCGGATGATTCGACCGTTTTCGAGGTACTGCCGTTGGTCGAGATGCGCGTGCCGTCTCCGGAAGTATCGCCGATTGCTACACTCAACACTTGGCGCTTATTTGCTCCAAGAATTTCTTCACCATCAATGCTGATGAACGTCCGTTGGTAAGCATCCGTCTTCACTTCCACCGAGGTGATTCCTGAGAGTTCCCCCACCAATTGATCCCGTTGATCCAATAATGTATTCGGCATTTCACCTTTTGTGACAACAGAGAAAATTTGCGTGTTGATTGATTCCAATTGCTCGATTTTCGTGTTAAAGTCCAAGACCTTCTTTGAGATCGCCTGAATAGTTCCTTCCTGAAGGCTGTCCAATTGCGCGCCCATATGCGAGACCGTATCTGTCAGCGTCTGCGCCTGTTGGCTGACCATCGTTTTGGAGGTGGTCAATTCGGGATTGTTGCCCAAGTATTTCCATGATTCATAAAATTCGGTCAGTTTATTGTTCAAACCCGTTTCGGAAGGCTCGTTGAAAACCGACTCCAATTGGCCTAATACATCTGCTTTCTGCGTGAATTTTTCCAAGGAAGCATTTTCTGTGAAAGATTGCTTCACCAGATAATCGTCAACGATCCGTGTGACGGATTCCATGCGCACGCCTGTGCCGAGTTGGCCAACGCCGGAAAGCGTATAAGGGTTGCTGGCAACCAAATTCACCCGTTGTCTGGAGTAGCCATCCGTATTGGCATTTGAAATGTTGTTGCTTGTTGTCTGCATTGCCGCCTGAGCTGCGCTCATGCCGTTCGTTCCTGCATTTAATATGCCAAATAACCCTGCCATGATAACCTCCTTTCCTTACACTGATTGATTGAACAGCCCTGCATTTTTGGAAGGGGACAGTTGTCCTTTCTTGGAGTATGTCCGGGAGCTTTTTTCCATCCCAACCGATAAAGCATGCAAAATGCTGTCATGATAACTGATTGCTTGTCTTGTCAATAACACGTTGCATTCCTGCAGTTCCTTTATTTCGCTTACTTCCCTTTCGATGACAACACGGTTGCAGCCTTCAAAGGACGCTTCCTCCAAATGAAATAAAAAAGCTTGTTTTTCGGTGACAATGTTTTCGAATGCAGCACTATCATTTGCCATCAAGGCTTCCTTTTCACGTTTCAAGGTTTCTTTGAGATCCATCAATAAAGATAAGCCCTGTTGTCTCGTTTCCATCATTCCGAGCCAGCTCCTTGTTCTTCCATTGCTTTCATCATGTTTGCAGCAATTTTTTCGGCACTCACTTTATATGTACCGTTTTGGATGGCTGCTTTTATCTCTTGGGCTTTGGCGCTAGGGGCGCTATCGATTGACTTTTCAGCTAAGCGCTTCGCTTCTTCTGAAATCTCGACTTTTGCCGCCGCCTCATTTGCTCTTGGTTTAAGCGGTTCAGCCTTGATTGTTTCTTTATGTGATGTGTCCTTTTGGATCGCTTTAAGGTAACTGTTATAGCCGTTGCCGATTTTCATGCAACTCACTCCTTTTTACTGGTTAGTATGTATCTATCTTATTGTATCCACATCACTATTGTCGACCTCTTTCCTGAAAAGTTAAGTCAAAATCCAGAAAAAGCCCAAGGAATGATTGATAAAAAAGAAAGAAAGCAGCGCCTCTTTCCAAAGGCGCTACTTTCTATAACGTTGCGATGCGTTTTTCCTTGCTCAGAATGTTTGTGATGCGGATACCAAAGTTTTCATTGATGACTACAACTTCGCCTTCAGCGATCCGCTTACCGTTCACATAGATGCTCAAAGGTTCTTCCGTCAGTTTGTTCAGTTCCACAACGGAGCCTGTACCTAACGAAAGGATATCTTTGATCGTTTTCTTGCTTTCTCCCAGCATCACACTGAATTCCAACGGAACATCCAATATCAGCTCCAAATTTTGCGGAAGATGTTGTTTATCGGATTTATGCAATTCCTGAAAAGCTGGTTTTTGAATCGGAACCACATCAGCTTCAGCCTGCAAAGGAGGCTGTGGGCGACGCTCTTCTTGCTTTCGTTCCACTGGCGCAAGCACTTCTCCTTGATCCGCCAACATGATTTCGGAGATTTCTTTGACGGCATCCATCGTGAACACTTGCATGATTTCACTCTGCAGAATGCCTTCAACTTCCAATTGGAAAGCAATTAGGCATACATCCGAATGCAAGTTTCCAATACCTATGTCGACATTCAAGTTGTCTTTATCATTAATCAAATGAACTTCTGGAGGCAAAATATCGATCATTTTCCCCAGCATGGTCGCCATGGCCGTTGCGGAAGAACCCATCATCTGGTTCATTGCTTCACCGACCGCACTCAGTTCCAATTCCGTTAATTCCGAACTGGTTACTTGGCCGTCTCCGCCCATCATCAAATTGGCAATAATCACTGAGTCCTGCGCATCCATCAACAAGAGATTATTCCCTGTCAAACCTTTTTTGAATCCGATTGAGGTAACAATTTTAGGCTTAACTGCAGCATCTAACACCTGACGGATACTTTTGACGGATACTTTGGGCGTTGTGATGTATACTTTATGACCTAAAATTTCGGACAAGGTCGTAGCCGCTTGGGACATAGAGATGTTCCCGACTTCCCCGATGATATCGCTCTCCATTTGGCTGATGGTTGTGGATGTGGCAACTGGCGTTTGGGTTAATTCACTCATCATGCGATCGATTTCTTCTTGTGTTAGTTTTTCCGTGCTCATTTAATCCATGTCTCCTCCGATATAGTGTAATACCTCAACCGCCATTTTGTTTCCCAGTACACCAGGTTTCACCAAATAACTTGGCATATTCTCGATGGACATGACCAATGGCTCATGTGTGGGTTTATCCAAGGTGATGATATCACCCAACTCTAATTGTAAAAAACTATCCATCGATACGTTCGTCTTCCCAAGCAAAACCTCTACGGACACCGGAACAGATTGGAGATTTTTAGTCAAGTTGTCTTTGTCTGAAGGATCCGTCATACGGCCTGAATGGAACCAATTGCGAAAACTCAATTTGTCCAACATGCTCTCAAAAAAAACATACGGAATGCACAGATTTATGAATGTCTGGTCCTCCAATAATTCAATGATGAACGTAGTCATGATGACAGGTTCATTGGGTGACATCGACTGCAGCAGCTGTGCATTCGTTTCCATTGATTCCATTTTAACGTTCAACTCTACGATATCTCTGAAAGCTAACTGTAACGCGTGCCCAAAATTGCCGACCACTTCTTCCAAAATGGCGATCTCGATATCTGTAAAGCTGTCTTTGCCGTTTCCTGAATCAGATAGTCTTGTATCCGGGCTGCCGCATAACAATTGCAATAACTGCAGACAAACTTGAGAATTAATCTCGACAATCTGCATACCTTCTTGTGGTTCTGATCGGAATAGACCCATCAAAGTAAAGTAAGGAATAGAATGCAAAAACTCATCAAAACTGATTTGTTCGATCGAAGCAACTCGCAGCGACACATTTGAACGTACTTGAGTTGTTATTAAGTTACTTGCAATCTTAGCATATTCTTCGAGCAACATCGTTAGAGTCGTCATATATTCTTTCGAAAGCCGGGCCGGCCTTCTGAAATCATATGTCTTAATCTTAACGGGCTCCGCTACCTCTACTAGTTCAGTGTCAATTTCTCCACTTTTCACACTTTCCATCAACAAATCTATTTCCTGTTGAGATAGAACTTTACTCACGCTTACCCCTCATTTATAGAAAATAATGCTTCCATACTTATTAAACTGATCATTTTGTTGTTTAATCTGATGATGCCTGCTACTTCCTTTGCATTCGTGTAGTCAGTCATTTGTATATCGTGTGAATCAATTTCCGAGACAGATTCAACAGAGTCCACCGCAAAAGCAACTTTTTTATCGTTGTTCTTCAAAATGATGATACTATTGTAACACAGTTCTTCTGTTTCACTAGTTTTACTAAGTAATTTATACAAATTAATCAAAGTGATGGCATTCCCTCTGATATTGATCAATCCTTCCACCCAGTAAGGGGCTTTCGGCACATGAGTAGAAGGCATTTCCTTGACTATTTCTTCGACATCTTCAGTAGGTATAGCATAATACTTTTCTTTTAAAGTAAAGACGATTATTTGCATGTTGCCCTCCTGATCAAATGACTTTATCCAATGCTTTGATGACGCGATCTGTATCGAAAGGCTTTACGATAAAGTCCGCAGCCCCTGCTCGAATGGCATCCATTACCATACCTTGTTGTCCCATGGCGCTGCACATAACCACTTTCGCGTTTGCATCAATCACCTTGATTCCTTTTAATGCCTCAATCCCGTCCATTTCCGGCATCGTAATGTCCATCGTTACAATCTCAGGACGAACTTCTTTGTATTTTTCGATAGCTTCAATGCCATTCTGTGCTTCTGCTACGACACTGTATCCATTCTTTTCCAGAATATCCTTCAGTTTCATCCTCATAAATGCTGCATCATCAACAATCATTACACTTTTTGCCATAATCAATTCTCCTTTTCAGTTGTGATTCCATTTAATAATTCATCTAAAACGCCTTGCTTTGGGATAAAATACAAGGATGCATCCAGGCGTTCTCCCAAATAAGAAAATTCATTCTTTATGATGAAAAGATTTTCTTCATAAACACCTTGCTCCATGTAGATACTGCTGATGATCGCGCCAAACATGTCTTCTATCATGAAGGGGATGCCTGTCGTCACGGTCACATCAAACACTTGCGAGATTGCATTCAAAAAGGTGTTGACGATAATATTGACCAGTTCGATAAAAGCGGACGCGGCCATTTCATGATCACCCTGTGTCTCACCCAGCATCAAAGACACCAGTTTGTCGGCTTCATCATCCCTGATCACAAACAAAAACGCGCCTTCCAGTTCTCCATGAATCATCGTAATGGCAGCATTCACGCTGCTCTCGTCGGACATGATCCCTTCAAACAATTCGGAATAGTCCATCGTTTCCACTAACGGTACCGTCATTACGACAGGGTGATTGATCAACTGTGATAGACTTGTCGCTGCATTGCCTCCACCTATCGAAAAAAACTCGGTTATGATGTCTAATTGCATCTCTGTATAATCTTTATACATAGACAGCCACATTTCTTTCGTTGCATACTGCGGTGATATCCAAAATCAAGATGATATTCCCGTTCCCCATAATGGTGGCTCCCAAGTACTTGTTGATATTTTTCAGCTCTTGGCCTAGTTCTTTAATGACAATTTCCTGTTGCCGAATCAGATTATCCACTGCTAAAGCGTACAGACGCTCATCAATTTTTACGATTATCAGATAAGGTTTCTCTTCCACTCCGGTATGAATATCCAAACTATCCTGCAGGCGGACGACCGGAATCGTCTCGTCTTCAAAATAGTATACCTCACCGGTGTGCGTCTGGACAATCTCTTCCGGTTCAGGACGAATCACTTTTCTGACAACCCCCAGCGGCAGCGCAAACTGCTCCGTTCCAACCGTAACAAGCAATGCTTGGATGATCGACAACGTCAGCGGCAAACTCATCCGGAAGGCGGTTCCTTTATCGACTTCACTGATGATCTCAATCGTACCGCCCAGCTCATTGATTTTCTGCTTCACAACATCCATGCCAACGCCCCGTCCGGAAATGTTGGTCACATTTTTTGCAGTGGAGAAGCCCGGATGGAAAATCAATTGTTGGATTTCCTTATCGGATAAATGGTCGGTTTCGATCCCTTTTCGGGCAGCACTTTCTTTGATGACTGATGGATTCACCCCTTTGCCATCATCGGAAACTGTCAAGAACACTCTGTTCCCTTCCTGGTATGCCGTTATCCGGATCGTCCCTTTTGGGTTCTTCCCTTTTGCGGTTCTGGCTTCAGGCGTTTCTACTCCGTGGTCCACAGCATTCCTCAAAAGATGGATGAGCGGTTCACCCAGTTCTGATACGACTGTCTTATCCAATTCCGTATCATCGCCTTCGATAACCAAATCAATATCTTTTTCAAGCTCGTTGCTCAAATCACGGATCATTCTGCCGAACCGATTCGTGACAACACTGAGGGGCTGCATGCGGATTTTGAGCACCAATTCCTGGAGATCCGTCGCAATCCGGCTAACTTGTTCCAATGGCTCCCGCAGTTCGGACCTTTGTAGATCCTCGTTGATTTCTTCCAAACGTGTACGATAGATGACCAATTCCGACACAAGATTCATAAAGGAATCCAATTTTTCGATATCAACCCTTATCGACTGATTCATCGAGTTACTATGATTCGGGGCTTGTTTCTGCTTAGCTATAATTGTTGCTTTTATTTCTGTCTCTGCATTGTGTTCATCTGCTTCTGGATGAAGTACTGCTTCGACGACAGCATTCTCTGCGTTGAGGTCCTCTGCCGTTATTTCGTGAATGACTACGCCTTCTATTTCACTGGTTTCCAGAATCTGTTCTTTGACAGCCGTTTTTTCTGTCTTAGTCAGGTAGACGATGGTGAACTCATTCCCAAAATCTTCATTTTCCATCGTCACAACATCGGGATCGGAATAAAGAATATCTCCGTTCTTCTCCAGTTTATTGATGACCACATAAACTCTGGCATTCTTCATCATGCTGGTCTCATCGAGCCTGACCTTGATAAATAATGCATGGTAGTTTTTCTCGTGGGCATCGCGGATGACCGAAATATCTGATGAATCAAGTTTTTCCAATGCAAAATTTGAATCATCAATTATCATC
The DNA here is from genome assembly GCF_049684335.1 of Trichococcus sp. Taxonomy (GTDB): domain Bacteria; phylum Bacillota; class Bacilli; order Lactobacillales; family Aerococcaceae; genus Trichococcus. The sequence goes on from NZ_JBAVFV010000045.1 coordinate 55,544, forward strand.
TTGTTTAAAGTGGGTTCGCTGACTGCCTCATCCTTTGGTTCTGCTTTTTTGATTGCCAAAAGATTGTCCAATTTATTTTTGAGCGTTGCAGTATCTAGCTCCCCTTCATTCCCAGTTCTCAGATCTTCTACAATGGCGGAGAGCATATCAAGACAATCGAAGATCAACGTAACGATCCCTTCATCTGCAGCTAGCTTGCCCGTTTTGAGCAATTCAAACACGTTTTCCATTTTGTGCGTCAATTCCGCCATGGTTGTATAGCCCATAGTAGCCGCCATGCCTTTAAGTGTGTGCGCTGAACGGAAAATCTCATCCAAAATACTTACTTTTTCCGGATCATTTTCCAGTTCCATCACTTGATCATTCAAATTTTGCAGATGTTCATCCGTTTCTTCAAAGAAGAGTTCCCTGTACTTACTATTATCGTCCATTGAATCACAGCCTTCCTCTCGTAGTCCTCTGATTTGCTTATTTACATCTTTTCATATAAAAATGCAGCTACTTTTTTTAATCCGTATTGTTCAGGTTTGTATACAGACTCCGTAGCCCCTATAAAGAACAATCCCCCGGGTACTAACGAATCCGCGATATTTCGGTATATTTTTTCTTTTACTTCATTCTTGAAATAGATTGTGACATTTCTGCAGATAATGGCATGGTAGCCTTTTTCGTAGGGATCCAGAATCAAATCATGTTTTTTGAAATGAACCGTTTTTTTGATGTCATCCGACAACACATACCGGTTGTTCTGCTCGGTAAAATAGAGTCTTTTTTCCATGGGGGGAACGTTCTGTACTTCCAATTTGGAGTACGTTCCAGCCTTAGCTTTTGACAAAATGGTTTCGTCTATATCTGTGGCGATTATCTTGCTGTTCGCAGTCAGCTTATTTTTTTTCAGAATCATAGCGATCGAATAAGCCTCCGCTCCCGTCGAACAGGCTGCACTCCATACTTTCAAGGCTTTGAATTTCGAGGAAAGTCTATTGATGAAGACTTCTTCAAATTCCTCAAATATTTCCTTGTTGCGATAGAATTCCGTCACGTTGATTGTGATGTAATCCAAAAAACTCTTTTTTATATTTTCATCGGTTTCAATCATTTTGGCAAATTGCTTCAAATCGGTTGCTCCGGATTTTTTCATGATCGTCTCAATCCGTCTTTGTAATTGCCCTTCTTTGTAGGCTATCAAATTCAAATGCAACGTTTTTTCTGACCAAGCATAAAACCAGTTAAAGTCCAACATTTAGTTCCTCCCGCCTAGTACTTGGTTTAGCGCATCTGTCAATTCTTCCAGATTGACTACTTCGTCGATCACCTTATTCTGGATGGCATTGCCGGGCATGCCAAAAACCAAGGAAGACTCTTTGTCCTGAGCGAAGGTATATCCTCCATTAGTCTTTATTTTCTTTAGACCTTCCGTACCGTCTTTACCCATACCGGTAAGCACAACCCCGATCAGGCGGCTCCCGTAACTTTCGGATGCTGAGCTGAAAAGATGGTCGACAGCTGGCCTCACACCATGAATTTTATCGGCTTGAGACAGTTGGATACGGCGATTTTTCACCGTCATATGATAGTCTCCCGGTGCTACATAGGCTTTTCCACCCTCAACCGGCATGCCGTCGTAAGCCTCAATTACCTTTACTGGCGAAACCGCGTCCATGCGTTGCGTAAATGATGCAGTGAACCCCTTTGGCATATGCTGCACTATAAAAATGGGCACATTGATCCCTTCCGGCAAGTCCTTCATCACTTGCAAAAGCGCCCTTGGCCCGCCGGTTGATGCCCCTATCACTAAAGCCCGCACTGCATTTGGGCGGGATTTAGCTGGGATCGATCCCTCATCATTGATCCGGAGAGCGGTCATTTCTTGGGTTCTGTTGAAGAACTGTTTCATGACAAACTCAATTTGTTTTTTAAAAGACTCCCCTTGATTCCTGATGTCTGCAGGCTTTTCGATAAAATCAATCGCTCCAGCTTCCAACGCTTCAATCGTAATTTCTTTGCCGCTCAGGGAGCTCATCATCATCACGGGTATATCGTAACTCGCTTTGATGACCTTCAATGTCTCCAGACCATTCATTCCCGGCATTTCAATGTCCAACGTGATCAGATCCGGATTAAACTGTTTTATTTTTTGAAAAGCTTCTTGGCTATTCCTTGCTGTTGCGACAACATTCAGCCCATCAATTTCCGATATTTTCTCTTTTAATATCTGCCGCATGAATGCTGAGTCATCCACTAATAAGATGTTTATTTCCATTACTGTTCCCCCGTTGAACGTCATAAATCAAAAACTTCTCGATTCCCCATCCTAACTTTCACTTCCAGCGTGTGAAGGTCGAAGAACATAGATCTACCCATTGAGCCTCCCGTATGATTTGCCAGAATAGGGATTCCTTGTTGTTTAAGAATGGTTTCAACAGCCGCTACGTTGCGTAACCCGATATTCGCTTGAGGTGTATTCAAAGAGTTTTTGAACATGCTTGAGCCCCCAGCTATTTTCGCAACTAACCTTCTTTTTGGTGTTTTTTTGGCAAGTTCCGAAACCATATGCGGAATGGCCAAATCAGCAAACTTTTCGATTTTTTTTTCCCCATTGAACATACTGCTGTCCGGGAGCATAATATGACTTAATCCGCCTACGCGCGTGGTTGGATCATAAATCGCTATGCCTACACATGACCCTAGTCCGATGGTAAATAAGGACTGTGGTGCTTCCCCGATCTTGTAATCAGAAATCCCGACCTTTAGTTCCTTCTCCAAAGTACGTAATCAACCCCTTTTTGAACTTAACCCGTTATCCATTTAACGCAGCTAACTCTTGCATGCCATCAGAATGGAATAAAGCATTGATGTCGATATGGATGATGATGTCTGTATCAGTCTTGAATAGGTGCTCGATATATTGGACTTTATTTTCGAGACTGCCGTTTACGGTCGGAAGTTCTTCATCGAATTCACTGACTGAAACGACACTGTCCACTGCAATTCCAAATCTCAGTTCTTTGTCCGACACCACAATGATTTTGGAGTGTTCCGTAATCTCCATATCGTTATCGAAGAGCCGCTTGCTCAAATCGATGATAGGCATTGTGGTCTCAGCGTATTGGATAACACCACTGACGTATGGTGAAGCTTCCGGAATTAGTGTTAGCTTTCCTAATGGTAATATTTTCTCAATGATTTCAATTGGAATGGCGAATTGCTGTTGGTTACAGATAAACACGATAAATTTTTTCATGATGTGACTCCCATCAATTTTTTGGTATATGATTCATACTATTTATGATTCTGGTATTCTTATCTTAATCGGCAGACTTTTGAAATTATTTAGTCCTTCTGCATAATTACAGTTCTTCATAAAAAGTAAAAGAGAGGCAACCGTCTTATTAAGAACAGTTGTCTCTCTTTTATAGGAATCAATTTTATTACTGAAATTTAAAATGGTTAACAATCGCATGCAGCATTTCTGCCAACCCAGAAATCTGTTCAGAATTGATTGATACTTCCTCCATGGAACTGTTGATTTGCTGTGTAGCAGCGGAAGTCTCTTCGACACCAGCTGCAGACTCTTGGGAAATGGAAGCTATTTCCTCTATCGCCACACTCATACTTGCTGTATTTTCAGTCAAACTGGACATTTTATCGGAAACAAGCAGAATATTCTGAATCATATCATTTAATGAATTTTCCATTTCATTCAACATATCTGTTGTTCTTTGAATTTGTTCCGCTCCTGCTTTAACCTCCGTATATCCTTGCTCCAAAGATACACTCACATCTCTGGACTCGCTCTGAATCTTCCCGACAAAGCCAGTAATGTCTTTTACAGAAACTGCAACTTGCTCAGATAATTTTCGGACTTCATCCGCAACGACTGCAAACCCTCTACCATGTTCCCCTGCTCGGGCTGCTTCTATTGCTGCATTTAGAGCAAGAAGATTGGTCTGATCCGCTATATTTTGGATCAATCTCACTAGCGTGGTGATTTCTTGTGTTTGGAATTCCAAAGATTGCATTTTGCTTACAGCTTGCTTCATGATTGTTTCTATTTTTTCCATTTGTTGACTTGACAGATTCATCAACTGTTCACTCTCATTTGATTGATCGATCACCTGACGGGAAGCATCTGCAATAATCAAAGAATTTTCGTTAACGGCTTTGAATTCTTCATTAAAGGTTTCCATCACATTTGCAAGTGCGCTAGCATTGCTTGCTTGAGCCTCGGACCCCGTTGCCAATTCTTGCATGGTTAAAGCAACTTGCTCAGATCCAATTTTCACTTCATTTGCAGATTGAGTCAATTCTTCACTATGACCTGCTAATTGTTTAGATGAATCCAGGATATTGACAACAATTGCAGTTAATTGCTCATGCATTGTATTGGTTGCAATTGCCAACTCAGCCAGTTCATCTCGGCCTGATATTTCTATCGGTTCGACATTTAACCTACCATCAGCAATTAATCCCATACGCTCCTTGATCAGCTTGATTTTGCTGGAGATTTCATTTGAAAGCACGAATGCAATAACGATACTCATAATTACAGCAGCCCCAGAAAGTAAAACAACCAGCCTCAGCGAATTTTGGCCTCTCGCGATGATTGCTTTTCCATTTTTATCGATTGTCTGAACTTTTTGTTCAATCATGGTGCTTACAGATTCGATTTGCTCTCGAACGGCAGGATCCGCAACGTTCACCATAGTAAGTACTGCTTCTTCTGTATTACCCGCTTGATAAGATGTAAGAACCTCTGATTCCATTACTTCTGCCCATTGGTCATTCGCTTCAAATAACGCGGCTACTTCTTTTGAATTGTCTACAGCCAGTATTTCTTCTTTAGCAGCATTGCTCTCTTCACTAAATTGTGTAAACATATCTTTGAAAGCCACATCTCCGGTCATCAAGTATGCCCGCGCTACTGCTATACGTTGGGAAATCAGAAATTTGAACTCTTCCCCGCTCTCTAAAACAATAACATCCTTTTCAATAATGTCCTTTGTATTATCGTTGATTTCTTTCGTCGTTACGTAACTATTGATTCCTAAGACTGCTATCAAAGTAATGATAGTGAAGTACCCAGCTAACAATTTTATGCGGATACTTTTAAAATTCAATAGTTTTGACAGATTTATTTTCTTACTGTTGCTCATGATATTACTGATAAAAGTTTCTCTTACTTCCAAATTTCCCACTCCCATTTCTATGATGCTTCTGTTTGCCTTTTATGTAATCGGTATCTTTTTGATTTTGTTTATATCTGGATGGATATTTTATTGCAACAAAAAGATCCATAACCCGTAACAGGTATGGACCAAAGCAACTATTCTTAAATTTTTCAATCCGCTTCGTCGGCCAGGATAGCTTCCCTGCGCTGGAATTGGTGTTCGCTGAGCTTTCTGAAGTGGTGCTGCAAATCGGGATCATCGGTCTTATCGGCCATCTCCAAAAGCAGGTGCCCATTGATGTCGAGGTCGCAGAGCGTACCGAGTGCGGTCTGCACTTTCTTCATCTCTTTGATAGTGTCCTTGTCCTTCTCTCCCAGGATCGGTGCGAGGTAAGTCGCGGCATAGCGCAGTTTTTTGGCGTTGATGCGCAGGCAGTGGGTCTGTTCATGGTTTGAGAAATCGACTTCTTCCCACTTGCGCATCAGGCGTTTCTTCATTTTTTCCAGTTTTTTGATTGTCGCTTTTTTCTGCTGTTCATCATCCAGACTGATGGATTTCAGGAAGTGGGCTGTTGCTGCTTCCGCATCGAGGATGCGTTCGGTGAGGGCACCGCTCGTGATCAATTCATGAATGCTGGCTTGTTCGCCTTGGCGTTCTTTCATCAACCAAGTCATGACTTGGCCATCCTCGGCAAGCATGTCCGGATACAACCCGCGTAGCTCACGGCACTCTTCCATCAGCACATCCAGCTCGCGTAGGTATCCGAACGTAGTGGCGATATCCCGCCAGTCTTCGCCCGCTTCCCGGTAATATTTCTCTTCACCGTTCGCTTTGTTAAAGTTCAATAGCGCCCGCAGTTGGCGGATTGCGACGCGCAGCGCATGCGCCGATTCCGGCTCGACGGGGTCTTGCTTATAGGTGGAATAGGCGTGCTGAATCCCGGCTATTTGTTCGTTGATGATACCGGCGTACACCGTGTCTTCCCCATCGCACGGGCCACAATCAGCTCCCCCTTCATGCTTGTCAGCCGCATGTTTTTTATCGGCGGCATCTTCATGTTTGCGTTTCGCCGATTCGCCTGGCGCCAGGAGCCACTCCAGATTGCCGATTGGTTCTGCGGTCATGTCGACTGTAAAGAAGGCGACTGCCCCTTTTTTAAACGGAATCGCAGCACCAATCAATTCTTTCGTCCAGATGCTCATGTAAGGTTCGTGCCCGACAAGCGCCAAATTGAAGCCATCATCCTCCTGTTTCAACGCCTCCATAAAAGCGGCAGAATCACCGGTCTCCAAAAATTCTTGCGGTTGGATCACTTCGACGGCAGTGGCTTCAGCCACCAATTCAGCAGTCTGACGCGCCCGGACCAATGGGCTTGTCCATATCTTCAGGTTTCCGCTCTCAATCAATAAGGGTGCGATGTCGGGCAGGAATGCACTCAGTTCCTCTACGCCTTCGTCCGTCAGTTTTCTGTAGAAGTCATCCCCTTCCGGTGTGCGCTCCTCCGCGATTCCATGCCGAATCAGTATCAGTTGTCCTCCCATACTGCTCATCCTCCTTTATATTGGCCTCTTCATTACGGCTAACAGATCACACTTTGTAACCGTTCTCTCATTGGATAGTATACCATTTTTCAGCAAAGCATGTGAAAAAAATCCCCCTCTTTTTCAGAAAGAGGAGGACAAATTGTAGCTTGTTGAATTTTTGGAGGACGAACAGATAGCTCTTTCTCTTGGTCTATTTACGCCAGTTTCATCTTTTTCCATTTTCCTGAGCGGAAGCGCATCGCAATCAGGAACCAACGGATGATCTGATCCAACATAACGGCCAGCCAGGCACCGAGGATACCCAGTCCGAGCACCTGAACGAAGAAAGTGGCGGCTGCGACGCGGATGATCAAAATCCCAAGGAAAGTTGAGATGAGGGGAAAAATCGTATCCCCGGCCCCACGCAATGAACCCGCGACGATCAGTTGATGCGACTGGAAAGGCTGCGTGATAGCAGCAACCCGGATGGCAATTGCGGCATTCCTGATGATCTCCGGATCGCTGGAATAGAAGCTGACGATGTACTCGGCGCCGAAAAAGAAAGCCACCCCGAGGATTGCACCCCACAGACTGCCGATTTTACCGGTCCGCGAGGCATATTTTTCGGCCAGATTTGCGTCACCGGCACCCAATGCCCTACCGACCAAAGCGGACGCCGCAATACCGAAGGCTTGTCCGAGCGTGAATGACAGGGACAGGATATTCATGCCGATGTTATGGGCGGCAAAGACGACGGTCCCCAAGCCTGACACTATCTGGATGAACAGAATCATCCCAGATCGCAGCGCCAGTTGTTCCAGTGCTGAAGGCAGTCCGATTTTCGCCAAACTTTTCATCGTTTTCATCGAAAAGTGGAAAGGATGCGCGAAGGAAAAATTTAGCTTGCTCTTGCCGGAACGCAGGTAACGGATCAGCAGGAAATTCGCCACAAGATTGGCGATGACGGTCGAAATCGCCGCGCCCTCGATGCCCAAAGCAGGAACCCCGAAAAGTCCATAAATCAGCAAGGCATTGCCGATGACATTCAGGAAATTCGCTTGCAAATTCACGCCCATCGGAATCTGTGTTTCGCCGATCCCGCGCAAGGACCCGGAAATGCTGAAGTTGAAGGATTGCAGCAAGTAACTGATACAGATAATGCGGAAATAGAGCCTCCCGACTTCGACCGTATCGGGCTGCGCACCCATAAAGGACATGATCTGATCGGAATAGACAAAGGCGGCCAGGGCTAATGGGGCGGAAAGGATCATGCTGATGATCATGACATGCTTCATGACGTTTTCCATCCGGTCGTGTTTTCCGGCTCCGAAGTAACGGGCGATCAAGGCTGTGCCTCCGATGTTCAGCGCCTGTACTACGGCCAACCCGAGGAACAGCGGTTGGTTCGTCACGCCGACCGCCGAAACGGCCGCCGCGGCATAGGCATGGTCTGTGATGTTCCCTAGCATCATCATGTTGATCATCCCGAACAACGAACTCAAGACCAGTTCGATCAGAACCGGCCACGCGATGTTCATGATTTCCTTGTTGATCGGACTTTTCAGCTGTTTTATGTCCGTTTGCTTCTCTTCCCCCATAATCAACCTCCTACGACTCGTGCTCTGATGCAAAGTACCGAACACTCACTTATCCATCCTCATTCTTTCTTCAAGTATAGCATATTTTTGAGCAACTATTCTTCTCAAAAATTTCTGTTCAACAAAGTGTCACAAACGACCTGTTCCCTTCCATCCATGCAAAAATAGCGCGCCTGCCCATAATATAATTACACTATAGGCTGCGTCGCTAGTGACTGTTTCAGAGACAAGTGGATGATGCCGCTGCAAAATTAATCCAGTATTTTATCAATAATGGAACGCAATACTTTTTCCCGTAATTCGACCGTTTTGATTTTATTCTTAATTTCATATCCCCGCACCAGAGTCTCCGAAATGTACAATTGTGAAATTTTCCCGGCCAGCGATCCTCCATCAAAAAATTCCTCATTGGCGGTTTGCAGGACAATGTCACCCAATTCAGCAATAGGCGAGGATTTGAAATTGGTGATGGCAATAATAGGTGTATGATTTTCTTTGGCTATTTTCAAAGAATCGTGGATATCCTTTGTACGACCGCTCAAAGAGAAACAGATCACGAGATCTTCCGGTCCCAGCAAGGCTAAGGCATGGGCTTGAAAATGCGGATCAACGATATGGTTCGCATGCACCCCTACCCGGAGCAACATCTTTTCCAATGAAGAGGCCGACAAGCCACTCGATCCAACTCCAATGATGTATATCCGTTTGGCTTTGGTGATGGCTTCGATTGCTTGCAAGACCACTTCCGAATCGAGCAACTGCCGAGTCGATTCCAAAACTTTGATTTGGTTCTCCAAAATTCGGTCGTAAAATTGATGGTCATTATCAGCTTCATACTGACTGGTGAATTCCTCTTTGGCGATGGCGATTTTCAAGTCAGAAAAACCATTAAACCCAATCTTTTGGGAGAAACGGATAAGAGTAGCATCTCCTACCTTCACCGCTTCGGTTACATCCTTCATTGTTTGATACACGGCTTGTTCTTTGTTGGTCAGCAAATAATCCGCAATCCTTTTCTCGGATTTCGTCAACGCATGGTATTTTTCTTGGATCAGGTGAGCTAGTCCCATAAAGTCAGTCTTTTTCATGTTTATGTCTCTCATTATACACGAACTTTTATAAATGCAAATTCCCTATTTACAAACATGAAAGCGTATGCTATATTTCATTTACGGAGATAAACTCCGGAATAAAATAAATAACGGAGGAAATATCCATGAATAAAGAAGCATTCATCAAGCAAATCCGTGGCGGCATCATTGTTTCTTGTCAAGCGCAGCCAGGAGAACCTTTATACACCGAAGAAGGCGGCATCATGCCTTTGATGGCTCTTGCAGCTGAACAAGCTGGTGCAGTCGGCATTCGCGCTGAATCGGTACGAGATATTCGTCAAATTCAGGAAAAAGTTGATTTACCGATCATCGGGATCATCAAACGTGATTACCCTCCTCAAGCGCCATTCATTACGGCTACCATGAAGGAAATAGATGAATTGGTTGAAACGGGGGTAGAAGTCATTGCATTGGATTGTACCTTGAGGGAACGCTATGATGGCAAAACAATCAATGCCTTCATCAAAGAAATCAAGGAAAAATATCCCGATCAATTGTTCATGGCGGATATCTCCACTTTTGAGGAAGGCCTCAATGCTTTCCAGGAAGGAATCGATTTTGTCGGCACAACGCTAAGCGGTTACACTGAGGAAAGCACCTCACAGGATGGGCCGGATATCGCCTTGATGAAAAAACTGGTGGAAGCCGGTGTGGATGTCATCGCTGAAGGTAAAATCCATACGCCTGAACAAGCTAAAGCAATCCAGGAATTGGGTGTTGTGGGAATCGTCGTAGGAGGGGCAATCACACGGCCAAAAGAAATAGCAAAACGTTTCATTGACAACTTAAAATAAGGAGTGATAAACATGTTTAAAAAATTCTCTCAAATCGGAAGAGCCATGATGCTCCCGATCGCCATTTTACCTGCTGCCGGTCTCTTGCTTGGTTTTGGTGGCGCATTGACCAATCCAAGTACATTAGCTGCTTATCCTTTCCTTGATATTGGCTGGTTACAAGTGATCCTGAGCATCATGAGTTTTGCCGGAAATGCCGTCTTTGCCAATTTAGCGCTCATCTTCACCATCGGGGTCGCTGTCGGTCTCGCGAACGGAGATAAAGGGACTGCTGGTTTGGCCGGCGGTGTGGGTTACGTTGTTTTCGTCGCAACCATCAGTGGTTTTCTGCAATTATTTTCCGCAGAAGGTGCTTCGATCGACACTGGGGTTGTTGGTTCAATAGCTGTCGGAAGTACCGTTGCCTTCCTGCATAATCGTTATCGTAAAATCGAATTACCGCAGTTTTTGGGTTTCTTCGGAGGCTCGCGTTTTATTCCGATTGTAGCATCATTTGCAGCTATCATTCTTGGGGCATTCTTTTATCTGATTTGGCCACCGATCCAAGGCGCACTGACATCCGCCGGTACAGCCATAGCAGCTATGGGCAGTTTTGGAACCTTTTTATATGGATTTTTGCTTCGTTTGACAGGCGCGGTCGGTTTGCACCATACCATTTATCCGCTGTTTTGGTATAGCTCTTTGGGCGGAACCGAAGTTGTAGCGGGTGAAACCATTGCTGGTGCCCAAAACATCTTCTTCGCGCAATTGGCCGATCCAAATCATACAGGTCTTTTCACTTATGGAACGCGTTTCTTCGCAGGTCGTTTCGCTACAATGATGTTCGGTTTGCCGGCTGCTTCTTTAGCAATGTACCACTCCATTCCGAAGCAGAACCGCCAAAAAAATGCCGGTCTGTATTTCAGTAGTGCTCTTACTTCATTCTTGACCGGTATTACCGAACCACTTGAATATATGTTCTTGTTCGTCGCACCTTGGTTGTATGTGGTTCATGCCTTCCTTGATGGTGTTTCCTTCTTCGTTGCTGACTTGTTGAGCATCCGTATCGGAAATACTTTCTCCGGTGGACTGATTGACTTCTTGCTGTTTGGTCCGTTGCAAGGCAATGCCAAAACAAACTGGATATGGGTGATCCCGATCGGAATCGTTTGGGCATTGATTTATTACTTCGTATTCCGCTTCTTCATTACGAAATTCAAAGTAATGGTGCCTGGTATGGATGAGTCAGAATCTGACGCAAGCGTTCCGCTTACAGCTTCCGGCAAGGCTTCTACTTTGAATGATGAAGCGCATATCATCATTGAAGCATTAGGAAATGAAGCAAATATCGAATCCGTCACTGCTTGTGCAACCCGTCTGCGTGTTTCCGTTAAAGATGGTTCAATCGTTGATAAAAATTCCATCAAGAATCTCGGAGCAACTGCTGTATTCGAAGTTCAAGGCGGCATCCAAGCTGTATTTGGCGGCAAGGCAGACTTGTTGTCACAAGAGATCAATCAAATTTTAGGGACAGAAGACTGATTCAAATATTAATTGACCATAAAAAAACCACTGATCCGAAATGGGATCAGTGGTTTTCTTTGCTGTACGGTCTTCAATCAGGCTTTGATGCCTTCCTTGCGTCGTTTCGCGAATTCTGCAGTCGCAGTGAAAAGGACATCTGTTGATGAGTTAAGGGCTGTCTCGAATGAATCCTGCAGGACACCGATGATGAAACCGACGCCGACTATTTGCATCGAGACATCGTTCGGGATGCCGAACAGACTTGCTGCCAAAGGAATAAGCAGTAGAGAGCCACCGGCAACACCCGATGCCCCGCATGCGCTGATCGCTGCCAGGATACTAAGGATGAAGGCTGTTGCGAAATCCACAGGGATATTCAAGGTATTGACCGCTGCCAAGGTTAGGACGGAAATCGTTACCGCCGCACCGGCCATATTGATTGTCGCACCAAGCGGAATGGATACGGAATAAGTGTCCCTGTCCAATCCAAGGTCCTCACACAGCGTCATGTTCACGGGAATGTTCGCAGCAGAGCTTCTTGTGAAGAAAGCTGTGATGCCACTTTCTCTCAAGCATCTGAAGACGAGTGGAAACGGATTGGAACGGATATAGATGTAGACGATGATTGGGTTTACGACCAATGCGACGAACAGCATACAGCCGATCAAAACAGCAAGCAGTTTTCCATAGCCCAACAGAACGCCGATTCCACTTGTCGCGATGACATCGAAGACAAGTCCCATGATCCCTAAAGGAGCAAAGGCAATAACGATCCTGACCATTTCCGTCAGCGCATCAGAAACATTGGACAGCATCAGCTTTGTTGAAGCTGCGGCATTCTTCAGGGTAAAGCCGAGCATGAGAGCCCATGACAAGATGCCGATATAATTGGCATTGTAGAGCGCCTTGACCGGATTGTCCACGACGTTCAGAAGCAGTGCCTTCAGGACTTCCACTACCCCGCCTGGAGCTGTGACATCCTCGGCTCCGGCCCCCAATGTCAAAGTCACCGGGAAAATGAAGCTTGCGACCACTGCTACGAGTGCCGCCAAGAATGTCCCTAAAAGGTAGAGCACGATGACAGATTTCATGTTTGTCTCTTGGCCTTTTTTGTGTTGCGAAATCGCGGATGCAACCAAGAAAAAGACCAGCATCGGCGCGATTGCTTTCAAAGCACCGACAAACAGCGCTCCAAAAATAGTGATCGGTTTTGCTGTATCCGGAATAGTTACGGCAAGAATAATACCTATTATCAGCCCAGCGATGATACGTTTGACAAGGCTCAGCTTGTACCAGTGATTCAATAGTTTATACAATTCAAATTCCTCCTGATGTATGTAAAAAATTACAATGAAATGAGTACATAGGGTTCCATATTACCATAATTTAATCCCTCGCGGAAGAAAACCGTTCAATTTCCGGTTTAGCGTAATACTTCAACAGGTCCCCTTCCCAGAAATGTTTCTGCTTTTTTTAGTACTTTTTGAAAAATATTCTTTTCTGATTGTCCGAAAAGCGTTATAATATCATTTATGGAGAATTACTCAAGTCCGGCTGAAGAGGACGCACTCGAAATGCGTTAGGTGTCGAAAGGCGCGCGGGGGTTCGAATCCCCCATTCTCCTTAAAAAATTTTAAATATTTTCTGATCAAAAGGCCAGCACTCCCGAAAGGGGTGCTGGCCTTTTGTTTTTTTGAAATAAACATGTTCCCTCTATTTTATGTTGACTTGGAGTCCACTTCAAGTGCTAGTTTGACCCAAATGATGGGATGCCACGGATACCAGTACTTCCTTACTTTAAGGCTTAAAAATGCTGTTGTAGCAAGGTTAGTAATAGTCATTTGATACTGTATGAATTATTCAGTTGGGCTATAGCCTAATAAGATAATTTAGGTAGAAGTCGTTTATAGTCCTATATGACTATAAACGGTAGGAATCATGATATCCATGGAATAATATCATTACATTTGAAAGTAAAACGTCATTTTCTGTTTCATTTTATTTTTCAACAAATACCAAATAGAGGGAAATCATTTTTTGATAAAATAGCATGCTCTGCATGACCTAAAATGAATGGAGTGGAATGATGGGAAAAAAAATAAGTCAAAAGAATCGGGCAAAGCGAAGTAGGATCGGTATGCTGATTGGTATCCCGGTACTGCTCTTCGTATCCGGCATTACGCTGCTTTCCTTGGCTTTTTTTGATAATGTCTCCTACGCTTTTTACATGTCGCGGATGTTTTTCCCGCAGGAAGTCGCCATTGCTCAGACGAATCTGAGCGACAGCAGCACGGTTGTGGAAGAGACAACCACAACGACCCAACTCTCATTCCCGAAATATGGGGATGAATACGGGACGCTGCGCGTGGATGCGGCAGGCATCGTCTCGCCTGTTTTCGTCGGCGACGGTGCAACCCAATTGTTAGATGGTGCCGGCCAATATTATGGTTCCGTTTTTCCGGGGGATATCGGAAACACCGTCATCACCGGGCACACCAATTCGGTCTTCAAGACGCTGGATGAAGCGCAGATCGGTGATGAAATCCGCCTGGAGCTGACTTACGGAACCTACGTGTATGAAATAAGCAACATCGAAATCAAGAGCAATACCGACGAAAGTATTCTGGCACCTTCCGAAGAGCAAATTTTGACTTTGTACACTTATTATCCTTTCGACTACATCGGTAACACACCTGACAGATATGTCGTGACCGCAAAATTGGTCGAAGGTAAGCCGCTGTCGGAAATCAATTTTTAAAGGAGGAACTTGATGCGAAAAATAAAAAAAATTGGCAGAGTGATCCTCAGCTTTCTCCTGATGTTTGTAGTGATTGCCTTGATCGGAGTCATCTTCATGAAACAGGTGCTGATGAGCGCAAGCGCCCTCAATCAGCAGTTGGAAGACAGCTCCTATTACACTCAAATAGAGGAAAGCCTGTCCGCTGAATTCAAGACGTTGAGCTTGGAAACGTCCGTACCTGAGGAAATCTTCGTGGAAGCCGCGATGGACCAATATGGCCTGCAACAGCTTGCCCGCACGAACAATGAACAAGCACTCAACTATCTGATTGATCCTGGCGCAACTTACGCAACCACGATCGATCGCAGAGTATTTGTGGAACCCGTGACGACTTATGTTGAGAGTTATGCCGCAGAGCACAACCAGCCATTCGATGAAAGCTTGCAAGCGCAGACGGATACTATCATTGAAGAAGCCACCGCCATTCTCGGTAGCCACACTACCTTGTTCAATCTGGATCACGTCATTGCCTACCCGCAATTCCAGGCCGGACGGAAAATGCTGCAAATCGTTCTTTCGTATTTCTATCTCGTCCCGTTGACCTTCTTTTTGATTATCGGGGCGCTCATCGTCTTGAACTGGAAACTGCCTCACCGCTCCTTGATCTGGATCGGCAGCGGCTTAGTTTCCGGATCTGCCTTCGTCATCATCCCTGCAATCGTAGCATTGAGTCTTGAAGTTCCGCAGCGCATCACTGTTTCAACGGATTATATCAACACCGCCCTGCGCACGTTGGTTATGCATTACACTACATTTTTATTGGCCGCCGGGGCACTGGTCTTCTTTTTGGGGATAGCTTGCCTTGTTGGCTACAATATGATCAGCAAAGCCAAGCGAACGACCTACCGCCAAAATCGCGAATATGGGACCGAAATGGACCAATACTGATTCATCTTCGGAAGACAGATGCATGGAAAGGAGGTGAAAAATATATGAAAAAAGTCATCGTATCTCTCTTGTTTGCATTCGTGTTGTTCGTCGGAGCGCAACCGAATGTTGTTGCTGCAACTGAAAATGATATCATCGGCACTTTGGTAGCCAGTAGCTTACCCTCCAATTATGTGCAGCAAGCAAAAAATTATTTAAAGTCCAATAATGTGACTACTGAAGAAGCGGATCAGATTATTGTCCACATCAATAATGCACAAGCTATCGTGAATGCACGTGGAGCGAAAAGCATGAATCAGCTTACTAAAGCTGATAAACAAGCCATTTTGGCTGAGCTTACTGCAACTGCTGCTGTATTGAATATTACTGTTACTGTGACTTCAAAACAAGTCATTTTTAATGATTCAGTAGGCACTGTTGTCGCTGCTTTCCCGACAAAGGGAAATGGTGTTAAATAGACTGGAACAAACAATTTCTACTTGGCAGGCGGAATCTCTTTATTGGAAGCTTTGGCGCACGTCGCTGAGTTTGCATAAACGCTTGTAAAACACCCCCGCATAGAATGGAGGCTCCATCATGGGCCTCCGCTATGCAGGGGTGTTTTTTTGCGTGGCAATTTTCAGTTCGGGGCCGTAGGCTGGCTAATTCAGAATAGCCCTCCGGAAAAATCCCGGTAAGCTGCCTTCAATTCCACATAAAAATCTGGGTAGGTCTCACTCAATGAGGACAGGATTCCGATCGCAAGCTGGGAGCTGTGGATCGTCTGGATTTTATGGACGCGGATGTAGGAGACTTCCGCATTCAGGCTAAGTTTGGGGTAGCGTTCCTTTTCGACTTTGATGTCGTGGACGGGGTCGATGTTTTGGCTCGTCGACACTTTCGAAATCGGAAAGGCCGTAAAGTCGCACGGCAGCGTATCGTATTCGGCACCGATGATCAGGAATGGGCGCGATTTGAAGGCGATTTTGTCCGTTTCAAGGTCATGATAGGCAAAACGGGTCTTCACAATGGCACCGATGTAGGCTTGCGTTTCATTCATGGCTCCAGCACCTCCCCTTCGAATTCCTCCAATTCATCCAGATAAACATCGAACAACGTGTCATAAATCCGCACTTTTTTCGCGTCCTCGAAGATATCCGCAAGTTCCAGGAATTTTGGTTCGGTAGATTCCGTGGCGGCATTATTCCTGCTGTTGCGCCAGGATGTTTCGCGGCGCGCCAAATCCGACAGATACCAGCCTTCATACTGTCCGTATGCAAATACGATTCGGTCGAGGATGAACTGTTCGCGCTCCGTCAACTTTTTCATCTCCAATGGTTCGAAGGGGTCGTAGCCTTCCTCGAAGAAGAAATGCAGTTCCAGCAGCACCGGCCCCTCTTCCCAGCCTTCAAAACTCTCCTCGAACAACGGCTCCCCGACCACAGCCAGACATTCCCGTTGCGCGAAATAGAGCATCGCCTGCAGCTTCAGTTCATTGTCTCCGAACCGGGCTGCCACATGGTTTTCATAGGAATAGACCAGATAGCTCGCCAGCTGTCTAAGCTTCGGCATAACGACTTCCCCTTTCAAGAATCCTCTTTTTGTTAGAGCGCCATATTATTCATTTTGCAAAATATTCTTCCCATACGTCCGCCAAAAAGGCACCTGCATCGGTCTGTACGGCCAATTGGAAGGACAGCGATTGCGGTACGGGCGTACGGTTCAGCAGCACTGCATAGGGTCCTTTGAAATAGTGGACGAAGCTCGCGGCCGGATAGACGGCCAATGAGGTACCGATGACGACCAACATATCTGCCGCGCCAATTGCCGCGGCCGCGCGCTCCATCGCCTCCTCGTCGAGCATTTCGCCGTAGAGCACGATATCTGGACGCACCATCCTCCCCTTGGGATCGCGTTGGATGCCTTCCGCGTCCAGGATGATCCCGGTGGCATCGGCGGGTTCGGCCGTGTCGGACGTCCGCCATCTCGTCCCGTTGCCGTGCAGTTCGATAACAGTGCTGCTGCCGGCTGACTGGTGCAGATTGTCGATGTTCTGGGTGACGATGGTGACTACTTTGTCTGTCTGCTCGAGATCCGCAAAGAAATGGTGCCCGGCATTCGGGAGCGCCTGCAAAAAATCGAAATGCGCCGCATAATTGTGGAAGAATAGTTCGGGATACGTCTCCAGAAACCCGATGCTGAGCGTCTCCTCGCCGGTAAAATGGCGGCCGCTCAGCCGATCAAACATCCCGCCCGCCGAACGGAAATCTGGGATCCCGCTCTCGGTGCTGATACCCGCCCCCGTGAAGGCGACGATGCGCTGCGAATGGCGGATCATGTCCGCGAAGCGTTCTTTATCATCATTCATGCTTGAGCTCCTTTCTTTTGTTGTTCTTTCTGCTTTCATTATAGCTTTCGCGAGGGTTGAGTGGGTACTATTTCGCATTATGGGCAGGATCGGATTTTCTGGGGTTATCGAATACAAACAACGGCTTGTCATCTCGGCTGTTCGGCATTCATTCTTTCCTCGACAGTCGTCAACTACATCCCGACGCGCAACGTCCTCTTCTTATTGGCCGATATATTTTTATAAACGCATCCCCTTCCATCCAAACAACGTTTTCATTCGTTTGCATGCTCCAATTCTCTGCCTGTTCCCCTTGATTTATCCGGTGAACAGAATTAGTATATATGGTATGAGAAATAAACAAACAGCACAACATCTAGTGTTTTCGCCATAAATAAGGGAGTGATTATTGTGGATGCAACAAAAACCACATTTAAAGCAGGATTCGAAAAATTGAACAAGGACATCGAGCGGTTTCCACATGTATTTCCGATCACAGATGATATGCACGTCACCTATGAGGGCGTGTCCCGCCTCGTCATGCTGGATCGCTACTCCTACAAGGATTCCACCAAGGAGACCCTATCCGAAGGCGATCTCGTCATTCTGACGGTCAAGGAAGATCCGAAATATCCAGCCCGCGGAACAGGAACCGTCCTTTCCGTAAACCACAAGGAACAGACTGTACGCATCAAAGTTTCTGAGGAATACCAGCACAACATCGATGATTTCGAAGTCGAGGAAGGCGGCATCGTGACGCGCCGGATCCTGACGTTGGACAAACCACTGGAGCTTTTCTACGAACAGATCGCGATGCGCAACGCCCATGGCTTGGCCGAGGTCGAAATCACGCCGGAACTTCGCCATGAAGCATTTCTGAAGTTCTACGAAGAACAAAAAGCCTTGAACTTCATCCCGGCCGGGCGCGTGCTCTACGGCGCTGGCTCGGGTACCGATGTTACCTATTTCAACTGTTACGTTATGCCTTTCGTACCCGACTCGCGCGGAGGCATTTCCGATCACCGCAAAAAAGTCATGGAAATCATGAGCCGTGGTGGCGGCGTCGGTTCGAACGGTTCGACGCTGCGTCCGCGCCACACGTTGGTTAAAGGCGTCAACGGGCGCTCTTCCGGCTCCGTTTCCTGGATGGACGACATCGCCAAGCTGACGCATCTGGTCGAACAAGGCGGTTCCCGACGCGGCGCGCAGATGATCATGCTGGCCGACTGGCATCCGGATATCTTCGAATTCATCATTTCCAAGATGCAGAATCCGCGCATCCTGCGCTACATCATCGAAAATTTCGAGGATGAACAGATCCGCATGTTGGCGAAAGAGAAACTGCATTTCACGCCGTTTTCATCAAAGGACATCAACATGTATACAGGCATCGTCAACTACAAACACATCCCGGGGCATGGCGGTTTTGACGCCTCGGTCATCCATGAAGCCGAGAAGAAATTGCGCGATGGCGGAACCTATACAGTCAACAATCCTGAATTCCTGACTGGCGCCAACATTTCCGTCTGCATCACCGACGACTTCATGGACGCCGTGATGAGGGGTGAAGAATATGCGCTGCGTTTCCCGGATGTCGAACATTACGACGCGGACGCGATGGCGCACTATGACGCCGAATGGACCAACTGCGGCGATGTCCGCGAATGGGAAGCTACCGGCAACGCTGTCCGCACCTACCGGACCGTCAAAGCCCGCGAATTGTGGCGGCTGATCAATGTCTGCGCCACTTACGCGGCAGAGCCTGGCATCTTCTTCATCGACAACGCCAACAAAATGACGAATGCAGTCGCCTATGGTCAAAAAGTCGTCGCGACTAACCCTTGCGGCGAACAGCCATTGGCAGCCTATTCCGTCTGCAACTTGGCCGCCGTCAATCTGGCTGAAATGGTGAACAAGGACCTGCAGATGGTCGATTTCGCCAAATTGGAACAGACTGTCCGAACCGGCATCCATATGCAGGATAACGTCATCGACTCCACCCCTTACTTCCTGGAGGAGAACAAAAAACAAGCACTTGGTGAACGACGGATTGGCTTGGGTATCATGGGCTTGGCGGACATGCTGATCTATTGCGGCGTCCGCTACGGTTCACTGGAAAGCCTGCAGCTGATCGATCAAGTCTTCGAAACGATCGCAGTGGCGGCCTACGAGGAAAGCATCGAGTTGGCTAAGACACGTGGCAGCTTCCCGTTCCTGGTCGGACAGACCGGAAAAGAGACCCAGATCCTGCGCGAGCGTTTCATCAACACAGGCTACATGAAAAAAATGCCGGAGCATGTCCGTGAAGGCGTCCTGAAATACGGCATCCGCAACTCGCATCTGTTGACGGTAGCACCTACCGGATCGACAGGCACGATGGCCGGCGTTTCCACCGGTTTGGAGCCCTACTTCTCGTTCACGTATTACCGCAGCGGCCGTCTCGGCAAATTCATCGAAGTGAAGGCGGATATCGTCCAAGAATATCTGGATCGTCATCCGGATGCCGATCCGAATCAGTTGCCTGATTATTTCGCGACCGCCATGACGCTTGCTCCTGAAGAGCACGTCGATGTGCAGACGACGATCCAGCGCTGGGTCGACAGTTCCATCTCGAAAACGGTGAACACGCCGAAAGGCTATACCGTCGATCAAGTCGAAAAAATCTACGAGCGCCTTTACCTGGGCGGAGCCAAGGGCGGAACGGTCTACGTCGACGGCAGCCGCGATTCGCAGGTGCTGACGCTGAAAGCCGAAGAAAACGTTTGGGATGACGAAGCCAAGCTTGAGGAAGAAAAAGAGCACGTCAAAATCAACAAGGACAAAACTTTCCTGGTTGATTCGATAGCCAATCTCACGTCAACCGATGTCACAATCGGCAACGAAATCGGCGACACCTGCCCGATCTGCCGACAAGGTACGGTCGAAGATCTTGGCGGCTGCAACACCTGCACCAACTGCGGCGCGCAGCTGAAATGCGGATTGTAAACTGATCAAATGAAGAAGAACCCGTCTGATTTTTGGACGGGTTCTTCTTTGTGGTTTGCCGACAATTATGCTTTGTTGCTCGTCTTGCGCTTCAGTGTCCGATAACTATAAAGTATCAGACAACCATAAAAAAGAGCTGCCCGATGCGGCAGCTCCAGTCTTTAGCTTCATTCTTATTCGATGTCAGAAGGTTCTGGCTTGCCGGCTTCCAACAGGACCCGGTCGCGGATAGCGAAGAAGGCCACGACCATCAGGAACACGCCCGATACGGCCATCAGGATTTCGATCGCCATCCGGTCCGCCAGCGGTCCGAAGATCAGCATCCCTAAAGGCATCATCGAGCTTGCGACCATGCTTTGGACGCCGAAGACGCGGCCAAGGAAATCTTCCTCCACCTTTTCCTGCAGCAACGTCATGCTCGGAGCGTTCAGGAGCGGGATGACGAGACCGATGAGACCCATCAGGAAGAGGTAAATCCAGAAATTCGGGATTACACCCATTCCGAAGGTACACAAGCCCATCGCCCCGATTGCAAATGCGATTGAATGGATACGGTTCTTGAAGCCGCCCCATGACGCAATCCAGAGGCCGCCGCCTATCATCCCGATGGAAAAGGCAATTTCGATCGCCGTCAAGCGCCAAACATCTTCGCCGAATGAGCGGGCCACCTGCAGTGGCGAAAGGAACGACACCGGAGCGGCCATCAAGAACGCCAAGGAAAAATACAAGAACAGCCTTTTGATGAAGGCGTGATTTTGGATATAGCTGAAGCCAAGCTTCATGTCCTCCAGATAATTGCTGACCTGTTCTTTGCTGGCTTTTTCATGTGTAGGGACTTTCAAAAAGATCACCATGATGGCGATCGCCAAAGCCGCGGTCACGATATCAATCATGAAAATACCTTCCATAGGCGCAAATTGGTAAAGCGCGCCGCTGATCATCGGTGAAATCAGCATGATGACTGCCTGGACGCTGCCGTTTAGTCCGTTGATCCGGGTCAATTCCTTTTCCGGCACAATCTGCGGCAGGATGGCGCCGACCGCCGGCATCTGGAGGCCCGCCCCGACCGCGCGGATGGCCGATGTCGCCAGCAGGATCCAAATCGAACGCTGCCCCGCCAGAAACAGCAGGACCAGCACCAAGGTCGAGAGCGCGGTGATACCGTCGGAAAGGACGATCAGGCGCTTCCGGTTATAGCGGTCGGCCCACACCCCGGCGAAAGGCGAGATGAAGAAAGTCGGCAGAAAGCCGAAGATGGTCGATAAGGTCATGATGACGCCGGACTGCGTTTCCAAGGTAAGATACCAGAATATCGCGTATTGGACAAGTGATGAGCCGAACAGGGAAATCGTCTGGCTGCCCAAAAAGAGAGCGGTTTGACGCTGCCACTTTTCATATTTCATTTGCTTGATCACACAGTTTGCACTTCCTTGCTGGAGAAACGGTTATTTTCCCCTGAATGACTGCGTCCACCGTCCTTTTCGGAATCAAACGGCTGAACGTGTGTTTCCATCCATGTTATACTATAATCAACAAAAAGTAAAAGGATTGAAACGGATGAGCAGAGAAGAAATCAACCAAAAATTGGCGTTGCTGCCCGACTTGCCCGGCTGCTACATCATGCGGGACAAGGATGACGAAATCATCTACATCGGCAAGGCCAAAAATTTGAAGAACCGTGTGAAATCCTACTTCCACAGCAAACACGAAGGCAAGACGCAGCTGTTGGTCGCGGATATCGATCGGTTCGAAACGATTGTCACCAAAACGAACAAGGAATCGCTGCTGTTGGAGATCAACTTGATCAAGCGTTACCAGCCGAAGTACAACATCAAGCTGAAACAAGGGACGATGTATCCTTATCTGAAGGTCACGAACGAAAAAGATCCCCAGCTCCTCATCACCTCGACAGTCGAGGATGACGGCGGCCTTTACTTCGGTCCCTATCCGCACGTCTACGCCGCGACGGAGACGCAGGAGTTCATCCAGAAGATCTACCCGCTGCGTAAGTGCGCCAAAAATTCCAAACGCGCCTGCCTCTATTACCATATGGGCCAATGCATCGGCTGCTGCGACCATGAAGTTTCGAAAGAGGAATACGATGCGCAAATCAAACGGATTGCCGCTTTCCTGAACGGCGAGGTCAAGGAGATCAAGAAAGATCTGCGGGAAAAAATGCACCGTGCCGCCGACATCCTTAACTTCGAACAGGCCGCCGATTACCGCGATCAGATCAGCTACATCGAGGCGACCGTGGAAAAACAGACAGTCATGTCGCGCGACTACACGAACCGCGATGTCTTCGCCTTCCATATGGACAAAGGCTGGCTGTCTATCCAAGTCTTCCTGTTGCGCCAATCCTCGATCATCAAACGCGAAGCCGCCCTTTTCCCCTGCTATGACACGCCTGAGGAAGAGTTGGCTTCCTTCATTATGCAATTCTATCAGGATCCCAATCACATCCTGCCGCAGGAAGTCCTTGTACCGAAAGGCGTCGACACGGAGCTGCTGCAGGAAGCACTCGGAACGAAAGTGCACACCCCAGTCCGCGGCAGCAAGCGCAGCATCCTTGAACTGGCGATCACAAATAGTGAGTTGGCATTGACTGAGAAGTTCATGCTGATCGAGCGCGACACCCACAAGACGGTCGGCGCCATCCAGGAACTTTCCGAAGCACTCGGCATCGAATACTTGGAGATAATCGAGTCATTCGACCATTCCAACATCCAAGGCACCAATCCGGTTTCGGCGATGGTCGTTTACAGGGACGGCAAGCCGGAACGAAAAAACTACCGCAAATACAAAGTCAAAACGGTCGAAGGCAGCAATGAATTCGCGACGACACAGGAAGTCATCCGCCGCCGCTACAGCCGTTTGCTGCGCGAAGGACGCGCCATGCCGGATTTGATCCTGATGGACGGCGGTAAAGTCCAGGTACATGCCGCCAAGGAAGTGCTGCAGGACGAGCTCGGACTGGACATACCGGTGGCGGGCATGGTCAAGGACACGAAGCACAAGACTTCCTCACTCATCTTCGGCGAGAAGGATGAAATCGTGGAGTTCAGTCCGAACAGCCAGGCCTTCCATCTCGTGCAACGGATCCAGGAAGAGGTCCACCGCTTCGCAATCACTTTCCATCGCCAAGTGCGCGCCAAGAACAGCATCTCTTCGCAATTGGACGAGATCGAAGGCGTCGGACCGAAAACACGCACGAAGATCCTTAAGCATTTCAAGACGATGAAGAACATCCGCGAAGCCAGCTACGAAGACCTCAAAGCGTTGGGCATCCCGGAAAAGACGGCACTGCTGATCAAGGAGGAACTCGGCGAACTGGACGATTGACCAACTTTTTCGGCATCCGCTCCGTACCACTTCATGAAGCGGTAGCGCTGAAATTTTCCAAACGGCTGAAACGTGCTATACTGTAGAGTAATCCACGGAATATCCCGTGATAGAACTCGCGCTAGAGGAGGCGTTAATTATGAAAATATTTACCGATAGTGCTTGTGATTTGGCTTATGACTTTCTGCAGGAAAATGATGTGGAAGTCTTCCCGTTGACGACTCTGCTGGATACCGGCGAATACGAAGATATGATCGGAATCCAAGCCGACAAAGTCTATGAAATGATCGCACGCGGCGGTCATCCAAAAACGAGCCAAGTATCCTTGGAAAAATTCCTTTCCGGTTTCCGGAAAGTAGCCGAAGCCGGCGAATCGGGCATCTACATTTCCCTTTCCGCCAAGCTTTCCGGCACCTACCAAGCGGCCTTTCTGGCTTACCAGCAACTAAAAGAAGAGTTTCCAGGCTTTGATCTGCGCTTGGTCGACTCCATGAGCGCCTCTGTCGGTGAAGGCTTGTCCGTCGTCGAAGCGATCGAGATGCGCGAGGCCGGTTTTACTTTGGATGAGATCGAATCGCGGGTTCGTTTCACGGCTGCCAACGTCGTGTCTCTGTTTACGGTCAAGGATCTGAATTATCTTGCCGATGGCGGCCGACTTTCGAAGTCCAGTGCCTTTCTCGGGGGACTGTTGAATATCCAACCTTTGCTTGAAGTGGTGAACGGCGAACTGATCCCCGTCGAAAAACTGCGCGGACGCAAAAAAGTCATGAACCGGATGTACGAACGCTTGCGCGATGAAGCGGATATGATCCAGGAACAAAACGTTTTTCTTTGCCACAGTGACGATCCCGAAGCCATTGAGGAAATGCGCCAATACATCGAAGAGCATTTCCATCCGCGCCGCATCTACGTGAACACGATCGGTTCCACAATCAGCTCGCATACCGGGCTGGGGACATTGGGATTGTTCTTCCTGAAGAAATACGAATAACAGCAATTGTAAAAAAAAGTGAGGCGGAGAATCCGATTCGGATTTTCCGCCCCACTTTTTTTTGCTTATTTATTGACGTACGTGCTGATGATCCGGACAAAAATCGGCATCAACAGGATAACCGAGAAGAGCCGGACGAGATGGATGGAGGAAACGATGATCGTGTCCGCCTCAAAAGCCGCCGCGAGGATGGTCATGTCCGTCAATCCACCCGGGGAGGTCCCCAGCAAGGCCGTGATCAGATCGATTCCGGCCACTTTATGCAGGATATAGCCCGCAATCACTCCGACCGTCAACAAAATCAGGACGGAAGTGACGGCGGGGAAAAACACCTGTTTCATTTCTGTTAAGCTGCTCTTCGTGAAATTCATACCGATGGTCCCGCCGATGATGATCTGGCCGACGATCTTCAGATTGGCCGGCATATAGCCCATCTGCGAAAAATAATTGTAGATGGCGACTGCGACCAACGAACCGATCATCCCTCCTGCCGGCACACGGAAACGGATCCCTGCCCAGCCTCCGATGAATGCCACAATCAATGTACCCAATAGTTTCCCAAAATTCATATATGTACGCTCCCTTATGTCAGAATGACTCTCTCTCTTCCCATTTTCGACTTTCCAGCGAAATAGTCAAGTTCATTTCCGCGCAAAAAGAGGAACACCCTGTTCTTTCGGTGTTCCTCTTCGTTCCGCTTTTCTTCTTATTCGTATTTCTTTTTCTTGGGCGGTGGGAACGGCAGGATGATGCCTTGGCCCTGCTCATTCGGTTGCGCTTGGAAAAAGGTGCGTTTCAGTACGATGGTGATTTTCGGCCGCTCCATCTCGACTGTCGGCGATTCAAGGATCGCGTAAAGGCGCTCTTCGGCATCCAACAAGTTGGCCAGAACAGCATTCTCCGACCGTGGCACATAACCCAACATGTAGCCGGCTTGCGTCGCAACGGCGATGGCATTCGCGTCATAAGCATTATCGGTCTCGCGGACGAGTTGCAGCAGGTCCCCCGGTTTCAGGAAATCAGCGACACCGCTCAACTCCTGGAATTGCGTGCCGGCGATATACGTATGCAGCAATTCCTTATCCGTATGGGCATGGCTCAATGGCGGCTGCTTTACCTTCAGATAACGGCTTTCTTTTTTATTCTTCAGATTTTCCGGTTGCAACAGTCTGTCGATTTGCCGCTTCAGTATGATGTTCGGCTCTCTTTCAAGCGCAACCTGGAGTTCGTGTTCCACCTGGTCGGACCATTTTTTTCTATGTTGTTGCAGTACTTGGACTGCCTTTTTGCGCACGCCGGCATGGCGGTAATGGATACCGCGGATGCACCAGGCTTCATTGTATTTGCGTTTCTCGCTCATCACTTCGAACAGGCGCAGCAACCATTCGTCGGCGCGCATCAGATCCGTTACGCTCGAATTTTCCGGCTCTTCGATTTCCAAAGGGAGCGCATAGAGATCCGGATTCAGAATCGTTTCGAGGTATTCACAGACATCGTCGAAATAGAATTCGGGATTGATTTTCAGGAAGAAATCGAGCATGTTGAATCCCAAAGGTTGCCGACTCAGCACTTCCATGAAGGCCGGAAAATCGGGATGCATGTTCAGATAAACGAGCACTTTCATGATCAGGCTATCCGATTCATTCGGGGCGGAAATCTCTTGATAAACGATATGACGCCATTTGGGTTGGTGCAGGAAACTTTCGACTTTATGCACCAACTTTTCGTAGCGGGCGATGCGGGTATCCCACATGGTTTTGGTACGGCGGTATTTCGTCTCATTTTGACTAATGAAGTCGTAATCCTGCTGCCAAAAGTCGACTACCTGATACCAGATGCTGACGAGCGCGCCCAGATCGATGAAGCCTGCCGCATAATCGCGTTTGTCGATGAACCTATACAGGAAGTCCAGCTGGGCATCAATGGTCAAACTATCATTGTTGAAGTCCGCATAACAGATCAGATACGCGAAATCCGTGAAATTGGCTGCAGTGATTTCGGTCTTTTTGAAGTAGGCGCGCATATCCGTTTTCTGGATGCAGAGATTGGCGTAGATGTTGGCGAGGAAATCGCTCTTGATGCCTTCATGCATCATCCAGTGTTGCTGCTCCCACCTGACCGGCTTCAGCAAGAACATGGCCGCCAACTTTCCATAGCCGACCGTGTGCTTGGCCAGTTCAAAGATGAAATTGTTCTGCAGGGGGAAAATGAACTGGATGCTCTCGAGCACGTACAAGGTGTACTCGCTGTGGTAGCCCAGTGTGCGCATGATTTGTTTGGTCGTATCGTACGGAAAGAAACCCAAAAGGATGATGCCCAATTTCACCTGTTCCGGATCGGTACCGCTGCGTGCGAGCCGCATGCCGAGGTGATAAAGACGCTCCCGCGCTCCTGATTCCGCTTCCAAAGTAATGCGCACTCTTTCGCGCAATTCCAGGAAATAACTGCAGATCGGATAATGCTCCAGAAAATGGCGCAGGACAGGATCTGTCAGGATTGCTTCTTCTTTGTTGACGAGGTCCTTCAGGATGCCGCAGCACTCCTTCGCCAAGTCCTCTTTCCGCCAAAAAGGGATCCCTTCAGATGCAAGTACATAAAGCACATCTTTTTGTCCAGCCGTCCGCTCATCCTGGAATCGATAAGGTAGACCAGGCTGTTCTTCCCGCAACCGGCAAATCGTATCGAAAATGCTCTGGTTATTTTCCAATTGGCAATCCTCCTTTCCATTGACTCCGATGCTCTCTTTCTTCAATATTACCATATAATGCAGAGTGTCACTATGCTAGTTTTAAAAATCATTAAATTAACATGAGCAAGATGCACAAAAAAACTCCCCGGTTGAAGGGAGTTCGATGTGATGAAAGATAGATAAGATTTTAAAGTGCGGCTGTATAGACGGCTCTTGCATCCTCTGTGGTGAAATCACCTCGTTCGGAAATGTTCTCTTTCTTGTGGCGGACGAGTGCTTCCACCAGCTCCGGAATGTCGCTCTCACCCAGCTCGACATCGGAGAAGCGAATCGGTGCGCCAAGACTGGCGAAGAAGTCTTCGGTCTTTTTGATCGCCAAAACGATTTTTTCTTCATCGGTCAGATTGGATTCGCTGCGGATATCCCACACGCGTTCCGCATACTGAAGCAGTTTGTTCCATTTCTGTTGCTTGCGGACTTTCATCATGGCTGGAAGGACAATCGATAAAGTGCGCGCATGGTCAATCCCGAATGCCAACGTCATTTCATGGCCCAATTGATGCGTCGCCCAATCCTGGGGAACACCTGGGGAAATGAAGCGGTTCAGCGCATTCGTGGCCGTCCACATGAAGTTGGCGCGGGTCGCATAGTCGTGGTTGTCCTCCTCGACAACGTCCGGGCCGATTTCGATCAATGTCTGCAGCAGCCCTTCCGCCCAGCGATCCTGGACCTTTGCATCGATTGGATAGGTTAGATAGGCTTCCATCACATGGATGAAGGAATCGATGACACCGTTGGCCAGTTGGCGTTTCGGTAACGTGTAGGTCGCTTCCGGTTCCAGGATGGAGAATTGTGGATAAGTATGTGGACTGGCGAAACTGATCTTCGCTTGCTTTTCCACAAAGGTGACAACCGAATTGTTGTTCATTTCCGATGCCGTGGCCGGCAGCGTCAATACAGTCCCGAAAGGCAGCGCTTTTGTGACAGGCAATCCCTTGCCTACGCCGCTTCCGAAGATATCGACAGGATCGCCCGCGAACACAGCAGCGGCCGCAACGAATTTCACTCCGTCAATGACGCTGCCGCCGCCGACCGCCAATAAGTAGTCATATCCTTCCGCTTTGATCTTATCGACTGCTTGTATCAGCGTTTCATAGGTCGGATTCGCTTCAATGCCGCCGAATTCAGCCCACTCACGGTTTCCCAAGGCTTCGATGACGCGGTCAAATGTGCCGAATTTCTTGACGCTGCCGCCACCGTATAAAATCAGCACTTTCGCATCTTGCGGGATCAGGCTGCCGATATGCTTAATCTGGTCTTTGCCAAAAACTATTTTTGTAGGATTTTGAAACTCAAAATTGCGGATTCCGTTTTCCAATCTCATCACTCACTTTTCGTATATTATTTTCTAATTGTAGCACAGCTATGATTAGAAACGGCTTTGGACGCTCAGGCAGTCGCGGATGCCGGCATCGACTTGCGCGAACTTCGGTGAACATGACCCTCACCGGAGGACAGATGCCCCTTCAAGACCTCACCTCCGATGAAGGCAGCTTCCCCGGAGTTCAGCCAAATTTGCTTCGCACTACGTTCAGTGAGCCATGCGCTCATCGGAGCTGACGCCCTTTTGCAACGCGGTGCTCCGGCGGGCGCCTGAGCAGACAAAAAAGGGGCCGCTGGCGGCCCCCACATACGAACGATTATTTTTTCAAGATGCGGATGCTGTTGAGGACAGCTAGCACGGTCACGCCGACATCGGCGAAGACGGCTTCCCACATGGTGGCGACGCCGAACGCGCCTAGAACGAGGAACACCCCTTTGACCGCCATGGCGAAAATGATGTTCTGCCAGACGATTTTGCGTGTTTCCTCAGCCACGGTTATTGCGGTCAAAATCTTGGATGGTTTATCATCCATGATGACGATATCGGCCGCTTCGATGGCGGCGTCGGATCCCAATCCACCCATCGCCATCCCGATGTCGGAACGGGCCAGCACCGGCGTATCGTTGATGCCGTCGCCCACGAAGATAACTTTTTCGCCTTTTCGTTTACTTGCCAACACTTCCTCCAGCTTTGTCACTTTGTCCTGCGGAAGCAATTCCGCATGGACTTCATCGATGCCGATTTCTTTGGCGACCGCTTCACCTACCGCACGGGAATCCCCGGTCAGCATGATGGTGCGTATGCCTCTCGCCTTCAAACCGGCGATTGTGGCCTTCGCATCAGCTTTGATGGCATCAGAGATCAGGATGTAGCCTGCATATTGTTTATCCACAGCGATATACACAACCGTCCCGGTTCCATGAGCCGGCGTATGAATGATGGCGAATTTCTCCATCATTTTGGCATTGCCGACCAGGATCTCTTGCCCATCAACGACGACCTGGAGACCGTGACCTGGGATATCATTTGTGGTGGCGGTCCGGTCTTCAGCTATCGTTTTCCCGTAAGCTTCCTTGATAGAATCGGCAATCGGGTGGCTGGAATGCAGTTCCGCATAGGCTGCCAGTTCCAGCAAACGATTCTCCGTCAGTTCGCCGGCGCTTTCGATCCGGGCTACGGCGAATTTGCCTTCCGTCAAGGTGCCGGTCTTGTCCATCACGACCGTTTTGACATCATTCAGGCCTTCGAGGAAGTTGCTCCCTTTGACAAGGATGCCTTTGCGCGAGGCCGATCCGATGCCGCCGAAGAATCCGACCGGAATCGAAACGACCAAAGCGCACGGACACGAGATGACCAGAAAGATGCTGGCCCGGTAAAGCCATTCATTGAAGCTTTCGCCCGGGAACAACAGCGGCGGCACGACTGCCAGCAACACGGCCGCGATGACGACGACAGGCGTGTAGTAGCGGGCGAATTTGGTGATGAAGTTTTCCGTAGGCGCTTTTCTCCCGCTAGCGTTCTGAACCAAATCCAAAATTTTGACGACGGTCGACTCAGCAAACGTTTTTTCTACCACGACTTCGATGACACCATTTTTGTTGATGAAGCCGCTCAAAATGTTGTCACCGACTTTGACGCTACGCGGAACCGATTCGCCGGTCAGAGCCGAAGTGTCTACAGCAGAGGTTCCGCTCACGATTTTTCCATCCAACGGCACTTTTTCACCGGGCCGGATCAGGATGATGTCGCCGATTTTGACGGTTTCTGGAGCCACTTTCTCGATGCCGGCAGCTGTCTTCACGTTTGCATAATCAGGGCGGATATCCATCAGTTCGGCGATGGAGCGGCGGGATTTGTCGACCGCGATGTCCTGGAACAGTTCCCCCAATTGATAGAACAGCATGACCGCCACCGCTTCCGGATACTCCTGGATGTAGAAAGCGCTCAGTGTGGCGATCGTCATCAGGAAGTTTTCGTCGAACAACTGGCCGTTCTTGATGTTCAGGAGCGCGCTCCAAACGATTTCATAGCCCGCAACTAGGTACGCGGTCACATACAATGCCAACGAAACCGTTCCGCTGACCGGTGCGAAAATCGCCGCCAACAAAATCCCAAAGCCGACGATCAAGCGGATGAAGGACTTCCGGATTTCATCCTTATCCCCTTCGCCGTGCGCATGCGTGTGTTCATGTGCAGCATCATGATCGTGATGTCCGTCAACAGTTGCGGATGAGTCATCTTGGAAATGTTTCGCTCCCATCGGAAACCCATCCGCTCCGATTGGTGTTCCGCTTTTTTTCAGAGTCGGATGGATATCCGGCTCCAATATACTTAGCTTTTGTTTTACTTTAGGTAAAACAAAAGCCTCTTGATCCTCTTCGATTTCGATCCGCAATGTCTTCGTCATGAAGTTCACGTTGCTTTCCAGGATCCCTTCTATTTTCGCGATGCCGGTTTCGACTTTACTGGCGCAATTGGCGCAATCCAATTCGTCCAGATACCATTCAATCTGCTTTACCTTCTCAGACATAGCTTTACCTCCTCAGCCCTAAGCATTCGTATTATTTATTCGAAAACGGAATTATTACGCATTACATATGAACAACCATTCATGTATTGGTCATATTATAATACTACAGACTGCTTGTGTCAATCGGATAGAAATACCCTGAACACCAAAAGAAAAGCCTGCCGCAGCGCGACAAGCTCAACTATATTTATTAGAAGTTAAAGTTCATCATACCCAATATTGAATGTATCTCCACCGCTCAGATTACCGGTTTCGAAACCTTTCGTGAACCAACGCATCCGTTGCTCGGAGGTACCGTGCGTGAAGCTGTCGGGTACGACATAGCCTTGGTACTGTTTCTGCAAGGTATCGTCCCCTACAGCATGTGCTGCTGTTAAAGCTTCCTCGAAGTCGCCTGCCTCCAGAACGCCCTGCTCCTGGACATAATTTGCCCAGACACCGGCCAAGTAATCGGCCTGCAGTTCCAAACGAACATTCAACTCATTGTATTCCGTTTCGCTTAACTGATTACGACTACTCTGCACCTGATCCATGATGCCCAGCAAGTTCTGGACGTGGTGTCCGACCTCATGAGCAACGACATAGGCCATTGCAAAGTCTCCGGACGCGCCGTACTCTTGCGAAAGCTGGTCATAAAAACTCAAGTCGATGTATAATTTTTGATCGGCCGGACAGTAGAACGGTCCGACTTGGGAACCAGCCACACCGCAAGCAGATTGCACCTGCCCGCTGAAAAGCACTAGTGTCGGGTCGACATATTCCATATTATTGTTGGCAAATTCCTGTGTCCAAGCATCTTCTGTATAGGCCAACACGACGGATACAAATTCAGCCATCTCATCCTCGGTCTTGTTGCTCGTTTCCGTGATGCCTGTCTGTGGCGTTTCAGTCGGTGTGCTTCCGCCACCACCGCCGAACAGGTCGCCGCCGCCGAAGAGGGCGATGATAATCATAATGATGATCCCAAAAATCCCGCCACCTGCCATGCCGCTCATGCCCAGTCCGCCGCCCCCCGTCGAAAACCCGCCACTGCCGCGTCGGTCTTCAACATTGGAACTTCGCCTTCCACCCTTCCATTTCATAGAAATACCTCCAATATTCTATTTTCCGCATCGCTGGCTCTGGTTCTGCCAATCCCCGCCCAGACTTTTACTGCAATCCGAAAATCGATTTCATTTGATACCCTTATTATATAGTATCGACGGTTATTTTTAAAAAAATACACCTGATAAGGACGAATGTTGGCTGGCATCCAATGATTCGAGCTACTCGACTGGCTCGCAATTCGTCGTCGACGGTGGCATGGTTTCAGATTTGTAGGATTCTTGTGAACAATAAAAGTCTCATGATACCAAAAAAACGAACAAACAGTTGCCGGGACAGTCCCGGTCGCTGTTTGTTCGTTTTTTCAATAGGTTAATCTCTGTGATCTTCCAAGTCTTCGACTTCTTCGATCGTCAAACCTTGATGCTCCTGCATGTAGCGCTCGCGCTCTTTGTTGCGGTACTTGTCCATCTTGCGGCGGAACAACTCACCGTTGGAAGGCGGCGTCCAGCTGATGGCATTGGCGCCGGCATTGATTGCATCCAGAATCGTTTCATCAGTTGGGCCGCCCGTCGCGATGATCGGAACATCCGGGAAATTTTCGCGGATGCGGCTCACAATATAGGCTGTATCTTTCCCGCCGCTGACATTCAGGATGTCGACGCCGGCATCAAGCCTTGCTTGTATATCCATATATTCCGTCACGATGGTACAAACGATCGGAATATCCACAGTTTCTTCAATTTGTTTGATCGTCTCTATTGGAGTCGGCGCATTGACGACTACCGCTAAAGACCCTTGCGCTTCGGAAAATAAGGCGATATTGGCGCTGCGTTTCCCTTGCGTGGTTCCCCCACCGACACCGGAAAGGATCGGAATGGTTGAGACATTGGCAATGCTTTGGATAACCGCCGGATGCGGGGTAAATGGATAAACCGCGATGACGGCATCCGCATCGTTATTCAGGATAATGGCGATATCCGTCGTGAAAATCAAGGATTTGATTCGTTTTCCAAAAATCCGGATTCCCGAGCAGTTCCGGATTACGCCAGGGACTTGCACTGTATCACTGCGCAAGTCGGTTGTGATGCTTGGTGCTTCTCTTTTTATTCTTTGCTCCATTATTTCGCTCCTTCTCTGAAAATTTAGATAATAAGATATGGGCCGATCAGATGATGCTGAAGTTCTCTTCCTTCAGGACTTCCGAATAGAAGACCGCGCGCGCAGCTTTCCTTCTCGGTTCAACGATGAAGGTCAGGATTCCGAAGATGGCGAACGCCGCCAACATCAACCCTACCAACAACAACGCTTGATACAATAACGCATCGGAATCAGCCGTTGACGCTCCGGCATACATATTGAACGCAGCTATTCCGACACCAAAGAACAACGCCACAGGAATCAGGTAAACGACAAAATAAGTCAGATCCAATTGGAAAAGTCTCATCTTCTTGCCTTTCATGAAGGATTCGCTTTGTCTCAGAATGTCCGTCGTTTTCATATCCGGATTATCGAAATAAATGAAGTTCGATAATGCCAGAGCGTAAAGCTTCATGATGCCCGGTATGATCAGCAAAACGGACCATAAAATTACATAGAATGCCTGCAGCGCCAAAACGCCAAGCGTCTTGAACAACTGATTTTCGAACGGTTTGAGCAGATGTCCCGACGAAAGTGGTGTACCGTCCAGCATATCCAGATAGCCCCATTCATTCCCCATCTGCATGGAGCCGATGATCAGCGCCACGATGATCGATAGGACCACATTCAGGGTCGTTTGGAAAGGCGAGGATTGCATCGAGAAGACGGAATCCCAATTCGGCAAAGTATCCCCTGTCATCTGCATGTTCAATGCGCTTTCACCCGTCAGCGTTCTGACTACTGATTGCATGATACTGTTAGCGATCGTGATAAGAATCAGGTTGATGACCGCCATTTTATAATTGCCGCGTAAATATTCTCTGGCTGTGGATCTGACTTCCTTGTTCGTTAACATATAATTATGACCACCCCTTACAATTTTCGATAGTGATAGTATACCATAATTGTACAATTTGTAACGCTTACAGATAATCGTCTTTCATTTCTTTCATCGGCGGTCCTTTCAATGACCTATTCATCCACTTTCGTTCCGCAATTCGGGCAAAAATGCGCGCCTTGAGGATAGGAGGCACCGCAGTTAGGGCATCTGTTTTCGAGCGGTTCGCCGGTTTGATACAGCTGCAAATCGCTGTCCCGAATCATGATTGTTTCTTTCCGTTCGATTGCTTTTCCAATTTGCGGATCCAGTAAATACCACGTGTCGCAACAGGTCGTGCGGACAAGGTATTTTTTCCCGAAGGTGATGACCGGGATGAAAAAAAGCCGGAAACGATTGCCCACGAGGTAGACTTCATAGCGTCCGAAGTGTCCACAGCGGCTGCATGTAATGGTCTGGTTGTATTCAAGTTGCTTTCGGAACGGTAATACGTCAAAAAATAAAAACATCAGTCAGTTCCCCTTTCAAATTCTTCAAATGCCTGCTCGTAAGCGTGCACTGTCGCATCGTCAAAGCAGACAAAGGTTATTTCTGTGATGTCGGATTCCGGCTGATTTTCCAGATATTTCAGAACGGTACCGACAGCGATTGTGGTCGCCTGTTCCAGCGGATAACCATAAATGCCAGTGCTGATTGCCGGGAATGCAAGCGTTCGGATTCCGGAGGCATCAGCCAATTTCAACGATTTTCGGTAGCACGAAGCCAGCAACTTTGCTTCACTGAACGTTCCACCTCGCCAGACCGGACCGACAGTGTGGATGACATGGGCGGCTTTGAGCCGGAAACCGGGCGTGAGCTTCGCATCGCCGGTACGGCACCCATCCAAAAGGCGGCAGGCAGCCAACAGTTCCGGACCGGCGGCATGATGGATGGCGCCGTCTACCCCGCCTCCGCCGAGCAAACTTTCATTAGCGGCATTAACAATGGCACCTACTTCGCAACGGGTGATGTCGCCTTTAACCACATGCAACGTTGTTCGATTGAACTGCAATTTATTCATTCCAATTCCTCCCTCTGATTCTGTTCAGTCCGGGCATCTCAACACGTACACTTTACCAAACTTCCGGTTCATTATCCATTTGGCCGAATCGCGCTGAAAGGATCTGCCTAAGTGGTCGCTCTGCTAGACTTTTTACCCGAAAAGGAATTAAATGGAGTTGACGAAATAACTCAGAAGGAAGGGTTTCGAGATGGTGGGTAATCTGAAAAAGAAAAAGCGGATCCTCGGCGTCGAAAGCAATATCTTCTTTGTCGGCTTGACCAGTTTCCTGACAGACACGACGACAAAGATGGTCTACAGCATCCTGCCTTTGTTCCTGACAACATTAGGCGCTTCAAAAACGGAAATCTCCCTGAT
This sequence comes from Trichococcus sp., assembly GCF_049684335.1. Taxonomy (GTDB): domain Bacteria; phylum Bacillota; class Bacilli; order Lactobacillales; family Aerococcaceae; genus Trichococcus. Next base: position 91,619 of record NZ_JBAVFV010000045.1, read on the forward strand.
CGAAGGGATCGCCGAAAGCACTGCTTCCGTCCTGAAATCTCTCTCCGGCTGGTGGAGCGACAAGATTGGCCGCAACAAGCCCTTCATGATCATCGGTTACGGCATCACTGCCCTCCTTTCTCCACTCTTCGCTTTCGTGACGACGCCGCTGCAGGTCCTGTCGATCCGCTTTGTTGAACGCGTCGGAAAAGGCATCCGAACAGCTCCCCGGGACAGTCTTGTGGCCGGCTCTTCGGAGGAAAACAACAATGCCGGGCTGAATTTTGGTTTCCATAAAGCGATGGACAACAGCGGCGCCATCGTCGGCCCACTGATCGCCTTTGCCGTTTTGGCTGCCTTCCCCGGAGACTACCGGCGCGTGTTCCTGTTTGCGGCTATCCCGGGTTTTTTGGGGCTTTTGTCGATCATCTTTTTTGTTAAGGAAACCAAACGTGCCAAATCGGAACGGCTAGAAAAAATATCTTTCCGGGATTTCCCCAAGGACTTCTATCTTTTTCTGGCTATCGTTTTCTTTTTTACGTTAGGAAATTCGACGGATGCTCTGCTCTTGATCAAAGCCAGTGACGTCGGCGTCAGCGATGCGTTCATCCCGATTATGTATCTAGTATTCAACGCGGTTTCGGTCGCCTTTGCCGTTCCGCTCGGTAAATTATCCGATAAAATTGGCCGCAAGCGTATCATCATCGGCGGCTATCTGATGTTCTCGCTGATCTATTTTGGTTTCGGCAAGGCCACTACTCCCTTCGCCATCGTCGGTCTATTCGCTTTTTACGGTCTCTACAGCGCAGCAACGGACGGCATCCAAAAAGCTTTGGTATCCGACATCATCGGCAAAGAAAAGAAAGGGACCGGTCTGGGCCTCTACAACGCCATCTTGGGGATGACGCTGTTGCCGGCCAGTCTGATTGGAGGCTGGCTCTATGACACGTTCAACAACCAGGTACCTTTCTACTTCGGTTCCGCAATGGCTCTGTTTTCCGCCTTTTTGATGTTCCTCTTCTACCGGCGCGGAAGTAGAAACGGAACGGCCCACATTTAACTTCAGTGCACCACCGCAATCGAAAAACCAGCTGAAGACAATACGCTTCAGCTGGTTTTTTCCGGTTATTTCAGGATTTTGGCGAGGGCCGCCATTTCTTCTTCGCTGAATGTCAGTCCTTTGCCCATCTTTTCGTGTTCTGGACTCCATTCGCGGATGTCGTATTTTGGTGGTCTGCCGTTCCAACTTACCAAGTTCAATTCTTTCGTCCAACCTTTTGCGGATGTGGACAGGACGCCGAGTTCTTCGACGATTTCAAATGTGATGTCTGCCATAGGAATGATCCTTTCTTTTTTGGAGTTTAGGTTCGCTGCCCAGATGCCTTTCAGATCGGTAGCTTGCCACTTAATTATAACGCAAACGAAGGTTCATTTAAAATATCCGCGAATTTTTGAAAGATGCATTATCAGAATAAAAATGCAAAAGAGGAGCCGGAACATTTATGTCCCAGACTCCTCTTTTGCATACATCATAAAAATCCTTCCAATTCGCTCATATTGCTATTTTCCAGACCGCGAATCGCCTGCATCATCCGCTCCGCTTTTTCCTGATCGGGCGCGGATTCACGCCATTTGCTTTCGAGGTCAGCATCCGTCAACGGCGCTTGCGGCGAACCCTTTGGAACGCACACTTCGCGGCTGTAGACGGCGCCATCAGCCAACGTGAGCCTTACGATTGTAAAGCGTCCTTTCGGGATGGCTTGCGCGGCCGGCTTGTGCTCTGCGTCATAGCTTCTGGACATTTTCCCCATCAGCTCTTCGGCCTCAACCGAAACAGCGGCGGTTCCGAAATTTCCGAGCGTGAACGGCTGCCCCAGCAACGCCAAAGCGACGACATATTCGATGCTGAAACGGCCTTGTTCGCCGGTCTTCGGGCGTGTGTGGATCAAAGCCGCATCGCCGCCGGGCGGAAAAACGATGTCTACCTTTTGGATAGTTGCGCTATCCATGTGCAGTTGCGCCAACTCCAGCGCGGCGTCCGCGCCATGGGAAGCGGCTGAGCAGAACGGATTGCGTTTGAACCAGAGTCCAGGCTCGGCTATCCGCCACGTTTCCCCCCATCGTTCGGTCAAGGCTTCCCGGACTGCTTCATCCGTTTCATTCCCGCTGTACACATGCAAAAATCCGATTTCCGAATCGAGTGCCGCATCGGTCCCATGGAAATCCTGCTGGGTCCATTCGATTGACTGGACCGCTTGCTGCGCAGCCAAGCCGGCATGCAACGGCTTCATCTCCGTACCGAACTGCACCCGCAGTCCGCCAGCCTGACTGACGGCAATCCCTACGGCATTCTGTATTTCGGCAGGTGTGAATCCGAGCAATCGTCCACCCGCGAAGGTGGCCGCGATACCTCCGAGTAAGGAGGTGTTGTGCCACCCATTCAGGTAACTGGCCGTCCCGATTGCCTGCCCGAGCCTGGCCATAACTTCGACACCGATGATATAGGCATTCAGAAACTGTTTCCCGGAAATATCCCGACCTGAAGATAAAGCAAAAAGCACGGGCAGAATGACCGAACTGGGATGGCCGCGGACATCGGAATGGACATCGTCATAATCTAGTGCATGGCCCATGAATCCATTCAGGAGTGCTGCTTGGCCCCGGCCTGCCCGTTTATTTTGGCCAATCAGCGGCGTGACGGGGTGGCCACCTTCCGATTCGATCGCCTGCAACAGTTTGATTGTCCCGGAATCCTCCCGGCCAGCAAAAGCGCTAGCCAGATAATCCAGTATCCCGCGTTTGGCTTCGCGCAAAGCGGCTTCGTTGTCGATCGGAGTCGCCTTCAAAACTTCCTCCGCCATCATTTCAGTGACTACTGTCAGGTTTCCCATTGATCCAACACCTTGATCGCCAAAGCCGAGAAATAATCCGCGGCGACCGTCAAGGCTTCTTCTTTGAGGTTGAATTCAGGATGGTGCCATTCGCGCGTGCCATCGACGCCCATGAATACGAAAAATCCAGGGATCAATGTCTGATAATGCGCAAAATCTTCCCCTCCAGCGACCGGTTTCGGCTCCACGAAACGATAACCTTGTTCGGTAGCCGTTTCCTCCATGATTTCTTTGAAGCGGACATCATTGTCCACGATGGAAACGTACGGGTGCCAACGAAAATCGGCTATTGCGCCGAAACCGGACGCGATCCCTTCAGCTGCGCGGCGCATCAAGGCTGGGATCTTCTCGCGGTCTTCTTTTTGGAAAGCGCGGACGGTCCCTTCCATGTAGACTTTCTCGGGAATGACGTTCCATGAGTTGCCGCCGTGGATCTGTGTGATGCTGATGACTGCGTTATGGAATGGACTTGTATTTCTGCTGATGATCGTCTGCAGACCGATGATGATCTGGCTTGCGATGACGATCGGATCGATGGTCGAATCCGGAATGCCGGCATGTCCGCCGACTCCGTGGATTTCCAGTTCGAAACGATCTGCGCTGGCCATCAGTCCGCCTTCACGAATGCCAATCGTGCCGACAGGGAGATCCGGCTTGTTGTGCATGCCGAAGATGGCGGAAACGCCATTAAGAGCACCGGCTTCTTCAACCCACTTGGCGCCTTGGGCGATCTCTTCAGCGGGCTGGAAGATGAATCGGACTGTGCCTTTCAGTGACGCTTTTTTACCCTGAAGCATGATTGCCGCCCCAATCATGGAAGCCGTATGATAATCATGGCCGCAGGCATGCATGAGCCCTTCAGTTTGGGAAACGAACGGCAGATTGGTCGCTTCATTGACCGGCAAAGCGTCGATATCCGCACGCAGCGCGATAGTCGGACCCGGCAGTGCGCCCACGACCTCCGCAATCAGACCGGTCTCCAATGGGTACTCCAGGATAGTGATTCCTTCCTCCGACAGCCAGCGGCGGATGCGCTCAGTCGTTGCAAATTCCTTTGCCGAAAGTTCCGGGTGCGCATGCAATTCACGCCGGTAAGCGACCAACTTTTTGTAGAGTCCTGTTTTGGTTTGTGTTTCCGTTTGCGTTGCAGTCATCGTATCATTCTTCCTTTCGATGGTTCACTATTAAATCAGGGCTGGGCAAACCCGTTCAGCTTTTCTTGTCCAGCTTCACGGGTTAGCCCTTCGGAATTTAGATAAATCGCACCTATTGCGCTCTACGATGCTCATACGGCACGATTTCCTAAAATTCTTTCAGGGCTGGGCAAACCCGTTCAGCTTTCATTGTTTCCCAGTTGTTTGAGGAATTGTTTGGTGCGGGCTTGTTGTGGATTGCCGAAGAGGCTTTCCGGCGGCCCTTGTTCCACGATGTTGCCGTCCGCCATGAAAATGACGTGATCGGCGACTTCGCGGGCAAAGTCCATTTCGTGCGTGACGATGATCATTGTCGTCTGCTGATTGGCGATTGATTTGATCACCTGAAGCACTTCAGCAACCAATTCCGGATCCAACGAAGAGGTCGGCTCATCAAATAGGATCGCGTGCGGATTGACCGCCAAGGCCCTTGCGATGCTGACACGTTGTTGCTGTCCACCCGAAAGTGTCGCAGGATAATTGCCGGCCTTCTCCTTCAGCCCGACTTTAGTCAACAGCTCCAGGCCGGTTGTCTCCGCTTCAGCTTTCGGTATTTTTTTGGCAACGATCAGTGCTTCGGTCACATTCTGCAGCACGGTTTTGTTCCGGAACAGGTTGTAGTTCTGGAAGACCATGGCCGTTTGTTGGCGTAGCTGTTGGACTTCTTTGGTGGTATAGTTTTCGGCATTCAGTGTGGCCTCGCCGATTTCGATAAGCCCCGCATCCGGCTGCTCAAGGAAATTCAGGCAGCGCAAAAAGGTTGATTTACCGGAACCGGAAGGCCCGATGATCGCCAGGACTTGCCCTCGTTCCACTACTATATCGATTCCGTTCAGTACGGTCAACTCATTAAATTTTTTCTTCAAACCTTTTACTTCAATCATCTGACTTCCTCCTAGGTCCGGTACGGCTTGCTTAGTTTTTCTTCCAACACGCGCTGCAGATATGAGTAGATGATGATCAGTACCCAATAGACCAATGCGACCGCCAAGTAGCTTTCCAGGAATTTGTAGGAGGAGGAGGCCATCATTTTGGCTTCGGCAAAGAGTTCCGTGACGCCCAGTGAGAACGCCAATGAAGTTTCTTTGATCAGGCTGATGAAGGTGTTTCCTGTCCCCGGCAAGGCATTTTCGGCGGCTTGCGGCAGAATGATCCGGTAAGCCGTCTGGAATTTTGACATTCCCACAGAAAGGCCGGCTTCCATCTGTCCTTTGTTGACGGAGATGATGGCCGCGCGGAAGATTTCCGCCAAGAACGCGCCTTGTTTGATGCCCAAGCCGATGACCGTTGCTGTCACAGCCTGCATCGCGGTCAAAGCGGGGAACAGTTGCGGAAGGCCATAGTAAATGATGAATAGCAGCACCAATGTCGGAACCGATCGGAAGAAAGACAGGTAGAGACTCGTGAAGCCGCGCAACACCGCCTTCTGGCTTTCTTTCATGACCGCCAACAGGATCCCGATCACGATGGCGACAGCCATCGCCAGGACCGACATGAACAGAGTCAACGGAACGTATTTCATGATCGCAGGGATCACTTCCAGGACATAGGCAAAATCAAAATTCATCTGTGCTTCACTCTTTTCTTTGTGTTTCTATTCTGCTTTTATGGTGATGTCTTCTTGGCTAAAGTATTTTTCGGATAGTTCTTTCAGGGTGCCGTCTTTGCGCAATTCTGCGATTTCAGCGTTGATTTCGGCTTGCAGTTCTTCACCGCGCTCTGTCTTCGTGAACGGGAAGGCGATGTCTTCATAGACGAACGGCTCACCGACGAATTTCAGCGGCAAATCATTTTTTTCGATTTCCGCGATCAAGGAAGCTTTGGAGTTCACGTAGCCTTCGACACGTTTGGCTACCACATCGCTCATCGCGCCGTCGCGTGTTTCATAGGTGCGGATTGTGATTTCGCCGTTAGCGTCGAAGTTCTGGAGGTTCGTTACATTGTTTGAGCCCAAGACGCCCGATACAGATTTACCCTTCAGATCATCGAGCGTGTTAATGTCGGTGTTATCCGTGTGTGTCACGATCGTTGCCCCTGCGTAGGCGTAGGTATCCGAAAAGAGGAACTTCTCTTCGCGTTCCGCTGTTTTCGCCACGAAGTTCGCTACTGTATCGATTTTGTCCGTCTCTAATTGACCCATCACGCCGCTGAAGTCGGAAAGTGTCCACTCAACTGTGTACCCTAAATTTTCAGCCGCGGTCTCGATCACTTCCACGTCGAAACCGACCAACTCTTCACCTTCGCGGTATGCGTTTGGATAACTTTGTCCGGTCGCTCCGACCCGCAGCACTTTTTCTTCCGTCGCTGTCGAAGAACTTGCTTCCTGAGAACTTGTTGCACTGCTTGCCGCGCTGTCCGCTGAACTATCCGTTGTCGTGCCGTTTCCGCATCCTGCTAATACGACTGTTGCTGCAAATGCCAATGCCATCAATTTTTTCATCTTCTATTTCCCCTTTTATTTGAATGATTTTATGATTATTTTTTTGAAATAAGCGGTGATATGCCCCAAACCGAGGTCTGTCTCCGCGATTTTTTTATAGCCTCTTTTTTCATACAACTGCGGCAGCCATGGATGCTCGACTGCCGTGCCCAAGGTGACTGCCGGACATTTCAGTTGGTCGCGCGCGATGTCTTGTTCGATGAAATCCAACAAACGGCTGCCAATCCCTTTTTTCCCTGCGGTCGGCGAAACTGCCAACCAGCCGATGTGCGGTAACCCTGCCGGACCCGGATTCGGTCCCCAAGGCATCCGCAACGAGATCGTCCCCAACAATTTACCATCCTCCTCCAAAAGGTAGCAGACATTGTTGGTTATGTGTTTTTTCGCGGCTTCCGTGTCCGCATTCGCCGCGGCAAAGTGGATGCCCAGCTCCGTATTGGAAACATAGGCTTGACGGAGCAGTTCCGCCAGTGCGGGCGCATCCGCTTCCTGCGCCAAACGGAAATTTTGCGTCATTGTGCATCCGCTCCTTCTGCGCTGTTGTTCAGGCCGGTTGCTGCGAATCGCTGTAGCACCTCGTCGACTTTTTGCGGAGCCGAACCGAGATAGGTTTCCGGATCAAGCAAATCGTCGATATTTGTTTCGGTCAGATGCTGACGAACCGTTTCATTTTCCACCAAAACGTCGCGGAAGGAACGTTCCTCCTCGACCGCGGCCATAGACAATTCATAGACAAGATGGTGGGCCGTCTGTTTTCCCAATTGCTCGGACAGAACGAACATAATCCTTTCCGACAGCAGCAAGCCGCCTTGCAGGTTGAGATTGCGCAGCATATGCTTCGGTTTCACGACCAAACCTTTCAGGACGGCTTTCGTGGTGGCCAATTGCGAGGAAAGATAAATGCAGATTTCCGGCAAAGCAATCCATTCGCCCCTCCAGCTCATCGCATCGCGCTCGTGTTCGACCATCGTCGATTGTTGGATCAAGGAGACATTCGCCAAAATCGGACGCGTCAGACTGGCAATGCCTTCGAATGCCGCCGGATTGCGTTTATGCGGCATCGTCGAGGATCCGATTTTCCCGGGTGTGAACGGCTCTTCGACTTCGTCGATTTCGGTCCGCATCAGGTTGTAAAATTCATTCCCGACCTTTCCGAGCGTTCCGCTGATGAGGCCGATGATGCTGGCGTATTCCGCGATTCGATCGCGCGAAGACTGCCAGCAAATATCGGGTGTGTTCAGGCCCAAGCGCGTCAACGCAGCGGCTTCGATAGCGGGACCTTGCTCACCGAAAGAAGCATAGGTTCCGACCGCTCCAGCGATTCCGCCCACGAAAACCCGTTCTTCGGCTTCCCTTAAGCGATCCAGATGGCGCAGCACTTCGCTGAGCACGACCGCCATCTTGAAGCCGAATGTCGTCGGCATGCCTTGCATTCCGTGTGAACGGCCCGCCATCGGTGTCGTGCGGTATTCAGCCGCAAGCCGTGCCAATTCACGCGCGATTCCCTCCAGTTCGCTGATGAAAATCTGATGCGCTTCCTTCAATTGCAGCATTGTCCCCGTATCCACGATATCCTGCGTCGTCGCGCCGAAATGCACGTATTCGCCGTCCGCCCCGCTCAACTCCTGTAAGGCATTGATCGTCGGCATCAAAGAATGCTTCAGCTTAGCTCCACTGGCCGCCAGCGCCTCCAGATTGATGTATGCACTCTTCGCTTTCGAAGCGATCGTATCGGCCGCAGATTGGGGAATCAAACCCAGTTCTCCTTCTGCTAATGCCAGTGCCGCTTCAACGTCCAGATGCTTCTGAAGTCGGTTATCCTCCGACCAGACCCCACGCATCGCTTCCGTTCCGAAATTGTTCCTCATCATGATCATGTCTATCACATGTGATGCCATTTGTCTGATACCTCCCCAATTTATCTCCGCATTTTCATGCTATGCCTGACTTCTTCGGTCTGCGCACGCATTTTTTCCGTTCAAAATGAATAAAAAAACAGCTTATGCTAGCTTACCATTTCAAAGTGGCTTGGCATATTCCGCATTTCCGAACACGCTTGATAGGAAAAATCGAACACCCGAATAAACCAAAAAAGCCGCAAAACACTCTTTCTAAGTGTTTCACAGCTCTATAACCATTCTATTTTTCTGAATTTTTCAGGTACAGCACCGTTTCCTTGTCGGAAGCAGTCGGTAAGGCGTAGCCCGTCTTGTATTTCTCATGGCCTTTTCCGGTAACCAGAATCCAATCGCTTGCCCGAGCCTCATTTACTGCTGCTTGGATGGCCAATGTCCTGTCCATTACGATATCAATTTTATGCGTCCCAGCAAATTGGTGCTGATAATCAACATATTCCTGCCTCATCGCTTCTTCAGGAACGCTGTTCAAATCGTCGGTAGTTAAAATCACACGCGCACTCTGATCAGTCGAAGCCGTGATCATTTCATCCCGCTTCGATGCATCCCGGTTGCCGCGGAAGCCGAAAATGTGCGTGATTCTTTCCGCTCCGTCCTTATGAATCGATGTCAGAATCGAAGTGACCGCTTCCGGCGTATGCGCGTAATCGATGATACAGTGGATTCGATCCTTCAGATGGACGATTTCGTACCGCCCCGGCACACCCGCAAAAGAACGCATCTGTTCTGTGACATCCGCCAAAGGATAGCCGAGATCCTGAATCACCGCACTAGCCATCGCAATATCATAGAGATTGTGCTCACCTGGCATATGCGGATCCAACGCTGACGTCTCATCCGAAATATCCAAGGTGACCTCCTGATTGGTCATCTTTTTGATCGACAGCGCGGCATCTTCCTGATGACCCACGGTGATGACCGCTGCCCCCTTGGTGACCAGACGCTGCGCCAGTTTCAGCCCCCAGGCGTTATCGGTATTGACGACCGCTTTCCCATCCGGCTTCAGCTTGTCGAACAGCTGTGCCTTGGCTTCGAAATAAGCCGCCATCGTTTTGTGGTAATCTAAATGATCGTGCTGCAGATTCATGAACAGGGCGTAGTCGAAAGCGACGCTCTCCAGACGGTATTGGGTCAGCCCGTGCGAAGAGACTTCGATGACGACAAAGTCATCCTTTGACGCCGCAATCAGCTCATGCAGTTTTTCGGCATTCGGTGTCGTGTTGGGCGTCGGATATTGGATCCCGTTGATTTCATTGTAGATGGTACCGATCATGGAAACGGTAAAGCCCTGCTGCTCCAACAAATGCTTGAGGAAAAAAGCAGTCGTCGTCTTACCGTTCGTACCAGTAATGCCGATAATGCGTTTCCTGCCGGATGGATGATTATAGAATTTATCCGCCAATTGGCCCAGCACTCGGCGACTGTTGGCGACTTTTAGGTAAGGAATCGGCAATGCCTCTGGGCAATCGTGTTCGCCGACGATCAAAGTGGCTCCCTGCGCGATTGCATGCGGGATATAATCATGGCCATCCTTTTCAAAGCCAGCGATGGCGACAAATACCATTCCGTCCTTGATGTCCCTGGAACTATCGGTAATGCCGGTGATTATTTGTTCTCCATCCCACTTCGGCTGCTCTCCCAGCTGATAATCAGACAACATTTCTTTCAGTTTCATGGATATGCTCCTTTAGTGAGATTTCTAGCGGGCTTCAGTATACTTATCAAATGCGAATTTTTTATGATTTTTTGTAAGTACTACGCGTTGCCTTGTATAGGATATAACATCACGGCGCTTCTCTGTACTGTTATGTTGCAGAATTTTTTTTGCGTTGGACGGAAATATTATGATAAATATTCGACTTTAAACAATACCTTATCTAGTAAGGAAGAATTGCCCATCAAGCCATTTTTGGATTCAGTATTTCCCAGACGACCGTCACCGTATCGCTGTTGCTGATGTCTTCCGGTTCGAGATCGATCATCGGAGCGCTGTCATAGGCCATCTTCGCTGAAGCCGCATAGACTCGGGAGCGCACTTCTATTTCTCCCCAGTCATAATCGATCGACAAGATTTTCCCAAGCATGACACCACCCGCAGCGGCAAGTATCTGTGCCTTCCCCTTTGCGTCACGCACGGCATCCTCCAGTAAGGCTTGCTCTACCGCCTGCTGATTCTTCAGGAAAAAGTAGACCGAAAATTCCGGACTCGCTTCGCAAGTCGACAAAGCCCACAAAATTTCGCCAAGGCGCTTGCTGTCGTTTTCAAAAATAATTTTAAGATCATTCCGGTAGCGATAGCCTAGGAAGTAGCGCTTGTTTTCACCGCGGAAATCGTTCCTGTGCTCATACGCGCTATCGATTGAAAAGTGTGTGGACCGGATTTCCTTTTTTGAAAATCCGAGTGGCAACAACGTTTCCCGGACTTGCTCCAGCGCCAGGGCGGCATGCTGCATCGCCAATTCGTACGTGTCCTTGATACCCTCCAATTGCAGTGAAATGACGATAGCATCTGGTGGCGCGCTGGCGGAACCTTTGCCCTTGACAGTCATTCTTGAAATTTCCATGTTGGTTATCCCCTTTTTGAATGGATCTGGTTCATTCTCCTGAAGCTTAGTGATCGGAAAGCGGTTTCACAAGAATCAAGGCCTAACTACAAAAAAACAGTCGTTCAAGACGACTGTCCGGTTTCTTTCCCATTCTGTTCCTTTACCGCCAAGCGATCAACCAACTTGCGCACACCATACGTTAAAGGGATCGAAAGGTGCAAGGCGACCTGCAGACCGTGCAGCATCACAAATTCCACCGTATTGATCGGTACAGGCAAATCCATGCCCAGCTGATACAGCTGATAAGCCTGCTGTACCTGCAGCCCGGCCATCGCCAAAAGAAAGCGTTGCTCCAAAAAGGTCGGCGCGTATATTGGTCAAAAAAGACATTCCGATAGACAACGTTCACCAAAAAGAAAAGGGCACTGGCCATGATAATGGTCATAATTGCATTTTGGTAAGAAATCCCGCCAATTCTATCAACTGGCATAGATATATAAACAAGAAGTAACGCTGTCATGATCAACAAACTGTAAAAGCCGAATTTGTAACGAACTTTCTTTTGATTCTCATCGTAATATTTCAAAAAAATCCATCCACATCTTCCACAAAAGATCCGACCAATTCGTTCATTTCACTTTCCAGCATATCGATTTCGCAATAGGCAAGCGTCGGATTGTTCGCAGCGAAATAGCGGTAAACTTGGTTCACGCGCACGCGGAATTGTTTCGGGCTGATCGACAACTGGTTCGCGCGCTTCAAGCCGCCCTTCTCGCTCAAGAGAAACTGCCGGTTCAATGCATGAATGACCTGAACCCAGGAACAGGCAGCTTGGAAGAAGCTCCCGCTAGCGTAGTGGATGCCCCCTTGCATAGCAGCACTATGGCCATTTTTGAGTGACAGTGCTGCCTCCTTCATGAAATAAGCAATCGTCGCTTGGCGCAGTTTTTCCGGATATGCACCCTGCTCTGAAAGCTTTTCCTTCAGCGCCTTAATCGGTTGGTCCGGTTCTTCCCAGAGAATTCGGCCATAATGGATTTCAGCCGCGTAGCTGCTGTTTACGACGCCAAAAGGATGGCCGCTCTCGTGCTTGATCGTAATCTTCCCGGCGAGGCAATCAGAGATGGCGTCCACAACAGGATCGATCTCCCTTAGTCTGTAATGTAGGGGCCCCTCGATATCATCCAACCGACGGACCAGATATTCCAGTTCCTGATTGGTCAGTCCTCCAGCGAGATGGTACAGCAAGATAGCAGATTCCGTTGTATTGTCTCCACCTCCGTAACCCACGATACCTTTCAATCCGGGAATGCTTTTCAGTTCGCTTACAATCTTTTCTCTGTTCACTTGGTCCACGCATGCCACCTCACATTTTTCTGATGGAAAACATTATCGGAACGGCCGGTCGAAAAATCGAATAGCCCCACAACTAGTGGTACCTGGCCTTGGATCGTACAATTTGATTACTTTTATCCTATCATTTTTAGGCAATTATCGCAATTTTGACAATATCTCCGATATCGGAAAAATGTTGTGGAAACAGTACCCAATCACTGATGCGATTTCCATCCCCCCTTGTCTGACTTCTGAAAACATGCTATCATTCTATCTATAACGAGGGAATGAATGTCTCCCAAAGCAAATCGCTTAAACCGCTTATACAAGCTGATGACTTCTGCGCAATAGGCGCAGTCCGTCGTCAGCTTTTTTTAGTGGCAATAATTTGGAGGTGCAACTTTTGATTTACAGTCTCGCGCTTATTCTCATAATCAGTTTTCTTCTCAGTTCACTCTTTACCCGGTTCCAACTTCCCGGCTTGTTGGGCTTAATTTTGACCGGTATTCTGTTGGGTCCTTACGGAATGGATCTGATGGTGCCGGAATTACTGGCCATTTCCGCAGATATCCGAAAAATCGCCTTGATTGTCATTCTGGTACGCGCTGGCTTGACGATGGACTTAGGCGATCTTAAAAAAATCGGTCGCCCTGCTGTCCTGATGACCTTTTTGCCGGCGACCTTCGAAATCCTGGCGGTCATCCTGTTGGCGCCGAAATTGTTGGGTATCACTTTACTGGAGGCTGCCATCCTTGGGGCGGTTCTTGGGGCCGTTTCCCCGGCTGTCGTTGTTCCGCGCATGATTATGCTGATTGAGAGTGGCTACGGCAAAGCTAAAGGGATTCCGCAGATGATTCTGGCCGGTGCATCCGTCGATGACGTTTATGTCATCGTCCTATTCACCTCATTCATGGGCATGTATACCGGCAGCGGTTTCCAGGCGATTACGCTGCTTTCCGTTCCGGTTTCGATTGCCTTGGGTCTGCTTGGCGGTCTACTGGTCGGCTTGGGTCTGGTTTTTCTCTTCAGGACATTCCACATCCGCGATACGATGAAAGTGATGCTGGTGCTGAGCGCTTGTTTCTTGTTGGTGACGGCTGAGGATTCTTTGGCAAAATTCATTCCCTTCTCTGGGTTGCTCGGCGTCATGGCTGTCGGAGCCACTTTATTGAAAAGACGCCCGGAATTGGCCAAACGACTGAATAATAAATTCTCCAAAATCTGGTCCGCGGCGGAAATCTTCCTGTTTGTTTTGGTAGGATCGGCTGTCGACATCACAGCCTTGGGTGGCGCCGGCTTCGCGGCTGTTGCCTTGATTTTCGGAGCTTTGATTTTCAGGATGATTGCAGTCTTTCTGGCGGTTTCAGGCACAAACCTGAATGCGAAAGAACGCATTTTTTCAGCGATGGCGTATACGCCGAAAGCCACTGTCCAAGCAGCCATCGGCTCGATCCCTTTAGTCGCCGGAGTGGAAGCCGGCAGCATCATTTTGAGCGTCGCCGTTTTGGCGATCATCCTGACTGCGCCGATTGGTGCCACCTTCATTGATCGGACCTATAAAACATTATTGACGAAGGATGCCTCATCAAGAAACTAAGAAAAGATACGCCCTCAAGCGCATAAGCGCTTGAGGGCGTATCTTTTCTTATTCTTCCAATTCTTCGACCATACGGTAACCGACTCCGATTTCAGTCAGGATATATTCCGGTTCCGCTTGATTTTTTTCTATTTTTCGGCGGATATTGGCCATGTTAACCCGCAAGGTCCGGTTCTCATCCATATATGGCCCCCAGACCGCCTTCGTGATGAAGTCATGTGTCAGGACTCTTCCCGCGTATTGCGATAACAGGACAACGATTTTGTATTCGTTGGGAGTCAAATGGACCTCTTTCTTCCTTACGGCCACTTTCCTCTTTTCATAATCGATCGTCAATTCTCCGACACTGAAGCTGCCCGCTGGCAATGCCGAAGTATTCACTTGGTGCAGGCTATGCCGCAAGGAAGTACGAATGCGCGCCAACAATTCCGAAGTGCTGAATGGTTTGGTGACATAGTCATCCGCACCGCAATCCAACGCCTCCACTTTTTCCCGTTCATTGCCGCGCGCGGATACGACCATGACAGGCACAGCGGAGAAAGTACGGATTTTTTTCAGGACCTCCATCCCATCTATATCAGGCAAGCCCAAATCCAACAGAATCAAATCTGGATTGTAGGAGGTCATCAACGCCATCCCTTCCTTGCCACTCGCCGCTTTCAGAACGGTATAGTCATTTGAAAGCAGGATAGCGGTCAAAAAGTCGGTAATGTGCTGCTCATCCTCAATCAAAAGTATCGTGAGTTTATTTTGCATGCTTTTCTCCTTCTGTCAATGGGAGTGTGAATTCGAAGACAGCACCGCCTTCGAGACGGTTTACTCCCTTCATTTTCCCGCCATGCGCCTGCACAATCGTCATGCAGATGGACAGGCCAATTCCCATACCTCTGGATGAATCTGAACTTTTTTGGTTAGCAACCGAATTTGCTTCAAATAGGAAAGGAAATTGTTCATCTGAAATCCCCTCTCCATAATCGACTACGGCAAAGATTGCCTCATCTTTCTTTTCATGCAGATAGAGATCAATGACAGAATCATCCGGGGAATGCGTAATGGCGTTCTCCATCAGATTGATCAGTACCTGCATGATCAACGTGGCATCCATAGGTACAAACAGCGCTTTTTCGGGAATACTGACTCTGAACCTGCGTTTCGGAAACCTCTTTTTGATTCGGCTGAGCGCATCGGAAATGACCTCCTCAGCAATCTCATCTGTTTTATTTACGGACACGGAACCTTCTTGAATACGGGTAACTGACAGAAGGTTTTCCACAAGCCGAATCAGCCACTGCGCCTCGCTCTGGATCGAAGTCAGCAACTTATGCTGCGTTTCTTTGTCGAAACTTTTTTCGTTTTCCAGCATGGCGGAACTCGCCCCCAAAATCCCTGTCAAGGGTGTCCGCAAATCGTGGGAAATAGAGCGGAGCAAATTACTCCTCATCTTTTCCCTTTCATTTTCCACAATCGTTTCCCTTTGTTTATCGGACAGTTGTTGGCGTTCAAAAGCTAAAGCTATCAGCGAAGAAATCATCTGGAGTGTCGAACGGCTTTCTTGATTAACAATACCTTCTCTGCAGCCGATTCCGACTACGCCCAACACGTTCCTTTCAGATGCAACCGGCATGTAAAAACCATCCGCTCCGCTCAGCGTATCCGTACCTGATCCGGCAATTTTATTGTTCAAAAACACCCAATTGGCGACCGCTTCCTCGTCCCGGGTGAGCAGGTAGTCCGCCTCTGCTCTATTTGAGCTGCTGACTGAGGTCTTCGGGATTCCTCCCTTTTCATCGATGGCATAAAAAACAACTGGGCGATTGAACGAACGACTAATATAATCATTCACAATAGTAACGATGCTGTCGAGGCCGCGTGTTTTTAATAACTGCCTGTTGATATCATACAAGACCTGCAGGCGCTGCTCCCGCTCCACTATCAGTCTAGCTTGGATCCGTGAACTCGTGATGAGGCTTGATGTGATCAAAGCAATGATCAATAATATAAAAAAGGTGACCAAATACGATGGATCATCGGTTTTGAAATGGAAAATCGGATCTACGAAAAGGACATCGAACAAGAGCACACTGACCACGGAAGCAACAATTCCATAAGCATAGCCATCCGTTGCCCGCGAAGTCAAGATGACCGCAAGCAGATAAACCATTGCCAAATTATGCTGTTCCACTCCCCAGGATTTCAACAGATAAGAAATCACGGTTGTCACAAATAAAATACCCACCATCTTGTTCGTATGGGTGCTGGACATTGTCCACCAACTCAACCACCGCTTGAATGAAAAGCTGCGGAGCGCCGTCCCTTGGGAAGCATCGGGGTCGTTGTTGGAAAGGATATGGATCTCGCTTTTGTCCAACAAGGAAATGAGTCTGTCCTCAAAATCATGTTCCCATAGACTGCGGATACCTTTTTTCTTTTTGCTTTTTCCGATGACGATGTTCGTAATCCCCGACATATTAGCAAATTCTGCCAATGCTTCAGCAACATCACTCCCATGCAAAATCAATGTTCTGGCACCCAATTTGTCCGCCAGCTTCATATTTTCCTCTAAGTCATCCTGCTGTTGAGGAGACAGCTTGCTCTCGTCTCCGGTCGCAACATGGACGGCTGTCCATTTGCAATGAAAAGCCTCCGCCGTCCGTGCAGCCCAACGGATATTTTGCGCAGAAAAAGGCGAGGAGGTAACGCATGCCAAAATGTTTTCGTTCACTTGCTTATCCAAGGAACCAGCAGTCGCCTGCTGTTCAGCGCTGATCCGGTCAGCCAACTTGCGCATGGCGATTTCACGCAGCAAGCGTAGATTTTCTTTCGTAAAAAAATTCTGTTGGGCCAGCTTCACCTTGTCTTCCCGATAGATTTTGCCTTCCTTCAACCGTTGGATCAGTTCTTCGGAATCGATATCGATCAGCTCAATACTGTCGGCCCGTTCAAAAATATAATCAGGTATTGTTTCATTCACGATCACATTGGTTATTTGAGCCACGACATCCTTCAAACTCTCGATGTGCTGCACATTGACTGTCGTATAAACGTCAATGCCCGCCCGTAGAAGTTCTTCGACATCCTGATACCTTTTTTTGTTCCGGACACCGATTGCATTCGTATGCGCCAATTCGTCGACCAAAATCAACTCTGGGTTCCGTTTCAACGCGGCATCCAAATCAAACTCCTGAAGCTTGATGTTCTTGTAGCTGATTTCTTGCGGCGCAAGGACCGGCAACCCAGGCAAAAGGAGATTCGTCTCAGGACGGGTGTGCGGTTCGACGTATCCGACGACGATATCCACACCTGCAGCCAGTTGATCATGGGCGTCTTCCAGCATCGCATAGGTCTTCCCTACTCCAGCCGCATAGCCAAAAAATATCTTCAGTTTGCCGAATTTTTGGCTGGCCCGTTCTTCCGTTTGCTTGATCATTTTCAACAACTGCTCCGGATCAGGGCGCACATCCTCCTGTCTTCTCATTGCCATCCTCACTTTCCTGTGTTATTGCTTCTTATTCAGCGGCGGATGCTTCATCCAGCGCTAAGTTCACTTCCAGTACATTCACTGCAGGTTCACCGAAAATTAAGAAGGCCCGTCCGGACGTCTGTTCATCGATGATGTCTTGCACTTGCTTAGCATCCATTCCGCGTTCCGCAGCTATACGTTCCACTTGGTAGGCGGCTGCCTCCGGTGAGATATGCGGATCGACACCGCTTGCTGATGCCGTCACTAGTTCCATCGGGATATCTGCTTGATTCAAAGGATTCAACTCTTCCCAAAAGTCGATTCTTTCCGAGACTGCTGCCGCCTGCTCCCCGCTTGAAGGGGATATGTTGCTGACGGTTTGCGGCCGTCCGATCAGATATTGCGGTTCCGTGAATGCTTGCCCCAATAAGCTGGAACCCACAAGTGTTTCTGGACCTTCCTGTGTTTCTATGGTAATCATACTACCATTCGCTTTATCTTGAAAGAGCAACTGTGAGATCCCCGTTACAGCTACTGGATACAAAATCCCGCAGATGACGGTGAAGACAGCCAGCAATCTGATGCTTGTTCCAAATTTCTTCATGTTTTCCTCCTATACTAATCCGAATAACGTGATGATTAAATCGATCAGCTTGATCGCAATGAACGGCGCTACCAGACCGCCTAATCCGTAGATCAAGATGTTACGCTTCAGCAGTTTCCCGGCAGATATCTCTTTATAAGGTACCCCTTTTAACGACAACGGAATCAAGATAATGATAATCAACGCATTGTAGATGATCGCCGACAGGATGGCGCTGTTTGTGCTTGTGATGTTCATGAAGTTCAGCACGCCCAGCTCAGGGTAGATGCTGAGGAACAGCACAGGGATGATGGCGAAGTATTTCGCAACGTCATTTGCGATACTGAATGTGAACAAAGCTCCACGCGTCATCAGCAGTTGCTTCCCGATACGGACAATTTCAATCAACTTCGTCGGACTTGAATCCAGATCGATCATGTTTCCGGCTTCTTTGGCTGCCTGCGTCCCGGAATTCATCGCCACGGCCACATCGGCTTGTGCCAATGCGGGGGCGTCATTGGTCCCGTCGCCCGTCATGGCCACCAGATGGCCTTCCCGCTGATATTCGCGGATCAGGTTCATCTTATCTTCAGGTGTCGCTTCCGCCAAAAAATCATCCACGCCCGCTTCGGCTGCAATCGCCGCAGCGGTCATCGGGTTGTCGCCGGTAATCATGATGGTTTTGATGCCCATGCTACGCAAATTATGAAATTGCTCCTTCACGCCGTTCTTCACGATATCCTTCAAGTAGATGACGCCCATAACTTCATAGTTCTTCGCTACCACAAGCGGTGTCCCGCCTTTTGTGGCGACTTCCCTGACGATGGCATCGCACTCTTCGGGAAAGGATTCACCGTGGTCAAGCACATAAGTCTTGACGGTATCGGCTGCTCCTTTGCGTATTTCATTCCCTTGATAATTGATTCCGCTCATCCTCGTCTTCGCGGTGAATTCGATGAATTCTGCCTGCAGCGCGCCCATATTGCGACCGCGGATATTGAACTTTTCTTTCGCCAAAACGACGATGGATCGGCCTTCCGCAGTTTCATCCGCTAGTGACGACAGCTGCGCAGCATCTGCCAAGTCCTCGATGCTTACGCCAGCAACCGGATAGAATTCAGCGGCTTGGCGGTTACCCAAGGTGATGGTTCCAGTCTTATCCAGCAGCAAGATGTCGACATCCCCGGCCGCTTCTATGGCACGGCCACTCATTGCCAGTACATTCGCTTGATTCAAACGGCTCATCCCGGCGATACCGATCGATGACAGCAGCGCACCGATCGTCGTCGGAGCCAAACAGACAAGTAAGGCGATGATGTTCGTGATCGTAATGGCATTCCCTTGACCAGTCACTTGTGCTGAAAAGGCGGTGAAAGGAAAGAGCGTGCCGCTCACAACCAAGAAGATGATCGTCAGCGTGACCAGAATGATTTGCAGCGCAACCTCGTTCGGCGTCTTCTTTCGCGAAGATCCTTCAACCATTGCAATCATCTTATCCAGGAAACTTTCTCCGGCCTCCGCAGTCACTGTAATGACCAGCCAGTCGGACAAGACGGTTGTCCCACCTGTCACAGCACTTCTGTCGCCGCCAGATTCCCGGATGACCGGCGCTGACTCGCCAGTAATGGCACTCTCATCAACGGATGCAGCCCCATCAACGACATCTCCGTCCATCGGTATTTGACCGCCGGCTTCCACAAAGACCAAGTCGCCTTTCTTCAGGCTGCTCGAAATGACCCACTCAAACGTGTCATGGTTTTCCTTCGTCAATAACCTTTTCGCTTGGACATCGGAGCGGGCACTGCGCAGCGTATCAGCTTGTGCGCGGCCGCGTCCTTCGGCAATCGCCTCCGCAAAATTCCCGAAGAGCACAGTGAACCACAGTATCAGCGTGATGATGAATGTGTAACCTGAAGACTCATCCTTTGTTCCCGTCAATGAAAGAAAAAACAGGATAGTCGTGAAGATGGCACCCAAGTATACGACCAACATGACCGGATTGCGCACTTGTATTTTCGGTGACAGCTTCTTGAATGACTGTTTGACCGCATCCAGCAATATATCTTTTGATATGGCATTATTTTCCATTTTTTAATTTCCCCTCATCGTTATCGTGTGGCAAAAAAATCTGCAATCGGACCCAGCGTCAATGCCGGCAAGTAGCTCAGCGCCCCAATGATGAGGATGACTCCCAACAGAAAAGCCGTGAACAGGCCATCACTTGTGGAAAGCGTTCCTTCGGTTACAGCGACTTGTTTTTTCCCGGCGAAATTACCGGCTAAATAGATGGACGCAATCATCGGCACGAATCGCGCAATCACCATGATGCCTGCCCCGGCCAAATTTGTGAATAACGTATCCGACTCGAAGCCCGCAAAGCTGCTCCCGTTGTTGTTGGCGAGTGAGGTGTAATTATAGAGCGCTTCTGTAAAGCCGTGCGCACCAGAAGTATGGAGCCACTCCGTGATCATCGGCAGCATAATGGCGACAGCGGTACCGATCAAACTCAACAGCGACGGCGTCAATATGATAACGCTCGCCATCTTCATATCGAATGGTTCGACTTTCTTGCCCAGATATTCTGGCGTCCGTCCGACCATCAATCCCGCTATGAATACGGTCAGCAACACGAATGCCAGCATCCCATAGATGCCTGAGCCGATGCCGCCGAAGACGATTTCGCCTAACTGCATCAAGAACAAGGGCGCTAGGCTTCCCAATGCGGTATAGCTGGACAAGCTGGAATTGGTCGCTCCCGTAGAAGTCGCCGTTGTTGCTGCAGTCCACAGCGCCGATCCGCCAATTCCATGGATCACTTCTTTCCCTTCCATGTTTCCGCTAACCTGCACGCCTTCAAATAGGGGGCCCAACGACCATTCACTGTAGGTCACCAAGGCCAGCAGACCCACGAATAATACCGCCATCGTTATGAAAAGGGCCCGTGCATGCAATCTGTCCTTCACGGCTTTTCCGAAAGTGAAGAGCAAGGATACCGGGATCAGCAAAATGGAAAGCATCTGCAGCACATTCGATAAGGCTGTCGGATTTTCCAAAGGATAGGCTGCATTCGTTCCGAAGAAACCTCCCCCATTTGTTCCCAGAACCTTAATGGCTACTTGGCTCGCTACCGGCCCTAAGGAAATAGAGAACAGCTTTCCGGACTCCAACGCGGTTGCTTGTTGTGCGCCTTGAAAAGTCTGGATGACGCCCTGAGATGCTAGTAAAACGGCCAAGACAGTAGCCAATGGCAGCAGGATGTATAGGACGGCCCGCGTTAAATCCTTCCAGAAATTACCGATTGCTTCGCTTTCCTTTAAGACCAATCCACGCATCACTGCAAAAAGAACAGCAAGTCCGACACTTGCAGAAAGGAAATTTTGCACCGTCAACCCCAGCATCTGCGATAGATAGGACAAGCTCACTTCACCGGCGTATGCTTGCCAGTTCGTATTGGTGATGAAGCTTGCTGCGGTGTTCAACGCTAAGTCCCAAGACATCCCGGCTTTCCCTTCCGGATTCAATGGCAGGAAGCCTTGAAACATCAAGAGCATCCATAAACCGGCAAACCCAGCTAGCGAAAATTGGACGACTGCAAGGGCATACGACTTCGCATCCATCTGTTTTTCTTCATCGACTCCTATGAAACGGTATACAGCCTGTTCTATCGGTGAAAGGATTCGCGTCAGCAGCATTTTTTCCCCTGCCATCACTTTATAGATTCCATTTCCGACAACAGATGCAAGCAGCACCAACAGTACGAAGAAAACGACATATTGCACAACTATCAAGCTCATAGATCTTCACCCCTAAACAACACATAAAATAAATACAGCAATAAGCTCAATCCCAATAAACAGGCAAATATGGACACAATACCCACTACTCCCACTCCCAACTTTCAATTCTTAAGTTCTTACTATGTCAATCATACTGCCAAAGTGTGTTAAGAAAGTGCTAAGGAAATGGACGGCGGTGTTAAGATTGTATATAGATGACGGTTTCAGTCAAAAAAAAGATTCCCTCTTTCGAAGGAATCCGTCTCTGGTCTTACTATTTTGTTTCCCGTTTCTGCAAAATATAGAAAACATAGTTGTAGTAGGCACTGTATTTTTCGAAATGTTTCATTTCCTGGCGGTTCTCTTCCACCAATGCTTTTGCGTCCTCGCTGTGGCCGTGCCTTTCCAGGAATGCCGCTTCATTGGTTTCATAGTAATGGTAGTAGTGGCTCGTCCAGTCCGATTCGGGCAGGATGAAATGCGCCACCGGGATGTAGCCAGCCTCCTCGATTTGAGCGGTCTTCTCAGCGATCGTCCCCATTTCTGGGTAGACTTCGGTCCAATATTTGTCCACGATTTGAGGACGTTCCGGTGTCAGCCAGGAAATTTCGGAAACGACCAAGTAACCGTCTTTTTTCAGCAACGGACGCCATTCCCGGATGCCTCTGGAAAAGCCGATGTTGTAGATGGCGCCTTCCGCCCAGATGACGTCCAAAGATTCCGGAGCGAAGGCAAGCTGTTCCATATCCATTTCCTTGACCGTCAAGCGGTTTGTAATGCCATGTTCCAGGACTTTGTGCTTGAGTATGCTCAAAAATTCCTTGCTGCTGTCAACCGCCGTGATGTGGGCTGGCGTCTGTTCACTCAGCACCATGGTCTGCGCGCCGGTTCCGCAGCCGACGTCCAACAATTGCGCTTGCGGGGTCAATTGAGGCAGAAACTGCAGTGCTTTGATGGTGCTCTGTTGGCTGCCAGGACCTTGGCGCGGGTTGTTTTTATGAAAATCGATGATCAAATCCAATGTTTCCATGAATTCTCCTCCTGATCTACGTTGTCGTACCTGTCAGCGTAAAAATCTATTGCCGTTCGCCGACGACTGTGTAGCGTTGCCTTAGATGTCTTTGCCTTTCAATCTCGTCCACAAATGCGATCGCATAATCCGCGTAACTGATGTAGCTCTCACCTTCGCTGTTCAGCAGTAACGTTTCTGCCCCTTCGGCGTATTTCCCGGTCCGGTTGCCGTTCGGGTCAAAATAAGCGGATGGCGAAAGATAAGTCCAATTGACGTGGCTTTCCTTCAGTAGACTGAGGGCTTTGGCCATGTTCGTCGCAGTCGGTTTGAAAGCCTCAGGAAAATTGGCCGTTTCCATCACCCGGATCGTTTTTCCGGGATCTGCATAAAGGCTGCCGGCTCCACCTACGACTATCAAACGCGTTTCCGGTAGGTGCTCCAATTCATCGATCAAGGACTGAAGCGAGGTGACGTGCTCCTCTTCCATCCCCGTCGGCGCATTGAAAGCATCCACAATCACATCGAATCCTTTCAGATCCTCCACCTGCACATCAAAGATGTCCCTCTCCATGATGGATACGTCTTTGTCGGCGAGCTTGGCGGGATTCCGGATGATGGCTGTCACCTCATGACCCCGGGCATGCGCTTCCTCCAAAATCAACCTGCCTTGCCTGCCTGTCGCTCCGATGATTCCGATCTTCACTGAAACCCCTCCGTCCTGTTCTCAAACATCCTTCTGTCTCCTTCATTTTAGGATTCCGGGGAATAAAAGTAAAGCCGGACACATATCCGTAACCGAAAACAAACCATCCCGCGAATCCATAAAAAAAGCCCCACAGAATCCTTTCGGCTCTGCAAGACTTCTTTTTTCTGATTATTCCGGGATAGAGTCCCCAATTGTATGCGGGTAGATGTTCGCAATGACTTCTTTGTCGATTTTCTTGTTGAAATAAATGCTCATGACCAATGCGAAGACTTCCGCAATCGGAAACGCCCACCAGACAAAAGCAACGTTGCCCATCAAGGAAAGCAGATAAGCTGCCGGCAGCAGCACCACTACCTGGCGGATCATGGAGACCCAAAGACTCAGGCCACCTCTTCCAAAGGCTTGGAACACAGAACCGGAAACGATGTTATAGCCTGCAGCAACATAGCAAAGGCTGATGATCCGCAAAGCCGGAATCCCGATTTCCAGCATTTCATCGGATGCGTTGAACAAGTGCAGAAGTGTGCCGGGCATCAGCAAGAAAACGGCAGCACCGATGAACATGATCGCCATCGCATACCATTTCGACAAGGTAATGGTTTGCTCGATCCGCTCTTTTTGATCGGCACCGTAGTTGTAGGCGATGATTGGAACCATCCCGTTATTCAGGCCGAAAACCGGCATGAATATAAAGCTCTGAAGCTTAAAGTAGACACCGAAAACAGCGGTCGCAGTCGGTGTGAAACGGATCAGAATATTATTCAGGCTCAAATTCAGGAAGGAACCTACAGCCTGCATCAAAATCGACGGACCGCCGATTGAATAGATTTTTTTGATTGTTTGCATATTCGGACGGAACCCTTTAAACGATAAAGTGATTTCTTTATTGAACCTAACGTTGAAAAAGAACGCCAGTGAAGCCGCGGTTATCTGTCCGATCACGGTTGCGATCGCAGCGCCTCTTGTCCCCATCGCTGGAACGCCGAACCAGCCGAAGATGAAAATCGGATCCAAGATGATGTTCAGGACCGCGCCTGTCGCTTGGGTCGTCATCGTAAACAGGGTTCTGCCTGTGGATTGCAACAAGCGTTCCATGCTGACCTGCATAAATATTCCGATCGAGAAGACACAGATGACTTGCAGGTAATCGATTCCGTAAGCGATGATTTCTGCATCCTTCGTCTGGAAGGAGAAATAAAGCGGGATGAAGAACAGGCCCAACGCCAAAAACAGCAAAAAATGCATGGCATTCAGAAAAATGCCGTTATCGGCTGTGCTGTTTGCAGCCGCGTAATCCTTTTCTCCGAGTCGTCTGGAAACCAACGCATTGATTCCGACCCCGGTCCCGACCGCCAGAGCGATCATCAAGTTCTGAACCGGAAAGGCCAAGGATACCGCCGTCAGGGCTTTTTCGCTGATTTGAGCCACAAAGATGCTGTCAACGACATTATATAAAGCCTGCACCACCATGGAAATCATCATCGGAACGGACATGGAGATCAGTAATTTGTTGACGGGCATGACACCCATCTTGTTTTCCGCCATTTCTGGCTGTTTGTTTTGTTGCATATTTTTTTCCTTTCAAAAAAGTGGAGCCGTCTATTCGACGGCTCGCTTTTTTTAGCTATAATATTTTTCAATTCTTATGTTTCATCTGCCTCTTGGATAGGCAATTCAATTTTGGTCAAGTATTCCTGCGGCGTGAAGCCTTCGCCGTTGTAGTAAGTTTCATAGGAGATGCCATTCGTTTCGAAATCATGGAATGCCAACCACTGATCCATTTCCTGATAAATTTTGGGAATTTCATTATAAGGGCCGATGTTCAGACAGGATACACGTTTGCCTGCGGGAATGATCGACATGCGGATATCATCTTGCGGCGGCAACATTTTTACGATCGGATAGCCGACTTCAATTTCGACATTTTGCTTTGTGAATGAGTAATAGATCGTGAAACAGGGACCTGCAGGCAGTTCTTCCAACAAATTCAGATAGGCCAGGATTTTTTCGCGGCAGTCCTCTATCTTCGTCTGCATATTTTTCAGCGTCGTTTCCGTTTTGATGGAAATGATGCGTTGCTCCGGTTGATTGGTCAATGTGATGTCTGAAATTCTTCCCATTTTACAGTACCCCCTCTATCAAGGCTTGCGATGCACCGACTTTAAAAACTTCAATATAAGGATAGCACACTTTTCAGAAAAAAACCGTTTTGATGCATCAAGTGTCGAAAAGTCGCCTCTTTTCCAATTGCTTCAGTTCTTCCTGAACAGTTTTGGCCAGGCCCAGATCTGTCAAAACATGCAACACATCCCCCGTCTGCATAATTGTTTTTCCGGTTGCCACAACATTCTGTCGGCCTCTTCGGATCGAGGTCACCAACACATCCTCTGGCCACCTGACATCACGGATTTCTTTGCCGGAAAAATGACTTTCGGCTCTGATCGGTAGATCAAACAGATATTTTTTCCCGTTGCGCTTACTGTCGTGCGAAGCAATGAGCCTTTCCAAAAGGCTTTCATAGATGGGATCCACACCCAACAGATCAGCGGTGACAAAGGCGCTGAATGAACAAATGGCAAGCGGCATCAACTGATTCATCCCACCGACCATCTCCGTAACCAAAATGATGGCAGTCAAAGGTGCTTTTCCGATGGCTGTGAAATAACCCGCCATCGCAAAAATAATGAAATGCGGCAAATATTGCGGATCGAACGAAAGTAGAGCCAAAGCCGCTTTTCCGTAGATGGCGCCCAAGATTGCCCCCAACGACAAGATCGGCAGAAAAATGCCTCCGGGAACATTCGCGCCGTAAGAGATCATCGAAAATACGAAGCGCAAAACCCATAGGCCAATCAACACGCCCAAGGAGAGTTGCCAATTGCTCAAATGCAGGATCAATTCGCTGCCGCCTCCGATGACCTGAGGAAGAAAATAGCCGATCGGGATGACCAGAATGAATGGCAAGATTGCGTTGTACCGAACCGGGATGAATGGCAGCTTGCTGTAGAGGTTCGGCAAAGACAAGACCACTTTGGTGTAGAGCCAGCCGTTTAATCCCAGAAAGACTCCCAAGCCTATAACCAAACCGTAGTAGGCGATTGGGATCGTGTTCATCATGCCGATGTCCAACGCAGGAGTCAACCCGAAGATGTTCAAGGACACGAAATTTGCCACAAGTGCGGAGGAGAAGGTCGTGATGGCAAGCAAAGGGGAAAAATTATGATGGACTTCCTCGAGAACAAACATCAAGCCGGCCAAAGGAGCATTGAAAGCAGCCGCCAAACCGGCGCCGGCACCGCTCGAAAGCAAAATCTTCTCTTCGACATCATCCCCTTTTGTGAGATTGCTGATGCCTTGTCCCACTGCGGATCCCAATTGGATGGAAGGACCCTCTCTTCCTAAGAAGAGACCCGATCCGATCGCCAGCAGGCCTCCGATGAATTTTTTCCAGAGCACGGGCCACCAGGCAAGGCTGATGATTCCTTGGACTTGCCCCTCCACTTGCGGAATGCCGCTGCCCTTGATGTTGGGTTCACTTTTGACAAGTTTTCCGACGATGACCGCGGCTACCACTGAAAAAATCACCCAAGGGATAAGCCAGATTGGCTGTTCTTGCATATAATGATAGCTTTCAACTACTGTTCCCAATATAAATTCAATGCCTAATCTGAAAAGGCTGACAATAAAGCCAGCTGATAAACCTACAAGTATCCCTTTCGCTAGGTACACGATGCGCTCATCAACCATGAGCTTCCTGTAAATATGCAAAGGTTAGCCCTTCTTTCTGTTGTTTTTGTTCAGTGAAAATCAAAAAACCTAAAACTATATGCATAATTTTAGGCGGTTTTGGTTTTTATCGTATCCTACGCAAACGCGTTCTGAAAAGCAGATACCGCTCCCGTTTCGCAAATAACGTAGTGAACAAAAGAGGTTCACTTCGTTATTTGCTCCAACGTCCGGGTATCTACCCGCGAATCATCTCATCCCTTTTAGTCGAACTCTGAATTGCAGGGGATTCCGCCTAAGCTGACATTACGTCACGGCCAAAAAACGGCCGTTCTCGTAATGTCCTCTTAGTGCTCACCCCCTACCGCAATTCATCGTATCCTACATTTTTTCTGGGGATTGGACTCCTAGGAGTCTTAGGCCTTCTTGCAGGACTGTGGCTACGGACTGGACAAGTGCCAGACGGGCGTTGCGTTTGTCGTCTTCTACCAGCACTTTTGTGTTGCCGTAGTATTTATTGAACGCTTGGGACAAGTGGATCGTGTATTTCGCGATCACGGATGGCTCAAATTTTTCGTAGGCTTGCTGAATGATTTCAGGGAAACTGTTCAACAGTTTTACGACTTCCCATGCGTAAGCATCATCCAGGCCAAGGTCGGCTGCTTCGGTAGTGTCCAGTTCGACTGCTGCTTTGCGCAGGATGCTCAATCCGCGTGCGTTTGTGTATTGGACATAAGGGCCTGTTTCGCCTTCGAATTGCACGACTTCCTCCAAATCGAAGTCGAAATTGTTCAGACGATCATTTTTCAGATCATGGAAAACGACGGCGCCGACGCCGACTGCTTTGGCGACTGCTTCTTTGTCTTCCAATGTCGGATTCTTCTCATTGATCTGTTTCAAGGAAAGCTCGGTCGCTTCGTTCAGGACTTCCTCAAGCAGGATGACTTTCCCTTGACGCGTCGACAGTTTCTTGCCGCCTTGTGTGATCAGACCGAATGGGATATGGTGCATGTTTTCTGCCCAGTCGTAGCCAAGCTCTTTCAGAACGGCTTTCAGTTGTTTGAAGTGGTTGCTTTGTTCATTGCCGACTGCATACAGGGACATCGCAAAATCATAGTTGCGTTTGCGGTAGATTGCCGCCGCCAAGTCGCGGGTGATGTACAACGTTGCGCCGTCCGATTTCTTGATCAAGGCCGGATTCAGATTGTATTTTTCCAGATCAACGATGGTTGCGCCGCGGTCCTGGGTCAGGATACCAGCTTTGTCCAGCAGTTCAACGACTTCATCCATCTTATCGTTGTAGAAAGCTTCGCCGTTGAATGAATCGAAAGTGATCCCCAACATATCGTAGATTTTCATGAATTCCTGCAGTGATTCGGAACGGAACCACTCCCAAAGATGCAAAGCCTCTTCATCGCCATCTTCCAATTTCTTGAACCAAGCGCGGGCTTCGTCGTTCATGGTATCGTCTGATTCTGCTTCCGTGTGGAAACGGACATATAAAGTCAACAATTCATTGATCGGTTCAGCTTTGACTTTTTCTTCGTCGCCCCACAATTTGTAGGCCACGATCAGCTTGCCGAATTGCGTGCCCCAGTCGCCCAAGTGGTTGATTTTGATCGGGTTGAAGCCAACTTTCTTCATGATGTTGGCCAAAGAATTTCCGATTACCGTTGAACGCAAGTGTCCCATTGAGATCGGTTTCGCGATGTTCGGTGAGGACATATCGATCGGCACATTGCCGCCTTTTCCGATATTTGCTGTACCGAATGCTTGCTTCTCGGCCGCAATTTCATGCAGGACTGCATTCGTTACCGCTGCTTTTTCAAGGAACAGATTGACGTAAGGACCTACTGCTTCCACTTTTTCGATGTAAGGATGGTTCAGTTGTGCCGCCAAATCTCCGGCGATGGCTTGCGGTGCCTTGCGCAGTGCTTTCGCTAGTGCGAATGCCGGAAATGCGACGTCCCCGTGCTCTGTATATTTAGGCACTTCCAGCAATTGGTACACTTGGTCATAGGTTAAATGCTCCGGCACCAACTTTTGAATCTCTTCAGCAACAATCTTTTTATAATCCATATTTTTCTGCTCCTTTATTATATGCCTCTGCCTATCCACATAATGAATGGATCACTTGTCTTCTCATAGGTGTCGCACATGCGCGATAACGATAAAAAAAGCCCCTATTCTGCCCTGGCAAAATAGAGACGAACATCCGTGGTACCACTCTAATTCGATAAAGCAATACAGATGGGCTCTGATTATTCTATCCTTTTGAACCGGTAACGGGGCTAAACCGAATGGCGCTACTCACAATCGTTCTTTCCGATCTGTCCGACGAACAGGGGGACCGCGCTTGTTTTCAAGTCATTTTCTCTGAAGTGCGTTTCCTTCTTCACTCTGTTGCGGGCTTCCACCTTCCCCGCTCGCTGTAAACATTGCTCGAAGTACTTTCTTCATCAATGAATGTGATTACTATCTGTAATACTATATCAAAGCCAGCCCTGTTTGTCTAATGGATTTTCATTTCCCATCATTCCGATGGATTTGGCAATTGCTTCGGGCGGCTCATCCAAATGCTTTCCGAATAGTCCATGAAAATTTTTCCAATCCATGATTTTGTCCGATGCACTTCGCGGAAGCCGATCCGTTCGTAAACACTTTGAGCCCGTCCGTTGCTGTCAACGACATCCAAGGCGAAAGTTCGGTAAGGTTCCGTTTCGATCAACTTGAGCAGCATCTGACCGGCAATACCTTGGCGCCGATCTGCTTCATTGGTTGCGACGCACTCAAAATAAAGCGTCTCATCATCGATTGGCAAGGGCTCTCCATATTCTTTATGGAAGCTGAAATAACCGATATGCCCCCAGATGAATCCGAAGTTAGCCAAGAAATCCTCTTTGTTCACTTCCATAGCACGGCGATGGTTGGTCGAACAGCCCACCATCGCTACCGGGCGATCCCCGTCCATTGCAACCCGAATCAGGTCTTCCTGCAGCAATCTGCGGAATCCGCCCAGCAAGCGCTCGGTATCCCGGTGTAACGTTTTCATGTCCTTGTAATAGCTGGTGACGAAAATTTTTCTGACTTCCTCTTTTTGGGCTTCCGTTAATTGGCTCATTTTCGCCATCGTTATTTCTGTCATATTTTCTTCCCTTCATGCAAATCTTGCTTATTATTTGATCCGTCGCATTATTGCTGGCGGTTGTTTTCGATAAATGATGTGATTACTTCAACCGTCAGCTGTTGCTGCTGATTGGCAGAGATGGTTGCAGTCCCATCCCCCGCTTGCATTCCGTAATCACCGAACTGGCCATGATTACCGCCATCCAGCACGATTTCCGTATAGTCATCCGGCAGCTTTTCTTGCGCTTTCTCGTAGCTTTCACGGCTCAGAACTTTATCTTCCGAACCATAGATGGAAATTACAGGAAACGGCGCGTCGGTCAAATCTGCTGATGGATAGGATGCCAGGAAAATCAACCCTGCTACATCATCAGATTGGTCGGCAGCAAAACTGGAAGCCATTACCCCGCCCAGGGAATGCCCGGCGAGATACCAATCCTGGACACTTTCTTCCTGTGCCATAATCGCTTCCGCCGCGTCCGCATCAAAGACGGCCAAATGGAAAGGCATCTTGGCGACGACCACCAACAAATCCGCTTCAGCCAAGCTGCGCAGCAAAGGGGCATAGGCTTCGCTCTCCACTTTTCCACCTGGATAAAAGATGACGCCTTCCTCTGGAACTTCCCCATTCGGTGCAAAGGTGATCGCGTCATCCGTTTCGGTGATCGTGACCGATCCATCCGACTGCAGCGCCTCGACAGCATCCGCCGTAGCTTGGTAGTAGTCATTCGCGTACCAAAAGAACGCACCTGCAGCCATCACAATAACTATAGCCAATCCGATGAGTACTATACGGATCCAGCTGGATTTTCTATTTTTTTCCATGGTATCCTCCTTCGAATCATGATTGCACTTTTACAAAAACTGTTCTAAAGTGATTACGACGAGTGACTTATAAGTCGCACCCACCTATGAAAGGCAGGTTAACACCATGTGGTATGATGGCATTTTTGAATCTTTGCTGGCGTTGCGCGATGAAGAACGCGCTCCCCAGATGTCGGCCTATATGCGTAATCAATTCCCGTTCCTGGGAATCGCGACGGGTCCGCGGAAAGCGGCCTATAAAAAATTTCTTGCAACTGCAAAAAAAGAAAAGAGAGTCGACTTCGATTTCGTCGATCAGTGCTTCGAACGGGATGAACGGGAATTCCAGTATGCGGGCGTCGACTATCTTCTGGCGATCCAAAATTGCCTAGGTCCGGAAGACTTACCGAAGTTGAAGCAGTATATCCAGACAAAATCTTGGTGGGATACCGTCGACGGCCTGGATGGAGTTGTCGGATCAATCGTCCAACGTTATCCGGAATGCAAATCTGTCATCTTGAAATGGAGCGTGGCAGATGACATCTGGCTGCGCCGCGTGGCCATCGATCATCAACTCGGTTTCAAAGGCAAGACGGACACCGCACTGCTGGCGGAAATCATCCAGAATAATCTTAATCAAAAGGAATTCTTCATCAATAAAGCCATTGGTTGGAGCCTGCGCGATTTTAGCAAAACCGCTCCCGATTGGGTGCGCGCATTCATTTCCGCGCATAAGGATAACCTGTCCAACCTGAGCATCCGCGAAGGCAGCAAGTATGTCTGAAACGAGTAGACTTTATTTTTGGATAGGCTCGTAGGTGAGTTGCACCAAGCCGGAATCGAACGTGGTTGCTTCAACCAATTTCAAAGGCAGCTCCTGATTGCTTTCTTTGAACAACGGAATGCCTTCGCCGAGCAGAATCGGTATGATGGATACGGTATAACTGTCGATCAGCCCTTTTTCACGGAACATGTCGATCGCTTCGGAGCCGCCATCGATAAAGATGTCTTTGCCGGGCCTGCTCCGGATCTGATCCAACAGATCGTCGGGAAATCCGCTGTAAAAACGGATTTGACCCTCAGAAGGGCGCTCGGTCCGGGAAAGGACATAACAGTCCCGGCCTGCATGCGGGAAATCCCCGCCGAAAGTCAGTACCTTTTCATAGGTCTTACGCCCCATGATGACCGTGTCTATTGTTTCGATAAAGGCGGCATACCCGTAATCTTCTTCAGCTCTGGCGACAATTTCGAGCCAATCGATGTTTCCGTCCGAATGCGCAATATAGCCATCCAAACTGATTGCGATATACACTTTTACTTTTCGTTCTTCCATTTGATCACCTCATTGACTTGTCTACCTCGTACAATCAACTATACGCTTGGTTGACAATCAAGGAAAGAAATTTTCATTCGGAAATTGACAAAACCGCAAAAAAAGACGATTCTGTGCGAATCGTCTTTTTTGCGTGCAGCCTTGTTTTTAGGTTGACAACCGTGTATTGCCAAGTTTGTTGATTTGAATCAACTTCGGAGTGGGTAGGCCAGGATCAAACGAATGGAGGAGTTGACCGCAGCAATTTCCTTGAACAAACCCACCAAGGAGTACCCGTAGTCGCCGAGTTGATTTTTAACGGTTTGCGGATCATTCAAGATAATCATTTTTTCGGAAAAATCGGTCGTCAGACAATCCCACAAAGCATCAAGATTATTGCCGTAATATTCAGGGAAATGCAATTTTCTTTTCAGATAGGCATGTGTCGTTTTCCGGTCAGTCATCTTGCCGCCGTCCAAACGGATGATTTCCATCTTCAATCACTCCCCCTCCCCGTACAGCTGTTCGAATGATTCGTAATGGTCATCCGTGAAAAAAATCAGTCCGTCATTCGAGTACACGATGCGCTCTGCCCCGCGGTAACCGCCGTTGTAATTGATGTCTGCCTCGTAATAGGTCCTGCCCGATTTCTTCGGAAGCAGGCCCTCGCGATTGCCGTAGAAATCACCGCCGATCGACATCCCATCCGTCACTTCCCACAAGTTGCCTTGAGCGTTGTCCCAGCCCAATGCTTCGGCTTCATCCTTCGTCAGATAGTTAGGTGGCAGTGCGTTGAACTGGCGGATATAGGCCGCCACTTCGTCTTTCGTCGAATAGAACTGCCCTTCCGTGACCCCGCTGCTGGTTATTATTTCGGCTGATTCCTGCGTTTCACTCTCAACGATACCGTCATCAATTGCTTGCGAGCTGCTGGCGGCGATGCTGATCGAAGAATCGGGTGTTTGATCCTCAAAAAGTGAATCGACGCCATTGACCCAAACGGCCAAAATGATCGCCAAAAGCGCGAACAAGCCCTTCATTACGCTATTAAAATTTTTCATCCATTAAACCCCTTTTTGCTAATTGCGTTCCCTGATACGATACAAAAGGAACACCGAATTGTCCAGTACTTACTCGGTATCCTGTTGATCCGTTGCGATCCGTACCATGATTTCGTTATGCCGGAACATCGGCGGCACGAATGGGGCGTTGAAAGACGCCAGCATATAGTTTGAACTGGGCTGGTATTTTTTCTCCTGAAGCCACTGAGTTAACTTTTCCAGCATGTCGCGCTCTTTCCGATCATTCGAAATACCGCCGTACTGGATGACCGCAAAAAGACCGTTGTCAAACTTTTTGACGGTCAAAGCAGGGCTGTTGGGCTGCGGGATATCCTCCCATTCCGCCTTTGGGACAACAAACGCCATCTTCGTGCGATTGTCCGACAGTTCCTGGATCACCGGTACGGTCATGCTGATTTTTCGGTTGGCCTGATTGTCTTTTGATATGTAGCGGAACAAGGTGCCGAATCCGCTGTCCACATCAGGATCAGCGGCGTTGTCGTATTCCACAATGTAGAAATCGCGGTATTCCCGCAATTCGAATGGTTCTTCAGACAGTAGTACGGTGTATTCCGGGCGTTCGTATTTGGCCATGATTTTCCTTCCCCCATTCTGTTCTCTATAGCTGAATTTTACCATGATTTTCTTTTTTCCCGAAAAGATAGGCTGATTGACTGGTTTGGGGCTTGTGCTATCCCTTAACAACTGTTATAAATATATTAAAGACAAATGAGAGCGTTATCACTTTTGATGATGGGAGGCGGAAGCCATGCTGAAGAGTTTTTCTCTAGAGGAAAAAAGTTGGATCATGTACGATTGGGCGAATTCCGCCTACTCCATCATTGTCTCTTCGGTCGTCCTACCGCTTTTTTATAAATCGATCACAACCGGGGAAGGCATCGCCCCGAACTTGGCGGATTCCTATTGGGGCTACGCGACCTCGGCGGCGACATTGGTGATTGCGATCAGCGCCCCGCTCCTCGGGACGATCGGTGATTATCCGAAATGGAAAATGAGGCTTTTCAAAAGCTTCTTCCTGCTCGGCGTTTTCGCAACTGCCGCGCTCAGCTTCACGGACGATTGGCGTCTGCTGCTGACCTTCTACATGCTCACGACAATCGGCTTTTCGGGCGCGAACATCTTCTATGATGCCTTTCTGGTGGATGTCGCGACGGAGGAACGGATGGATCGGGTATCCACATACGGATTTGCGATGGGTTACATTGGGGGCAGCACCATCCCGTTTGTGCTTTCGATCCTGCTGATCATGTTCGGGGAGAAGATTGGCATTCCCAGGACGACTGC
The DNA here is from genome assembly GCF_049684335.1 of Trichococcus sp. Lineage (GTDB taxonomy): Bacteria > Bacillota > Bacilli > Lactobacillales > Aerococcaceae > Trichococcus. The sequence continues at coordinate 126,387 of NZ_JBAVFV010000045.1, forward strand.
CATCAAAGCATCCTTTCTGTTCACGGCTTTTTGGTGGATCACCTTTACAATTCCGATGCTGCGCAATGTGAAACAGCGCTATTATGTTCCGGCTAGCGAACACATCATCCATGACAGTTTCGCCCGGCTTAACCAAACGTTGCATCAGATCCGCAGCCACAAGAAGATGTTTCTGTTCCTGATTGCCTATTTCTTTTACATCGACGGGCTGAACACAATCATCCACATGGCAGCAGTCTTCGGCGACAGTATCGGGGTCGTGTCGGATGTGCTGATGATCGCCGTGCTGGTGATTCCGATTCTGTCGTTTCCTTTCACGATCCTCTACGGAATACTGGCCAAGCGCTTCGGCAGCAAAAAGATGATTTTGGTGGGCATCGTCATTTATCTGTTTGCTTGTCTGCTGGCATTCCGGATGACTACCGCTGTCGAATTTTGGATCCTGGCTACACTGGTTGCAACTTCGCAAGGCGGTATCCAGGCACTATCGCGTTCCTATTTCGCCAAGCTTGTGCCCAAGGAGAACGCCAATGAATATTTCGGTTTCTACAATATCCTCGGCAAATTTGCGGCCATCATGGGTCCGTCACTCTATGCGCTCACAAGCCAATTGACCGGCGACTCGCGCAATGGGCTCGCCAGCATTTCCCTCCTCTTCATAATCGGAGGCGTACTGATGCTGCGCACGGAGGACAATTGATTCCGCATTGCATCTGATCCATACCCGAGAAGGCTGACTCCATGCGGAATCAGCCTTTTTGCTTTGCCGTTTAATTATTTCAAAATGATTTTTTCTGGGAAAGGCTGTAGCCTTGAAATATGCCACATCTTATCGATGTAGGCTGTGGTATACGCCTGTTCGACATCGTGATAGAGATAAGCGGCCTTGTCGGTCAGCTCGTAGACACGTCCTGTTTTCTTAAGATAGCCTAACTTGGTCGCCAAGAACAGTTCCAGTCCGAACATCCTGTTCAATGGGGTGCCGATGAGTTCCTCGAATCTGTCGGCGTCGATTCGCATTGCATAGGCACTCCAGAACAGGTAATAGACCGCCCGCTGCCTTTTGGTGAAGTGGAGCGTCAAGGATGTCGGCAAAGCGTCGCCCTCGATCCGCTTGATGTATTCGGGAATCGAAAACGTGTTGATTTTGAAGGTCTCCTTCAGCAGCGTGGTTGCGGAAACACCGAATCCGAGAAAGGCATCCCGCGTGACGGAAGAATATTTTTCGGTTTGCTGCTGCGCGAATGTCCAGACCGATGTCCGCTCGATGTTATTTGTGTGGCAATAATCCGTCAAATGCTCCAACATCTCGCGTTTCACTTCTTCGCTCATAGGCTTGTAGGCATTGTCGGCGAAAGTGAAATCGATGAAAGGATAAGTCGAAACTTGCGTCGCCCCGCTGGCGAAGGCCGTATGGATGTCATTCGCTAGAATCTCGTCGGTCTGACCCGGGATGGCAAATATCAGGTCCACGTCAACTACATCGAAGCCGTAACTTTTCACCAGTCGGATCTTTTCGACAAATGAGTCGCTTCTTCTCCCGATTTTCCGGAGGCACTCGTCCTGGAAAGATTGGATGCCGATGCTCAACATCGTCACCCCCGCCTCCCTCAGCTTCTGAAGATTCCTTTCGTTAATGTCGCTGGGGTGAAGTTCCACACCGATTCCACCGGTAATGATGAAATATTCTTTCAGCTTCGCGATGATGTCCTTCAGATCGTCCAACATCATCGCCGGTGTCCCACCACCGAAATAAAGACTGGTCGCCTGCTTTTTCCCGGACATCCCCTTGCAGACCAGATCGATTTCCTTCAGCAGCGCAATCTTATAGGCATCCGCCTGCGGTTTGTTATGGACCACCTTGCAATAAGGGCAGAAACTACATAACGAACGGCAGAACGGGATGTGCACATACAAACCTAAATCATTCAGTTTTTCAAAATCTAATGTATTCTCATGGGTCCCTTCAAAGACGAAGGGTTTGAATGAGCGGGTAAGATATACCCGCAACAACGATGTCCAACTCATAACTTCACCTCCTAGATGTATTTCAGATAAGTCCTAAGCAGATCCCACATCACCTTCACATTTCCTTTGAAGAAAAGCGAGAATTCGGCGGCGAAAAAGAAGCCGCATTCTGCGCAAAGCCCTTCGATGTCGACGCAGCGTCCACACACCCATTTCTCCCCGTTCTCCACAACAATGCATTGGTAACAAGGCGTCGGAAACGTATTATTCACTATATAAGGCAAGGCGCTCTTCAAATTCAGGATCGGATAGCCCGCATTGATCAGCTGCACAATTTGGTCGGCGCAAGCCTGCTTTTCAGTTTGGCTTAGTTTGAGCCGCTCCGTCCCGGGATAAGGCGTGTGGAAGTTGAAGGAAACAGCCTTGACGTTTTTCGTACGCAAAGCCGTTTCACAGACTTCCCCGATTTCGCCCTTGTTGATTTGATTGATTGCCATATAAAGGCAGACATTCCCCCGGGAAGCATTCTCGATATTGGCGATGATACGGTCATAGCTATCGCCTCTGATTTCGTTGTGTTTTTCTTTGCCGCCGTCAAGGCTCACCATGACCAGATCCGCTTCAGGCAAATCTACCTGCAGCGTTCCGTTGGTGACCACGTTCACGAGCAGAAAACCGATCTGCTTCGCTTCGATGACCAGATCCCGCAGCGTGTGGCCCTGATTGCGCCAAAGGAAAGGTTCCCCTCCGTAAAAAAAGAGGATCCTGACGCCTTCTGCGTACAACCACTGCATCTCAGCTCTTATCTGCGGATAAGGATAAATAATCGAAGTGATGTTGCTGACGGCGCAGTGTTTGCAGGCCAAATTGCATTTGTCGGTCAGAATGATGGAACCCACCAGCGGCCGTTTTCTTTTGAATAAAATCGTCGTGGCGCCAAAGGACGCCAACTGCAGCAACGAGCGCAGTTCCATGTTGCACCCCTTTCAGGCAAAAACTGTACCTTATTGCCTCATTCCAATAAATCGCTTTTTTTCTGTTTGAACTCCTCTGCATTGATTTCGCCGCGCGCATATCTTTCGCGAAGGATCGTCAGCGCCGAGTCGTCCTTTATTTTGGCTGGAATGTCCTTATCGGCGAAATATTTCTTGAAGAGCTTGACCGCAAAAATGATGACGACAGCCCAGAAGACTAGGTACATGGCCATCGACAGCAAACCAATCCACCAATACCCTTCCGCAAAAAACTCGCTTACAGCTCCGTAAAATGGATGCATAGCACTTCCCCCCTTTCAACTTGCTGTTCTTTTGATTCCTCAGCGGCCGGACTATTTCTTTTTGACGAATCCGGACAACGGGCGTTTGACGAGTTCCGTAACGATAAGATAAGCGAAGGCAATCCCCAAAATGATCCCCAAATGCGCCATTGTCGGCGTTTGGAATTCGAAGAAGGCGGCAGTAGCGGGGATCATTGGCAAGGCTACAGCGAGTACTATGGCAATCACCGAAAGAATCACAATCGACGGGGCCGGACAGCCTGCCTTGGTGATCGGCGACAAAGAGCGGATGGAAAGCATCAACAAAATCTCCGTAAGAACGCTGGCGATGAACCAGTTGGTCTGCAGCACTGCCGGGGAAATCCGATAGAACAACCCGAAACAAATGAAGTCGAAGACGGTGCTGACGAGCCCCATCGTAACGAAAATGATGTAGAGCGAATGCAGATCATACCGTTGCGGCCGTTCGACTTCCTGAGCCGATACTCGGTCAAAGGCGATGGCCATCATCGGAAAATCGGACAATAGATTCAAAAGCAGCAGCTGTTTCGGCAGCATCGGCAAAAAGCTGATGAAAAGCGATCCGATTGCGACCGCATAGAAATTTCCAAAGTTCGAGATCAAAGTGGCGCGGATGTATTTCATCGTATTGGCGTGCGTTTCCCGCCCGAAGCGAATGCCATCGACGATCACCTGCAAATCGTTCTGCAACAATACGATATCGGCGGTCTCGCGGGCGACATCCGCCGCCGACTGAACGACCATCGAGACATGCGCCGCCTTCAGGGCCGGTGCGTCATTTATCCCTTCACCCAAGTAACCAACCGTGAATTGTTCCTTCAACATTTGGATAAGTTCCAGTTTCTGATCCGGCGTTGTTCGGGCAAAGACACGGATCGAGGACACGTGTTTCTTCCTTTCGGCCAGCGGCAATGCCAAAAATGCAGCTGCTTCCGTCACTTCAGCGCTCTCCGTCACCAGACCGGCTTCCCTTCCGACTGCCTCTGCCACTTTCAGGGCATCTCCGGTGATGACTGTTATGGCGACATTCATCTGTTTTGCGGCAGCTACGGTCGCAATAGTGGAATCCTTGATGCGGTCCACAAAAGAGACGAATCCACCGAAATGCGCACCGGTGCCATCATCATAGCTCACACCGAGTACCCGATGGCCTTTTTCTTCCTCCGCCTGCAGCCAATCCGCGACAGCATCAAGGGAAATCAGGCCTTCGCCGAAGAAATATTCCGGGCTCCCGCGGCGGATATGCAGTGCTGTTCCGTCTGCCTGTTTCACGACCGCACCGTTGCTGCGCAATGCCGGATCAAAAGCTTCCTCCTGCACGAGAATGTAGCGGTCCACAATCTGCCGTTGCGCAGGTGTGAGTGCCTCATCGCTTGCATGGTCGAAAGGTTCCGGTATCCGGTCATGCAGGTTGATGGCGGCCAAGCGCGCCAAGACCAGCGGATCGTAAGGCGATCCCGCCATCGGGTAGACATTGCTGAAAACAAGATGGTTTTCCGTTATTGTGCCGGTTTTGTCGGTGCACAACAGATTGACTGATCCCAAATCCTGGACCGCAGAAAGCCGTTTGACGATGACATCGCGTTTGGCGAATTCCAAGGCTCCCCGTGAAAGCGAGAACGTCAACACCAAAGGCAAAGCTTCCGGTATGGCCGATACGGCCAGCGCAATCGCAAAAATCACCAGACCCGTGACATCCGCCTGCCGACCTTCGATCAGGATGTTCGCCACCACGACGAATCCGAGCGTCAACAACGTCACTTTCATGGTAAAGTTGCTTATTTTATCCACACTCTTGACCAGTTCGCTCTCCGCCTGGACGGTTGATGCCGTCGAAGCGATATGCGCCAATTGCGTCCCTTGGCCGATTGCCGTGATTTCAGCCAAGGCATTTCCCCTAACGATCACAATCCCTTGCAGCAGGCGATCTTCATCAGCGGCGGTTGTGCTTGAAGCAGACGCATGTTTCGTAACCGGGATAGACTCTCCTGTAAAAGTCGTCTCGTCGACCAGAAGATCACGGGCAACGCGGACAATAGCATCAGCCGGCACGATATCGCCCGACTCGAGCTTCAGGATGTCCCCAGGCACCAAGGTCTCGGTCGGCACTTCCTGTTCAATCCCGTCCCTCATCACCGTGATTGTGCTAAGCAGATAGGCTTTCAATTTATCAGCGGCCTGATTCGATTTGTGCTCCTGATAGACGTTGAGTGCTGTCCCAAGGAACACAAACAACAGGATAAAGGCGCCGTCGATCGGCTCTCCCAGCGAAAAGGTCACACCCGCCGCAAACAGCAGTATCAGATTGAAGATGCCCCGAAATTGCCTCAGAATCAGGCCCAGGAGGCGGTGCTTCGGTACCGGCAATGCGTTCGCTCCGTATCGGACTCTACGTTCAGCAGCTTCCGCCTCCGTCAATCCTTTCCATTCTTTCCATTCATTATTGTTTGTCATAACTCATCATCGCAGCTTTCGCATCAAAGTATGTGAAATCCCCTTCGTCATAGTGCCAGACAGCCTTCAGATCCGTCGGCTGGCGGATGCCGTTGATTTCCTTATAACCGCCACACAGGGCTGACCATCTGACTTTCTCGCTTTTTCCATCCATCGTCGTGGCTTCCCGGTCATCGGTCGTGAAGGCAATCATCTCATCATCTTCATTGAACGTGAAGATCCCTTCCGCAGTGGTGCCGTATGCCGTGATCACCGCTTTGGCGTGGTGTGCATCAATGGCCTCCCAGCTGATATAGTCCTGAAGCGCAGCGTTCGGAACGAAGAGGCACTCGGAGAGAAACGTCACCAAACTGGCCTTATCCATCGCTGCCCCATCGATGTCGAACAGGGTTATTTTTTTTGCGATGGTCCCTTTCATCGAGCCCTTGCCGTCGACATAGGCATCCACCCCTTCAAAAGGTATGCCGTAGAGCGAACTGTCGATGTAGGCAATGCGGTCGGGCCCAGCCACAAAATTATATTGCGTATAGGCAATCTTGATCCTCTTTTTTCCCTTTCCGAGCGAAAAGGCGACTTCCGGAAAAACTATCTTCATGTAGGCCATTTTCGGTTTCCCGAGATGACCGCAACGGCGCAGATGGCGTCGGACAGGGCCAGGCAGCGTCACAATATCAGCTTCCGTGAAGCGTCCCTTTACCGGCTCCGTTTCCTTCAATAAATCTTCCGCCAAATCGGTAAATTCCCTAGCGGCCTTCGAGGGAGTTGTGCGCAGGTAAGCATGAACAACCCCGGCAGTCCCGAGCAGGACCCCACCAACCGCAATGATTTTTTTTATCGCCATCATTTTCTCTTCCATCCTTTCAAAATTCCTCAAAATCGTTTTATTATTTTCTCTGCAGAATCACTTCTTCACAGCACTCATAAAGAGATAGCGCTTTCATCAAAGCGTACTTGCAGTCGCATCAAAAATGAACTTTTAGTGTACTTTCCCCGAAACAGATTGACGACAGCAAGCAATATGGATATAATCACCCTGACATTATTTTCAGATTTGAAATCAAAGGAGAACGGACTACTAATGAAAAATGCATCAAACACACAGAACAACACGATCGTCAGCTTAAAAGAATTCACTGCTAATCCAGCACCGCTTGGCTTATTGGGCTTCGGCATGACAACAGTCCTGTTGAACATCCACAATGCAGGTTACTTCCCGATGAACACGATGATTTTGGCAATGGGTATTTTCTTCGGTGGCATGGCGCAAGTCATTGCCGGCATCATGGAATTCAAGAAAAACAACACTTTCGGCGCAACTGCCTTCACTTCTTACGGCTTCTTCTGGCTTTCCCTTGTCGGAACGATCGTTATGCCCGGTCTTGGCATGGGTGAAGCGGCATCAGCTCAAGCGATGGCTGCTTACCTGTTCATGTGGGGACTGTTCACTTTGGGCATGTTCGTCGGAACATTGCGCATCAGCAAAAACCTGCAGATCGTCTTCGGTTCTTTGACATTGCTTTTCTTCCTGCTTGCTTTGGGAGACTTCACGGGCAATGAAATGATTTCAAGAATCGCTGGTTACGAAGGTATTTTCTGCGGATTCTCAGCAATCTACGGTGCTTTGGCACAAGTTTTGAACGAAGTCTACGGCGAAGAAGTCCTGCCGTTGGGCAATGTGACGGCTGTCAAAAAAACAGCAAAAGTCGAAGTAGCTACAAGCAAATAAAAAAATATGAAAAACGGGCGCTATGCAACATGATTGCATAGCGCCCGTTTTTTGCCTTTTCGGTGGCGTTCCTCAATTTCCATTCGAGGAGTGTCATTCGAAGTCAGCAGCAATCTGTTTTACGGGGCTGGCTTGTGCAACCTGACCTGAGAATGAACCTACTGCTCGGTGATGAATAATGACTGGTTTGATTGATTGCTGGCTGGCTGCCTCTTGGGAGTTTATCTATTGACGATCCGGCAGCAATGGATCCTGGCAGCTTTCTTTTTGCCCTCTTCGATTTCCTGATCGAAGGCTGCCCGCTCTTCCGGCGTCAAGTCGTTGATGGAAAGGAAACTCAGGTTGGAGAGTCTGTATGTTTCCTTCACATCGCTGTCGTTTCCGAAGGCCGTCGCTTCGATGTTGTTCAGCACCTTTTCCGGATTGCCGGCACCCATCGCCTCGAGCTTTTCCTTATCCTGTTCGGAGAAACGCATCGCCAAATCGAGCGTCGTCGTCTTATAGACGATGCTGCCCATGAAGGTTACGCGCGTCAGATATTCATTCGTGATTTCATTGTAAAGGATGTATTCTTTTGCTTTTGTCTGTTCCATAACTAATTGGTTCCCTCCAAAAATACCGGTCCGCCGCTCAGCGGAATCCCGTTTTGTATGCATTCCCATTATAGAACATCCGCCCCGCTTTTCACATACCCGCAGAACTAGGTTGCCGGTTCAGACCGGCTTTTTGCTATTTTTGTAGGCATCATGGAACCCTTCGAAGGAGTCTAGCAGGAAGATGAACAGGAAGACGGCTTTGATCGTATTGAACATAGTCGAAAGCGCCACCTTCCCGTCCGTTGCTTTTGCGATGTTGGAAACAAGCTCAGGATCCAGGATCGCGGAATCTTGAAGGATGATCCACAGCAGTGCGAAGGATAGGGCGTTCAAAATCAGGTTCGCGGTCGCGACCGGATAGGTCCATCGGGTGAACAGGAGTTTGCTGGCGGTAAAGAGCAACTGTAGCGCCAACATGCCGTTAATGTAAGGCAAATAGCCCCGGAATACTTCCCCGTTCAATATCGGCATGAATTGCCTGCCACCCCCGTCCAAGGTAAAGTAGAAACCCAGCAGGTGGCTGTATTGGTTGACCAGCACGATGAGCAGCACCGTGAAAAAAATACCGAAACCAACGCCTATTCTGCTGAACGGTTTCTGCGGGACTTCCTGCTCGGGCAGATCAGCCAGACTCCAGTCTTCCTGGATTTCCGTCAGGATTTTCTGCTTTGCCGTCCTTTCCATGATTGCGAACACGAGCGTCACCCACCCGAAGGCCCCAATTGCCACACCAATTGCTGCTGCGAAACTTTGGGCGAAATAATGCAGCAGGGTTTCGCCGTTGATGATGAAATCGACGGTATTCCCGATCAGCGTGCCTATGACCGCCACAGTCATGACTATTTTAACAATCAACATATAGGTGCCGTACAATTCCGGTCCGATCAGATGAGGCGGTTCCTTCAGTTGCTTTTCAGCCAGAATCCTGGGACTCCCCAATCCTCTCAACACTTCGCGTTCCGTCTCTTCGGAAGAATCGCCGCGTTCCTGCAGCCGCTCCGCGATGATGCGGCGCATGGCTTTTTCCACTTCATCTTTTTCGGTCGGCGGGATATGTTTCAGGCCGGCCGCGATGTACCTTTCCTGCAGTTCCATTTTTGTCCCTCTTTTCTTTTCAGCCTTTTATTACAGCTACGGTCTTGAGGCGGCGGACCGGTTCGACGAGATCCAGTTCCTGTGAGAGCACAAAGTCGATTGCCTTATAAGCAAAACGCGATTCCGTACCGACATCTGTCCGTTTGGCTTTCGCGAGAAAAACGCCTAATGCCCTCAAATCCAAGATGGTGTCCTGGACACTGAACTGTTCCCTGGCATCCAAACGGCTCATGCGCCTGCCCGCCCCATGCGAACAGGAAAGGAAGCTTTCCGGATTGCCTTTGCCTTTCACCAGATAGGAATACGTTCCCATCGCTCCCGGGATGATGCCCATTTCGCCAGTACCGGCGCGGATAGCTCCTTTGCGGTGGACCCAGACTTCTTTGCCATAGTGTTCTTCCAGTGCGGCATAATTGTGGTGGCAGTGGACGGCATCCGACAAATTGACGTGGTTGATGCCGGCATATTTTTTCACCCAGAGTCGGACGATATCGAGCACCTTCTCCATCATCTGGTTACGGTTTTCTTCGGCGAAATCCATCGCCAATTTCATCCAGCGGAGATACAGTTTCCCGAGATCACTTTCGGTGGAAAAATAAGCCAGATCCCACTCGGGAGGGACCGGAGACTGGTCCAGTCTGTTCACTTCCTTGGCCAAATCGTTGAAATAATGGCAGATTTTGAAGCCCAGATTGCGCGACCCAGAATGCAACATGATGCCAAGCTTTCCCTGATCGTCCGTCTGCAGTTCAATAAAATGGTTGCCGCTGCCGAGCGTGCCGACTTGATAGGCAGCGTCATCAAGTTCCTTCATCAATTCCTGCGGCATCGTTTCCTTTTCCTCGGGCGTCATGCCCTCAAGGAAGCGGGCGACCGATTCGCATTGCTGTTTTTTCTTGTGGTGCTCGAAGCCGGTCGGAATATTCCGCAGGATGTCGCCCGCGATTGCCTGGGCCAGTTTCCCGTTCGGTGTCTCGATCTCGATCAGCCGTTCTACGGGGATGTTCGTCTGGACAAAGCTCATCCCACAGCCAATATCCACCCCGACCGCATTCGGAATGATGACCTTTTCGGCAGCGATGACGCCCCCGATTGGCATGCCATATCCGGAATGCGTATCCGGCATCAGCACGACCCATTGATACAGAAACGCCAGATTCGCCAAATTCTTCGCTTGCTGCAGACAATCCTCGCCTATCTGTTCCTCATTCTCCAGCCACACCTTAATTGGCCACTTCTGTTCCTTGGGATTGAAGATGGTTATCATCTCTTGATGCCCCTTTCCGGATAACTTACGCGGCTTACTATTTTATTTTTTTGTCCATCCGCGTTGCCAAATCGCTGAACTGCTGCAGCAAATCTGTGATCTGCCTTTCGCGGTGCGGATTCTTCCAGTTGATGACGCCGCTACCGATGACGTCGGCGCCGTGTTCTGCGCAAAGTGCCGTCATCTGCTTCAAAGCATTTTTGCCGCCCATCCATGGGAAAGGGAAAAACTCAGTCACAAACAGGAGCGTCGGCTTGTTCTCAAATTGGCTAATCCGCGAAAAATAATGCTTCAGGACAGGGGAAGCCGATGCTCCTCTAACTGGTCCGGCAATGATCAGGAGATCGTGCGCTTGCGGATCCGGATAGGACTTCAGTGTGATGTTTCCGCTGTTCGTCTCGTTCGTGTTTTCCTCCCCGGTAGTCTTGAGCTGTTCAATTTCTACGTCATGCCCGTCAGCTATCAGCCTTTCCTGCAGCCGCTCCGCTACCGACAATGTATTACCTGTCAAAGAGTGGATGATGATCCCGATTTCCATAGCCTTTCCCACTTTCTGTTATTTAAATTTTCGCCATTAATGGATGTGTTTCGTCTGTCCGAATGGGAACCTTGCTGCGACCTCGACTTTGATCCGATCGGGGTCTTCGAAAAAGACGGCGTAGTGTTCTTTTCCGCCTGCGAAGGGATGCTTTTCGGGATACAGCAATGGCATGCCGCGACGTTGCAGTTCCGAATAAAATTCGTCCACTTGATGTTTTGTGTCGACCGCGAAAGCGATATGGTTCAATCCCGTCCGGCTGCGGTGATAGGATTCATCCAGAAAGCGGTCGGCTGTCTGCACGAAGACGATGTAAGAATCATCTTCCTTATAGCTGAAGCCTTGATCCCATTCTTGGTATTTGCTGAATCCCAGCTTTTCCAGCAGCCAAGACCAAAATACCTTACTTGCAGCCAGGTCGCTGACATTGATTTCGATATGATGGATGATGCTCACATTCCCACTCCTTTTCTGTTAAGTCAGTCTCTTAAACTTGGCGTAGAGGATCGGCCCAATGAAGACCCCCAGCAACAAGAGGTAGAAGCCATATGATCCGAAAATCGGACCGACATTGTCGTTCCCTACAGCGCTGATCGTGTACAACCCCAATACCACAACCGTCCAGATGATGCTCTTGCGGTAGGCGCTGACGATGGTCGGAACTTTCGTCACCATCGCCGCCATGTAGGTCAGGATTGCGGCCGGAATTGCCGTCAACAGGAATTCCCGATTCAGATAGACGGCAAGATCTCCACTCTCATTGCCAGGCTCCCCGAACGGCAACGTAACCGCAAATTCCAACACCATAATCAGTACAAAAATAAGCAAGCCGGACAGTACATCTTTTATGATTGCTTTCATTTCCGCCCCTTCTTCCGCTATTTTTGCTTACATTTTAAAAGCTGATTCTTTGTCCCAAACGATTGGGTTTGTTATAGTCATCTTATCAGCATTTCGCACAAAGCCTGCACAAATTTATTCAGAATGAAAAATCGGAGGAAATTATGAAACTCAGCATCTTGGACCAAGTCCACATCACAGCAGGAGGTACTGCCGAACAATCCCTGCAGAACGCCAAAGAACTCGCCCGTTTAGGCGACACTCATGGGTACGAACGCATTTGGTTCGCCGAGCATCACGGCAGCAATTTGATGGCAAGCGCCGCACCCGAAATCATCGCCGCCTTCATCGCCGCTGCGACGGAACGGATCCGTGTCGGGACCGGCGGCGTCATGATGATGCATTACTCCCCTTTGAAAATCGCGGAAGTCTTCAAAACATTGGCCGGCTTTGCGCCCGGTCGGATCGATCTGGGCGTGGGTCGTGCCCCTGGAGGCGACCGTCAGTCCATGCACGCATTGGCGCAGGGCAATCCGCCTCAATTGGATAATCACTACGAAAAACTGCAGACGATTTTAGATCTGTTGGAAGACCGGAAACCGCATGACCCGCTTTACCGGGATACTCCCGCAGCTCCGGTCGCTGTGACGATACCACAGACTTGGTTGTTGGGGTCAAGCGGCAATAGTGCCGTACAAGCCGGCAGAATGGGCGTCGGATATTCTTTCGCACAGTTCTTCACCGGGACGCTTGATAAAAGCATTTTCGATCTCTACAAGCAATATTTTGTTCCGTCCGTAGCCATGCCCGAAAAACAGATCAACGTCGCCTTCCATGCCATCGTCGCGGATACGCGCGAAGAAGCGCTCTACGAAGAGTTGCCGTATGCGATCTTCAAGATGCAGCTCTTCCGCGGAATGATGCGCAACCATCTGATGACTCCGGAACAAGCCGCCGCTTACCCGTTAACGGAAATCGAGAAGCAACTCATCAACGACATCCGCAAAACGCACATTCTCGGGACTGCAACAGAGGCAGCCGAAACATTGCTGAATCTGCAGGACCAGTACGGGTTCGACGAAGCGATGATCATCAGCATGCCGCATTCCCAACAGGCGCGGCTCAAAACCTATTCCCTATTGGCGCAGGAGTTGCTGTAGACTGTCTACCGCATCAAGCTCGGCCATCCTCTTCAGGGGGATGGTTTTTTATTATTTTTGCCCGTTCCAATGTTTCGGCGATCCTTTTTTTGCGGGTATCGGGACGTTTTGCTTGGGCAATCCAGAAAAGGTAGTGAGCCTTTTCGCCGGTCGGCCAGCTTTCGAAATGCTCGCGGGCAACCGGATCATCTCTGAAGGCCTGCTCCAATTCCTCGGGCAGATCCGGTACTTCCTTCGAGGAATAGGCCGCTTGCCATTTCCCATTGACCTTCGCCGCCTGGATTGCCGCCAAACCGGCTTCAGTCATCCTCCCAGCCTCAATCAAAGCCTCAGCGCGCCTTCGATTGACCAACGACCACACGCTTCCGGATCTGCGGGGCGTGACGCGGATGATGAAGCTTTCTTCACCCAAACTGTACATCTTGCCGTCGATCCAGCCGAAACAGAGCGCCTCTTCGACCGCTTCCGCCAGCAGGATGCCCTCGCCTGCAGCGTGGGCTTTTTTGATTTTCAACCAGATCTGATCCTCTTGATCATGGTTTTGCACTAACCAGTCATGCCATTCCTGCGGGTTCCTGCAGTTGAGCCAGGCTTCGGGTATTTTCGGTTCGGACATCGACAAACCTCCTTACACGTTGATCTGTTGCATATGCTTTTTCAGAAAAGCCGTAGCCTTTTTGGCTACTTGCTTCCGGGAATTGTGCGTTTGCGCAGAGGCAAAAGCCAAGATTCCGTTTTTGTCATGGGCCAACTCGAAGTATTTGTCGAAACAATCGATTGCGTGCCCACAAAGGATGTTTCTGCATTCCGGGGACGGTTCCCCTTTGTAAAGATAGGTGTTTTGCGGAATCCGCAACATGCGCTTCGTAATATCCTGTTCGTATTCCGGCTTACTGAGGATGATTTTCCAAGCGTTTCCGATAACGTTCGCCGCCGTCACCATTGCGTCCGCCTCTATCAAACTGAAATACTTTTCATAGACTGATGCAAATTTATTTTCTGTATCAACAGCCGCCAGATTCGACAGCGTGGTGATCGCTCCCCATTTGATGAAACTGTTCGGGCTCTCGATCAGCTCCGCCACTTCTACGAAATACGGATAGATGCATTCAGGCTTCCGCTCACTCACAATGCGGATGGCCTTTTCGCAATAAAATTTTGCGCTGCCCGGATCGGCCTTGATGATCGCAAACAACTCGGTTATATATTCCGGTTGCCGCAGCACCTCGCTGACGAATGCTTCCAGATCGGGTTTCCCTTGGATTTTTTCGAGTAGCTGGTTCTTTTCTTTTTGCTCCATCCTAATCATCCCCGATTTCCGTTTGCTGTTTCGTCTTGATGATAGAATGCCAACACCCGCAGGCATCTGAGCGTATTCCAGCGGCTCGCTTTTCCGGCTTGTTCCATCTGGAAATGCACCTCGCCAGGATGATGGGCCTGCGTTTTCCAGCGTCCGTCAGGTAAGCGTTTCGCCTTCAGAACATCCAAAGCATCCTGCAGCCTTTCGTCATACGGATAACCGACACTTTGGAAATAATCGAGCGCGCGCAAAATATCATAGCGCCAACGCGGCGGGTAGACCAATTTCAAAAAGCTTGGATGAATGATTGCGCCGGTATGGTCGGATTTGTAGAGTCTGTGCCGCAGAAGGAATTCCTGTCCTTCGCTTTCCACTTGCTTCAATTCATCCGCCCGGTAGGCATAATCGGCTGTGACGTACTCATGGATGCCCTCCAGGACGCTGAGCGTGGAATGCACCGAACTGTGCCGAGCACCGGAACGGTTCAGCCGACAATTGAAGCCACCATCGGCCAGCTGCTGGCTAAGGATGAAATCGACCACCGACCTCAGCTTTTCCTCTTCCATCCCGAAGTAGCAAGCATAGTTCATAAACATCCCGTTGATGCAGACATCACTCTGCTCGATGTCCTTTGATGGATTGATGCCACCGTCAGGCCCGATCGAAATGGCGAGGATGAGCGCCAACGCCTTCTTGATTTCCGATGTTGCCGGGATGCAGAGGTTGCGCAGATCCACCAAGGTGTAATGGCTGCTCGTCCATTTCGGTTGATAGAACGCACGTCCCCAATGGCCATCCGGCTGTTGCCGTTCCAGAAAAGCACGTCCCCAGCCTTCCTCGGCAATTTTATCCCTCAAGTCGGACAAGCCCGCCGGATCTTCATGCAACAGATCGCGTTTTGTCTGATATTGGATGGCTGCATCGCCCTCCAAGAGCCAAGCGATGATTTCTGTCCGTTCCATTTCCATCGGTCCTTCCTTTTTCGGCTCAATCGTAGTAAATGCTGCCGCCGATGAATTCCCTCAGAATGGAATTGAACGGCACTTTCGAGACGTCCAGCGGTTCGAAGAAACTCAGCAGATTCAGGAGCCGCTCGCGCGTATCGTAATAAGGGCTGTCGGCGGGAATCTTCTGCAGCGCCGTTTCCGCGAATGGGCGCAGCGCATTCATTTCGTAAATCATGCTGGAATTGAACATCACGTCAGCCTCTTCCTGGAACTTGAAGATATTCTGGTACTCGCCGCGGCGAACGCTTTCCCACTGATGGATCGTATTTTCCGGTGTGACACCCCTGTATTTATCATCCCTCACCAAACGGCGGAGCAGACGAATTTCCGAAGTTGGAACCCGGCTCATCAGGTCGATGTTGAGGCCGCCGAGCGCGCTGATGTAGATTTTGTAGATGAGGTTGCGGTTGATGCTGGTGACCAGTTCCGGATTCAGGGCATGGATGCCTTCAATGATCAGTATCTCTGATGGACCGACCTGCATCGGCTTGTATTCGGCCAGACGCTGGCCGGTGATGAAGTCGAATTGAGGAACGGATACGCGCTCTCCGGCGATCAGCTGCGCGATTTGTTGTTTCAGCAATGGCAAATCCAACGCCTCCATGCTATCGAAGTCGTACTTTCCGTCGGCATCCCGAGGCGTATGCTCCCTGTCCACGAAATAATGGTCCAAAGACAGCGCAATCGGCTTCAGCCCGTTCACTTCCAGCTGCGTCGACAATCTTTGGGTGAAGGACGTTTTCCCTGAAGAGGAAGGCCCCGAAACCAACAGCAGGCGCAAGGCGCGCCGATGCTGCAGGATAGCGTCCGCAATGATGGAAATTTCCTTTTCATGTAAAGCTTCGGCGATGCTGACCAATTTCATCGTGCGCCCGGATCGGATATAGTCATTCACGTCTTGGACCTGTTCAATGTTGATATTATCCATCCAGCGTTGATTCTTTTCGAACGCAGCTGATAGCTGCACCGGCGGAATCAGTGGTCTGTCGCTGCCTTTGTCGATGTCCCCGAAATCTACGATGAACCCATAGGAAAACGGCAGAATGGTAAAAGGTTCCACGAGGAAGGTATCCGTAAAAGCCGGATAGACGGCCTTCACGATGATGTCTCCCACTTGGTAATGGTAATAGCCGCCTTCTTTCCGGAGCAACACGATGCTGCTGTCCTTTTCGACCCACTCCCGCAGTTTCCGTTCGATCTGCTTCACTTCCCTTGTCGACAGAATCGATCCGTAAAGGTTGCAGAAGACCCCTTCCAAAATGGAATAGGATGTCTTCAGTGTCTCCTCCGGAAAGAGGTCGTGCACAACCTTGATCAAACCCAATTTGACTGTCTGGCGTCCTTTGTGCAGATGCGTCTCACTCATGATGTTTCCCCCCTTGCGCTCGCTTTGCGGCTGCTTATATCTTTGAAGAAGGCTGCCGTCCGCGCGTTTCCGAGAACCGGTACGCTTCCAGCAGCCAGACATCGAGGACACCCGTCAGATCCGCTTCCTCCGCTATGATGACATGGTGCGTCCATCGGCCGGAATACGGTTCGACGGCTTCGACAATCTGATCATGCACAATCTGGCGCCCGCAGCCGAAGCTCAGTACAAGGCTGTGCAACGGCCTCTTTCTGTCCGTCGGCTGCGGCATCCAAACCCAGGCAAATTGTGTCCGCGTGGCAAAAGAAATCTGGGTCTTTGTCACCGTGATTATGGCGGGTCCGATTGCCCGGATTTTCCTTTCCACAGCCATGAACAAAGCTTTGGTTTCCGGTTTTCCGGCAAAAAATGCTTCCACTTCTTTGTTGATCATTACGTCCGTCATAGGTATCGCCTCATTTTTTGAAATAGGGATCGGCTGATTCTCACTCCACCAAGAATACGATTTTCGTCAACAGTTCGCTTTCAGGCACTTCCTCTGGCGAATTGTAATAGTGTTCATAAACCGGACCAAGCGGCTTGTAACCATTATCCTTGATCCATTTCTGGATTTCCTCATAAGCGGGCGGCATCTCCATATACGGACCTTTGTACATGCAACTGACCTGCTTGCCTGCCGGAATGCTCCCGGCGATGATATCGCCTTTGCCCGGTAGCGCTTTGGATACCGGAAAACCGATTTCCAATTCGAGCCTTTCCATATCCATATTGAAATAGCCGACGAAAGCCGGCCCAACCGGTTGTTCACCCAATCCAATGATGTACGTGACGATGTCCATGAAGGCCTTCCCTAATATTTTCGGAAGCTCGCTTACCGGAGTAATCGTTTTCAAAACCAAAGTCGGTTGTTCCTGCGTTTCTACCATTTCAATCACAAAGCTCATTTTCTCCACGTCTCCTTTTCTGAAGCCCATTGTCTCATGCTTATTTTATCACTTCCGCATCCCCACGACCATCAATACGATGGCAGCTTAAAAGGCGTGACACCGCGAAAAAACAGGTTCCTGCACCGATTCAGTTGAATCGGTGCAGGAACCTCTGTTTCTAATCACTCAAACTACCCCATTGTCGAAATTATAATCATTTCAGGACAGATGGAGCTTGTTTCTTCGCGAAGAGCACGTAACCGATCGCCACGCCCATCAGCACGATGCAGGCGATGACGGTCGTGATGATGCCCTTGTATTGTCCGGCAAATCCGTCCTGCGACATGTGTTTGATCAGGATTCCCGCATAAGCCCAGATGATCACAAGCCCGTAGGCGATATCATGGTTGCGGATCATCGTGACGGCTCCGATTGCCAATCCGATAATGATGATCAGGATTGTCCAAATCGACTCGGAGATTCCGAAACCATTCCAGCCGATGTCGACCAGCAGCGTCGTGATGTTTGCGATCGTCGCCACCGTAATCCAGCCGAAATAGACGCTGAACGGAAGACGGATGAACAGTTTCTCCTTCTGATCGAGTTTTCCCTTCAGGATCAACTGGTTGATGTAGATCAGGCTCAGCAGAATCACCAGCATCAGGATCACCGACAGGCCGATCATGCGGTAATGCCAACTGAAAATCCAAGCGGCGTTGACTACTGAACTGGCCGAAAAGACGATACCGACTTTCCGCAACAATTCCGTCTTCACCTTGCTCTTATCCCCTTGAAAAATACCGAATTGGTAAAGCGTATAACCCAACAACAACAAATAGATGACGCCCCAAATCGAAAACGTCAATCCAGCAGGCGCAAACAAGTTCGGATAAGAATCTGATACCGCACCGGTGTCGATGCCATTGATCGGCAGGATATTCGCCATGGCATTGACGGCTATCATGATCAGATAAGTCACAGCCACCGTGATTTTGATGGGTGTTCCCAGTTGTTTCGTTTCCATCCTATTTCCTCCTCTTCCGTTGTTCCTTATAAGAAAAATAATGGCCGTTGTTTCCTTAAAAAAATGTGGTTTTGCATGCAAAATAGAAATGTTCTTATAAGTCAATAGTACTCAAAACGGAGCATCTATGCAAATATTGAGATAGCTTTTGGGGTGGAAAATTTTGCTGCTGACAAGTCCCCATTTTTTGACATTTTTTCTGGTGAGGCGTACCTTTAAGGTGACAAGGCCTTTGTTTAAGTTTGCCATTCATCATCTGAAAATGTTTGGCCCCTTCCCAAATCCCAATCACTCCTATCGCTTAAACTGAAAGGACGAAAAAAATGAACAGTAAGAAGAAACTCTACGGATCGGCCACATTGTTGAGTCTGTTGTTATTGGCCGGTTGTACCGCAAACGATGATACAGAAACAAATGATTCTTCAGCAGTAGGCTCATCGGAAATGGTCGAAAGCAGGTCAGAAGCAGCCAGCAGTTCCGAACAAGATGAATCCATGATGGAAGACAGCGAAGAAGGCGACAAGGAAGAAGACGATTCTAATGAAGCACCTTATATATACGGTGCAGTCGGAGCCTTGGCGGACAACGATCTGACGATGGAAGAAATGTTCACATATGCCATCCAGGATGAGCAATTGGCCAATGGAGAATATACCTACGTACTGGAAACTTTCGGAGATCAAGCTCCATTCAACAACATCGTATCAGCTGAAGCACAGCATATCTCTGAAATGACCGTTCTGTTCGAAAAATACAACTTGGCGATTCCGGCTGACGAATCGGCAGACCACCTAAAACAGGCAGCGGATATCAAGGAAGGTTTGGAGAACTGCGCCACAGGAGAAGTGGATAATATCGCGATGTACAACAAATTCCTCGAACAGGACATCCCGGATGACGTTCGTGCAACTTTTACGGCTTTGCGCAATGCTTCGGAAGGACATCTGGATGCGTTCAATAAGAGCCTCGAAAAATATTAAGAAGTCACACACATAAAAAGCCTTTCTCCAAAATTGGGAAAGGCTTTTTTGCATCGATCACTGTTGATGGGTAGCTGATGCTATTTGATGAATTCTGTTAGTCTCGAAATGAAATGGCCAAATAAGCTCCATAAGTTCTTTTCTTCACAAGGTGTCTTGACACCTGTAAAGTTACGTGATATAGTCGTTTTCATTAAACTATCATAAAAAAGGGGTCGCAACCATGGATGAACTTACGGAAAGAATATTGCAGCTGAAAGCAGAAAAAGATGCCGTCATTCTCGCACACTACTACGTTCCTGGAGCCGTTCAAGATATCGCAGATTTTATCGGGGATTCGTACTATTTGAGCAAAATTGCAGCACAAGTCACGGAAAAAGTGATCGTTTTCTGCGGCGTCGCCTTCATGGGCGAAAGCGCGAAGATGCTGAATCCGGAGAAAATCGTCCTGATGCCTGACCTGCAAGCGGATTGTCCGATGGCCCATATGGTCAAAATCCGCGACATCCAGAAAATCCGCGAAACTTACGAAGATGTGGCCGTCGTCTGCTACATCAATTCCACCGCTGAAATCAAAGGCTATGCCGATGTCATCGTCACGTCATCGAACGCGAAAAATGTCATCGCCGCACTTCCCAACCGCTACATTTACTTCATTCCCGACGAGCACTTGGGCAGATACATTTCCCGTCAGCTTCCCGAGAAAACCTTCCTCTTCAATGACGGCTATTGCCCGGTCCATACCAGCATCCGCGTTGTCGATGTCCTGAAGATGAAACGCGACCTTCAGCAAGCCGAAATTCTGGCCCACCCTGAATGCAAAGAGGCAATCCTTGATCTGGCTGATTTTGTCGGTAGTACATCGGACCTCGTCGCCTATACCGAAAAGAGCCCATCCCAGGATTTCATCATCTGCACGGAGATCGGCGTCATCCATGAAATGGAAAAACGGTCGCCGGGCAAAAGGTTCCATGCCCCTTCCGTCGGTCAGGTCTGTCCCGACATGAAACTTAATACCGTGGAGAAGATCATCTATGCTCTGGATACTTTCGAACCTGTTGTGGAAATGGATGAAGCATTGCGCATAAAAGGACTGCAACCGTTGGAACGGATGCTGGAATTGGCCGAGGTGAAGACTCATGCGCAACTATGATGTCCTCATCATCGGAACTGGAGTAGCCGGTCTTTTCGCAGCCCTCAACCTCGGCTGCGACAAAAAAATCCTGATCGTCACCAAGGGGACTTTGGAAGAGAATGATTCCTTCCTTGCCCAAGGCGGCATCTGCGTCCAGCGCGACGAAACGGATTTCGAGTCCTTCCTAGAGGATACGCTGCGTGCTGGCCACTACGAAAATAACGAAGCGGCAGTTGCAATCATGATCAATCATTCACAAGAAATCATCGATGATCTAATCGATTTGGGCGTCGCTTTCGACAAAAAGGGCGCCTTCTTTTCCTATACAAAAGAAGGCGCCCACTCCAGAGCCCGAATTTTGCATTGCAAAGATATGACAGGCAAAGAAATCAACAGCAAACTGATTGCCGGGGTCAAAGAACTGAAGAATGTGACTATCCTGGAGAACAGCACGCTTGTCGATCTGTTGGTTGCCGACGATCGTTGCCACGGTGCAGTGCTCCGCGACAAATTTGGTAAGCTTTACAATGTCTATGCCCAAAACACGCTGCTTGCCACCGGCGGAATCGGCGGCCTATTCAGCAAATCGACCAACTTCGCGCATCTGACAGGCGACGCCATCGCCGTTGCGCTGAAGCACGGCATCCGCGTCAAAGATATGGATTACGTCCAGATTCACCCGACTTCGCTGTATACCGGCAGACCAGGCAGAGCATTCCTGATGTCGGAATCGCTGCGCGGGGAAGGCGCCATCCTTGTCGGAAAAGATGGCCAACGCTTCGCTGATGAACTTCTGCCGCGCGACCTGCTGACAAAAGAAATCTACGCTCAGATGGAGAAAGATCGCTTGCCCTATGTCCGGATGCTCTTGAAAGGACATATCGACGGACCGATTTCCGAAAGGTTCCCGGGCATCCACGCCCATTGCCTGCAGGAAGGTTATGATCTGACCGAGGACTACATCCCGGTCGTGCCCGCCCAGCATTACTTCATGGGCGGCATCGAAGTCGATCTGCAGAGCAAAACTTCATTGGCGAACCTATACGCAGCCGGAGAGACGAGCTGCAACGGCGTCCACGGGAAGAACCGCCTGGCGAGCAACTCGCTGTTGGAAAGCTTAGTATTCAGTAAAAGTGCTGCCCAAGCCATCGATGCGGAATCCCAGCGCGCGCTTCCTTATCCGTTTCCCGAACCGGATGCCCGTTCCATCGCGGACGGTTTGAATGAAGCTACAAGAAATCTATTAGAATTAATCGGAATCGAGGAGGAAGCCCATGCAAAATAATATGGATCGCCTGATTTTGGCGGCGCTCGACGAGGATATCCCAACCGAGGATCTCTCGACCAATGCCATCATCACAGGTTATGTAAAAGGCAAAGCGCAACTGTTGTGCAAACAGGACGGCATCATTGCGGGGCTGTCCGTCTTTGCCAGGGCTTTCACCCTCCAAGACGACACGATCGAAGTGATTTTCCATTGCCAGGAGGGAGATGCTGTCCAATCGGGAGAACTTTTGGCTGAAGTGATCGGCGACATCCGGATCATCCTGACCGGCGAACGCACAGCCCTGAATTATCTCCAGCACATGAGCGGTATCGCCACGCATACCCGCAAAATCGTCGACTTGCTTGAAGGCAGTGGCATCACGCTGCTCGACACCCGCAAGACGACACCAAACAACCGGATTTTCGAAAAATATGCTGTGAAGGTCGGCGGCGGTCACAATCACCGCTTCAGCCTATCCGACGGCATTATGCTGAAGGACAACCATATCGCTGCGGCAGGTGGCATCAAGCAGGCTGTCGCTGCTGCGCGGGAATATGCTTCCTTTGTGCATAAAATCGAGGTTGAAGTGGAAAACTTGGAGATGGTAAACGAAGCGCTCGAGGCGAAAACCGACATCATCATGTTGGATAACATGACTCCGGCCGAGATGAAGGAAGCCGTCCGTTTGATTGACGGGCGCGCCTTGGTGGAGTGCTCCGGCAACCTCACCGCTGAAAACATCGCCGCCTTGCGCGACACCGGTGTGGATTACCTTTCATCAGGCGCTCTGACCCACTCTTCGGCAATCCTCGATCTGTCGCTGAAGAATCTGGAACGGATCTGACGGAAATCTATTGCTGTTAAACGTGAATAAGCTGTGGATAAACCATTTGAATGGTCTGTCCACAGCTTATTCTTTTTCGTTATCCACAAACGAATCCACATGTTTCTCTAAAAAATACCTCAGAAACTGATGATCGGTTTCTTGAACATGCCATCAATCACAGCCTGGAGCAGAGTCAGCGGCAGATAGACGATGATGCTCAACATCATCGTTAATTCATACAGCAGACTACTTTTTTTGACTGGTTTGCCTTTTAAGCGGCTAGCGAAGGCACTGAACGCGATGCCATGGGCGTTGCCGACCATGATGGCGCGAACGGCACCCAAAATCCCTTTCGCCTTGTCTTCCCCATAGAGCGAAACGATCCGGTCCCAGGATTCTTCGGTCGGATAGCCTCTCCTGTCGGCATAATGTTGGGCGAAAAGGTACGCCGGCATTTCGTCGACAGGTATTTCTTCAGCGGATCCGGACAACAATTGCTTGATTTCTTCCGCAGCCATTCCTTGTTCGAGAGCCATTTTCGTGTGGGCATAGGAGCAAACTTCACAGCCATTGACTTCCGTCACTCCCAGCATGATCCTTTCGATAAATTCCGGACTCAATTCTTTTTTCTTTTTGGCCTTGATCATGTATTTCATTGTGCGGATTCCCTCGTACAATATCGTATAAAATTCCCTTACTGAGTATATTTTCTTATAGAATTCCTGCGCCATTATTGTCTCCTTCACCCTGTAAGTCTTCGACAGATTTGTTAAAAATCATTATACCCCTGCAGGTATAATTAGTAAAGAGGACGGTTTGGCTGCCTATCCATTTTTCCAGTTCCACCACTTCAGCTTTTCAGGATCCGGACATGGTTCGGTCGCATAATAGACGGCGCAGCGAAAAGTATACAGTACACATGGATCTTGCCGAAAACCGGATATCCGGTTCAAACGCTCATAAAGTTCCTGCGGATCCTTATCGCGCAGGTCCTCGATGGTATTTATCCCCAATGAAACCAGGGTAGCCGCCATCTTCGGCCCGATGCCTGGGATTTGCTGCAGTTCTTTCATCTTGACTTCCCCCTCAATTCTATTTCCTTATTACCAATAAAACAGTTTAAGGACCGCAAAGCCTATGCCACCACAGACAACCCCGCCGATTGCAGAATAGACACATCCAATCAAAAAGCCCCGGAAATGAAAGTAGTAATCCTTATAGGCTGGATGTCCCTCACTGCCCGGCAGAATCATAAATTTAGGCTGAATCGTACAAAAAATCAACCAATCCATGACAAGGAGATCAACACTGTTCCAAACGATGCACATGACAAAAATATGCAGCATCGGCACCCAGAACGCAACTTCAGCTGCGCCGTATGTTGTGATGACGCTGAAAAACAGATAACCGACCAAAATGATGAGTGCCGGAACGATGATCCATTTGTATATCTTCTTGTTTACGGGAGGCAGTACCACAACTGCTTGGATTTCCTTGGGGTAGTCATGCACTAGCTGCTGAGGCATCTTCCAAAGTGTCAAAGCAATGACAGCCGCCCAAAGCAACGACCAAATAAATCCATCCCTGAAGGCTTGAGACATATCCATTGTTCTTCCCCTTCCTTTCGGACATTTTTTAGATGCCAACTGCATTCTGTTCTTTAAAACCATTGTAGACCTTGTCCCCCGCGAATGCCAATAATGGCATTCCGGGTAAAAACCGAAAAAATCGGCCAGGTTGGGCATCCATCAGAAGCTTTCTGGTGGACGCCCAACCTGGCCGGCTGAAGCATGATCATTCGAGTGCAAGCAACACAGAAAATAGTCGCCTTTCCTCTACACATTCAATATACACTTCTTTTGTAAACTGTATTGAAAAATACTGTCATTTTTTTGTAAAGTCTATCGCCTATAGATAAGCTTCATCACGGCTGCATCGCTCCGAAAAGCACAAGCCAAGCCAGGATCGATTTCGCAACCAGACTGAGCACGATATAGACCCGCTCCCCGTAGAGGTAGTCCGCCCATTTTCCGACTTTCTTGTACTGCAGAATCATGTTGATCGGGAAAGTGTTGAAAGCAACGAAATAAGTGCCGACGATTGCCCAGACAAACCAAGGCACCTCACCGAAATTGCCGGTCCCGAACATGTAGAGCAAGATGGCGATCCATGGTGCAATTCCGGCAATCGAGCCCCAAATGAACGGCCCCCATTGGATGTTATCTTTTGAATGGCCCGCATTCAGCTGCTCCATCACGAGCCCGAAGAGATTCATGGTAGCGTTGACAATGAAGATCAGAATGAGCGAAGCGATATCGTAGATACCGAACAAAGTGGAGATCAAAACAATCATGATTGACGAACTGAGTGCATACTCG
Organism: Trichococcus sp.; assembly: GCF_049684335.1. Lineage (GTDB taxonomy): Bacteria > Bacillota > Bacilli > Lactobacillales > Aerococcaceae > Trichococcus. Next base: position 151,537 of record NZ_JBAVFV010000045.1, read on the forward strand.
AACCAGCGGAATTTGTTGATACCCTTTGCCAAATCAGCATTATAGATCGCATTCAGATTTTTGGGAATTGAAATCAAGGCATGCGCAATGGCGGAAATAAACAAGAACGAAGCGACGAGGATACCGAACGGCAATTCGAAAAGGACACGCGAAGCCGTTTCCAGCGAACGCGTTTCGGGATTGAAGGCCAAATAGAATTGGCTGATTTCAGGACTGAACTCACCGATTTTCTGGATGACGTTCGTTGCCAAAAACAGCATCGCAATCCCTTGGACCAGATGGAGTCCACCCATGGTCAGATTGAAGCGACGTAATTTTTCTGTGGTTATCTCTTTCATGATGATGTTCCTTCTTTCTGTAATGACTGTAAAATAATGACAATTAACCGTTCCATTTACTGCATAAAACTATTCATCAACCAGAATTCCATTTACCACCTCATTTCTTTTCCATTTGTTTATCATGAAAAGGTCCAAACACAAACACCGCCAGAGTCGCACCGATCAATGCCCATATCATATCCCAAAGGCTGTCAAAGGCGTCACCCTGAGTCCCCATCACAGTATCGGCGGGCACATCCATGATTTTGACGATTGCGAATTCGCTCAGCTCATAGGCTGCACTGAAACCGAGGCAGGACAGAATGACGATGAGAGTCAGCATTTTGCCCTTCTTGACGTAACCGCCCCGCAGCAGAAACTCCTTGGCCAAAAAAGCTGGCACGAATCCTTGGGCGAAATGCCCCACCCGGTCAAAGTAATTGCGCTCCCAACCGAACTGTTCTTTCCATTGATTGAACAAAGGATTCTGGGAATAGGTAAAGTGCGCGCCGTACACCAACAACAAAGCATGCAAAAAAGCCATCACATAGACGAAGGTGCTGAAACGGAACTTCCGGTAAGTCACAATCAGCAAGAAAACGAGCAGGAGGGCAGGCGTCATCTGACCCATCCAAGCCAGCCGATCCAATGGACGGATGGCCGAAAAAATATACGCTATGATGAAAAGTACCAAAAGGATTATGTGCAAGGGTTCAGCCTTTTTACCATTGCCGGCCATCCATTCCGCCTCCTTCTATTTCCGTGACCGTTCCGCAACCTGATCCATATACAGCTGCATGTCGAACTTGCGCTTCAGACCTTTATCGTTCATGAAACGGACATTCCCGAAGATGGCCCGTTCCCCCCATGGCCGGTCGTGTTTGCCGAAGCACCAGCTCACCCCGGCGAAACCGTTCGGATCGCGGCCGTCCAACAGATACTTGTTGTTCAGATAAATGGCTTTGTGATAGGCTTCCTCCGGCGTGCTGCTCCACTCCAGAATTTTTTTGGCCCAATACATCCGCATGTACCCGTGCATTTTTCCGGTCAGATTCATCTCCAGCTGCGCGGCGTTCCAATAGTCGTCGTGGGTCTTGGCCTCTTCCAATTCCTCTAAAGAATACAAATATTCGCGCTCATCCGCCAAGTGCTTGGCCAACGTCTTTTTGGCCCAATCCGGAACAGCTGCGAAGGAATCGTACTGTTCATTGTAGTAAACAAAATTGACGGCCAATTCCCTTCTGACGACAAGCTCCTCGAGGAAACTTTGCTGGCTTTCGCTATCCATTCCCATCAGCCTGCGGTAAACATAGAGTGGCGAAATCTGGCCGAAATGGAGATAAGGACTCAGATTGGAGGTGAAGGACTCGCCAGGGCGGTTCTTCCGTTCGCTGTATCCGGCCAATTTATTTTCGATGAAATCCTCCAGCCAGCGTTTGGCTTCGCTAGTTCCGCCTATATAGTCGGAAACGCGCGGGACACTGCGGTCGATAGCCAACCCAGCCAAGGCCATTTCGGTATCCGAAACCTCATACGCCTCGAACAGAAGTTCCGCTGCGACGGATGGATGGTTGCAGACTGTCTCTTCCAGTGGTGCCAAACACTGTGGTAGGATTTTTTTCAGTTTGGAGCGCAAGGTCGCGGCGGAATACTCTTCTTTTGGGGAAGCCAGTTCGACCGGAACGACGACGTTGCTTTCGACCTGGACGACGGCACATTCCGCCCCCTCGGCTAAAGAAGCCCGCCATTGCCGCTCGATCCGGAGATAACCGCGGTCAACCACCAACAAGGCAGCCAGTTCAGAAAGCTCCAACGCCCCTTTTTCCGGCGATATTTTCCGGATCAGCAGTTGAATGCCGCGCTGCTCCAGTGCGGCTTTCGTTTCCTTCAGTCCTTCGAGCATGAACGCATAGTGGCGTTCATTGGCTTCCGGAAAGCCGTCCGTGATCCCGAAATAGACGACAAGCTGCTTCTCAAGCCGATTAGCCCGACGGATCGCATATTCCAGGGCATGGTTGTACTCCGCCCGCTGTGAACTCTGCATCCAGTAGACGACGTATGGTCGCTCCACCACTATGTTCTTATCGTTCAATTGCTTGATTCTTTCTTCCAGTATCATCCGTTTCCCCCACATTTCTTCGCGTTTATTGTCATACTTATTATAGAACATCGCATCCAATCCACCTATTTTGAAGATTCGGGTGTGAAAAGAAGAAGCACCTTGTTTAGTACCCCTCACTAAATAGATGCGCAAAAAAGCCGATTCCGTTTTTCGGAATCAGCTTTTTTTATTTAGGAATCATCACGCTCTCTTACATGTTTGTGCGGATTTGTTCAGCCAATGCTTCGTACGCATCGTCCGTCAGGGTAACGCGGCCTGGGTTCATGTCGAAAGTCGAACCCCATTCGAATGCGTCATCTTTGTATTTTGGCACCAAATGGAAGTGCAGGTGTTTGCCGGTATCGCCGTAAGCACCGTAGTTGACCTTTTCAGGGCTGAAGGCTTTGTGCAGCGCATTCGCAACTTTGGCGATGTCCGCGAAGTAGCCGTTGCGCTCTTCATCCGTGATGTTCACCAATTCGCTCACGTGGTCTTTGTAGGCAACGATCACACGGCCTTTATGGCTTTGTTCTTTAAAAACGTAGACTTTGCTGTAAGGCAATTCACAGCAAGGGTAACCGAATGCCAATACCATTTCGCCTTCCATGCAATAGGCGCAATTTTCATCTTTCATAAACACAGACCTCCTAGAAATATACTTCCGATCCATTATATCATGATTAAGCGCCTACATTTTGTCCATAATCCAACAGTCTTGCGGACAAAATGTGAACACACTGAATCCGTACTCAATTCAAGCGGTACTCATTGTCATGCTATTCCGCTTCCGGGGAGGCAATCAAATAGAACGTATTGCTGCCTGACATGACCATTTTATCGGAATACCGCCTCTTCAAAAGTATCTTCTCGTTTTCTTCTGATAATCTGTATATTCTTTTCCAAATGCTTTGGATAGGAACTTCTCCTCTTCCAATATTTGAAGATGAAGGAGGAATAACAGCATGCAGGAAAAGATGATATTGAACAGATTGGAAAACAACAACGCCATTCCGATAAAGAACAAATCAAATCCGACAAAGCCTGGATTTCTGCTGTACTTATATACACCCGTCATTATCAATCCAGTCTTCTGATTGTAATCAATGCCGCCTCTCCAACTGTCGCCCAACGTTGCCATGGCTACAATCAATGTTATGATCCCCGCAACGGAAAGAGCAACCCCAAAGTATCTGACAGAATCATGCTGTATGATGACAGGCAGTTTTTCGTTGAATAAAATAGTCAGGAATTGGGCCAATGCTGTCAGCACTAGCGTGATTACCAGGCCAACTTCAATGAAAATTGTTTTTTGAGGTTTATCGCCACTTCCGATTTGGATAGTCTTTATGCCGTGTCTGCTTTGCACAAACATTTTGATGTAGAAGCTAATATAAAAGGAAAAATACAGTATCAACCCAATAATTTTCACAGTCAGCACCTCAATATTTTCCGAGTTGCATCTAGAATACGATCAGTCTTGAATGAAAAGACTGTGTGTCAGCAAAAATAAGATGACCACAACGCCAAAGATCAATGCACAGTAAACCAAGATTGTTCGTTCCTTTCGGAGTGCCTTTATGCTGAGGACTATAGCAGCCAACTCCAGGAGAATGGTAACTAATAATATGAAACCCATCGTTTCGAAAAGAAAAAATATCACCAGCGACACAATACTAGCCGACGTCAATCCTACCGCCCATTTCCCCGCGCTACTTTCTGGAACTACCTTCATCATAATTCTCCTCCCAACTTATGGTAACTTTTGGCATAGTTCTCTGCTTTTCTCATTCCTCTTTCTTTGCCGTAATCCCAGTGAAGAACGCTCTTAGATTATCCGGCAGCATATACTCCTTTTTGGATTTTGGAGATTCTGAATGCCCTCCATAGACTTCTTTCAGAATTGCATTCACGATCATTGCTTTTGGTGGTTCGGGATGTTCCACACCTTCATAAACCCAGGACCTGCAATCTACAGAATCCCCGCAAATATCCCCGCAATCCTTACATAAGGTTTCCGTAACATCCAAAGCAATATCGTTACCGTTGATCCTTATTGTTGGCGAGCTGAGAAATTCATATTCGATTGCCACCTCGGGCGATGAAATATTTACTTTATTTACACTCACATCATGGCCAGCGGATTTCAAAACCGCCGAAACTTCATTTATTGCCTGCTCCAAATTACTTTCAGCCCCCTGACACCTTTTGCATGTATTTAAATCCAGATACAAGAAATCGATGTCAATTTTCTTTTTTGCTTGCTTTTGTGGGCAGCACTCACCACTGCAAGAACAGCCATCTTTGTTATTACTCATAATTCCCTTCACCTTTCTTGAGGACAGCGCGTTGAGTTTATTTTTCCTATACTCAGAAATGACCCGAATCGTGAAGACGGTCTTCATTCATCTGCATAGCCAAAATACGCCAGAATTTTCTCCAGCACTTGGTATTCGGGGACATAGCCATAACCGGCTGATTGATCTTCGCTGATGCTGAACGGCGCCGATCCGATCATTGTTTCCTCATGGATAATGGTGCCGGCTGCCCTGTCCAGGATGGTAATTTGGACATAGCGCGTGTAGGCAATCCCTTCATTTGAGTAGGTTCCCGTCTCCATATAATAGCTTCGCAACTTCACCAGCACGTTCATCTCGGCATCCGAGTTGGCCTGCAGTTCCTCCGGCAAATCGAGATAGTGCGGAGAATACACGTATTTTTCTCCTGTGCCTTCCTCAACGGATTCATCGTTTTCGATGATGAACACTTTGGCTGAAGTAGGCACCAGCCCTTCCGCAAAAATGCCTTGGATAGCCGCATAGGCATCCACATTCCCGATCAGATCGCTGCTTTCCAGTTCGCTGATTTGGCTCTCCCTGATCGCTTCCGGATCAGAAGATGAGGCTGCTTCGTCGCTCGATGAACCGCAACCCGAAAAGATAAACAGCAACAGGGTCACGATGAAGAAAAACGTGCATCGGCGTTGGGTATTTTTGATCATCTGAAGTCCCTCCTCGGACTGAAAAAACTTATGACAAAGGAAGACAATCGACTATATAGCGCATTTGTAACCGCTCTTTTTCGCCCTCATTATAACATATCACCAGCCCCGGAATCGCGTGCGGCTCTACTTGATACAACGCAAAAAAGACCATACAGATCACTCGCCCGACTAAAGCGTGATCCGTATGGTCTTCTATAATTTAACTATTTTGTAAATAATTGAGCATTAATTCATCATTTGAATAGCTTTATCGTTCCAGTATCATTTAGATGCTTCAGCAAGGATAATGTAATAGGGAATCCGAACAATCCAATAACGCCTATTAAGTTAACTCCTACAAACATACTCATTAGTGTCACAACAGGGTGCAGCCCCAATTGTCCGCCAACAATTTTCGGTTCCAGAACATTCCTTACAATCGTCACTATTATATAAACAACCATTATTCCGATTGACACTTGATAATTTCCTTGGATAAAAGTGATGAGTGTCCATGGAATCATTATGCCACCCGTACCCAATACGGGCAATATATCGAATATCGCAATTATGAAGGCAATCAATATTGCATTTGGGATCCCAATGACAGAAAATCCTATGGAAAGTTCGATAAAAGTAATACCCATAATTAACAGGTATGAACGGACCACCACAAAAAGCGTGTGGAATAGGTATTGTTTAATCTTATGAATAACTTCATTATTTCTGTTTGAGAACTGCCTTGATATGAATTTTTCTAAAGCGTCGTAATCCATTGCAATGAAGAAAGTCGAAATAATCATCAACACTATTTTCAGCAAAAATTCTGGTAATGATGACGCTATGCTTGATAAAGAACCCACAAGTGACAAAGAGATATTTTTGACATCCTCGCCTAGTGAATTGACAAATTGGTCAAATCCTTCGTTCAGAACATCTACAAGGGCCGGGTCCAAGCGATAAATAGCTTGTTCTATACCGTCAAAAGTGTTTATGAGATATGGCTCCAGTTGCGTGTCATATATCATCGGAAGCCCTGAAATGAGTGCTGTAACGACAGCTATTAATTTTACGCCAATCAACGAAAAGAGCAGTCCGATTGTACTGAAAAAAAGTAAGACGAGAACAACCGACACTATTTTCGGAGATATTTTTAACATTACCGCTAGTGATTTGGTTGGCCTTTTAAGCAAGTATGCAATCAAAAATGCAAAGATAAAAGGACTTATCAAATTAATTGCATAGTTGAAAAAGACATACGCAATGAGGGCAATCAGAAAAAAATAAATGGTATTTATGATAAAGCGTTTCTTTTTATTGTACTGAGATTCCATGTTGTCTCCAATCTATCAGATTATATTCAAGTACGTTTTTGCTTAAAGTATTAGGTTCTTGACGACTAGTCCAGTATTTCCAGAAAAAAAAACAGACTACAAAAACAGCATAAATAGGCTGTATCATGGTCTACAATAGTTAAATGACGTATTAAATTTTATTTGATTACGTTTAGGCATTACAAATAAACTTGCAACATATTTGATACTCGGCGTTTCCCCAGGTTCATCTTCCATTTTTGTCAATCCCTTTCGATATTTATACTTATATTCATAACCTACATTAAACCACTTACCTTGTCAATATCCTCATTTCCAGTTTCTATAGCAAGTAGGTGTGGATAATACTTAAGTTTCCACTAAATATATACAGGAGCCAATTTATTCATAACAAAATAAAAAGACCGTACAGACTCACCTTTTCAGGTAGTGCATACGGTCCCTTATGCTGATTATAATCATCCGTAAGTATAAACAAGACTGCCGATTAACATTCTTACGTTTATTTCCCCAAACGATCCGGCATCATGAATTCCATGAAGCCCCACACTCCGTTCGCCAGGAACAGTTCTTCGCGGTCATATTTGGATATTGCTTGGCGAATCAGCTCATCCTTTTGATCGAGGGCTTTCGCGCCCCAATGCGGATCGATCAGCAACGCACGGCCAACGGCAACAAGCTCCGAATGTTCCAATACATGCTCTGCATCTTCGCTTGTGCGGACGTCGCCGACGCCGACCAACGGCACGCGTCCGTTGATTTGCTCATGGATGTACGCCATCATACTTTTCTCTTTATGATCCTCAGAAACGGAAACCAGCTGGCTATCTCTCAAGGAAATATGCAGATAATCCAAGCCTTTATCGGCCAATTGGTCCACAAGGAACAATGTATCTGTAAAGCGGATGCCAGGATTTTCGTATTCCTCAGGGGAAAAGCGGTAACCGACGATAAAGTTTTCGGCGCCTGATTCATCCACGGTTGCTGTCACTTCATCCACCAATTTGTCGATGAAACTGAACCGTTTTTCCAGCGTGCCACCCCATTCGTCGTCTCTGCGGTTGGAGTGCGGCGAGAAGAATTGTTGCAACAGATAAGTATTGGCACCGTGGAGTTCCACACCATCAAAACCGGCTTCGATTGCGCGACGGGTCGCAGCTTTGAAGTTTTCGATCAAGTCCAGTACTTCGTCACCGGCCAATGCTCTCGGCGTTTCGGCATTCGGTCTTTCAGCGGCAACCGCACTCGGAGCCACTGGCTGAACGCCCCGCAAGACGCTTGAATCCGTCATGCGGCCACCATGGAAAATCTGCAGGATGGCTTTTGTGCCGTTTTTCTTGATGGCTGCAGCCAATTTGCTCAAACCCGGTATGAACACATCGGAAGCGACGCTCAATTCGCCTTCCCAGCCTTTGCCATCGTTCTGCACATTCGCTGCGCCTGTGATAATCGCGCCGATTTCGCCGGAACGAAGCGCATAATAATTGATTTCGTCGGATGTCACGACACCGTCATAGAAACTCATCTTCGTCGTCATCGGCGCCATCATGATGCGGTTCTTCAGCTCAAGGCCGCGTTTGAAAGTCAGCTTACTGTTCATTGTTGACATATTTTTCTCTCCTCTTGGGTCGTTTTTATCATTTTACCGAGCCTGCCGGAAATATCCAAACATAACGCTCGGATCACTCACAATGCATGCACATGCATATATTTTATTACAAGTTACTTCCTTTTGCAAGGGGTGACACTTTGAAGTATTTTCGAAAAAAACGTCCCACTGCAGTTTTGTATGCAGCAGGGCATTTTTTAAATTTATCAATTCTTTGGACATGTCAGCCTTTTCGGCCACCAAAGGCTCTTTATTAGTAGTAGGCGTATGCATTATCAAAACCAGTTTTGACACCTTATTCATTTTTCACGAAAAGGCGTTACCGACCCAGTAACAACTTTTGCGGGATAGCAGGTTTCTAATAAAGCCAAACACACAAAGTTGTTTACGCTTAGCTAATACTATTTTTTCCTATTGCGCCAATTCATCCCACGATTGAATCACTGATATTCCCGATGCATCCAGCGAAACTATTCACGAGTCAAGTCGCGAGCTTCCTCATAGCATCTTAAAATTCTGATTTTAACTGATCAATCGCCGAATTTACGGATAAACCAGGTTTTAACCAGTTGGGTGAGAAATACATAGCCCACCATCATGACGGTAAGTAGCAGCCAGTAAAACGAAGGCAGAGCGACAAAACCAAGCGTTTCCGCGAAAGGCGATATGGTAAGCCAGGCGGCTACAGCAACAATGGCGACTGAGGAAATAATCAGCGGCCAGCTTGCGCGGCTTTGGATAAAAGGAATTTTGTTCGTCCGGATAACATGGATGATCAGCGTCTGTGTGAAAATGGATTCCACAAACCAACCGGTATGGAACAAAGCGGGATTATTCCAAGCGTTGAACACATTGAGCATAATGAAAAATGTCAGATAATCGAATATCGAACTTATCGGGCCTATGACCAAGATAAACTTCTCGATTCCACTGATTTTCCATTGACGCGGCTTCTTCACCCAGTCTGAATCGACCTCATCGGTAGGGATGGTTGTTTGCGAAAAGTCGTACAATAAATTATTGGTCAAAACCTGTATCGGCAACATGGGAAGGAATGGCAGAAAAGCACTTGCGCCCACAACGCTGAACATATTCCCAAAGTTAGAACTGGCTGCCATCTTGATATACTTTATGATATTTCCGAATACGCGACGTCCTTCCATTACCCCCTGAGACAAAACCAGTAGATTGTTTTGCAACAGAATGATATCCGAGGATTCTTTGGCAATATCCACAGCACTGTCTACGGAGATGCCTACGTCAGCAGCTCTCAAAGCAGGCGCATCGTTGATGCCGTCACCCATAAACCCGACTACATGGCCATTGCTTTGAAGAGCGCGGATAATATGTTCTTTTTGATTTGGAGATAGCTTGGCAAATATGTTTATCGTATTAACAGCTTTCGCCAGTTCCTCCTCGCTCATAGCCTCGATTTGCGAACCAAGAAGAACATTATCAACCGCAAGCCCAACTTCCTTGCAGATATAGGTGGTTATAGCCTCACCATCACCTGTCAGAATCTTCACGTCTACACTCAGATCTGCTAATTGCTTCAATGCCCCCGTAGCAGACTCTTTAGGCGGATCAAGAAAAGATAAATACCCCAGCAGGATAAGCTCCGACTCGTCTTTAACCGCGTAAACCGGCTCATCCGATGCTCCCGGCATTTCCTTGTATGACAGGGCTATGACTCGGAAGCCTTGGGCGTTGAGATCATCCACGATTTTCTTTGTGCTGTCCGTATATTCAGGCAGCATGGGCAAAACTTTCCCCTCAATTTCCACACTGCTGCAACACGCCATGATTTCTTCTACAGCACCCTTGCAAATCATTGTATTCATACCGGTTTCATCCTCTACAATGACCGACATGCGTTTGCGGGTGAAATCAAAAGGGATTTCATCAATTTTATGGTACTTCACGTTTGCCTGCAGGGTTCCTTCCAAATCGCCATGTTTCAGGATCGCTTCATCGGTGATGTTCTTCAATCCTGTATGGTGGTAGCTGTTCAGGTATCCGTAATGCAGCACTTTTTCGCTTTCTTCTCCGCGTACATCGAGATGCTTTTCCAAACCGATTTTCCCCTCTGTGAGGGTGCCGGTCTTATCTGTGCACAACACGTCCATGGCCCCAAAATTTTGAATGGCGTTCAGACGCTTTACGATGACCTTCTTGCGGGACATCATCAGCGCGCCCTTGGAAAGGTTGACCGATACGATCATAGGCAGCATTTCCGGAGTCAAGCCTACTGCGACAGCCATTGCAAAAAGAAAAGCCTCCAGCCAATTGTGTTTACTGATCCCATTTACAATGAATACCACGGGCACCATAATTCCTATAAAGCGGATCATCATCCAGGTGATCCCGTTGATCCCTTTATCAAAACTTGTTAATTCGCGCTGCTCCACAAGGCTGGTTGAAAGTGCCCCAAAATAGGTCTTTTCTCCTGTATGGACAGCTACCGCCATCCCTGTTCCGCTGACTACATTCGACCCTAAAAAGCAGAGATTTGCAATTTCAAGCGGATTATCCATATCTTTTGAGGCTGCAATAGATTTTTTCTCAATAGGCATGGCTTCTCCTGTAAGTGCCGCCTGATCGAGAAATAGATCTTTTGCAGAGATTATGCGCACATCCGCCGGGATCATGTCCCCCGCAGCGATGGTTATGATATCTCCTGGCACCAGCAACTTGAGCGATATCTCTTGTTCTTTCCCATCGCGAACAACCGTTGCCTTGTTGACGACCATCGCTTTAAGTGCTGCCGCTGCATTATCAGCGCGCATTTCCTGGAAGAAACGCAATACAATTCCCAGCACTATCATTACTGAAATGACCACTGTTGCCCGCAGATCTCCCGTAAGGTATGAGAGCACAGCAAGTGAAACCAGTAATATCACCAAGGGATTCTTTAGATTATTGATTAAATGCATGAGAACCGATTGAGGCTTTTCTTTTGCCAACTCGTTTAAACCATACTGCTGCAGCCGCAATGCAGCATCAGCTTCACTCAAACCAGTTAGTTGCGTTTCAAGCCGCTTCAAAACGGAATTCGTCTCCAATTCTGCTAACTCCAATAGTTCTTCTGAAAAAGTTTTTGCTGGTGCGCTATCCTGATTATGAGGCTGTTTTGAACTAGTGATTTTTTCTGACATGAAATATCACTCCTCTTAGACATAAAATATGGTTCATGAACGTTGAAGTGATTGAATGTTGTACTGACAGTGGACTTGAGTCAAAAGCACTGTCACAAAAGAGGGACGATTGCGTCATATAGAACTAGACATTTTTTACTTTTCCAGCATCTGGTATTCAGGGACATAGCCATAGTCTGATGATTCCTTCCAGCTGATAGTAAATGGAGCCGAACTGATCAGTGTTTCCTGATAGATGATGGTGTCTGTGCTTTAACCAGGACGGAAATGTCGACGTAGCGCGTATAGGCGTTCCCGCTAGACCGGAAAGATTACTCCGCGTTATCGCGAAAACGATTTTCTTCAAATTCATTATACCACTCCGTAAGAAAATACCTTTTTTCGTGCACACTTTTGCTCGCACGAAAACAAAAAAAGACTGTGAATGAGGCGTCACCCACTTCATCCACAATCCTTCATCGTTTTGTCCAGTTATATCGTTTATATTTTACGCAACCATCGCAACCAATCAGTAGTCAGTCTGTTTACTGATGGCGCTCCAGTCCTCGATTTCCTGCAATCTTTCTTTCATCTCGGCGGACACGATTTTCACTGCATCAGAACCAAGCAACAACCGTTTCGGAAGGTTTTCTTTTTTCATAGTTTCGTAGATGACTTCGCCCGCCTTGTCCGGATCACCGGGCTGGTCTTGGTTGTCTACAATGTTCTCTTTTCGGGTTTTCCAAGCGGTATCGGCATAATCTTCGATCTGCTTCTGCGTACCTTTCAGGGAAGTGTCGTAGAATTTGGTCCGGAAGGCGCCTGGTTCCACGGTCATCACTTTGATTCCCAACGGTGCGACTTCCTTCATCAAGCCGTCCGTCATCAATTCCAAAGCGGCCTTGGATGCGGCATAATAACCGGATCCGACGCCTGACCGGGTAGCTGCGATCGAGGAAACATTGATGATGGCGCCGTTTTTCTGTGCACGCATGTAAGGCAAGACTTGCTTGATCAATACAATTGGGCCGAAGAAATTGGTGTCGAACAGCAGATTTACGCTGCCTTCTTCGCCTTCTTCAACGGAAGAACGATAGCCGTAGCCTGCGTTGTTCACGAGGATGTCCACCCCGCCAAAATTATCCGCTGCCGCTTTCACGGCACCCGCGATACTTTCTTTATTTGTGATATCCAAAGGCACTGCAATAGCAGTGTCGGGATAATTTCCGATGATATCCGTCAGCGTGGCGACGTTTCTCGCAGTGATGACCGCGTTATCCCCGTTTTTTAAAACTGCTTTTGCGATTCCTCTGCCGATGCCGCTGGAACATCCTGTAATCAACCATGTTGTCATATTGTTTCCTTCCTTTCCGAAGCTGTTTATTTTGATCATTGCGCCTTTTAGCGAATCAAAATGGCGCCACTCGCATCACAAACAGAAGTATACACCTTGGAGTGCACTTCAAGGGAAGCGTTTTATTTTTGAAAATTACATTTCCACATTTTCTATTTTTATTTCCTGATCGGATGGCGGACGACCGTCTTCATCTTTTCCGGAGCTACTTTGCGTGGATCGTTCAGGTAAATTTCATGATGCCTGCGGATTGTACCGTCCGGACTTACTTCCGAAATGGCATTGACGTATCCATTGGCCGCAGCAAAATCGTCGATAGCCTTGACTGTCACTGCTTCCGTATCGTAGGGACCCAGATGCATCATCTGAACGCAAAGCCCTTCTGTGAACTCCGCCAACCTTGCCTTGGTGAGATCAAGCTCCGGTTTCTTTTTCTTCAATCCCTCAACGGCCCATCGGAATACTTCATCAGTGACAAATTCCGGCTGCCGAATCATCGCTGTCCAGATCAATTTGTCCTTTTGGCTCGTGTCAAAGGAGCGATCAAGCTCCGTCCACCAGAGGCCCTCCAATGGCGGAACGACATATTCGAAGAAATCCGCCGGGGCATTGCCGCTTTTGCTGCTCATTTTGATGGTGTAGGACAGCCCGTAAAGCATTTCGATTGCTTTTGCATATTCCCCCGATTCATCATTGGGGTTCCCCTTGCCGTCAACCATGATGAATTTCATTTTCGGCACATCGACGATCACAGGGACAGTCTTGGGCTGATAAAGATTCTTATATTCCTTTTTGAAATCTAATGGACTTGGCATTTCATTATTCCTCCCTTATCTGAATCGGCTAAACGAAACTGAACAGAAATTACACCGTTCTGCTCCTATCCTTACAGCCGCTTATAATACTCCTTGAGGTTCATCCAGTATAGAAATAATATCCTTTATAAATTCCATCGTCTTCTTTTCAATCTGCTTCTTGAGTTCCTCAGGATGGTCAAAATCCGGCTTTTCAACCAGAATTGATTCTATAATGGAATCAACTCCCGGAATAACCTGTGATAATTTATATTTACCAATATTTTCACTGCTCATCAACGCGATATACTCAGCCTGAATTTTTCTGTTATTCCCAGCCAACCAAACTTCGAACACGCCTTTTTCATGCAAATAAACTACGGCAATTTTCAGCTTCTTATTTTTCAAATCCACAGGTGTGAAAGCAAAGTACGTCATATCCATGTAGCCAAAATACAAACTACCTGCAATATAATCTGGATACCTGCTTCCCATATAGGAGCGAAGTTCTGACATAAATGTCAGGATTCCTTTATAAGCTTTCTGAATCTGTCCTTTTCTTAGCTGCGCAGCATATTCCTTTATGTATTCATTTATTGATTCCATAAACTACTCCTCATTCCCCGATTCAGCAGACTGTACATAGTTCGAAGCGCGTATCCTATTTTTGTAACCGCTGTTTTCGCCCTCATTATAACATACCTCCCGCTAGCGAATACCGTATAAATCCCCCTCACAAGGCACTACAAATGGCAAATAAAAAAGACGTCCTGACCACAGACGTCTTTACTCGATAGGATTTTTGGATAACCATGCTTCAGTGTGGAAAAGCAATTTCTGCGAGTGTCCATAAAATGATCACAAGTCCAACCGGAATGGACAACAACGTCAGCAAGGCTCTGTCCTTATGTTTGATGATTGCTATCAGCCCCAGAATGAACCCGACCACTCCCAGCACTGCAAGAACAGGTGTCGGCAATGGTAATCTGATGGTTGCTCCCAAGGCCGTCATTTTGATGGCCATCAGCACGATGAATGTCAAAGTCAAACCCGCTGCCCATTGTCCGGCTTTTATTTTGGACCAAAACTGCATTTTCATGATAGTTTCCTCCTTATTCTTCTGAAAGATAGAATGCTGCATCTGGCAGTTTTTCTTCGGTTGCATCAGCTTCCGCTATTGATCCGTAGGCTTTCCTTTTTGTTATTGATTTCTGGTTTTTATAAACCGAACCCATTCCTCATATACCAAGAGCAGTTCCGCATCGAAATAGCTCAATGCTCGTTCTTTGATCTGTTCAGGAATGCCATAATAGGCTTCCGCGATCGCACCAGCGATGGCGGCCAAAGTATCGCTGTCCCCGCCAATCGAAACCGCATTGCGGATGGCATCCTCGAACGAAGTGGATTCCAGGAAGGCCACTATCGCTTGAGGAACCGTCGCTTGGCAATCCGTTGTGAAGCGGTAGGAGTCCCTGATTCCATCCAATGTGAAGTCCAGATGATAGTAGTTTTCCCCAATCCTTTTTCTGATCTCGTCTTTGGGTGAACCTGAACGCGCCATGTAGATGGCTATTACCGTTGCTTCCGCACCCTTCAGGCCTTCTTCATGGTTGTGCGATACACCCGTTACCGTTTCGGACAGGCGCTGTATCTCCTTTTCCGTTCTGCCGATATACGCAACCGGACTGATCCGCATGGCCGCACCGTTGCCGAAGCTGTTGTATGGCTGAGGATCATCGCTGACTATCCATTGGAAGAACGCACGGCTGAAACCGCAATCTGGGTAGCGGCGCCCGAACGCTTGCATATACTGGATGCTCAGCTTCTCCAGCAAGACATAATAGTCTGCGCCTCGTTCCCGCCCCTCACCCGCGAATGCCAGTGCCTTCTCCGTTTCCATCAGCGCCTTGGCGACAGCTAGCGTCATGATGCTGTCATCCGTCATCCGGCAATCTTCCGTGAACAGTTCAAAATGCTTCTCCTTGTAATTATGCCACTCGAAACGGGAGCCGACGATGTCCCCGATGATTGCGCCCAACATAGGAAGTCCTCCCTTAATGAAATCCCTCAGTTCTGAATAATGTTCAAGTCCTTGAAGAAGCCTTCCGTGCCTTCTTCAACCCAAAGTCCGATGGCACCTTCCGTAGCCGGACCGTGTTTCAGGTCATTGACCACCAACACAGGATATTTCGAATTGTTCACGTAAAGTTCGGCATGTTCGCCATCCACTTTGACTTTCAGATCGATCCATTCGTCCAGCCCCATGTCGGCGTATGATTCATACTCGCCTGGGCTTTCGGCTCTGAAACGGTCGAATTTATAATCCGGGTATGAGAAATATTGTGTGGATCGGTTCCTTCTCAATTGGCTTTCATTCCTGCCGTTCGTCGGGCGAATATACAGCGATTCGAAACGCTCGTTGTTTTCATCGATGCGGAAGGCAACACCAAGGAAGCCTCTGGCGAATTCAGGCGAGTCAGGCAAAAGCCGGCTCAATACTTTCACTTCGATCGTGCCGTTCTTGAAGTTGCTGCCAATCACTTTGGCATACGTTGGCTCATCAAAAGCTTCGATTTTCGAATTTTTCGTGACCCGAAGTACTTCCGTTCCGTCAAAATCAATGTTATTGATGAAGGAATTCACTGCGATAAAGTTTTCTGCTTTCATAGCTATGTTCATACTTTTTTCCCCTTTACATGAATGATTTGTGCTGTTCTTATCCTCAGTCTAGCACGAATTTTGAGGTTGTAAATTACGCACAAAAAGGTAAGTATGGAATAAGGACTCAAGGACAGTCAGAATTTCAGATTGTCATTGCGTCCTTTTTTGTTGCACTTGGATTCAGTTGTTCACTCAAACAATGCGGCTGCTGAACCATCCAGCTTGATGATTGAAACTATCATTTATTTTCTTGGTTTTCCATCTTTTTCGGTGCTGTACAACATGCGCTCAATTCGCCTATCAGGGATCAACCAGAGCAATGCCAAAATCACGTACAGTGCCTGGGCTATCCAAGGTTGAATGATTGCTAACCCGGAAGCGATCAGGTAGGCCAGCATGGATATTTTCCCCTTTGTGTCATTACCGATGGCTTGCTTGAGCGTCGAATTGCCCTGTTCAGTATTGATGATCAGTTTTTGTAGCACATTATAGGCAATCGAAGCCATCAGCAGCACCACACCATAAAGTGCTGCTGGCACTGTTGCAGCAGGATTTGCGCCCATCCAACCAGATGCGAAAGGAACCAGCGACAACCAAAAAAGCAGATGATGGTTAGCCCAGAGAACAGGACCCGTCACCTTTTGAAGTGTATGCAACAGATGATGGTGATTGTTCCAATATATCCCAACGTAGATAAAGCTAAGTATGTAGCTCAAAAAAGTTGGAAGTATCAACAAAAGTGACTCTATCCCTGGCTCTTCCGGAATCTTCAATTCCAGGACCATAATGGTGATGATAATTGCCAACACACCATCGCTGAAAGCTTCTAGCCGATTTTTCCCCATAGCAATTCCCCTTTTGTATAAACTACTTGAATGATTATTTCGTCGCTGACTATAATCTTCATTTTAGCTGTGGATTCTTATATATTCATTTTACCACTTCTGTAATCAAATGCTTAAGCCCTTGCATTTGATGTCATTGATTGAACTTTCCAAGCAATCCTACTACGATAGCTTCCAAATCAACCAGTGCTGCTCAATCAATTCATCAGCATACAAGTAAAAAAAGCACCTTCACGAAGAAGATACTTTCCCTTATATTCAGACATCCCTATCCCGTTAAGCTACTAGTTCACTGTTGCCTTTCGCATCCTTAATCTGATGCAGCTTGAATAAAACCGTTCTGGCAATCGGTTGGGCAACCAGGGCTTCTATCGCAAACGAAATGACAAAGTTGCGCGGCCATTTGTAGAAAAATGTCCGGATCGGTTCGATGCTGACATTTCTGCTGCCGATCCATGTGCCGACTACCGTCATGAATATCGACATCAAGAAAACTGTGCACAGGATATTCACAATGATATGCGCATTGAAGCTATCGCCTTCTTTGACCAGCTTGCCGGTCATCAACTCAGCCGGTTTGTATGTGATCAAGACAAGTGCGATGACGCTGCACCAAATCAGCGGAATCACTTTCAAGACATCCATCCACACTTCCATCCGGAAGCCCATTTCAAAAAAAGTGATCAACGGCGCAATAGTATTTACGGAAATGATTGATATGATTGCTAAAAACAGCGCAAACTCCTTCTTGTTTCTTGGTAACTTCATGTAAAAATCCATCTTTTGTTTCCCCATTTCTTTTATTTCGAAATTTCAGGCAAAAAAAATGCGTGAGATCACAAAAGTGATCTCACGCTGAACCATTATACGCGTTGAAATTTCTATAATTAATATTATGATGATTTTCCAGGCATTTTGCAAGCATATTTTCAAATAAATAAGCATTTTTAAAAATCTAGATAGTCTGATTATTTCTTCTTTCTTCCAAATCTTTCATAATTGTCGGATAGATCTTATCCAGATTCGACATCGCAAGAACGATAAGTCCTACAGCAATCATCGCCAGCGGAATATAGGTGTATAATGCTTTTATGACTTCTAGAGCGCTTTCACTTTGTACCGCAACAGCTGCATCATATTTCCCGAAGGCCAATCCCCAGCCAACAATGGCACTGCCGATACCGGTACCGACCTTCATACCAAAGCTTGTTGCGCTGTAGGTTAGGCCATCTATTCGGACACCGTATTTCCATTCGCCATAATCGACAACATCTGCTACGAGTGCAAACATACCTGCTGTATGAGGAACAGCTCCGATCCCTTTGATTACGAGACCGATAATAACAACGGTAATGTTTGTCGGCATAAGAAAAATCATAAGATATCCGATTGCCTGCAGGAGATAGCCAACAACAAAGCATTTCCATTTTCCAAATCTGCTTGCGAATTTAGGAAAGAGAAAGAGTCCTAAGATCATAGGAAACAGTCCCGCCATGGTCAGGGTACCGAAAATCCCAATATTCCCCAGTACATCTTTTGCATAATAAATTGCAATTCCCATAGCAGCACCGCTTGATGCATAATTAAGGACAAAGAGTACTGCTGTATAGATAAAATATTTATTTTTAAATAAATATTTTAATGACTCCCGTACGCTCAGGTTATTCTGGATTTCTGTTTCTACAGCGGCAAAACGTTCTTTTGTTCCCGAAAAAGTAATAAGGAGAAAAAGCATGCTGATTATGCCATAAAGAACCGACATTCCGCCCCAGCCGATTTTTTCTACTAAGGGCATTGTGCCTACGGAAATAATCAGAACAGTTACCATTGTAAATATAAATCTTATGGAACTCATGGATGTTCGCTCTTCCTGTTTTGGCGTAATCAAGGAAAGCAGGGTTGAATAGGATAGGTTGCAGGCCGTATAAATAACGACCGCCAGGAGCACATAAGTAACGCTTATATATGCGATCTTCCCTGTTTCTGAGAAATTGGCCGGAACATTGAACAGCAGTATCAGCCCGATCGCCATGAAAGGAGCCGAAAGAAGTATCCAGGGCCTTGCCTTTCCCCACCGGGTATTCGTTCTGTCTATGATTATTCCCATTGCGATATCGGAAAGACCATCCAGCAGCCTTGTCAACAGCATAATTGTTCCTATCACGGCGGCACTGACGCCAACGTTATCGGTGTAATATAATGTCAGAAATGAGGCTACAACAGTCCATACGAAATTGCATCCTGCATCGCCAAGACCATAGGCCAGTTTTTCTTTTAAGGACACCTCTCCGCGTCCTGTCTTACCCAAATCGTATGACAAATTTTCTTTAAACGATTCCTCACGGTCCATATGAAATTGCCTCCTCGATTCTCATGTCTATGCTTCCGCACAGCAAATCTCTATTGTCAGAACTTGTGCCGATATAAATCGGATACACCATATTTTCGAACTCAAACATCTCAGTTTCAGGATTATACCACTTCAATTCTTCCAAAGGACAGCCTATCTCTACCTTTTTGGACTCCCCTGCCCGCAGTGAGACTCTTGTGAAACCACGCAGCAACTTCACGGGTCTATCGATGGAAGAATTTTCAAACCCGACATACATCTGCACGACTTCGTCCCCTTCGCGATCACCTATATTTGTTATCCGGCAGGAAGCTTTCAAATAGTTTTCGTCAGCGCTGAATACGGCATCCCTCAGTTCAAACTGAGTATAGGAAAGACCGAATCCGTAAGGAACTGAAGGTTTTACATTTTCTTTTTCTAATTTTGCATATCCGTGATAATAGTCATAGTGCTGAGAAGTGGTATCCCAATCAACCTGTGGAAGATCCGACTCTTTATAGGGGATGACATAAGGTAGTTTTCCGCTGGGATTGATATTGCCAAATAAAATTTCGGCGATGGCTGTTCCACCTTCCATACCTGGATAATATGCCATAAGAACGGCCTTGACGGAATTTTTCCATTTCTCCATCATAATCATGTTTCCTCCGATTAAAACGGCAGCAGAATTTTTGTTTACAGGGCCGACTTCTTGTAACAGCTGTATTTCATCCTCGTGCAGATCGAGGGAGTATTTTCTGTCTCCGCCCATGGAGCCGGTATAATTTTCTGACTGTTCCTCAGAAACAAATTCACCTTCATCGTCATGGTTATATCCCACAACAAACACAACTGCATCGGCCTCGGCAGCCAGCTCCTTGGAATGCTCCAGATTTTCGCCGCTGTAGTAGATAACCTCCACATTCGGTGCGATGTCTACAATTCCCTTTAATGGAGTTACCACATATGCAGGGAAAACCTGGCTGGATCCGTGGTCTCCGATGTTTTCCTTATTTCCCAGTTTTCCAAGCACAACCAGTTTCTTAAGTGCATTCTTATCGAAAGGAAGTGTCTTATCCTGGTTCTGAATCAGGGTAATCCCCTCCCTGGCCGATTGCAGCGCAAGTGCTACATGCTCCTTGCTGCCCAGAATGCTTGTATCGCATTGTTTGTCATCAGTCTCAGTGAAAGCCAACAAGGTGCGGATGATCCGGAGCGCTGAATCATCTATTTTACTTTCCGGTACCATGCCTTTCCGTACTGCCTCTACAAGCTTATCGCCGAAATATTCGGTTCCGCACATTTCCATGTTCTGGCCGCCATTTGCCGCCTCCACAGTATCTCTGATGCCCCATCCGAAGTCGCTCATGATAAAGCCGTCAAATCCCCATTCGTCTTTCAAGACCTGATTTAAAAGATAATCATGATGGCCGCAATAAGTACCTTGATAAAGATTATAAGAGCTCATGATGCTTCCGGCACCTGCATCGACACATTTTTTGAAATGCGGTAAAAATACTTCCCGTTCTGTCCTCTTATCGCAGTCAACACTGACTTTAAAGCGGGAGATCTCCATCTGGTTAAAGGCATAATGTTTCACGCAGGCAATCACATTTTCCTCCTGAACGCCTGTTAACAGCGCTTTTCCCATTTCTCCAAGATGGAAGGACTCTTCTCCGTACACTTCCTGGCTCCTTCCCCATCCCGGATTGTACGGGAGATTAATGCACACACCGGCAAACAGATTTCCGCCATAAGCTTTTACTTCTTTTCCTATAGCCTGACCAATTTTTTGTTCCAGTTCTGCGTCAAATGATGCGCCCCTAAGCATAGAAACCGGAAAGCATGTGCTTTTCCCAGTTCCACAGACCACACCGCGGGGACCATCACAAAACAGCATTGGCGGGACACTATATTCCTTCAATCCGCCTGCACCATAAGGAATATGGTTGTAGTGACCCTCGGGATTTGTCTCCATTTCTTTCAACATATTCTCCAACGTCATGGTTCCTCCCATTAGAGATATTTTTTCCTCTAATGATAAGGCATCAACTATTTTTTGTGCCTTTTCCGTATAAGAAAGGCGATAATTTCTATCACACATCATAATCATTCTTCTCCTTCACAATTTTTTTTAATAAACAAACTGCTTCACCCATTTTAAACTGCAGATATCCCTTGATTTCTGAATCTGATTTTTCTGAAACGTCCTTCTGCCGATATTCATTAGGCGTAACGCCGACTTCCTTTTTGAAAACCCTGTAGAAGGTGTTCTCGGCTTTAAAACCACATTCTCCAGCGATGAAGGGAATCGTTTTATTGGAAAAGTGCAGCATTTCTTTTGCTGCCTGAATGCGATTTTCCATCAGAAGTGCTTTGGGGGACAGACCAATATATTTTTTCAAAAAACGATATAGCGTTTTTTCACCCATGCCAAAGGATCTGTACAGCGTATCCAAAACATCTTCTTCTTTAAATCTGTCCTGAATATAATTTATTACCTGCATCAGCAGTTCGATATCCTCCAACGGATTCATAACGGATGACGTCTGGCGTATATCATAGATAAGGTAGTCAAAAAAATCGGCCAATAATGTATAAATATAAGAATTTACACGATACATGTTGGGCGTTTCTTTCTGATATTCCAAGCCAATTCTTGATGCAAGGGCCTTATAATGCTCGAAACCATTCTTTGGTTCCTTGCCTTTTTGTGCACTGTTCAAATAAAAAAAATAGGATCCGCTTACATTTTTTATATCTACAAAGAGATTCTGATTCAATTGAATAAACAGACAGATATTAGGTTGCTCCATGCGCTGCAGCTCATGAACCATTTTTGAATTCAGAAGAAAAATATCCCCTTCACGCAAAAGCGTCTGTCCAGGACTTGTATTGATCAGGACTTCACCTTTTAACACAAGAATCAGTTCATAATCATAGTGCCAGTGAAATTTGGAATGATCGATGGATGTTACAAAAACTTTTAAAGGACGGTTGTTTCCATGTTCGATTGCCTCATAAATATAAGAACACATAGATATCTCCTTTTAAAAATATTACTTCCGGATTTCATATTTTATGTTTTGATTATATCAATCTAAAAATAGGTGATGTTATCGTTTTTGTACATTTAACTCTCATATATGGACTTATTTGTATTGGAATTGCAATGCCGGCGGGCAGGCTAGGCGGCGCCTTACGGTCTGGATGAAACGGCAAAAGATGCCTGTCGATGAGTGCTTTGAAACTCATCGGCAGGCATCTTTAAGACGAATCAGAAATTCTGTGCACATGCGAATTGTCATTGTATAGTGATTGCCTAAACTTTTCCGCTTTCACAAATTCTTCTTTTCTGCATAATTATTTCAAATTATAAGCAGTTTCAAAACCCGATTGAACTGCTTGTGCAATTCTTCCTAATTTATCAGCATCACCAATTGTATACACATTAGAAAGATTTTCTAGTTCTTCTTTCAGACTATTTACCGGCTTGATACCTAGCGATAAAATCACAGAATCACACGGGTGCTCAACAATTACGCCTGCTCTGTCTTCAAGCAATACACCGTCATCTTTAATCTCAATCAATTTATGCCCCGGGATCATTCGGACTCCGGCATTGGCCAAAGACCCTGTAACATCCATTAAAACAAGCGGGAATGCATCCAATCCGATTTTATCCATCATTTCAAAGACTGTAACCGTATTGCCGGCTTCTGCAAGATATTCTGCTGTTTCCAATCCTGTTAAGCCTGAACCTATCACACTTATATTGCGGTTTATCATTTCCACTTTTCCAGATAAAATATCATCTGGTGTAAATACATTATCTTTACTGATTCCTTTGATGCTTCCAGGTTTCACTGGTGCAGAACCTGTAGCAATGATTACCGCATACGGATTCACTTCTTTTATCATATCCACTGTTGCTTCCGTATTAAAAATAATGTTCACCTGATAATCTTCCAACTGTTTTTTACAATAATCGATAAAATATCCCATTTTTTCTTTATTTGGCGGCACGGAAGATAAATACATCTGTCCTCCCAGTCGGTCTGATTTTTCAATCATCGTCACCTTGAAATCTCTTTCCGCAAGTACTCTTGCAGCTTCCAATCCACCTGGGCCTGCTCCAACTACCACAACTTTTCTGCCATCCCCATCCTTCACCGGTTCTGGATATGCTAGTTCTTTCCCTAAGCGTGGGTTTATGGCACAAGTTGTACCTTCTCCGCCAGAAATCAACTGTGTCCCCGCTATTTCAAAACAGTACATGCAGCTGGTGCATTTTCTGATGTCTCTACAGTCACCATTGATAGCCTTCTCACCCCACTGGGAATCTGCCAACCACGGTCTCCCCATTCCAACGAAATCAATATATCCGTCGCTTAGCATTTGTTCAGCAAATTCCGGTTCACGAATAACACTTGTTGCAACCACCGGAACAGAAACATTTTCTTTTACTAGTTTTGCTAATTCCATTCTCCAACCTTGTGCAAATGAAGTTGGTTCCACAGTAACATTACCAGTCTCATATGTTCCAGCCGAAACATTGATAAGATCGGCTCCAGCTTTTTCTGCAGCAACAGCTATCCTAACTCCTTCTTCTGGGACGATGCCATCTTTCACACCTATCACTTCGTAAAATTCATTCACACTGATACGAACGGAAATTGGGTAATCCATCCCACAAGTCTCTTTGATACCTTTTATTATTTCAATTAAAAATCTCGTTCTGTTCTCAAAAGAACCGCCATACTTATCTGTACGTTTATTCGTATGTGAGCTTAAAAATTGTGCTATTAAATAGCCGTGCGCCGCATGAAGTTCAATGCCATCAGCCCCTGATTTCTTTGCTCTGACTGCTGCATCAATAAAATCTCCAACTAAACCCTCAACCTCTTCTGTTTCTAGCGCTCTTGTTTCCTGTTGACATACACCACAAGGAATAGCCGATGCCGAAACAACTGGTTTGTTTCCAATAAGCGCCGAATATGTTTCTCTACCCGGGTGATGTAATTGAATAAATAATTTGCTATCATATTTATGTATTTCATTAGCCAGTTTTTGAAAACTTGGGATCGTCTTATCACTTGCAAGTGATAACTGGTCATATTCACCTACTCCATTATCTTCGTTTACACGAGTGATTTCAGTGAAAACAAGACCCGCTCCACCTTTTGCTCTTTCCGCGTAAAACTGAATAATTTCATCAGTCGCATTCCCTTCATGATCCGCATAGCCAATCCCCATAGCTGTCATTACCAATCTGTTCTTTATTTCCAAATTTCCTATGTAACCTTTTTTTTCAATCAGTTTATCAGACATTTTATCCCTCCTATATCAATGCAGATTTGTCAAAACGAGTTGTCATTAAATACGGCATAACCGATTTCGCATCAGGGGTCGCCACTATTTTTAATTCCTTCATCTCTAAATCATTATTGCTAAATCCACCGCCAAGCATTTCAAGAACAGGTAACTGCCCCCACGGATCATTAACGCTTGACTGCAAACGTGCCGAAACCGTACCTGGTGTCCATGAAGAATACGTATACTGGACATAATTAGACAATAAATTGACATTGCAAAACTCAGCATTTCCATTTACATCTGGCTGCATATAGGTTGAATAATAAAAGCTATATCCATCCGTCTTTTTCCCTGGTGCCGGGCTAAAATATAATTCATCAGCCATTGGGTTATTATATTCGCCCAATTTCATTGATACATCCATCAAAGTAACACCCTTACGTTCCACTTTTCCCCTTACAACATTTCCTTCTTGGATCAATTGAATACAGCTTTCACTCTCACACATTTTCTTAGGAAGTCCAGTTTTATCTCTGCCAAGATAGGTTGCCATTTCAGCACCTTTCCCTGATAATAAGAAAGAAATTGGATACATCCCTACTGTGTCACCAAATTTCACCAATACACCAAGCATAGCTTCGTTATATTCTTCTGAAAACGACGGTTTCCCAATGTGAGCAATATATCCAGAAACAATTGGTGCAATCGGTACTAATGGTGGCGGAACCATTTTTGCGATAGTTGCAAAATCTGACATATACGAAAAATATAAAGCTGTTTGATCGCCCATAATGGCATATGGGTTTAATGCTGCCTTTTCTTCAGACAATCGAAATGACGCCAAATTATTTTTTTGCATAAATATGCCTCCCGTGAATTGATAAATAAATATTGATATGCTTTGATTGTGATTATTTTAACATTCTGATCACTTTGTTCGAAGATACCAATTTTTCATATCGCCACAACTAAAATTTGTACCCATCTGTAGGTTTCGCGTGACATTGGTGATAGAATATGAGATATGAGAAGGGATGCGAGGTTTGTGGAAATAAAACATATAATCTTTTTTGATACAGTCTGCAAATACAAAAGTTTTTCAAAAGCTGCAAACGAATTGTTTATTACCCAACAAGCTGTAAGCAAAAAGATAAAAGAGTTAGAAGAGGAATTAAATACGCAGTTATTTATCAGAAGCTCTTTTGGTGTCGAATTAACCGAGGAAGGCGATTATTTTTTGGAACAAAGCTCGATGATTTTAAAAAAACGCGATGAAATTATGCAATACTACACAAACATTTCAAACAGCAAAAGAAATTCACTTAAAATCGGAATATCATACGGAATTAAAGTCTTACTTCGAAAAGCAATATTTCAAGAGTTTGAGAAGAACAATCCAGAAATTGATTTAGAAATAGGTGAAATGTTAAATCAAGATGTAGAAAATGGCATCGTTGATAAAAGCCTTGATATAGGGATTACGATAAATCCAGATAGTATTCCAAACATCAGAAGTCTAAGCCTTTTTCATGAGCCTATATGTTGTATTGTAAATAAGCATCATCATTTTGCGTCCAGGCTTTCATTGACTTTTGACGAAATATTAAACGAAACCATTGTGATGGCAGATCAGAATTGTAAAAGCTATTACAGTTTTATGGAACAATGTGCACGACACGGAAAAAAACCAAATATCATAACCGTTCCGGACGTTATGTCGATTTATGAGAATTGTTTCCATGATAATGTACTTGGTTTTAGTCTAGAAAGACTAAGTAAGTTAATGCAGTTCGATGAACTAATCGCTATTCCATTATCAGATCAATATGCCTATTGGGATGTTTGTTTAATCTGGAACGAAGGAAACAAAAATATGAATCATATACAAGGATTATCCAATTTTCTTCTTGCAAATACAAATCAGTAGAGATCTATCTTTTAATATAAAAAAACGCGAGACCCATTTTATGGTCTCACGCTTAACGATTTTGCACGCCGAAATTTCAACAAGGACCTCTGCACACCATCCCTTAAATTTTACTCAATTCATCCACAAAAGCCGGCCTTCTTTTGTGCAAGAGCAGCAGTTCGTTCACCAATTCTGCGGCATTGTCTTTGCCGGCGATTTTTTTGTAATGTCTGATAAGACTACAGACATCTTGATAGCCACTCCTTTTTGAGGAGGAATCGGCAGTAAATTTTATATGATTCTCATACAGCGCCACAACTTCATCCGCATAATCTTCTTTCAAAAGATCTGCATACCTCACTATGTAATGAGGGTTCTCCCTTACGTATGCCATAATTTCATCCGTGTCTTCTTCCTGTTCAATGAGATTTATATACGTGTTCTTCGCTTGCCAACGGGTATCCTTTTTCAATTTCGCCTTCAACTCATCATAGAATTCTGTTTCGTCCCCAGTGTTCAGATCCTTGAGTTCCTGATAATATTCAAACTGGCCGTCAAAGAGCAGTTCTTTGGCTAACCGCACCTGTTCAGCCTTTAAGGATAATTTTTTGTAGGCTTCATAGCGGATTTCTTTCCATTTAGGCTTTCTTCCCGCATAATAATCATCTTGTTTTTCCCCATCTATTGCCAATGCGATGACTTTTTCGAAGTTGTTTTCCTTTTTGGCTCTCTCGATCAACATTTCCCGGAAGGATGCGTGTGTGCTGTTCTCCTCCTCGAATTGTAACGCCTCAGCATCCGTTCCATAGACAACAATCAACCTGTGCAGGATTTGCAGCAAGGGCGCTGCATAATAGGTGCTGAAGCCATCAGTGTCAGATTTGTCCAGATAGGCCATTACCCTCGCCCTCAGCAGTACTCGCAACGCTTCTGTATCCGCGACTTCCGCGCACAATCGGAGAATATCGATTGTGTATTCTTGCCAATCATCATAGGCGTGGTCATTGCTGTCTTCCAACAGTCTATTGAACAACTTTTGCTTTAAGGAACTGTCGGAAAATTTTTCCCCGAGGACAAGATCTTCCATCAACTCAATACAGTCCGAAGCCAAACCACCGATTTCTCCATCGGAATCATCAGTGTATTGGAAAGCTTCCATTGCCTCATGCAGGACCAGGATAATGATTTCCAAGCCCAATAAGCTGTCTTCTGTGTTTCTAGCCTTTCCTAGGATACCGACCATCTCTTCCACATAATCGCTGATTTCTCCGTAGGCTATAAACCCACCTCTGCCGGTATACTTATTCACGATACGTCGGATAAGCTTGGCAACCTGTTTAATCTCCTGTTCGTTGTTCCCATCAGAGTATCTTAGAATCAGGCTCTCTTCCAAAGTGTCGTTTTTAGGGACGATTTCCATTATGATCCTGATCAGTTCCTCTTTAGGCAGTTTATTCAGAACCTCTTTGATTCCCGGTTGCTCAGTCTGCGCTTCCTTAATGTCCCATTTGACGTCCCCGTCGTTGATGATTTCGGCGAGCTGAAAAAACACCGCTGCTTCGTGTTTGCAGATTGGACCGAGGTCATAGGGACAATCACATTTGGCATGGATGATTTCTCCCGATTCATCAAGTTCCACTGAAACTTCGTACACTTCGCTTCCTTCCACCAGAAAAATATAGGTATTTCCTTTGCGGACATACTCCTCATCTACACGGCCGTCCATGTAGTAATCATACCCTCTGCCCAAAATGGTTTGGTTGATGTATTTTTGGAAATTATTGATATTCACCGTAGCCACCCTCTCTTAAAAAGGAAAGTCCTGATTGGATGCAGTCATTTCCTCGAAGTCCAAAAGTCCGTCTTCCTCAGCTTGTTCCCACGTGATGCAGTAAGGAGCTCCGCCGGAAGTGTAGCCGACTATAAAGAAAAAATTTTCGTCACTGTCATAGTCAAATACAGCTTTTATTGTCATTGTAACATTTCACACTCTCTCAATTGATTAAAAAATGATTCAATCCCTACTATCATTTTGATATTCCGTATTACAGATATAGGCTGTATTTTTACCCGCACCTATCTTAATGATGTAGCCCTCTTTCAACAGAGTAGCCAACGTTATTTCTACTGTAGCCTTGCTGATGTCTGGGCATTTTTCTAAAATCATGCGTTTTGAAAGCTTCTCAAGTGTATTATCAAACAACGAACGGATGCGTTCCGGTTTGGAAAGGCTGCGATTTTGCATCAACTCCACACGAGCCGAAAATTCTTTAGAGGCACTTAAAATAACCTCGAGGTAATACTTAACAAATGGTAAATAATTGTTCTTTTCTTCATACCAATGCGTTGAGCTGTCTTGTAAAACCTCATAGTACGTTTCCTTTGTCTTTTCGATTATCATTTCAATACTGATATACTTCCCTACAATATATCCCGATCTGTATAAGAGCAACAATGTCAATAGGCGGCTCATTCGTCCGTTGCCATCGCTGAATGGGTGAATGCAAAGAAAATCCAAGATGAACATTGGAATCAGCAGCAAGGGATCATATTTTTCAGTGTTGATCGCTTCGATGAACGTATCAGTGAGTCGGTCTATTCCATCTGGAGTTTCAAATGCTGACATGGGCTGAAAGCGAACCTTTTTTTGTCCGCTAGCATCTGTTTCAGTAATGACATTATCCGACCCTTTGAAATTACCACCGTGAGATAGTGGACTGAAATGGTAAAGGTCTCTATGCAGCTGTAGGATAACATTAGCACGTGGAACTATGTAATCGTAGCTTTCATGAATCAGACCCAGTACTTCACGATAACCAGCAATTTCTCTCTCTGATCGGTTACGCGGCTCCGCTTTTTCCTTTACCAACGCATCCAAACGTTCCTCGGATGTATAGATACCCTCAATCCTATTGGATGCTCCAGTGCTTTGGATTTTTGCTATTTCAAGCATTGACTCTAAAACATCCGACTTTGCCTCGATAAATAGCTCTTGTTTTCCTTTATACTCGTGAATCGCAGAAATCAGATTCATAATTTCATGATTCATCAATTCATCCGGGATTATTGAATAATCAAATTTTCGCATGAGTGGTTCCCTTTCTGCCTAAAAATTTATGCTTCTACATAATTATACGTATAAATTATGTAGAAGTGAAGTGAAACAGGCAGAATACAAAGTTGCCTTTGTAGTGAAGGCAAAGAGCTTCTGCACATTATGTAGCCATAAATGTGCAGAAGCTCTTTAATTTCAGTAATTTTTCAGAAAGTAACAACCTTATCCGCCCACTCGACCATCTGGACACAATCGATCATGGTGCTGATCGGGCAAACGTTCGAACCTTCCATGTTGCGTGATTTCAGACAAGTGCCGCATGCCAGTATTTCGCCGTTCAGCTCGTCAAAAGCTTGTATCTGCGTTGCTACATCATATTTTTCATGGGTCATGTTTTCGATTTCAACGGCCTCGCCCATCAGGAAGACCTTCACCTCATGTCCGGTCTTCTTCGCGGTCACGGCGAACCTCATGGCGTTCCAGGATTTCTCGTATTCCTTTGTTTCAATGATGATTCCTAATTTCATTTTGATTCCTCCAACTTTTATTTTTCCTTATTTTTTGACTTAGCGAATTTCCTAGCGTTCTTGATGCCGCCGAAGTCGGAAAACATGGTGCTGATCTTCTCTTTTTCGATCTGTTTGGAATTCATGCCCTCATACTTGGCTTCCTTCTTGAGCTTCAGGTAGCTCTGCAGCCGTTCTTCGGTCAGCGTGCCCTCCTCTATCGCCCTCCTGACCATGCAGCCCGGTTCGTTTTCGTGCTTGCAATCCTTGAATCTGCATTTTTCCGCCAACTCATCGATGTCGACGAACGTCCTCGCCAGGTTCGCGCTCTCCAATCCGAGCTCGCGCATGCCCGGCGTGTCGATGATGCAGCCGCCCGTCGGAATGAGGAACAGTTCCCGGTTTGTGGTTGCGTGCCGGCCTTTGTCATCTCTTCTGATTTCCCGCGTTTCAATCAGTTCTTCCCCAAGGATCCGGTTGATCAAGGTTGACTTGCCGACACCGGATGAGCCGATGAAAACGACGGTCTGGCCCAGTGTGATATATTTCAGGACGGCCGTATATCCGTCCTCGCTCAGGCTCGACGTGACCAGCACATCGACCCCGAAAGCAATCGTCTCGATTTCACGCATCTTTTCCGGGATATCCGCGCACAGATCCGCTTTCGTCAGCACAATCACCGGAGTCGCCCCGCTGTCCCACGCGATCGCAAGATAGCGTTCGAGCCTCCGCAGATTGAAGTCATTGTTGAGTGACATGCAGATGAAGACAATGTCGATGTTCGCCGCCACAACCTGGACGTCATGCGCCTTGCCGGCTGCTTTCCGGATAAAGACGCTTTTCCTTTTCAGTGTGTGGTGGATGATGGCATGGCCCTGGCTTCCCTCTTTCCGGTCGATCATCACAAAGTCGCCGACCGCCGGATAGTCCGACATTTCGACTGCAGCATGGCGCATTTTCCCTGATATTTCCGCCAGAATTTCCGATTCAGCGGTCGCAACACGGTACAATTCCTTATACTGCGCGATGACTCTTGCCGGATGCAGATCCGGATAAAGAGTCGCCTCCTGCGCGAACCTGTCCTTGAATCCCAGATTTGTTAATTTATCAGGCATTTTATTCCCTTCCTTTCGAACAAAACCGCTCTGTCATTCGAGAACCATTAACCACAACTTTTCCGACTCCATCATGAGTTCTGCTACCAATTTTATGAAGGAACCGTAATCCATAGTCGGATGCGCAGAATCGCTCACCTCAAATCCATTTTAATCTTACAAATCATGGAAAGCAACGTCCTTCCGATATTGGAGAGATAGTCAACGATTAATCAACGGAAGTCCAGTTAAATGAGCGCATCATTTTTTTTATTTCATTTCAAACTGTTTACGTTTCGTTATGGAAACAAAAATGTCCTGAGCCATGGTTTAGGACGACAAAGAGGCCATCTCATTTTATTTTGAGATAGCCCCTGATCGTGTTTAATTAGAATGAATCATGAATAACGCGTTCCAGCAAGTCTGAAATTTGATCTTTCGTTGCTTTTGCTAATTCCAACGCATAACCGGATACACGAATGGTAGCTTGCGGATAATTCTCTGGATTTCTCAACATTTCTTCCAGACCTTCTTTAGAAAATACGTTTACGTTTAAGTGATGTCCACCATCTTTTCCAAAGTATCCGTCCAATAGCATCGATAAGTTCTCTATTTGAACGTCACGTTCTTTTCCTAATGCTTTAGGATGAACTGCCCATGTATAGGAAGAACCATCTTTAACGTCTTCGAAATCAATCGTACTAACTGATTTCAATGCTGCTAGAGCACCTTTGTGAGGACTGCTATAACTTGGGTTAGCTCCTGGAGACAATGGAGTGAACGCCTCTCTATAACCTTTGTACTTCGCATCTTGTCCACTAAATAGAGCACCTGTCGCTTTTCCGTAAACGATATTTGAAGTAATTGTCAAAATAGAGGTTGTAATTTCAGAATTACGGTAAGTAGGTTGAGCTTTCAACTTGCCAACAAATTTCTTGATCAGCATGTCAGCAATTTCATCTGCTGCTTTTTCGTTATTACCGAATGTTGGGAACTGATCCCCTTCAACGACATAGTCGATTGGGAAGCCCTCTTCGTCACGAACCACACGGACCTTAGAATATTTAACAGCACTCATTGAGTCAGTTGCCAATCCGATACCAGCAATACCTGTAGCCATCATTCTGTGAAGTTTTGTATCCAGCAAACCAAATTGAACAGCTTCGTATGCATATTTATCGTGCATGTAGTGGATGATGTTCAATGATCTAACATAAGTTGTTGCTACCCAATCCATAACAACATCTATTTTTTCCATTAGAGTGTCATAGTCCAGGTATTCATCTGTGATTGGTTCTAGGCCATCGATAACTTTACTTCTATTTTTCTCATCGTAACCACCTGTAACGGCATAAGTTAAGATCTTAGGAAGGGAAGCTCTTGCACCGAAATATTGGATAGAACTACCAGTATCTCCTGCTGTCGGGCTTACGCAGCAAGCGATTGAAACGTCATTACTTCCATAATAGTGACGCATAACATCGTCATTCTCATATTGGATTGCACTTGTATCAATACTTACTTTTGCACAGAAATCCTTGAATCCTTTAGGAAGTTTTTCATTCCACATTAAAGTCATGTTAGGTTCTGGTGCGTTACCCATATTATAGAGTGTTTGCAAGAATCTGAATGTATTTTTTGTTACCAATGAATTGTTATCATCAAGCATACCTGCAAATGTTAATGTTGCCCATGTTGGGTCTCCTGCAAACAAAGCTTCGTATTCTGGTGTTCTTAGTTGACGAACGATACGAACTTTCATTACCAAGTGGTCGATCAATTCTTGTGCTTCTTTTTCAGTCAAAGCACCTTCTTGGATATCACGCTCGATATAAATATCCAGGAATTCTGCAATACGTCCTAAGCCTTGTGCAGCACCATTGTCTTCTTTAACCATAGCCAAGAATCCTAAGTAAACCCATTGTACTGCTTCTTGTGCATTTTCTGCTGGTCTGCTGATATCAAAGCCATAAATTTTACCTAATTCAATCAATTTTCCTAATGCACGATATTGCGTTGAAACTTCCTCACGTAACCGGATGTCTTCTTCAGTATAAGTTTTTGCTTGCAATGCGTTCCAATCGTTTAGTTTTTGTTTCTTCAAATAATTAACACCATACAGTGCGATACGTCTGAAGTCTGGAATGATTCGTCCGCGACCGTAAGCATCGGGTAATCCAGTAACGATCTTATTGCGTCTAGCCATTCGAATGTCATCATCGTAAGCATCAAAGACACCTTGGTTATGAGTTTTACGGTGTTCTGTATAAAATTCATCTAATTCAGGATCAAGTTCATAACCATAAGATTTTAATGCTGTTTCTGCCATACGGATACCACCATAAACGTTCAAGCCACGTTTCAATGGTTTTTCTGTTTGTAAACCAACAATTTTTTCTAAATCTTTGTTGATATAACCAGCCGGATGAGAAGTTAACGTACTGACAACAGAAGTATCTGCATCCAAAACCCCACCATTAGCGATTTCTTGCTTTTTAAGTTCTACGATCGCTTGCCACAATTCATTTGTCGCTTCCGTAGGTCCTTCAAGGAAACTGTCATCCCCAACATACTCTGTGTAGTTATTTTTGATGAATTCTTGGACGTCAATACCGTCTTGCCATTGAGAACCTTTAAAACCACGCCACGCATTATTCATAAACTAATTCCTCCGCATCTTAGTAGTTTGTTTTTATATTCACATTATACACCATCATGAATAATTTTATAACAGATATGCTCTCATATCATAAAAAAAGGCATAAAAGCTGTCTTATAGGGATATTCCTGTTATAGTTACACAACCAAATCTGTATCAATTGTTATATAACTGGCGGCGTTTTCATGTGATTCACGCTTATTTTGTTAGTATTCCCATGATACATACGAGAACAAATGCACATTTCCGGTAAAAACTAAGGTACTCTATCCACTTGCAATTCATCGACCAAACCTTTTCTTAAACAAAGGGGTGTGGTCAGTGCGCTGCCAATGATGTTCACATCTTTTTCTGTCGCTTTGGTTTGGCGGATTGCATCACAGACGCCGGTTGTGACAAAAGTTATGGACATCTTTCAGGATGTTCCGCAAATCCATCCAAAGAAATGTCCAGGTCCAAAATAACTTTTCCCACGTTCATTCTCCTGTCTGGATGCGTTTTGTCTGCTTTTGATACGACTCTTTGTCTCTAACAATTATTCCTCCATAAAATAATCAACTAGCTTTTTGTATTCGTCCTGCGCGGAATAGCACGTATCCACCAGATACACTTTCGCAGTTTCAAATTCCTTCAGGCCGCGATAATAAAACAATTTGTGGCGTTCATCAATGACGAACGGTACAATTCCCCAGCGCAAACATTCCTTGAACAGAATAATTCGCCCAACTCTGCCATTACCGTCCTGAAACGGATGGATCGATTCGAACTGATGATGGAACGCAATGATGTCCTCGAATTGTACGACCTCCAGAGAGGCATAATCTGCCAGCAACTTAGCCATTTCACCCTTCACTTTTGCTGGGGAAACGGTTCGGTTTTCGCCGACCATATTCGGTTTTGCTTTGTAATCCCCAACCTTGAACCATTCTTTTCTGCTGTCGGAAGTATTCGACTTGATCAAACGATGAAAGACTTTGATCATTTCCTCCGTCAATTCCTGATCCGCCACATCAATCATATAATCAAAACATTGGAAATGATTGATTGTCTCGATGATATCATCGATAGGTGTAGCTTCTTCCTTCGGCATTGCAATCGTATTCGTTTCGTAAATATAGCGCGTCTGCTCTTCCGACAGGATGCTTCCTTCTATCCGATTGGAATTATAGGCAAGTTTGATCTGGGTCTGGTGATACAATCCGCCCTTCAACTTCATTTCTTTCTCTTCCTTCAAAAGCTTTAGCAATGGCCGTTCCGACTGCTGTTCCTGTTCCATCTCCATGATATCTCCAGGCTGACAGTGCAGAAACCCGCAGATATCCTCGATGACTTTTAAGGA
Source organism: Trichococcus sp. (assembly GCF_049684335.1). Classification (GTDB taxonomy): domain Bacteria; phylum Bacillota; class Bacilli; order Lactobacillales; family Aerococcaceae; genus Trichococcus. The sequence goes on from NZ_JBAVFV010000045.1 coordinate 186,876, forward strand.
AACCGACTCATTCTTTGTTAATTTTGCCATCGTGGCAGAAGATATCCCAATCCCTTTTTTTAATTCTGTTTTAAGGATAGCTCTCTCCCCAAGGAGTTTAAATAATTTATTATACTGGATTGCCATACAATCACCTCACCCTGATTATATCACGAAAAGTTTAGTTTCATAAACATCAAGAGGTCGACCTTCACATTTGCGAAGGTTGACCTCTTTCGGTAATATCATCCATCGCCTGAAGTGCCAGTTTCAAAGATTTGATCCTTCTTTCCAGTAGGGTTTTCTGCGGACTGCCCGGCTTCGACTTGGCGTAGATGCCTTCGATTGAGGGAAGCAAACCCGCAAGCAGGATGCGGGCTTCTTTCAAGTCTTCGTGGGTGTATGGATGGGGCTTTTCATCCCAAACTTGTTCCAGTACAGCCAAGCCGATGCGGAGAGCCTGGAGCCGTTTCGACACCAATGTCGTGTTGGCGCCTTTCTCGGTCATACTGCTCAATGCATTTTCGGATTTGCGGATGGTCGATTGGAAAGATTTCAGTGATTCCGCTTTGATCGTTTCAGTCAGGATTTCCATAAGCTATGGCCCCCTTCTCCGTCGCAGTTGCTAAATAGAGTGCAAATCCGGCGACAATCAGCTCGGAAAGCACAAAGGCCGACCAGATGCCCGTCATCCCCCAGATATTGCTGAATACTATCGCCATGGGAACAATGACTGCCAATCCCCTCAAAATGGAGATGATGAAGGCGGCGCGTGCTTTTTCAGTGGCGCTCAGGAACATGGCCGTCACGATGTTTATCCCGACAAAGAAAAAGCCCAGGAAATAGATTTTCATCCCTCTATCCGCCAGTTGCGCGATTGCAAGATCGTTTTCATTGTTGAACAGGCTGATCAGCATGTCCGAATACGCAAACGTACCCACGTAGATAAGTGTGGCTATCAAGGCAGCCGTCAGCAAGGCATACTGTCTCACTTTTTTGACCAATTCCCACTTCTTCATTCCGTAGTATTTGCTGATGAGCGGCTGTACGCCTTGTCCTAAACCGGTGAAGATCGCGACCGCCACAAAAGCAAGGTTTGCGACAATGCCGTATGCAGCAACACCCCTGTTCCCCTCGAGCCCCAAAATCAGCAAATTGAACGTCGTCAAAACGACCGCGGAGGACACTTCCATGATAAACGTTGAAGAGCCCAGATTGAGGATATCCACAACCGCCGGACGGGTCATTTTGTGTTTAAGGAATTCCGGCTTGCGCTTCCTCGCTGCGAAGTGCGTGGAGAGAATACCCAAACTGATGATCGGTGAAAGGCTAGTCGCAAAAGCGGCACCGAACATGCCCATCCCGAACGGAAAGAGGAAAATATAATCCAGGATCACATTCGAAAAGCTGCCGACCAGCATCGCCGTCATGGCCAGTTTGGGATTGTTGTCGTTGCGGACGAAAGCGAGCACGGTATTGTTCAGGATGAAAAACGGCGCAAAGGCTAAAATCGTAGCCATGTATGCTTGGGTCAAAGGCAAAGTGACCGCATCCGCCCCCAAAGCCGATGATAGTGCTCTCGATCCGAATAAGCCGAGCAAAACGAACAACAGGCCTGCGATAATGCCGAGTTTGAGTGCCCCCGCAAAGACCCCTTCGGCTTCTTCCTCTTTGTTTCGGGATTTCAATATTCCGAAACGGGCGGCTCCGCCGATGCCGATCATCAATCCGACACCGTGAATAAGGCTGTATACCGGCACAGCAAAATTCAACGCAGCAATCCCGTTTACCCCCAACGCTTTCGCTATGTAGAACGTGTCGGCCAAAATGTAAAACGATACGCCGATCATCCCCAAGATATTCAGGCTTACGTACTTCGAGAAGTCCCTCAGTAATGTTTTTTCCATGTTGCATTCTCCTTCCAAAATAAAAAAGGTGTCCCGAAAACATTCCTTCAAAGACCTACGGAATGTTTCTGAACACCTTGAACTCTCTGCCCGGTGGCAAAAAGAGGGTTATCTATTTTGTTGATATCATTTGATTATAATTTTTAGGGGACTTAATGTCAATGCCGCCATCGCATTCACAACGGTTGATACTCCGCTGCTAGACCTCTTTGAACGCCTGGTCGTTCTGCAATACGGTGAGACCATTCCAAGAGATGCGGGTATTCATCCAGATTCAAAAATTCATAAGATCCTTTATACAGTTTTCCCAAGGCTAATCGACCGTACCAAGACCATATGGCAATATCTGCGATGGTGTAGGTGTCGCCAGCCATATATGGACGCTGCGCTAATGTTTTATCGAGTAAATCCAGCTGACGTTTCGTCTCCATCGTGAAGCGATCTATCGGGTATTGCATAGGCTCTGGAGCATATGCGAAAAAGTGACCAAATCCTCCACCAACATAAGGCCCTGCGCCTATTTGCCAGAATAGCCAATTAAGAGTTTCGGTCCGACCATAGATATCCGTTGGAATCAGTTGGCCAAATTTCTCGGCTAAATAAAGCAAAATGGAGCCTGATTCAAAAATTTCCACACGAGGACTTTGACTTTGGTCAACAAGGGCTGGAATTTTAGAGTTAGGATTAATCTCGACGAAATCCGAACCAAATTGGTCGCCTTCTCCAATATTGATAGTGTACACGTCGTAATCTGCGCCCTCAACACCTAATTCTTTCAGCTCTTCGAACATAATTGTTACTTTAATGCCATTCGGTGTTCCTAATGAATAGAGTTGGAACGGAGCCTCTCCGACTGGTAATTTTTGTTCGAAACGACTGCCGGCTGTCGGACGATTGCCAACTTTATTTGAATTCGCTTCTTCCCATTGCCACACTTTTGGTAATTCATATGCCGTCATCATACCACTCCTCATAAATTTTATTAGTCCCTTCATCATACTACTCATCTCCCGATTTGCCCAAATATTAGCTTATCCATCTATCTCAATTAGAGGGTTTACGCGTTAAACCTGAACGGTAAATCGAAAAGGAAGAAGCTCGGACTTTTGTCCTGGCTTCTTCCTTTTGTGCTTTTATTCTTTGTGTATCAAATTTCGCGAGAATTCCCGCGTGGAGGGAGCGGATTTAATTCAATAAGAATGTCATCAACAGTTAAATGATTTTTTGATACCCTATTTCTTAGCATCCATAATAAATATAGATGCATCTTGGTTCATGAATAGTTTGGTTCCACTGTAGATGGTTTTGCTTCGGATATCCTTGTAGCCTATTTTCAGCATCGATTCTTTGAGCTGCTCTTGATCGAATCCGTTATGGACTAAATCTGAAACGACCTTATCAGTCTTATTGAAATCGACAATCAGCAAGTGGCCTTCATCATTCAAAACAGCGTGGAGCTTGGCCAGAAGTGCTTCATAATCCTGAATGTGCAGCAGCACCTGAGCCATGAAAATATAGTCCGCGCGGAGATCAGATTGGCTTGATGATTCAAAATCAAAACACAATGTACTTGCATTCCCCGAATCTACTTCAGAAATTTTTGTTTCTACGATATGCAGCATGTTCTCTGATGCATCCAAAAAAATCATCGATTCAAATTCGCTCAACAAATTCATTCCGACCAGACCGGTTCCGCATCCAAAGTCAATCGCACTTTTACTTTTGGCGTCACCCAAATACTCTTTGATGGCGTCTGAAGCAACCTTTGCGATGTGGTGTCGTTCTGGATTATCATAATTGCTTGCTATGCTGTCAAACTTATCAGTGTTCCCCATAAACGTGCCTCCTTTATTATTGAGAGGGTTTTCCCCCCTGTTATTAGTTATTTGCAAGGTTAGTAGTATACCACATTAACAGGAAGGGTCCTCGGCTATCTGTTTCCATCACGCTTAAACTTAGGCAAATATCTTCCCGTATATTCCATGTATTTTTTATATTCATCGCCGAAATATCCAATCAACATTGTTTCTTCCTTCGAAATTCTTAGCGGCGTCCACAGGATAACAAGTGCTGTAAAGCCCACAAAAAACGTATTAGCCGTATACAGTGCCAGGCCCGTTGACCATAATATCATGGCGGTATATATCGGATGCCGCATCACGCTGTAAGGTCCAGAGGTGACCAGTGTATGCTCTTCCTGTATCTTTAGATTCACGGACCAGTTCTTGTCCAAAACTACCTGCGAATAGCTCCAAAAAATCAAGCTGGTTGAAGAAATGATAACGCCAATCCATCTTAATACGCTCGGCAAATAAAACTGAAACCTGATATTATATATTGGAAAAAATGTATAAATAACAATCGCAATGGCCAACAGGATCCCGGCAATGACTCTGAATGCAAACAGTAACTTCCCTTCATTCTCAATCGCTTCATGATCCGGTGATAGTTTGGTTCCGGATTTTTTTGCCCGAAGTGCCGGAAGTATGCGATTAAAAATCATTATAAAGGTAAGATGGATCCAGAAAATTAACCTGAACGTAAACTCTTCATTCATCTTGTCACCCTTTTTCGCTTATATAGCTTTCTCGGGAAAGTCTATACATCATTTACTTTTAATCTCTTTTTTCTTATTTTTATTATATAGAAGAATTATCATTGAAATGTTTTGCTCAAATTTTATTATGGAACCATTCCTTGAACTTCTTCGCAGCAAATTCAGCGGTCCCCCCAAGCCATTTCCACAAAGACTTGATTGTGGTTGCTTTTTCCATAGGTACAGCTTAACAATCATCGGTAAAGAATAGCTTAAGTCAGGATAGTTCCCTATATCAGTCTGTCTTTGCGGAAGCCAGCAGTCATAAAACGCCATGCCGCTTTTCGGTTTGTCAGCCAAGCGATTTGAGCGTCATTCTTGGTGTTGCTAAGTATTCTTGGTATCAAAAATTTTGCGACCGTTTCCGGTTTGTCGGCCAATATATTGAATGTCCTTCTGAACTGCTCATTTGCAATGACCTCAGACGGCTGACCGTCAGGCGTTTTTGTGATAAAATCAGTCAGCACCATACCAGGCGACAACCGCCCCGCTATTACATTGGTACCCTCCAGTTCCTTCGCAAGACCTTTCATAAAGTACGTTAATGCGTGCTTGGTGGTACCGTACAATATTGTTTTTATCTGGATCATGTTGTTTGAGCCAAGACCCTCCATGCTGTATATCGCCCCATGCCCCTGTTTTAGCATTCCCATTGCCGCAATCTGCGAACCGTATATCATACCGATTAGATTGGTCTTAATGATGTTTTCCGTGCAGGTTCCGTCCGTTTCCCACGAAAATATGTGTGGCGTATTTTGCCCCGCGTTATTGATCCATATATCTATCCCGCCCCACCGTACCAAAGAAGCGTCCCATAGTTTCTGCAGGCTTTCTTTTTCCTGGACGTTGCATGGGAAATAGATGTATTTCTCCTCAAAGGGCGACAGTTCCCTTTGAGCTGATGTCACAAGTACTTCACCTCTGCCGGACAGCGTAACATTGCATCCAGCTCGCAGAAACTCGGTTGCCATAGAAAAACCAAGCCCACGTGTACTGCCTGTTATCACAATGTTTTTCATAAAATCCCTCCGTTATTTTGCATTCAGCCATTCCAGAGTAAGTAGGAAATTTCCCCTTTTACCGCGTTATCAACAATAATACAGGATCAGCGTGCGCGATTTGCATTAGTAGATACCCTGGTTTGAGGCTGCTTACGATAGCCCTTCACGGGATTGCAGTTTGCGCATCCTCATAATTATGTAACCGTTCATTTCCGAACCAATTGTACCATACCACCTTCAGTGAACTCTATTCAGGTAAACCTGTCAACGCATAAGAAAAGGAAGCCAAAAAGCTTCCTCTTGAATAATTATTCATTTTATTTTAACAGCAATTGCTCTAACTTAAGCGGTTCTATATACTGTCCGTCCCTATACGCTCGCATGTTCCCACCAGAAATTTCATCGATCAGAGCTATATGTTTGTCTTCCTCTACTCTTCCAAATTCAAATTTGATGTCCTTACGGCTTTTTCTAATTATCTTGCCTTAAACGGTCATTTCATCAGCTTAAGAAATACTCATAATATGCACCTTGAAAGAGTAAAATTATGTCGCCTAAAACCCCTATACCAAGAAACATAAAATAGTAAGTTGCTTTTGTTATTTCTTTATCAAACAGCTCTTTAAAAGCTTGGATTACCAGTCGTTCGAATTTAAACCAACTTAACATCCAGCCAATAAGGAGAAAAGTAATGATTGCCATATTTATACCACCTTATGTTTTCCTTTTGTTTTCACACTTTAATATTGTGCAGAAAATTCTTGTAAAACACACGGAATTCCTATTCCATTTTTTCCGCCAGCGTTTTGATACGCTCCAGCGCTCTGGGCAAGCTGATGTTGAACGTTTCTTCTAGTTCTTCCGGAACCTCGGTATTGACAGTCAATGTCGTAATTCTATTTTTTTCGGTGAGGGAATAACTCTCTGTCCCGCCAGTCCACTCTTTTTCGCGTTCCTGCTGTCCACTTTCCTTGGTGTCCGCACTGTGCCTGAACAAGACGAACGCATTCAGATCGAGTTTCTCTATCAGACTTGTCACGCCGTAACCATTTAAAGAAGACAGGAACTGGATTTCATTGCCTTCTTTCATTTCGCCCTTCATATAGGTACCTTCATCAATAAGATTTGCCCAGACGCGGAAGGACGCATCTTCCCAAAGCGTTGCCCAGACGCTTTCTTTAGAGGCATTGATTTCGATTGAGAATTGAAGTTTTTTCATATTGACCCTCCTTAAAAACCAGCAATTAGTTTCCCTCTCCTTAATGCTCCTTTAATCTATGGCATTAAGCGGGCTTTTAAGCTTATCGAAGTGCTTGATGAGCCAGTCAAAATATTGCTGATGCTGCTCAGCATTGTGACTATCTTTTTATTCTGAAAAAATAAGTCTACTAGCCAACCACTTTATTCCTTCCGGTCTTTTTAGCTTCATATAAATTTTTGTCTGAACAGTGAATCAGAGTCTCATAGTCTATCATTTCTTCACTTGTTACAGTATAAAGTCCAAAACTTGAGGTTAGCTTGATCTTTTCTCCATTATAGCTGAAAACTGTATTTTCAATGGCTTTTCTCATTTCATCAGCGATAGCCCATGCGGTTTCTTTATTTGTATTTGTTAAGCAGACCATAAACTCTTCACCGCCGAATCTAGCAATCCAATCCATATCTTGTCTTGTGTTTTTCTCAAGGATTCCCGCAACTTCTTTTAATATGTAATCCCCTGCCACATGACCATAGGTGTCGTTGACTTTTTTGAAATGGTCAATATCTGCCATCAGGAGTGAGATTGGTTGATTTTCCAGATGAGATTTGAGCATATCTACAGGTAATCTTTCAATGATATATCTCTTGTTATAGATTTGTGTCAGCTCATCTGTTACCGCTGCTACATTGGCTTGGTCCAGCAGTCTTTTAATTTCCAAACTTTCAGTTAACTCTCTGTCGCCTATAATCATACTTTTTGTAACGTTTTTTAAAAGTTCAACTACAACCATTCTATCTTCTATTTTTACAGGTATTGCTGTAACCATAATGATTTTATCAGGAGAAGTTTCTATTTTGATAAAGGTGTCATTTTCATTGTAGGCTCTCATGGAAATACAATTCTTGCATACCGTACCTTTCCCCCATATGCCAAAACAGGCTTCCAGAACCGGCATGAGTTCTTCTTGATTTTTATTTTTAACAAATAAGACTTCTTTTTTAATAGGGTCAACAATCCTTACCTGTTCATACATTTTTTCAAATGTTGTCAATTGACTTATGAGTGTCTGAAACCCCTTCAAATTTGTTTCTACCTTAATCACCTCTTGTTTAGATTTATCGTTACAGCAAAACTCACTCTATTTTCTCATTTTTTCATTTCAATTATACCATAGGAAATTTCTACCGAAAATCACAAATGGAATATAAACAGGATTCTCCCTGATGAACAAATGGGTAGGAATGGACTTCCACATCCCGTATTACACCATTAGCCAATCTATGTCGAAAGTTAAATCACTTTAACCGCGCTCAAAAAAAATAACCCCTGAAAATAACGTAAATACGCCATTCTCAAGGGCTTATACATTTATTTGTTGCGTGTCAAAGCCACAACTGACTCAACATGTAGTGTTTGCGGGAACAGATCCACTGGTTGGATGCTGCCTACGCTGTAGCCGCCTTCGTGGAATAATTGTAGGTCGCGTGCCATTGTAGCTGGGTTGCAGCTGACGTAGACGATGCGCTCAGGAGCGATTTCCAAAGCTGCTTCGATGAAGGCCGGTTCCAAGCCTTTGCGTGGAGGATCGACAACCAAGACATCGGCTTTGACGCCTTCGGCAGCCCATTTCGGCATTACTTCTTCGGCAGCACCGATTTCGAAAGTAATGTTTTCGATGTTGTTTGCTGCTGCATTCATTTCAGCCATTTTCACGGCATCCGGAACAACTTCCATCGCATAAACGTGTTTCGCTTGTTCAGCCAATGACAGGGAGATCGTTCCGATTCCGCAATACGCATCGATGACGGTTTCTTCGCCGGTCAATTGTGCAGCTTCAATCGCCAATTTATAAAGTTTTTCCGTTTGGATCGGGTTCACTTGATAGAATGAACGCGAAGAGATAGCGAATGTATGGCCCATCAGTTTGTCGTGATAAACGTCTTCACCGTGCAGGACGATGGTTTCGTCACCCAGGATGACATTGTTTTGTTTCGGGTTCACGTTTTGGACGATGCTGACCACTTCCGGTAAAGCTTCCAAGATAGCTGGAATGATTTTACTTTGCGGGAACAGTTTCGCCGTACGCGTCACCAAGACAACCATCATTTCGCCTGTGTAATAACCACGGCGGATCATGATGTGACGGATATTTCCGGTATGTTTCTTCTCGTCGTATGCTTTCACGTTGAATTCTTGCAGAATGTCACGGACTTTTACGATGGCTTCATCGATTTTTGGATCCTGGATCTGGAAGTTTTCCATCGGGATCAATTCATGTGTGTTGGTGCGGAAGAATCCGGTAACCAATTTGCCATCTTTTTGACGTACTGGGATCTGCGCTTTATTGCGGTATCCCCATGGATTTTCCATTCCGATTGTCGGTTTAACTTCGACTTCCGGCATTTTGGCAATGCGTTTCATCACTTGTTCGACGTTGTTCTTTTTGAATGCCAATTGGGCAGAGTAACGCAGATTCTGCAATGGCATCGTACCAACGCGTGTTCCTTTAACATCGCGTGTCGGGATACGGTCAGGAGAACTGCTCAGTCTTTCCTCAATGCGGGCGAATCCAAACGATTTGCCGACTTTCGTCACTTTGATGGTGGCCCGTTCGCCCGGTAGTCCATCCGCTACAAATAATGGATAACCCTCAACTTTTGCGACACCCATACCTTCTGACGTTAAGTCCTCAAATGTTACAGTCATCTTCTCATTTTTTATTACCGGTGCTACCGTATATTGTTTTTTCATGTGTACTCCTCAGTTCATAATTTTTCATTCAGATTCATTATACCAAAAAAGAAGGCTACCCGATACAGCAAGCCCGTTTGTTTGGAAAAAATAAGTACTTTCTCATAATATCTCCTGATGCGGCGCGTCTTATCGATAGGAAGTTTCGCTCGCGTTCAGTATAATAGAAGTATATAGACCAGTTACTGACGAGTACAGGAAGAAAGCGAGGATGACAAAATGAGCGGACAACGGATTATTCCCTTTTTGACGTTACCGGGGACTGCAGAAGCAGCGATGCACTTTTATGTTTCCATTTTCCCGAATTCCAGCGTGACCTCCCTCACCAAAATCGATGAGGATGAACACGGGGAGGGCGGTCGCGTAATCAATGAGCAGTTTGTTTTGAATGGACAGGAATTCATGGCGATGGACATGGAAGAGGATTTTTTGCCTGATATGACTTGGGCCGTTTCCCTCTACGTGGACTGCGAAGATGAATCCAGCTTCGACAACTACTTTGATTCCTTATCCGCGGATGGCGTTGTGATGATGGGGCCTGAAGCAGTCGGCGAACTGCGTGCGGTAGCATGGGTCACCGATCAATTCGGCGTCACTTGGCAGTTAGTGTGGAAATAATACGAATGGGCTGCTCCAGTTGGGGGCAGCCCATTCTTTGCGGTTATGGGACAAGCTCCGGCGGACATCCTCGCCTGCTATTCTGCCGCCAGTAAGGCCGGCAAGTCAGCAACGGTGTCCAGATTGACGGACCCGACTGCTTTGCCATCCTCCAGCTTGATCAAGAGCGGAACAAACTCGACGCCGTAGGTTTCCAGCACCTCATCATAGTTGGTATCATTGACACGCTTTTTCGTATTGTAATAATAAGCGGTCTGCCCCGCTTCGGTCAATTTTTCTTCCAGTATCGGACGGAATTTCTTGCAGTAAGGGCAATCATCGAAGCCGAAATAGAGGTAGGCCACATCCTGCGCAACCACTTCTTCATATTCCGTTTCATTTGCGATGGCCACGATTGGGGAATTCCCCTTGTTCCCGCAGGCCACAAGCAGCATCAGCAGCCCACTCAAAAATAAGATGGACAAAAATTTCTTCTGTTTTTTCGGCATACGGCAGGTCCCCTTTTGCAGGAATGTTTCTTTTTTCCAGTATAACAAAAAATGCCCGAGACCTCTCATCAGAAGACCGAGAGGCAGGGCATTTTTCAGATTCTCATTTTTAATTCTTGCCGTCGTAAGGCAAACGTTTGTCGTTGACTTCATCCGGATGCAAGGTTTCAACTTCCTTCATGAAGCCAGTGCCGGCGCCTTCAAGAATGTCTTCATCGGCTTCTTCGATCGGATCAGCATAATCGGAAGTATTCCCGATGATTTTGATGTGCTGTTGGTGATTCGTGAACGTGGTAGGTGCATCACCGCCGTACTCCCCATCCAAGTTGATCATCAACCTTGAACCATCCATGGATTCCGCTCTCACGAAGCTGGTATGTGTGTAAAGGACGTTCGAATTTTCCAGATGTCTGCCCCCGTTCAATACTTGGGCCAACAGTTGCAGAATTTCGAAGATGTTCGCTGTCTTCACGACAAACAGCGTGAACTTGCCATCCCCCAAAACGATGTTCGGATCAATAGTCTCAAAGCCGCCGACCGAGTTTGTCAAGGCCACAAAGAACATGGAAGCCATGCCGTCGTAGACGCCGTCTTCATACTCGATGCGCATGTGCATAGGTTTGAGCTGCGGGATTTTTTCGGCGCCTTTCACCAGATAGGCAAGGTAGCCGAAAATGGTCTTCAGTTTTGCAGGCACGTCGTAAGTCAGGTCCGTCAGATAGCCGCCTGCTGCGATATTTATGAAATAAGTGCCATTCGATTGACCGATATCCATCGGGATGACATTTCCGTCAGCTATGATGCGGGCTGCATCCAATAGGTTTGAGCGCGGAATCTTCAAAGCACGGGCATAGTCATTTGTGGTCCCTGCAGGTATGATGCCGACTGTCGGTCTGTGGTCCAATCCGGCGATGCCGTTGACGACTTCGTTTACGGTACCGTCTCCGCCTGCTGCAACAATCAGGTCGAATCCGGCCAAAGCGGCACGTTCCGCTTCTTTCGTTGCGGATAGGGGTTCTGGTGTCGTGGCATAAGCACTGGCCTCATAGCCTGCTTCTTCCAATATTTGAAGGATGTCAATCATGCTTTTTTTAAGCATTTCTCTTCCGGAAGTAGGATTGTAAATTACTCTTGCTCTCATTCTTTTCCTCATCTTTCTAGGCTCATCTGTTATATAGGTCACAAATCATCTTTCCTTTGTCAAACCACTCAATTAATGATTATATCACCAAAATCATAAGAATACTAATTGCTGAACTGAAAAAAGATAGATTTGTTGCGATTTTTTTGAGAATTTATTTATTCAGAAAAAAAGCCAACCTCCCGAAGGAAGTGGGCTGGAATGTGTGCAACGCAGACGCGTTCTGAAAAGCAGATACCGCTCCCGTTTCGCAAATAACGAAGTGAACAAAAGAGGTTCACTTCGTTATTTGCTCCAACGTCCGGGTATCTAAACGCTTTTCATCTCGCTCTATCTTAGTTGAGTTCTGATTCGCAGAGTTCTCCGCCTAAGTTGACAATCACACGCGAACAAAAAACGTCCGCTTTGTGTTTGTCCTCTTAGTGCTCGAACTCTACCCGCGAATCATCACATCCTATCTTTTTTCTAACTCCTGTGCTAGTAGTTGGTTGACCATGCCTGGGTTGGCTTGGCCTTTGGTTTTTTTCATGATTTGGCCTACTAGGAAGCCTTTGGCGCGGTCTTTTCCGGCTTTGAAGTCGTCAACGGATTGTTGGCTGTTGTCCAAAACGGCGTTGATGATCGGCAACAGTTGCGACGGATCGCTCATTTGGATCAGGCCTTCTGATTCAACGACTGCTTTTGCGTCGCCGCCTTTTGTTGCCAACAGGCGGAAGACTTTTTTGGCGATCTTCGTGCTGATGGTGCCATCTTCGATCAATGTGATCATGCCGGCAAGGTTTGCTGGCGTCAGTTTCGTGTCGGCCAACTCCACTTTTTCGCTGTTCAGGTAGGCTGATACTTCGCCCATCAACCAGTTGGAAGCCAATTTGGCATCCGCTCCTGCAGCAAGGGTACCTTCGAAGAAGTCGGACATTTCTTTCGAAAGTGTCAATACCATTGCATCGTACTCAGGCAGGTCGTATTCAGAAATGTATCTTTCGCGGCGTTTTGCTGGCATTTCCGGAATGCTGGCTTTTACGCGGTCGATCCATTCTTGGGAAACGGTCAAGCCCGGCAGATCTGGTTCCGGGAAGTAACGGTAATCACTTTCGCCTTCTTTGACGCGCATCAGGATTGTTTCGCCATTTGTTTCATCGAAACGGCGTGTTTCTTGTTGGATGACCCCGCCAGCGTTCAATACTTGTGCTTGGCGTTTTTCTTCATGAGCCAAACCTCTGCGGACGAAGTTGAAGGAGTTCAGGTTCTTCAATTCTGTCTTCGTGCCGAATTTTTCTTGGCCGAATGGGCGGATGGAAATGTTGGCATCGCAACGCATGGAGCCTTCTTCCATCTTCACATCGGATACATCTGTGTACATGATGATTTGGCGTACGGCATCCAGATAAGCATAAGCCTCTTCAGGAGAGCGCATATCCGCTTCCGATACGATTTCGATCAACGGCGTTCCTTGACGGTTCAAATCGACATAGGAATAGCCGTCCGATCCGTGCATGTTTTTTCCGGCATCTTCTTCAAGATGGACGCGTTCGATGCGGATCTTTTTCTTGACGCCTTCCACTTCGATTTCGACCCAGCCGTCATGGCCGATTGGGTTATCCAATTGCGAAATTTGGTAAGCTTTCGGATTGTCCGGGTAGAAGTAGTTTTTGCGGTCGAAGTGCGTTTCCGTCGAGATTTCGCAGTTCAAAGCCAAAGCAGCCTTCATGCAGAATTCGATAGCTCTTTTGTTGATGACAGGCAAGACGCCCGGGTAGCCCCAGTCGATGACATTTGTGTTTGTGTTCGGTTCTGCCCCAAAGTGTGCTGGAGATGGGGAGAACATTTTTGATTCAGTTTTCAATTCCACATGGACTTCCAGTCCGATGACTGTTTCATAATTCATAATGTTTTCCGTTGCCATAAATCTAACTAAATCTAGTTTATGTTTGCTTCCCTGTTCTTCGTGCCCGATTTGGTCCTGACGGACTACTTTCGTTTGATGCAGCACTCCGAGGGCGTAAATTCCGATGCAACGAAT